>CAYZTA010000001.1:0-84704 GCA_964481145.1 uncultured Sandaracinus sp.
GCTTGACACCACGGCATCGGCCACCTAGATCTCTGCTGTCAACAACCCTTACCCATACGTGAGGGTTCGAGTGTTGCATCCCTGTGGGACCCTCCATGACTTGGGACGTGTCGAAGATACCGAACAAACCGGTGAAGCGCTTGCCTCTCGCCCACGAGATGAGCCGCGAGCACTTGCGTTTGGTGGACTCGGCTGATGAGCGCCCGCTTCGTGTCGGTGAACTCGCCAAGCGAACCGGCAAGACAGTGCGCGCGCTCCATCTCTATGAAGAGATCGGGCTGCTCGAGCCGGCCCGCCGCACGGGAGCTGGCTATCGTCTCTATTCGCGCGATTCCGTGACTCGAGTCGAGTGGATCAGCCGCCTGCAAGATGCCGGGCTTTCATTGCCCGGGATCCGAGATCTTCTCGAGAATTGGGGCGCGAGCGGTTCCGCTCCCCACGCGATGAAGAAGGTTACGGACCTCTACGTACGCAAGCTCGAAGAAACACGTGCACAGATCACCCGTCTTCGTGAGCTCGAAGCCGAGCTCACGAAGAGTCTTGATTATCTCGAGACATGCCATAGCTGCGAACCTCAAAGGGACGTGGCGGCTTGTCCAAGTTGCGATCGCCACGAATGCGATTCGCATACACCGGTCCTCGTGGCCGGCTTTCATCCGCCCTCACAAAGACCAATCGAACGATGACCATCGCGCTCCCCATCTACATGGACAATCACGCCACGACGCGCACCGACCCGCGTGTCGTCGAGGCGATGCTGCCGTATTTCACCGAGCGTTATGGCAATGCCGCGAGCCGTAACCACGCGTTCGGATGGGACGCCGAGAGCGCAGTCGAACAAGCGCGTGAACACGTCGCGAAGCTGATCTCGGCGAGCAGCTCGAAGGAGATCGTCTTCACCTCGGGCGCGACCGAGAGCAACAATCTCGCGATCAAAGGAATCGCCCAATTTTATAAAGAAAAGGGCGATCACATCATCACCAATCGAATCGAGCACAAAGCGGTCCTCGACACGTGCAAGAGCCTCGAGCGTTCGGGGTTTCGTGTGACGTATCTCGATGTCGACAGCAAAGGACAGATCTCTCCGGACGATGTTCGGCGCGCGATCACCGACAAAACGATTCTCGTGTCGACGATGCTCGCGAACAACGAAATCGGCACCGTCATGCCGATCGCCGAGATCGGGAAGATCACGCGTGAACGAGGGGTGCTCTTCCATTGTGATGCGGTGCAGGGCGTGGGTCGTATGGAGTTCGATGTCGATGCGATGAACGTCGATCTCGCGAGCATCAGTGCACACAAGATGTACGGCCCCAAGGGCGTAGGCGCGCTCTACGTGCGGCGAAATCGACCCCGTGTGCGCCTCGTCGCGCAAATGGACGGTGGTGGTCACGAGCGCGGCATGCGTTCGGGCACGTTGAACGTGCCGAGCATCGTGGGATTTGGGAAAGCCGCGGAAATCGCGGTGAACGAATGGCAAAAGGATCGTGAACACGCGTTCGGGTTGCGTCAGCGTCTCCGTAAGAAGCTCTTCGATCATATCGAGGAGATTCATTTGAACGGCGCCGACGACCCATGGCGCCATCCTGGCAACCTCAACGTGTCTTTTTCCTTCGTCGAAGGCGAAGCGATGCTCATGGCGATCAAAGATGTCGCCGTGAGTTCGGGAAGCGCGTGTACCAGCGCGAGCCTCGAGCCGAGCTACGTGCTGCGTGCGCTCGGAGTGGACGAGGAACTCGCTCATTCATCGATTCGCTTTGGTCTTGGACGCTTCAATACTGAAGAAGAGGTCGATTACGTCGCTGAGCTCGTCATCCGTCAGGTGAAGCGACTTCGTGAAATGTCCCCGCTTTATGAGATGTGGAAGGACGGAATCGATCTCAAAACCATTGAGTGGGCCGCTCATTGAGCGCGGTCTTCACGAATGAATCATCGGAGTCGACATGGCATATTCGAACAAGGTCATCGAGCATTACGAAAACCCCCAGAACGTCGGGACGCTCGACAAGGATGATCCGACGGTGGGTACGGGGCTCGTGGGTGCGCCGGCATGCGGCGACGTCATGCGTCTTCAGCTGAAGGTGAACCCCGAAACGAACGTGATCGAGGACGCGAAGTTCAAGACGTTCGGATGTGGGAGCGCCATCGCGTCGAGCTCGCTCGCGACCGAATGGGTCAAGGGCAAGACCGTCGATGAGGCGATGGAGCTCAAGAACACGCAGATCGTGAGCGAGCTGAATCTTCCGCCTGTGAAGATCCATTGCTCGGTGCTCGCCGAAGACGCGATCAAGAGCGCGATCGGCGACTACCGGCGCAAGCAGGCTGCACGAAAAGCAGAAAACGCATCTTGAGGCACACGATGGAATCATCCGCCATGGCGAACGAACAAGCGGTTGCCGAGCGCGCCGAGATCGATCTCACGCCCAAGGCCGTCGAGATGGCAAAGCAAGCGCTCGAGCGTCGAGGAACGCCGGACGCCGCACTGCGCCTGGGGGTGCGGGGCGGGGGTTGCTCGGGCGTTTCTTATGTCATTGAATTTTCAGACAAAATTCGAGAGCGCGACCTCGTGTACGAGTTCGATGGTGGGCTCAAGGTCGTCGTGGATCCGAAGAGCCTCGTCTATCTGCGTGGTTCGGTGCTCGACTATGAAGTGAAGCTCATGGGACACGGCTTCAAGTTCGTGAACCCGAATGAGAAGAAAGGGTGCGGTTGCGGCGAATCGTTCTCGATTTAGCCTCGCGCGCGTCAATCATGGACCCTTTCGCGACGTTCGGTGTGCCCGCCATCTTCGATTTGGAATCCGCGGAGATCGAGCGTCGATATCGCGATTTGCAGCGTGCACTCCATCCCGATCGCTTTGTCACTGCCCCTTCCTCCGAGCGGCAGCTCGCGCTCCGGAATGCAGTCGCGGTCAACGAGGCCTATCGCACCTTGCGAGATCCGCTCACCCGCGCGCGGGCGCTGCTCGCGCTTCGGGGGGATGGAGCCGTGGGCGAAGCGAAAGCCGATCCCATGTTCTTGATGGAGATCATGGAACGTCGAGAGGCGCTCTCCGAAGCGCGAGCGAAGCGTGATCTCGATTCTGTGAAAAAACTCGAGGCCGAAGTGCGAGAGGACGAGAGCCGCACATATCGACGTCTCGATGCGCTTTTTTCCCAAGGCACGGGCGACGAGATCGCCCGTGAGCTCTCTAAAATGCAATATTTTAGGCGATTTTTGAATGAAATCGAGAGCGTCGCAGAGGAAGCCACCGCGCCCTGACGCGACAGTTTGAGTCAACGACATGTCTCTGCTCCAAATCCACGATCCGGTGGCTCGTCCGCGTGCGATCGGAATTGATCTCGGAACGACCAATAGCGTCGTGGCATACGTCGCCGCCACGGGTGCACCGGTGGTGATCCGTGATTGCGATGGTGAAGCGCTCGTGCCGAGCGTCGTGCATTACCCTGAGATCAAGGGAGCCTCCAATGCGCGTATCGTGGGTGCGCGCGCGAGAGAGCTCGCGCTCGAATATCCGCGTACGACGATTTCGAGTGTGAAGCGGTTCATGGGGCGTGGCGCCAACGATGTAGAGACACGTCGCCTCGGTCCTTATCGTTTTGCATCGAGCGAAGGTCCCGTCGTTCGTTTCGAGGTGGGTGAGGGCAGGGCGGTGAGTCCCGTCGAGGTGAGCGCAGAGATCTTGCGCGAGCTCCGAGACCGTGCCGAGGAAGAGCTCGGAGCCGTGAATGCAGCGGTCATCACCGTGCCGGCGTATTTCGATGACGCACAACGCCAAGCCACCAAAGACGCGGCGCGCCTTGCAGGGCTCACGGTGTTGCGATTGATGAACGAGCCGACGGCCGCAGCGCTCGCATACGGACTCGACAAACGAAAGAATGGTCGATTTGCGGTCTACGATCTGGGCGGCGGAACGTTCGACGTGACGATCCTCGACTTGGACGACGGCGTGTTTCAAGTGCGTTCGACCGGCGGCGACAGCGAGCTCGGTGGCGATGACATGGATCGCATTCTGGCGAGTCAAATCTTGTCGGCGCTCGATTGTCGTGATGCGGAACATGCGCCGCCCCATGCAATTCGCTACGCGCTCGACGCAGCCAGGGCGTTCAAACATGAGCTTACGGAACACGAGAGCGTCGAGAGCGAGCTCGAATTCGACGGCCGGAAAAGCAAGCTGCGGTTCACGCAGAAAGATCTCGAAACCGTGGTGCGCCCGATTCTCGAGCGCACGGGAGCGGTGGCTCGGCGTGCGCTCCGAGATGCTGAGACGAGGCCCGAAGAGCTCGATGGTGTGATCTTGGTCGGAGGCTCGACGCGGATGCCGGCGGTGCGCAGCTATGTTCGTGAGCTCTTCGGACGTGAGCCGCTGGGCGATATCGATCCCGAGTTGGTGGTCGCGCTTGGCGCTGCGCTCCAAGCGGACATGCTCGGTGGCAGCGGTCCTCGGCAAGACGTTCTTTTGCTCGATGTGCTTCCACTGTCGCTTGGAATCGAGTCGATGGGTGGGGTCGTCGAGCGAATTTTACCGAGAAACACTCCGATTCCGTGTGAATCCGCGCAAGTCTTCACGACGTACGCAGAGAACCAGACAGGGTTCGAGATTCATGTCGTCCAGGGCGAGCGTGAGCTCGCCGCCGATTGTCGTTCTCTTGCGCGTTTCACGCTGAAGGGCATCCCGCCGATGCCGGCGGGGATTGCACGACTCGAAGTTCGCTTTCGGGTGGATGCCGATGGCCTTTTGCATGTGAATGCGACTGAGCGCACGACCGGGCTCGCGCAAGAGGTCGAAGTCAAACCGAGCTATGGCCTCGATGATGGAGCGATCGAGCGCATGCTGCTCGAGGCCTACGAACATGGCGAAGCGGATGTCGCTCGTCGTGCGCTCCACGAGCAGCGTGTCGAAGCCGAGCGCGTCCTTCAAGCGACAGAAAAGGCGATGAGTGATGACGCGGATCTGCTCTCGGATCGCGAGCACACCGAGATCTCGACGGCGATGACTCGCCTTCGTGAGGCCATCCTAAAAGACGATCATCGACTCATTGCGACCCGCATCGATGAGCTCGATGACACGACGCGTGAATTCGCGGGCCGACGCATGGACCGCGCGATCAAAAACGCGCTCAGCGGCCGCGAACTCGCGCAGGTCGAAGAGGAGACAGCGAGCGCCAGAGGGATCGATTCGCATTTGCCGCCTTCTGCTCGCGAGGATGATTGAAGATGCCGAAAGTTCGTTTTCTCAAAGAAAAACTCGAGGTTGAAGTTCCGGAGGGGACGTCGATTCTCGAAGCCGCGAAGAGGATAGGAGCGCCGGAGGGGGATCGGTGCGGCGGTGTTTGCGCGTGTTCGACGTGCCACGTGTATGTCGTGGAAGGGTTCGACGAACTCTCGGAAATCGAAGACGAAGAGTTCGATATCTTGGATAAAGCGTGGGATGTTCGTCCGAGCTCGCGTCTTGGCTGCCAAGCCAAAATCCACAGCGATGTCGCTGTGGAAATTAGTGACGAAAGCTTCGAAGCCTTTCTCCACGAGCATCCTCAGGAGAGAGAAGCCGCGCGTGCTTTGCGCGCCGCTGCGAAAAACTCCTGAGCCGAGTCAGAGCGACATTTCTTGCTGAAAGCGTCGCTCCTCGCGATCCTTGATCGATTCGAGGATGATCGTGGCGGTCTCTTCGATGGCTCGACCGCTGACGTCGATCACCATCCAATCGGGGTGCTTGGAGAAGATCGATTCTGCATAGTCGAGCTCAGAGCGCACGTGTTCGCGCAAGCCGTATGCGGTATCGGGCGGCATTCCGAGCTGTACGAGGCGTGCTTTGCGGATCTCCATGAGCTGTTCGATGCCGATCGTGAGACCCACGACTTTTTCTTGAGGGATATCCTCGAGCTCGGTCGGAGTCGCCACCCCGAGGACCAGGGGGACATTGGCGACTCGAAGGCCTCGACCTGCGAGATACGTCGAGAGCGGCGTTTTGCTCGTCCGGCTGACGCCCACGAGGACGAGATCGGCTTTGCGCAGATTGCGTGGCTCCTTCCCGTCATCGCTCTTCACCGCGAACTCGATTGCCTCGACGCGGCGGAAATACTCCTCCGAGAGGGGCATGGTGGCCGAAGGTTGGTTGAGCGGTGAGGCTTCGACGTAGGTGGCGACCTTGTGGATGAGCTGACCGATGACATCGACCGTCTCGACCTTTTCTTGGGCTGCGATCTCGTGGAAGGACTCACGCAACTCAGGAGAGACGAGGGTGAAGACCACCATGGCTCCAGCCTCACCGGCCTTGCGAAGAACGTCTGCCACCGCATCGCGATCGCGCACACGGGTGAAGAGGCGTACACGCACTCGGTGATGAGGGAACTGAAGCAGCGAGGCGCGAACGACGCGTTCGGCCGTTTCACCAGTGGAGTCGCTGACCACGAAAATCTGATGCCCGTCCATGTTGTCGCCTCTACGTCGTTATGCGCTCGGTTGGGTTGAGAGGGCAAGCACGTTGTCGACGCCCGAAACGCAATCGAGCCCGGCGGACCGGGCTCGATTGTGAATGCGGGCGAGTGGAGCGATCAGTGGTTGCTGGGGCAGCCACGCTTGCTCAGACGTCGTCCTGCCATGCGGTTGACACGACGGCGATTCTTCGCCTTGAGAGAGGCCGTCTTGCGCTTGCCGCGGGAACGGTCGCGATTGCGCGGCGACCGGGAGATCATCAAGAACATCGTTCGCTCCTCGAAGAAGTGACGCCGCCATATACGCGAAAAAGCCCGGCACCGCAAGGCACCGGGCTTCTTCTAGAGGGACTTATTGGAACGAATCAATCAGCGGATGGAACTTCGATGCAGTAGCCGGAGGTCTCTCCGGTTGCGATATCGCAGAAGCGCCCTGCGCCGCACCCGCCGACTCCAGCATCAGAGCTCGCGCCCCCATCCGCACTCGTCGCGCTGCACGTTTCGACACAAAGCCCCGCGAGTTGGTGCTCGGAATCGGTCACGCAGGTGGTGGCTGCTCCCGTCGTGCAATCCTCATCGGAGGTGCAGGGATCCACGCAGCGTCCAAGGAGCTGTGCGCCCGTGATGTTGTTGCAAATCTGGTCAACATAGCAGTCCGTGGCTCCCGGATTGAAGCAGAAGTCGTTGAGACTGCGGCAGAAACCGTAGCTTTGATCCTTGACCTGCACACACGCCTGGCCTTCCTCACAGCTGTCCGCTGCGGTCGGATCACAGCTGGATCGGCACGTGCCGCTCGGCTCCGGTTCGTCATCGGTTGGATCAGGTATATCGCACTGCTCTTCGTGTCCACATTGAATGAGGTTGTCACAAATGCCGAGGCAGTAGCCGCGATGCGTACCGATCATGTGCGGCTGTCCCGTACTGGTCTCGAGCGGGACACACGCGTTGCCGGGATGGCAGTCATCGGCGGTCGTGCAACCAGCCAAACAGATCGTTGCGTTGTTTGCGCCCGCAGGAAGACAGACCCCTCGGTCTCCTTCGCAGGTTTGCTCCGCGGTGCATTGTGTTTGTGCGCACGTACCACCTCGCAAACAACGACCGGTATCTGCGGGACAGTCGGAAATGGAGTCGCATTCATCGCCGACGCGGGCGTTGGCCGGAGCTTCCCAGTCACAACGGCCCGTCGTCACGTTGCACGTGACGCCTGTTCCTGGAGCGCGCCATGTCCCGCTGTTACCGTCCTCGGTAATGATCCGCACGCTCTGACATTGCGTGTCGCTGACGCAGGATTCGAGACAGAGATTGCTAAAGGGGTCGCAGCTATAACCTTCCGGACAGGTGCCTCGGCCTTCGGGATCGAACTCACAGTGCGCGCGGCACAATCCCAAGACCTCGAACTCGAATTGGCGTTCTTCGGCCGGGAAGATGAAAGCACCCACTGGGATACCGAAGGGGTCGGCACCGAGCGTCTGGGTACACTTCGCGCATGAGCCGCACGAGTCCGTTTCAGCGCTCGTATCACACTGAGCGGTACAGAAGCCTCCTGGGGCAAACACGACCGGAATATCATCCGCAGGTACTGGGGTTTTCGTGGTGAACGAGCTCGGATTTTCGGGATCGTCTGCGTCGGCCTGTGGCCAATTAAAACCTTCACGATAGGTGAGCATACGCCCGCCGAAAGGATCGACGCACTCGATGCTCGAGTTGGCACACGTGCCTCTCGTGCAGAGGCCGCCCATCCGGCCTGGCGAACCGCATGTTGTGGCGGCCGTTCCGCTGTCGTTCCCCGGGCCTGCGTCTGGTGTTCCCATACTCGCATCGTCACCTGACGCATCGATGCAGAGGACACCTTCGCAGCTGTTCCCATCGTTGCCGCAACCGACGGTCGCTGCCAGTGCTAGAGCCGCTATGAACGTCAAATACCAAGCGCTTCTTGTCATCAGAAATCCTCCCAAATCGACAGCTCGCGGTGCCACGGCATGAGCGCGGAAACCTCGGACGAACCTGCGCGTTTAGCCCTTGCGTCGGTGTAGTGTCAAGGCAACCAAGGCTTTACCGGAAAGCCACTCGAGGCTTTGGTGGGCTTTCTCACGGAAGTCACCAGATGGCAGGTTTCCTGTGAAGCAGGACGTAAGCCATGCCTTCTTTCACACGAAAACACTCGGAAACAGCGTTCACGTGGTGACATTTGCGTCCTGGTTCGCCTTTAGGCGTAAAGATCCTGACGCCAACGACTGACGGGCTCTACAGGATTCGAACCTGTGACCTTCGGCTCCGGAGGCCGACGCTCTATCCAGCTGAGCTAAGAGCCCTTGAGCCGGGTCTTACAGCGCACCGTCGAGCGATGCAATACGCTTCGATCAACCGCCGCTACGGATCTTGGTGGCGTATTCATCTGCGATCACACCTGCAAACTGCGCCAAGATGCCGTCGGCCACCCGCAGACGGCGACTGAGCTCACGAGCAATATTCATGACGAAAAGCGAGTAGGCTTTGAGATCTCGCCGATAAAGAAGCCGCTCCACACTTTCGGCTGACATGCGCAGCACACGGCTGGGTGCGAGCGCCCTCACGCTCGCACTGCGTGGCTGGACGTCGAGGATCGACATCTCACCGAACCAACCCCCAGGGCCCAACATCGCCACGCGAATTTCGGTGCCACTACGGCTTTTTTTGAGAACTTCGAGCTCTCCATCGAGCACCACGAACATCTCGCGCGCAGGATCGCCCTCGGCCACGACGCGTGTACCAACACCGATCCATTCGATGGGAAGCTCGCGGCAAAGAACGCTGAGCGTTTCGTCGTCGATGCCTCCAAAAAGTCCAACCTCTCGCAGCGTTGCAAGGTCGATACGGTCGCTGAGAGGCTGCTTATCACTCATGGTGCCGCATCCTTCCATCGCTGCCGAAACTCAGCAAGCGTGGGAACGCTCTGTGTATCATCCGACTTGGCATTCCTTTGACGATTGATCACGATCTCGAGCTGCCGAGGCCATTCGGCGCTTATACGCTCGTTCGGCGCCTTGCCGTGGGTGGGATGGCCGAGGTCTATTTCGCGAAGACCCAAGGGCTCGGAGGATTTGAGAAGACGGTCGCGATCAAGGTCATTCATCCGCGTTACTCGGAGGACGATCATTTCGTTCAGATGCTGGTCGAAGAGGCGAAAATTTCGGTTCTTCTGACACACGTCAACATCGCGCAGACGTTCGATCTCGGTCGCGTCGATCAGACCTATTACATCGCGATGGAGTTCATCGAAGGGGTCGATGTGTATCGCGTGCTCCGCAGAACCAAGGAGGTCAAACGCGCGATTCCCTTCGATCTCGCGGCCTACATCGCCGCGGAGACCTGCAACGGGCTCGACTATGCGCATCGAAAGCGTGACGAGCACGGACGCTCGCTCGGTATCGTGCATCGCGATGTTTCACCGCAGAACGTGCTCCTCTCGTACGCTGGTGAGGTCAAGCTCGTCGATTTCGGGATCGCGAAAGCCGCATTGCGCAAAGCAGCGACCGAAGCCGGTGTCATCAAAGGAAAGTACTATTACATGTCGCCAGAGCAGGCCTGGGGAGATCCCATGGATCATCGCTCCGACATTTTTTCAGCGGGCATCGTGCTTTACGAGCTCATCACGGGGAGTCTCCCTTATCGAGAAGAGAGTGTTCCCGTGCTTCTCGAAAAAGTGCGAAAGGCGGAGATCGCGCTTCCCGAACGAACCAGGCCGAGTGTTCCCAAAAAGCTTTCGGAGATTGTGATGAAGGCGCTTGCGCGTGAGCCGGCCAAACGGTTCCAGTCTGCGCAAGAGATGTCCCAAGCGCTCATGCGTTTCGTCTATGACGAAAACGCGACGTTCTCGGCGACGCGACTTTCGGACCTCCTCGGGACGTTGTTTCCCAGCGAAGTTCAGCGCCACAGTGCGATCATCTCGCTCCCTTCGATCGAAGTTCCTCTCGAGACACAAAAGAGTTTGCGCGTTCCACGCGGATCGCTCTCGACTCATGATTCTCGAGCGCGTCGCGATGGGAGTACGCGCATCCTCGTGCCACGAGCGAAACCGCACGAATCCCAGTTCGAAGACGAGACCCAAGCCTCACTCTGGAACGATGCCACCACGATCAAGCCCAATCTCTGGGCTGAGTCAGAGAGTACGGTCATCGACTCGAAGACGCCCATTCGTTTTCCGCGTCCCAGTCAAGGGCTCCAGCCACCCAAACTTCCGTCGGCTGCGAAGCCGCCGCCGGTTCCGAAGCCGCCGCCGCTTCCGGAGCAGAAGAACACACCGGAGATTTCTCCTCACGATCCATTCGCACTCCCACCTCCCATGGTGTCTGAGACGTCGGATTCCGAGATGTCGTTTTCTTCGGGGGGAGCCCTTCGAATCACCCTTTGGACAACCCTCGTCTTCGTGAGCATCGCCGTCGCGATTGCACTCTTTCGCGTCTTCGATCATGGGCCTCCACCGGGGATCGAGATCATTTCGGCACCGACGGGTGCACAGATTCGGATCGATGGACGTGAAATCCCGGGAGTGACGCCCATCACCGTGTTCGATGGGATCGAAAGTGGACACACCTATCGCGTCGAGGTGGAGTTTCCTGGGTATCACCCATGGGCGGCACGCCTTTCCCCGACCAGCGGAACGCTTCGACAATTCGTCGTGCTCGCGCCCATGCCGGCCATGTTGCGTGTCGAGACGGAACCCGGAACCGCAGAAGTGATGGTCAACGGCGTTCTTCGGGGGGAAGCACCACTCGAAATTACTGGACTCGTGGCTGGACAGGAGGTCGAGATCCGCGCGTTCGTACCTGGACGGTCTCCCGTGATTCGGCGCGTTCAGCTGCGAGAGGGGACGACGATCGAGCGGATCTCGGTGCTGGATGAGGGGCCGGTCCAACCGCGAAGACGCTAGCGGTTTGGAGTTGGGCGGTTTTCTGCGGTCGCCCGTTCTATTGAATGGTCGGTGGGGTCTCGATTGCGCCAAAACGCGCTTCGTGACGGGCCAGGGTTTCGCCGAGCGCCGCGTGAAAACGTTTGGCGTGTGCGGGCGAAAGCAGGATGCGGCTTAGAAGCCAACCCGCGCGTCCTTGGACGAAGGCGAAATCCAGAACGAAGCTGTCGAAACTCGAACCGACTTGCGCGAGATTCGAAAAACGACCCTTGGCGGTCTCGTCCTCGGCTTTGATGGTGATATCCGCGGCAGGCGGGCTCGAAGGTGGGTTTTGGCGGTCCATAGGCCGACTGTTATAGTCCCTCTCATCGTTTGCGGCTGCGGGATCGACGTCGCCGGGGACTCGAAAAGGAATACCGGGGACTCCCCATGCCCAAGCCTCGAGCCAAAGAATCACAGTCACTCCTCTTCTGCCCTTTTTGTCGTGAGTGTTTCGAGGGCGAAGTGGAATGTCCGGCCCACGAGCTTCCGCTCGTCACGTTCGAAGCTCTGCCGCGAGATCTCTCGGACGAATCCGAATTGCCGGGGCACGATCAGTCGGTGTCGATCTTCGATCCGCGGTTCGGTCGCGGATTCGTGATGGTGGGGGTGGTTGCGTCCCTCGTGGGTTTTTCGATGCCGGTGTTTTCGATTCTGAGCGGCGAACAGACGCGCGTTTTCAGCGGTTTCGAAGCCGCATCCAGTCGTGCTCCGAATCTTTGGACTGTGCCTTTCGTGGCGCTCATGTTCGCGTGGATTTTGATGCGACGCAGGACGCCGCTTGCGATGTTGGGAGCGCGGTTGGCGGGCGTCGTTTTCGCGTTGGCGCCGCTTTTTTCTTTGATTTACACGGTGTTCAAGGTGCGCGAAGGCGCGGCGGAATGGGCGCAACGGGCGCAACGGGCCATGGTGATCGATGTCGAATATGGCGTGTTGGTCATTGCCGTGGGCGTCTTTTGTCTCCTTTGGGGAAGTATTCGTTTTGGCGTATTGCCCATGCCCCGAGGGGCACCGTCGAATCCGGAGCCACATCGCAAGCCGCAGGCTGGCGCTCGAGGGTGATGCGTTTTAGTTTGCGGCTCTCATGTCATTCATCGAGCTCGAAGGGGTCGAGAAGCGTTACGGGGAGTTGCGTGCCCTCAAGGAGGTCTCACTCAAACTCGAACCCGGTCGAATCGGCCTGCTCGGACCGAATGGCGCAGGCAAATCGACCTTGCTCAAGACGCTCCTCGGGCTGATCGAGCCCGATCACGGGAGCGTCAAAGTGTTCGACTTCGACGTGGCTCGCAATCCATTCGATGTGCGCGCGCGGATTGGGTACATGCCCGAAGGCGATTCGGTGTTGCCAGAGCTCACCGCGTTGCAGTTCGCCACGCTTGCGGCGGAGCTTTGTGGTTTGCCCCAGTCGGAGGCCACCGGTCGCGCACATCAAGTTCTGCATTATGTCGGTTTGGGCGAGGCCAGATATCGAAAGCTCGGCTCCTTTTCGACGGGCATGCGGCAACGCGCCCGGCTCGCACAAGCGCTCGTCGGCGATCCGAAGCTTCTTTTGCTCGATGAGCCCACGAGCGGGCTCGATCCGCGAGGCCGTGACGAGATGCTCGCGCTTATCCTCGACATCCCCGCTCGAACAGGGGCCAGTGTCATTCTCTCGACGCATATCCTGCCGGATGTCGAGAAAACGTGTGATCAGGTGATCGTCGTGGCCGCGGGCGAGGTGCTCTATGCGGGGGCACTGGCTCCGCTCGTCACGTCGGAAGAAGGGGTGTTCGAGGTTCGCGGCAAGGGGGAGCCTGCCAAGCTGAAGACGGTGTTCGAAGAGGGCGGATGTGTCGTGACTCGAGATGGAAGTGCGCTCGAGGTCCGTGTGCCCCAAGGCAAGGACGCCGGTTATGTCCTCGAACTTGCAGTGCAAGCAGGGCAGCAGGTTCGTCATGTCGCGCCGCTCATCAAAACGCTCGAAAGAGCGTTCTTTCAAAAGCTCGAAGACGCTGGTGTGGCCACGAACGACGCGGCGTGAGGACGCAGTTCAATCGAGCCGATGGTTGCCCGACGGCGTGATGACGTACCCTTGCTCTTGAAAGACGCAGATGCGATCCCGCCCTTCGTCTTTGGCCTTGTAAAGCGCTCGATCCGCGGATCGCAAGAGCGCCTCTTTGGACTGAACACCACGGCTCGGGAAGAGCGCCACCCCGATCGATGCCGTCACGTCGATCTCGCGGCCGCCACCCGCATCGAATTTCTGAGATTTCATCGCTTGAGAAATGCGTTCCGTGACCACGAGGGCACCCGCCAAATGGGTGCTCGGAAGCAGGATCACGAACTCTTCGCCGCCATAGCGGGTCACCACATCGATGTCGCGCACAGCCGCTTTGAGGCGCACGCCGACTTCGCGGAGCACGGCGTCTCCTGCGTTGTGTCCGAAGCGGTCGTTGACGGATTTGAAATGATCGACGTCGATCATCGCGATCGCGAGCGGATCGCGATGGCGCTCCGCGCGCTTGAACTCCTCGAGCAACCTCGAGTGGAGATAGCGAACGTTGTAGAGACCCGTCAGCTCGTCCTGAATCGAGAGTTGCGCGAGACGATCTCGTGATGCCGAGAGATCGTCATGAGAGCGCTTGATCCGAAGCATGGCCTCGACGCGCGCCAGGAGCTCGCGTTCGTCGAACGGTTTGGCCACGTAGTCGTCTGCTCCGATGCGAAGCCCCTCGACTCTGCTCTCGGGATCGTTGCGGGCCGTCACCAGAATGACGGGGAGGAAAAGCTCGGGTGGAGACGTCGTCTTCAGAATGCGACAGCAGTCGACTCCGCTCAGTCCCTCCATCATCACGTCCAAAAGGACGAGATCGACGAGGTTTTGGCGATGCATATCGAGCAATTTCTGTGCGCTGTCGACCGCTGTGACGCGATAGCCGTGTTTGCGCAAAAGACTCGCGACGTATTCGCGTGTGACACGATCGTCGTCGACCACGACGATGCGCACAGATGGCGGCGGGTTCACGGGCGGAGCTTCCAATCCGTCAAGGATACCCTCGGGCGGAGACGGCGTCGATCATTTCGAAACGTGCTTGGCACTTCGACGGATCGACGTGGGCGCGCATCGTATTAGGCTTCGGGGGAGATGAGTATTTTCGATCGCGCCGTGGGGCGCGCGGCGCGCTTCATCGACGATGTGTTGCTTTTGCCGGACGAGGTGCGTGAGCGCCTCGAACGGGGGGATGAAGATCTCGAAGCGCAGCGGTTTCGAGATGCGGAGCGCATTTTTCGCGAAATTCTCGAAGAGAGGCCGGGACTTCTGCGTGCGCTCCTCGGGTATGCCCGGGCGCTCGAAGGAAATGGAGATATTCACGGCGCGCGGTTGGCGCTGCTCGAAGCAAGGCAGCAAGAGCCCGACGATCCGCGCCTTTCGCTCGTTGCCGCTCGGCTCGCGTTGGCTTCTGGAGATCCAGGGGCGGCGGTGACCTCCGCACGCGAAGCGGCTCGCCGCCTCGCAGGGCAGGGAGGGCCGCTTTTCGCCGAAGCGTGCGTTCTTCGGGCGCGTGGGGAATCGATGCGCGGTCGACCCGATCGAGCCGCACGAGAGCTACGGAAGGCGCTGGCGGCGGAGCCGGGCGATGTCGATAACCAACTCGCGCTCGTCGAGGCGCTGGTCTCCGCCCACGAGTTTTTGGCGGCGCGCCGCGCAGCCAAAGGGTTGGACGAGGTCGGTCTCGACGACACGAGGACGATGCGTCTCGGGCTCGCCCTCCATCAGGCCAATGATCCGGTGGCGGCGCGGCCATTGCTCGAACGAGCGGCTCAATGGGGGAGCACGCAAGCTCTGGAGGCCCTTGCAAGACAAGCGCTGGCGCGCGGAGATGCGGTCGCGGGCGAGGTTCATGCGCGGATGGCCGTCGCGCGTGGCGGAGGAGCGAATGCACTCTCGACACTCGCGGATTTGCTCGCCGCACAAGGCCGTGATGGGGAAGCGGCCCAAGCGCTGCTCGCGGCTTCGGAGACTCGAGGCGGGGGCGATCGTGAGATGCTGCTTCGTGCGGCGCGTATCGTTCCGTTAGGAGATGCGCGTGAGCTCGTTCGCGTCGCGGATGCGCTTTCCACTGCGGACGAGGCCGAGGCGGTGGCGCGGGCGCTTCGAGCGCATGCGCTTTTGTCGAGAGGGGAGCGCGAGGGGTGCCGAGCGTTGCTCACCGAGACGCCGAGCGAACCTCGGGAGGTGCTGGCGGCTGCGCGCTTGGCCTTGGATGAGCAACGCCCTCAGGACGCGATTTTCTGGCTCGATCGCGCGGATATCGATGAAACTTTGAGGCCTCGTGGCGCAGATGCGCGATTCGCGCAGGCGCTGCGGCGCGATGCCTTGCGCATTCTGTGGCGTGGGCCGGGAGATGGCGGAGAAGTCGACTTGGCCGCGGCCATCGATGGGGTCATGGCGTTTGCCGAGGAGCGCCGGCTCAGCTTGGCGGTGGCCCAGGCACGCGTGCTGCGAGACGAGCTCGATCGGCCGTTATTGCTTGCGATTCTAGGTGAATTCAACGCGGGCAAGAGCACGCTCGTGAACGCATTCGTGGGAGCCGATGTGGCTCCGACCGGGATTTTGCCCACGACCGCGACGCTCAATCTTCTTCGTGGGGGTGCGGAGCGCAGGGTGCGTGTCGTTCGTAAGGATGGAACGACGCGCGAAGGAGATTGGGACGATCTGAAGCGTCTTCTGGGAGATGCCGAGGCCGAAGGCGCGATCATCGATCACGTCGAAATCGTGTTGCCTTCGGAGCTTTTGGAGAGGGTTTGGATTCTCGATACGCCCGGCAGCAACGCGCCCAACCAAGAGCACGAAGCACTCGCGCGAGAAGCGATGCGCAGGGCCGATGCTGCGCTTTTTGTCTTCGATGCTGCGCAAGCCGGAAAGGCGAGCGAAGGGCGCGTGCTCGACAATGTGCGTGCTGGGAAGCGCACGGTGGTGGCGGCGCTCAACAAGGTCGATCGTCTCAAGCCCGAACAGCTTGCGGAGGTGAGAGCGGTGCTCGCGCGTGACATGCCTGAAATCGGGCCTCACCCCGTGACGATCTCGGCGCGCGCAGCGCTGCGCGCAAAGGTGCAAGAGGACGAGGCCGCCTTTCATCAAAGTGGTTTTCCAGCGTTGCTCGAGCGACTCGAGGCGGATGTTTTTTCGCAGTCTCGTGCGCTGAAGCGGCGTGCCTGCGCCGGAAGACTTCTTGCGCTCTTGCGTGATGCGCTCGCGACGGAGGAAGAGGCTGCTCTTGCCTATGAGTCGCGGCGTGCAGCGTTGCGAAAGACCGAGGAGCATCTGGCGGGAGTCGCGTTGCAGGCACAGACGGCGATCGATCGCGCCATCGACGATCTCGAGTCGAGGCAGGAGCGTGCGTTCGAGGAGGCCGCGGCCGAGGTCCTTTCGTTCGTTCGACCGCGGACGAGTCGGTTCGCGACGCATGGGGCGGATCCGGAAGATCGCGCGTTTTTGGCCGAGGTCATCCAAAACCGGCTGGAGCAGGCGAGCGAATCGACGTCGAGACAGCTCAAAGAAGAGTTTGCGATCGCCCTCGGAGCGACGTTGGCAGAAAGCGGTTTCGAGACCCATCTGAGCCCTCGAATCGACGCGACGATCGCGCCGGCGTTTGCCGCATTTGGTGGCTTTCAGGCGGGGCTCTTGTCCGGCGGAGCCTTGCCGAGATTTTTCGATGAGGTGCTTCCTACGATCACGCTTTCTGTGGGGCCCATTGCGGAGGCTTTGGGGCATACACGGGCCCATCCGCGCGAGCGATTGAGGCCGGCGCTCGAATCTGGGATGGCGCGCCTCTTCCGCGCGCTCGAAGAAGATGTTCGAACGGCCGCCGAGCTTGCCCATCACGAGTGGGAGTACACGCGTGCACGCACCTACGAGCCGCTGCGGGTGTTGCACGAGGTGTTAGAGGAACTCGTGGGGTAAGCACCATTCACGGAGGGCGCGACGAGTAACCTCACAGAATGCAAAAGCGATTCCCATCCGCTGGAGCCGGGACTATAGTGGAGAACGCAAGCGTTCTCGTAATCGATTCCCCAGCCTATCGAAAAATACCTTCCGAAAATCGAGACATTGAGTCCCGCCCTCGAGACCCCTATTTTCGTAGAATGCACCAACGAGCCCAGGTAGGAGCCGGAGCCGATGGAGATTAAGCAGCAACTCCGCCAGACCCAACAGCTCGTGATGACGCCGCAGCTTCAGCAGGCAATCAAGCTGCTGCAGATGTCGCGCATGGAGCTGGTCGACCTCGTTCGCGAGGAGATGCTCGAGAACCCCGTTCTCGAGGATCAGGTCGAAGTCGGGACGACGACGCAGAGCAATGAAGCCTTGGCCACGGCAGATGCTTCGACCATCGATCGGGCTGTCGCTTCGGACGATCGTGCTGCAGAAGCGTCGGTCAAGAGCGAGGAAAAAAAGGCAGAGGAGATCGACTGGGAGCGATACCTCGAAAACCACGCGATGCAGGCTCCGATGCCGAGCTCCGGTCGGATGAGCGACGAGGAGATGCCGGGGGTCGAAGCCACGCTGACCAAGCGAGAAGATCTGGCGGATCATCTCAGCTGGCAGATCCGACTGACTCATTTTACCGAAGATGAGCAGCGCTTCGTGGCCCTGGTCGTCGGAAATCTCGATGAGAACGGGTATTTGAAGCTCGAAGACATCGAGCCCGAGGAGGTCGTGCCGCGGCTGGCTGCTGAGGCGGAGCTCGATCCCGAGGACGCCGAAGAGGTCCTCAAGATGATCCAGCGGCTCGATCCGCTCGGGGTGGCGTCACGCGATTTGCAAGAGTGCTTGCTGGTTCAAGCCGAGCACTACGGAATGGATGATTTGGTCATCCAGGTGCTCCGGGATCATTTGGTCCATCTCGAGAAGAAAAACTACGCCGCGATCGCCCGAGATCTCAAAGTGAGCGTCGAGGAGATCTACGATGTGGCGCAGGTCATCGCCGAGCTCGAGCCTCGTCCGGGCCGCGATTACGTCAGTGAAGAGCCGCGCTACATCGTGCCGGACGTCTACGTGACCCGTGTGGGCGATCAGTACTACGTGCAAGCGAATGACGATGGAATGCCGCGCCTCAAAATCAGCGGTTTCTATCGTGCGGCGATGCAGGGCGATGCGAAGGCGAAAGAGTATATTCAGGGCAAGTTGCGCAGCGCGCAGTGGTTGATTCGTTCGATCGATCAACGCCGTAAGACGATCGTCAAAGTGACCGAGTGCATCGTCGACAAACAGCGCGATTTCTTCGATAAAGGAATCGAATTCCTCAAGCCGATGATTCTGCGCGACGTGGCCGAAACGGTCGGTATGCACGAGAGCACGATCTCGCGGGTGACGAGCAACAAATATGTTGCGACCCCGCGTGGGGTGTTCGAGCTCAAGTATTTCTTCAATAGCGCGATTCGTCGCGACAACGCCGATGACATCGCGTCGGAGAGCGTGAAGCAGGCGATCAAGAAGATCATCAGTGAAGAAGACGAGCGCAACCCTCATAGCGATCAAAAGATCGTCGAGATCCTCGCGCAGGATGGGGTGGTCATCGCCCGCCGAACGGTTGCGAAATATCGGGAAATGCTCAGTATTTTGAGCTCCAGCAAACGGAAGAAATATTTTTGATGAGGATTTCGCGATGCGCTCCGAGAGCGCGTCGGAGGAGGTGAGGCGCATGGAGGTCTCGTTCACGTTCCGTCAGGTCGAGCCCTCAGAGGGCGTAAAGAACTACGCCCGTGAGAAAGTCGCGAAGTTGCAGAAATATCTGCGGACGCCATTGTCGGCCGATGTGATCTTTTCTTTGGAGCGCCATCTGCACACGGCCGAGATTTCGCTCCTTGGAGATGGGCATCGCTTCGTGGGGACGCATCAGTCAGAAGATATGTACGCTTCGATCGACCTCGTGATCGACAAGCTCGATCGGCAGATTCGTGATGACAAAGAAGCGAACGCCGACCGGCGTAAACACTCCGGTGGGATCGCTCAGCTGAGTGGCAAAGTCGAAAAGTAGATTCAGATAGCCGGCATCGTTCGCGGGCGGTCGGCTCGCGAACGATGTTCGCACGTGACAGGAAAGAACGATGCGCCTGGTCGAGCTCCTCACAGTCGAACGCATCGATACTGATCTCGCCGCTCACGACAAAGGCGAAGCTCTACGTGCGATGGCGACCCTCCTCGCGGGCGGCCTTTATGCGAATGTGGGCGGGCCGGATGCGTGGGGCAATCGCGCTCCCGGTGTGGATGACGTCCACCGCGTTCTTGCCGAACGTGAAGCGTTGGCGAGCACGGGAATCGGCCAGGGGGTCGCGATTCCCCATGGACGTTTGCCTGGGTTGACGCGCTTCGTTGGAGCGCTCGGTATCCAACGCGAGGGAGTTGATTTCGACGCGGTGGATGGTCGTCCGACGTCGATTTTGTTCGCTCTCGTGGGGCCTGATCGAGCTGCGGGCGAGCATCTCAAATGTCTCGCACGGATTTCGCGCGTGTTGCGCGACGACTCGGTGCGAGCCCGGCTCCTTCGCGCACGAGATCCGCGTTCTGTGCTCGATATCGTGCTCGAAAACGACGGCACCTGAAAGACGTCACGAGCACGCGTGTGGCGACGTGTGTCATGGCGGGCCAAAGCACGAATTTCGCATGATCGCGGGAGATGGCGCGCTGGAACCTGCGATGGCGCGGACAGATCGTGGCGATCGTGGTGATGGGCTGCGTTGCCCTCGTGGTGCACGATTTTCTGACCCAATGGGAGCTCGATATGTTGGGACCGTCGGGGGGCGGTGATGCGCCGAGTCCGCTCGGAGAAGATGAGCTGCGGGTCGTGACTTGGAATGCGTGGCGACTCCGCGAGAGCGAGCGGGTGGAGGGGTTGGTGGCCGCGATCGATCGTGTGGGTGGCGCGTTGGCGGGTGGAGAGGAACGGCCTGAGCTCGTGACGATTCAGGAGATTGAATCCTCGGAGGCGCTGCGTTCACTCGAACGATGGATGAGCGAACGCGGGTTTTTTGCCGCATGTCGTTGCGCGACCAACCCCGACGGAACGCTTCGCAGCGCGGTCGCTATCGCCGTGCGTTCGCCGCTCGTGGTGCGTGCTCATGAGTGCATTCCGCTCCCCGGGATATTTCCTGACCATCCACGTTGCGCGGTGCTTGCTCGCGTCGTCGACGAAGCCGGGCGAGATTTCGATTTCATCGGTGTGCATCTCGCCTGGCATGTGGTGAACGTGTCAATGGCCAACCGATTGAGAAGAGAGCTAGAAGCGCGTGGCGCGTTGGGAGCCCACACGATCCTCGCAGGAGATCTCAATGCGTGGCCAGGCACGAGAGCGTTCACGCGAATGAGCCAACCGCCGCTGCGCGATGCACGTCCCAACGCGTTTCCTACGCATTTTCTTGGGCGTCGATTGGATTATGTGCTCGTGGGCAGCGACTTCGAGGTCATCCGAGGAATTCATCGTCGGTGGAGCTTCGATGTGTTTGCGCCTGCGGCGCGGTTCACGTTGCCGCAAGCGTGCGTCCACGAAGGTCCTCCTGCATGCCCAATCTCGGATCATTTGCCCGAAGCGGTTGTTCTTCGTTTTCGGCCGCTTCGTGATGAAGGCTCATCTGCGGAGCGGTAGCTCCAGAGCGCGAAGCGCCTCCGCCATGTGTGTCCTGGGAAATGCCGCATGAGGTGTGGATGTGCGGATGATGGTCACTTCGTGATCTCGTGCGGCGCGACGCGCGAGCTCTCGGTTTCGTTCGCCGGTTCGGCCTCGTCCACCATGGAATGAAACGAGTCGACGAGGGGCATCGTCCGTGCCGCCGCGCACCCACGAGAGGAAAAGTGGTCCGCCGTTATAGAGGGCATCGAAGAGCACGATATGACGGAGTTTGTCTTCGATCTGTCCGACTCGGACGAGCGCCATCGTGGTTTCGAAAGCAGCGCTATGCGCGAGCAAAGTGATGGAGGCGAGTTCATCGAAGTGTCGACGTGAGCCGAGTTCGCCAGCGATGGACGAGAGCAATTCGTCGAAAAAGGCGCGCGCTCTGCCTGGACGTACGAAGGCGCCGGGGTTTCCGTCGCGGGTCATGAACGCGAGCTGGACGACGATGAAAAGGGTGTTCGTTCCGGCTTCGTCGTGACGTGCAGCGAGTCCCCATCCGCGTTCGGGCGGGTCGTGAGGGCGACATCGGACGGATTCGCCCTCGGAGAAGAGCACTTCGGCACAACCGCGATATCCATGAAGAAACACGACGAGCCGCAGTGGTGCGTGAGGATCGAAGCCAGCTGGAGCATGGACGATCGCGTCTGGAGCGTCCTCATGATGAAAGGGCGCGTGTTCGAGATTCAGGCGGCGCGTCCATTGCGCGGAAGCAGAGGCCGAGCTCAACGCGAGCAAGAGCACGCTCACGAGGCATGATGCGTTCATGAGCGTGCGGATCATGTGCCCAACACGATGCGCTCGATGTGCTCGAGTCGTGAAAGCAAAAAGCGCTCGGTGCGCGAGAGCTCGGCGCCTCGCGCGCGAACTGCCACGATGCATCGGCGAATGGGACCAGCGTTTGGATAAGGCAGCTTGCGGACGATGTGCTCGAGGGAGTCGATTTGCTCGAGACTCATGATCTGCGCAGTGGCGGCGTGAATTTCGAAGACCCAATCGATCCACGCATCGCGCTTTGTGCCATCGGCCAGTCTCAAGGCGTAGTTCGTACCTTCGATGAGCCGTGTCGAGCTGAGCGCTCCGCTCGCTCGTGCGCTTGCGAGCAAGTCTTCCATGGACTTCGTGAGCACCCGCTCAGCCTCATCGAAACGGCCAAGCGTGATCGCTTTGTCGGCGATCCGATTGAGGACTGTATATCGCGTGGGCTCTTCTTCAGACGTCGGGGCGCTCTTATGGGCGCTTGGCTCACGAGAGGGAGGGCGTGGCTGAGGTGAGAGGGGATCTTGGGCGAAGAGCGTGCGGAGTTCGATCTCAGGAAACGTGGGCGCGTCGAGGGTTCGGTGAGCAGTTCGTCGACCAGCGGTGGGAGCTGCGCAATTGGGACAGAACTTCATCTCGATGCGAAGGGGCGCAGCGCAGAAGTCACAATGGGGCCCGATGGTCTCGTCTGGAAGCTCGAGGATGACGAGGTCGTGTGATCCAATGGAGATGCGGTCGCGATCGGTGAGCCGGGTTCGCCCCGTGATGCGGTGATCATTGAGCCAAACACCGTTGCGGCTCTCCAGATCTTCGACCCAAATGCCCTCTCTACTGACGTCGAGCGCAGCGTGCACCCGCGACACGAGGGCATCAGTAAGCGCGAGCTGACACGCCGAACTCCGGCCGATTGTGAATCGGCCGGATGGAATCTCGATCTCGCTGCCCAGATGGTAGACGCGGTATCGCGGCAAGCACGACAAGCCTGCCAGAGGTTACAGAGCCTGAAAAGAGAAACGGCTGTTCAGAGCGCGAATCCTTCTTCGAGCGCGGCGATCTCACCAAGAGCCGTCGTCAAGCGGCCCTGGATCTCGATGGTTTGATCCATGAGGGTCTTGAGCTCGCGAATCTCGTTGACGTAGCTGCGGAATGCGCCGAGTTGCTCCGAAAGCACACCCGCGCTCTGAGCTCCATCGACGAGCATCACGTGACTCGGAGAGCCACTCAGTGTCGTTCCCGAGACGAAGACATCGAGCTCGCGACCCTGACCACCACGACGCGGTCGTGCGGTGACCTTGTTCTCGGTGCTGCCTGGCTCGAGGAAAACCAAGCTCCCACGGACTCCTTCTTCGGTGACGACCGGAACGACACCGTACATCGCTGTCGCCGAATCCGCGGCTGCCTGCGCGGTACGATCGAGCTCGGCACGTCGCGCATCGGAGAGCGTGGTCGCTGCGAGGCGACCAATACGCTCCCAAATCAGCTGAACGTTGTTGTAGTATGCGAAGAGGTCGTTGACGGTCGCCGGATTGAATGCGCCGTAGTTTTTGTTGGCAAACGCACCCGCACTGATCGGGAGCGGCAGGGCTTGCAGTTCGCGAATCGCGTCGTAATCGACGCCCGCTTGCTGACCGCCTTGGCCTGCGGCGCGCTCGATCAAGCGATCGATTTTCTGTTGAGCGCTCAGGACCTGGGAGGATGCGTCGTTGACGGTCGCGTAAATGGCGTCGCCATCGCGCACCGTGGCGTTGAAGAGCTGGCGACGGCTGTTCATGGAGCCGAAGCCGAAGCCAAGGCCCGCACCGAGCGCAAGGCCCAATAAAACGAGGATGAAGTTTCGTCCACGCTGCTTGCGGCCGACTTCTGCGTCTTGGACGAGCTTGTCGTCGAAGACGAGCCGGATCTCTTGTGGTCCCGCAGCTGCCGGGACTGCGGCAAAAGGATCCACCGGGCCTTTGGCGGGCGGAGGAGCAGAAGGCTGGGCAAACGGAGGAGGCGCAATGTTGGGCCCTCCGAAAGGAAGCCCACCCACCGACGGCGCGGCAACAGGAGGGGCAACCACCGGCGAAGGAATCGGCTCGGCCGTGGCAGCGTCTCCACCCATACCACCGAGGCTCGTCGCGATGGGCGGCGCACCAGGCGTGTTGGGAGAAATGGTGCGACCGAGTCGGGCTCGAAGATCCTTTTTGGGCTTCTTATCGTCGGACATCGACTGTCTCTCGAATCTTGAACGAACCCCGAGGGGGCGCAGGACGCAGGAAGGTATCTAGCGGGAGGTCGGGGTGTCAAGGGAAGGGGTGGCGAAGCCAGACCCGCGGTGGCACCCTTCGGCTCCGCGAGAGCGAAAGTATTGCGCGCGACATGAGAGGGAACGAATCGGTGAAACGAGTTGTCCGCAAGGGCAGGGCAGCTGTGCGTCGTGTTCTCGATCTCGTTCCGATCACGCCTCTCGGTCTTCTCGTGGGGCTTGCAACGGCGTATGCATTGCGAGAAATCGCGCTTCGAGAGCGCGATTTGGTGCTGGTCGTGGCGTGCGGCGGGCTGCTCGGATTGCTTGCTCTTTCGGTCTTGCTGGTCGTCTTGGGGGCGATTCGGGTCAAGCTCGCGGCGCGCATGGGGATTCATGCTCAAGGGGAGCGGAGGGTCGACACGGGGCGCTCGCTGCCCACGGGCTTTGCGCTGCCGGGGCTCTTCTTCATGCCGCTTCTCCAAATCCGTTGGGAATGGGAGTCACCTCTCGCGGAGATCGAGCTGCGGCGAGAGAGTCTTCGTTTGTATGAGGATGCGACGCTGTCCCAGCGAGGGAATGTTCGTCTCGTTCGAAGGCGGATCGTGATCCACGATGCATTTGGGCTGGCACGTATGGCCATCCGACACGTGCAACGGGTGGATTTGCACGTGTTGCCACACGCAGGCGCGCTTCGTGAAATGCCGCTCCTCGTGTCGATGGCAGGAGGGGACGAAGTTCCTCATCCGATGGGGCTCGATGATGGAGATCGCGTGGATCTGCGTCGCTACGCGCCGGGCGATCCTGCGCGCCACATTCATTGGAAGATCTTCGGTCGCACCCGCAAATTGATGGTGAAAATGCCCGAACGCGCGCTTTCCCGGGCGCGTCGAACGGTGGCGTATCTGGTGAGCGGACCCGACGACGAAGCGAGCGCTGCTGCGGCGCGCGTGGCGATCGAAGGCGCGGCGTTCGGCTCCGAATGGGTGTTTGGAGCGGACGGCAGTGAGGGTGAGGCCACGACGGTCGCAGATTCCGTCGAGCGAATCGTGCGCTCTGCAGAAGCAAAGGACGAGGGGGCGCGTTCATTTCGTGCATTCGTGGAGCGGGCCGAACGAACAGGGCCTTCCTCGCTCATCGTGTTCGCGCCACCGCGTCCAGGCCCATGGCTCGAACGCGTGATGCTGGTGTTGCGAAGTCGAGGTCGACGCGCGCGCGTCGTGATCGGGGTCGATGGAATCGATGCTTCACCGCCGCGTTCTTTATGGGCGCGCATCGCGATGCGAGTTGAGAAGCGAGAGGGCACGCCCATGGGTGAGCTCGATTCCGTATTGCACACGCTGGCCTCGTTGCGATGCGAGGTTGTGGTGATCGATCGCAAGACGGGGCGAAAGCTGGGTGACGTTCATCGCAATCGTGCGCGATCGATGGCGAGGGCTGCATGAACGATGCTTTGCCGAACGAGCCGCGGGTGTCGACGGCGTTGCGGGCGTTCGCATATGCGATGACAGGTGCGGTCTTCGCGTGGCCTCTTTCGGTGTTCGAGGGGGTCGTTGCGGGGGCTCTGGGAGGGGCGCTGGGATCGCTCGCGGGACGAGCGCTCGCGGCGACTCGCGTTCGCACTCCGATCGGCGTCGCTGCGTCGATGATCGCATTTTTGCTAAGCCTCACGGCGCACGAGTTCGTGGTCGGACATGCGTCGATGGCCGCGACGTTCGGTCCCGCGGGCGCGATGCGCATCGGAGATGCGATCGCGTTCGGCCTCGGATCGTGTTCGCTCGGTGCAGGGGTTCGCATGCTCTCGGCACGTCGTGGCGCCATGGCCGTGCTCGAGCTGGGGCTGATTGCGGCGTCGTTCGCGGCGCTCGTCATCGCACACCGCCATGGCGCGATCCATCGACCGTTCGAGATCGCCGATCCGATTCTCGCGCGGGGCGAGGACCCAGAGCGCATGTTGCTTGCGTTCGGTGTGGCGGCGGGCGCCGTGATCGGGATTTTGCTTCTTCGCGAGCGGAGCTTGTGGCGTTCGTTCTTGCATCTCGCGATGGCCGCGGCGCTGCTTTTTTTGATCTTCGAGACGACGTCGCGAACGGGCGTGCCGCCACCGCCAGGTGGAGGGGATGGGCTCAATCTGCGGGACGATGGGGACCGCGCGCAGCGTGAGCGCGAAGGAGGGCGCGGCCAGCAGGGAGGCGCGGGCGGGCCTGATTTCGAAGACGAATACGATCAGTCGGGCGCGCAAACACCGCTCGCGATTGCGCTCTTGCACGACGATTATTCGCCTCCGAGTGGCGTTTATTATTTCCGCCAAGAAGCGTTCAGTCAGTACAACGGTCGACGCTTGGTCAAAGCGCAGATTTCCGGTGTCGATGACGATGTGGTGGCGAGTTTTCCAACGCGAACCGTGGATGTTTCACATGCTCCCGAAGCCGGTCCATTCCGCACCACGGTGGAGACGACCGTGGGGCTTTTGGCGGATCATCCGCGGCCCTTTGGGCTCGAGTCGCCGATTCAGCTCGTGCCCGTCGAAAACCCGAATCGTGGGCGTTTTCGTCGGACCTACCGGGTGCGTTCGGCGGCTTTGACATCGGACGAGTGGGGATTGCTCGGGGGCCGCGCAGGGGATTCGCGATGGAGTGACGAAGTCGTTGCGCACTATACGAGTGGGCCTGGTGATCCGCGTTATGCGGAGCTCGGGCAGCGCATTCTCTCGGAGGTGCCGGAAGAGTTGCGTGAAGATCCATTGGTCCGTGCCGTGGCGATCACGCAATGGCTCGGGCGCGAGGGCACATATTCACTTCGCAGCAGACACGCGGGCGCGGAGGATCCCACGGCGCACTTCTTGTTCGGTGATTTGATCGGCTATTGCGTACATTTCGCGCACGCAGCGGTCTACTTGATGCGGAGTGTGGGGCTGCCAGCGCGCGTGGCCACGGGGTATATGGTGCCCGAGTCGGGGAGGCGCGGTGGTTCGGCGATCTTGATCGCGGGTGGAAACTCGCATGCGTGGCCGGAGGTCTATCTCGAGGGCGTAGGTTGGGTCGTGGTCGATGTGATGCCCGAGCGCTCGCTCGATCCGCCGCCGTCGCCAGCCGACGAACAGCTGCAACAGATGCTCGCGGAGATGTTGCGCGGCCTTGCGCCGATCGATCAAGACGAACACGTCGTTTCGCAGCCGCTCATGGAGCTCGCGCGTTCCATCATCGAGCCGGTTCTTCGTGTCGGCGCTATCGCGCTCGGCTTCGCGCTGCTTTTGAGTTTCGCGCTTCGTCATGGGCTCATGGCGCTCGGTCATCGGCCGAATGCGATTTATCGGTCGGCCATGTACGAGCTCGCGATGCTTGGCGTGTGGCGGGAGCGAGGGGAGTCGCGAGAGGCTTTTGCGCGCCGCGTCGCGAAGCGTATTCCGAGCCTTGCTCTTTTGACTTCCACCCATGGGGCATCGGCATGGGGTGGGCGCGTCGATGTGCAGATGGTGGACGAGATGCGCGTTGCGCGCCGCGCGCTTCGACGTGAGCTCGCGAAGACGACGCCGCGTTGGCGAAGATGGTTGGCGCTCTTGGATCCTTTCTCATGGATGCGTGGGCGTTGAACGAGGAAATGAACATGGACGCGATCGGAACGGACGAGCGGGCAGTGCACGTGGATGGAGGGGTGGAGCTTGCGCCGGCATACGAAGTGGCAAAGCGTCTGCGCGCGCGCCTCGGTGCGGTCGTCAGAGGTCGCCATGACGTCATTGATTTGATGCTCACCGCGCTCCTGGCCGATGGCCATGTGCTGCTCGAGGACTATCCGGGCTCAGGCAAGACCACACTCGCTCGTGCTCTTGGGAGCGCAATTGCGGATGAGAGTGGCATCCCGGGGATCGCCTCTTTTCGAAGAGTGCAGTTCACGCCGGATTTGCTGCCGAGCGACATCACGGGGACCAACGTGTTCGAGCCCGAGCGTTCGACGTTTGCCTTTCGGCGAGGTCCGATTTTCGCGCACATCGTGCTCGCGGATGAGATCAATCGAACCTCACCCAAAGTGCAGGCGGCGATGCTCGAGGCGATGGCCGAGAAGCAAGTCACCGTCGACAACGAGACGCATTCGCTCGACGCGCTCTTCTTCGTGATCGCGACACAAAATCCGCTCGATCTCGCGGGGACCTATCCCTTGCCCACGCCGCAGCTCGACCGATTCTTGTTCAAGATTCGAATGGAGCACATCTCGCGCGAGGCAGAGCTCGAAGTGCTCGCGGCATATCCGAAGCCGCATCTCGATTTGGCCGATGAGATGCCCAAGGTGACTCGGAGCGAGTTCCTCGCGGCGCGTCGGGCGCTTCGCGAAGGGGTGGCGCTGCATCCTGCGTTTCGTGAGGCGTTGGTCGATCTCGCGCGCTCATTGCGCGACGACAAGCGCGTGCTCCAAGGGGCTTCGACGCGTTCGCTCGTCCTGATGATGCCTGCGCTTCAAGCGCGAGCTCTCGTGGCCGGCCGCGACCACGTCACGCCCGATGACCTCGACGTGCTAGCACCCTTCGTCTTTGGTCATCGCCTCGAGTGCTCGCCTGGCGTGGATGACGTGATGTCGATCATTGCCGAACACACGGCTTCACAGGTCGAGAAGCTGGCTCGGCGCAGCTTGCGCCACGGATCATGAAGCGCTTTTATCGCGCCGTCGCCTTCACCTTCGTGTCCTCCATCGTGGTGGCGGGCATCGTGCGTGCGCAGGAGGACGCGCTCGAAGACATCCCGGTGTTCTTGCCGCAAGGGATGGACGCGCAGCCCGACGAGAGCGCGGCGTGGGCGGAGGCGCAGGCGGGGCGCTTCATCAAAGCGCGCGAGTTGGCCGATGGCGTGTTGCGTCGCGATCCGTCTTCGTACGTCGGGCATTTCGTGCTGGGTTTCGTTTATCACTATGGCGAAGCCAATGCGCCGCGCGCGCTCTTTCATACCGAACGAGCTTTCCAACTGTACGAATCGCGATGGGGGCGTGAGCCGGGATCGTCTTCGCCCTGGCGTTGGCACGCCAAGATCATTCAAGAGCTCGCGGCGGCGCACGGAGAGCTCGAGCATTACGAAGATCAGCTGAGATTCATGGCGCTCTACAATGAATCGTATCGGCCGCACCTCATGGCCGAGATGGCGTGGCCGCTCATGAAGTTGCGTCGCTTCGACGATGCGCGTCGAACGGCGCAGATGGCGCAGGCGACGGGTGAGCCGAGGCAAGTCGAGATTGCGCTCAATGCGCTTTGCGCCATCGAGTTCGAAGCGGGGGATGATCGCGCGAGTTACGAAGCGTGTCGCGCGGCGATGGAGCTTCACGGCGGAAATCCCGAGTTCCAGAGCGCCGTGGACTTCACGAACTTTGCGGAGGCGGCGCGCTCGGTCTTTCGGCTCGATGAAGCGGAGCGAGTGGGGCAGCTCGCGACCCAAGCGCAGACGAGCTGGTATGGCAATCCCCATGTCGAGCTCGCCGAGCTCTATATCCGTGAAGGGCGTTTCATCGAAGCGCTGGCGTCGCTTCGTGAAGTGCCGCGATATCGCGCGCGTCGTCCTCCTCACGTACAAGACAGCGATCGCAATGAGTCGCGCCGTGCGCTCGCTGAGTTTTTCTTGGTGATAGGCCGCGCCGAAGATGCCATGCGGATCACCGAACAGGCTGTGCTCGCGCCCGATCGCCGCGGACACAACAGCCGCGATCCGCGTCAGGACGAGGCCATCGCAGCGGTCCTCGATCGACGTGCGCGGGTGATGCGCGCCGAACAGATCCGCGTGGAAGCGCTCGGCGCGCCCTTTTACGAGCGCATATGGGCTTGGCTGTCTGCGAGCAAGTTGCGCTTCGATGCGTGGAGTTCGGGCAGACGTGCAGCGCGGGCGCTCTCCGATGATGCGCGGCTCGTGGGCACGTTCATGATCGGCACGTCGCGCAGCGCGGTGTTGCCGCCGTGGCTCGCGGGAGAGCTCGTGCAGGTGCTTGGGCCTGGGGTTGCGATGCAGGCCGTGACGCGTGCACGCGCCGAGGATCGCCGACCGGGCGCAGTCCCTTATTACGACGCATTCGAAGCGGAGGCTGCGCACCAGAGTCGTGATCCGGAGCGTGCCCGCGCGCTCAGCCTTCGGGCGCTCGAGGCGTTACAACCAGCCGAGACCTTGTTGCGCGCACGCATGCACGCGATTGCGGCTGACTCCGCGCGTCGTTTGGGCGATTTGCCGCGGGCGCTCGAGAGTTATGATCAAGCATTTCAAACCGATCCCGGGGTGTTCTCGAGGATGGAGCTCGAGGTGCCGGTGCGAGTTTCGATCCGGGGAGGGGCGAGCGCGCAGACGGCGGGTGAGTTGATTGCCTCGAGCCCTCGGTTCTTCAGTGAAGACGTGGGATTGCGGATCGAAGTCGAAGACAGCGCGCAGCAAGGGCGTGCGTGTTTGATGGGGCGGGCGGGCTCGGTTCTCGCTTGTGCCGAAGAGAGCCGACGTTCTGCGGAGAGTGGAGACGAGTTCGCGCGGAGGCTCACTGCGTCGTTCCACCGCGCAGCATTCGCGCCGCGCATCGATTTGAGTCAAACCGACGCGAATGGATTGGATGGCGCGAACGTGGTTTCACGCGATCCTCTTCGCACGCTCTTTGGAACGAGCGGCGACGGGACCGACGTCGAGGTGGTGCCGGAGGAGTGAGGGTCAATGGCTCGAACAAGACTGCGCCTATGCCGTCTTTCCACGACCTCTCGAGGCAATCGCTGAGCGGCTTCGATCGTCGGACATTTCCGAGTACGATGCATCCATGAAAGGCTCGTCGATCATCTCCGCTCGATGCGGATGCGATGTTGGATTCGGTCGCGTGTTCCCCAGCGGTGTTTGTAGTCGTCGGCGCCGCGGAGAAAGTCCAGAGTGGCGATGCCGCGCGCGGTCAGCATCGCAATCGCAAATCCCACGAGCACGACGACAGGGCTTCGTCGCGCAATCTTCGGATCGAAGCCTGCGAGATAGAACGCAGCGCGCGAACGTTCGAGCAGAATCATACAACTCGCGCGGGCCACATGTCGTTCGTCGCGAAGCTCGAGGCACATGGCGTGTCCGTGCTCGATGAGACGCACGAGGGCATCGTCGTCGAATGACTCGCGCCCCTTCAGGATCCCTGACGAACCACGCGAAGCCCAACGGGCTTCATGGAGCGCACGCCACGTTTCGACGTGTTCTTTGGCGCGCGTCCTCTGGCTCGATTCGATGCGTAACCGAGCGCGATCACAGATGCGAATGTCGTGTGCGACCCGTCGCGCCCAATGCATCGGGACGAGCTGGGCGAGGGATTTCGAACCGTCGATGACGAGCTCCGGACATCTCGATAGAGGAGAGTCGACAGAAATCGCGCCCGCGACACCCGCTCGCAATGCGTGCAGCAGGGGGGATGTGCCGCGAAGTTCATGCATTTCGAGCGCGCGCCATTCCCGATGCTCCGCGAGCCTCTCGAGCAATGCGCGGCTGCATTCGGCTGCGATGTCGACTCGAGCGAGCACGTCGAGGACATCGCTGGGGCCTGTGCCCGCGAGCATCCAAGTGCTCGTGTCAGAAGGTTCCATCGCGAGCGGGAGCAAACCCACCATCTCGGAGCCCTCGCGGGCGACGAAGATTCGAGGAGGGTGCGGCGAGAGATGTCGATACCATGCGAGCACCCATTCGGGGCGTTGGAATGTGGTCGCCCACGGACAAGCATTCCAGAGCGCATTCCATTCGTGTTCGATGGCCTCTGCCGCTGTGAGCGTCTCCAAGAGATCGACTCGGATCGTGTTCTTGCGTGCCCTTGGATGCGACGCAACACGCGTGAGCAGTTGGATATATTGCGACGTGGTTTTTTCGAGATCGAAGCGTCGTTCTGCCTGGATGCGGCAATCCCTCGGATCCATCGAAGCCGAGCGCACTATCGCACGCGCCATCGAATGAGAATCCGTGACGAGAAATCCAGTGAGCCCATGTTCGACGATGCTCGAGAGAGCGCCGGAGGGGAATGCGATCACAGGGGTTCCTGATGCAAGTGCTTCCATGCTCACGAGCGAGCTCGTTTCGCGGACCGTGCTCGGGACGAGCAAGCAACGCGCACCAGCGACGAGTCGTGCTTTGCGCAGACCTGTGACGGGGCCCGCAAAGACGACTCGCCGGCCGAGGGCAGGCGCAATTTTGTCGCGAAAATAGCGCGCGTGCGCCTCGTATGAATGCACGTGGCCCGCGATGATGAGGGGAATGCCGGCGGCTTGGGCGGCTTCGATCGCGGTCTCGAAATTTTTCTCTGGGCAGATGCGACCGAGCGCGAGCGCGTATCCATGCTTTGTCGTGCGCCATCGGAAACGAGTCAAATCGACGCCGTTTTCGATGATGACCGCCCGCTCACGAAGCCCTTTCGGGAGGTCCATCGCCTGTGAGCTCGACACACAAACGAAGGTCGTGTTGGGGCGATCGAAGACCGCGGGCGGATAGAGCTCGATGGGGAGATGTAAGGTGGCGATCACTGGGACATCGTCCGGAACTTGGAGCGCACCGAAATCGAGCCCATGGAAATGAACGACGTCCACCTTTCTTCGAGACAGGACGTCGTTCAGCGCTCTTTGCGTTTCGCGAAGCGCTCGCTCACGCACGTGTTCGTCCAAGTTCTCGTGTTCGAGACGGAGTGTCTCCACCCATGTGCCTGTCACGTGAGAGGGGGCGGGCGCGATCACGATGGAATGGTGGCCGTTCATGGAGAGCGCGCGGTCGATATGCGCGAGCATCACTTCTGCGCCGCCGACGGCGTCGATCGAGACCGGGGCGAGCGCATAGGCGACCGAGACAACGGTGATCATCCGAGCTCCATGGGCACGTCGAGGATGCGCGCGGCACGGCGGATTTCCTCGCGAAAGTTCTCGGCTCGAAGGGGCCATCCATGGGTTTCGTAATGGAGTGGGCCTTCATGTGGAGGCGCGTTGAAATCGATGAGGCCACTCACGCGAAGTGACTCGGTGCCGATCGGAAAGGACGCGATGATTTCACGCTGTGATGCGAAACATGCGAGCGCCGAGTTCTTGCGTTCGCTTTCGGCGGGTGTGAGCACGCGTGTGAGCGAAGGAAGCGCTCGCGGAAGAAATCCGATCGTCCGCTCTCCGGTCGCAGAGACTGCGTGATATCCAGGGAATTCGAGGAGCGCGCATCGTCGAGCGGACTTTGCGATGGCGGCTCGGGCGATGAATGCGGCGGCGTCGTGGTCGGGATGACCGCCGTCGTATGCATGGGTCAGGACGATGTCGGGGGAGAAGGTGCGAAGCTCGGACGTGAGGGCTTCGGTGAGGCGAACCGTCTCGAAGACAGCCTCCTGGTCACATGCACCGAAGGAGAGGCGTCGCGCAACCGATAATCCGAGTCGATTGAGCGCGGAGTCGAGCTCTCGACTGCGCAGCTGGGCGTATTCTTCTCGCGTATTGCATCCGGCTTGCCGTGCAAAATAAGGGTTACGTGGTGCACCGTCGGTCACATGGACGAGGCTCACTGCCTGACGGTCTGCAAGAAGAATTCCTGCCCACAGTGTCTCATCATCGGGATGTGCCGCGACGACGAGCGTACGGAAATGGGTGCCGTTGACGAAATGTTCGAGGCGCTCTTCCGCGATCACTCACGACGTACTTCGCTCGCGCGTTTGTCGATTCGAAGTCCGAGGAAGGTGGGGTGACGCAGTTTTCCGTCGTGGGTCCATTCCGCGAACCGGATTTCTGCGACGAGTGTGGGTGTGAGCCAAACGGCTCCCCGTTCGCGCGGAGGGTCTTTGATGGCAGGTCGTTCGATGCGCAGCGGCATCATGCGTTCGTAGAGAGATTCGAGTGCTTGGGTGTCGAATCCGGTCCCGACTTTGCCGGCATAGCGGAGTTCATCCCCTTCTTTGTCTGCGATTCCAAGAAGGAGCGCGCCGAAGCGTTGCCGCGAACCTTTGGGTGGGGTGAAGCCCACGATGACCAACTCTTGTCGAGAATCGAATTTGATCTTCTGCCATTCGAGAGAGCGTCCACCGCGATGCGGTTTGTCGGCGCGCTTCGACACCATCCCTTCCAGCTCGAGTTCTTTTGTTGCGTCTCGAAACGCATCACCATGGCCATGTGCGTATTCAGCGCGGCGCACGATGTCCATATCGACTCTCTCGAAATGCGTATCGAGGCGCGTTTTGCGGGACAAGAGCCAGTGCGCCCGCAAATCGCCACTCGAATCCCATAGCAAATCGAAGACGAAATAGCGGAGTCGGCTCTCGGTCGGATTCTGTATCGCATGTTGTAGAAGAGCGAAGCGTGGGCGTCCGTGTTCGTCCAGGGCGCAGATTTCCCCATCGAGGATCGCACGGTCGACAGGGAAACTCATGAGCGCACGTCGCACGGATTCGAAGCGCTGATCGAAAGAGAGTCCGTTGCGTGAGACGAGATGAATCTCACCTCGGTCGAGATATGCGATCGCACGAAAGCCGTCGTACTTGATTTCATGCAGCCATTCGTCGCCCTCCGGCGGGTTTTGTACGAGCGTGGCCAGCTGCGGTTCGATCTTCGGAAGCCTGACGATCATGTTCACGCTGCGCGTTTGCGTTTCTTACCCGGAGGGGAGGGATTCTCTTTCCGCTCGCTCGTTTCGAGACTCTTTTTGAGGAGCGCCACGAGCTCCGAGGAATGGGTCGGGGGTTCATGTTCGAGCTTCGCGGCTCGCACTTCGGTGACCTTGCCGGTGCGCGCTTTCTCTTCGATCATCGCGATCACGGCATCGCGATATTCGTCGTGATAACGCGAGGGGTTCCAACTCGTGCTCATTCTGGAGATGAGCTCCTCTGCCATGTCGAGCTCACGTTCTCCGAGTTTGAGTTTTGTGACGTCTTCTTCGAGCATCTCGAGACCCCGCGGAGAGCGCACCTCGTGATTCCATCGGAGGATTTCGAGGACGAGCATCCTTCCGCTCGGATAGACCATGGCGAGATGCTGTCGAGTTCGGATCACGACACGTGCAATCGCAGCTTTGCGAGTGCGCACGAGCGCTTCACGAAAGAGCGCATAGGCGCGCTCTGCGCGTTTTGCGGGAGCGAGATAATAGGGCTTGTCGTAGTAGACGGGTTCGACGGCGTGATGGTCGACGAAGTCGATGATCTCGATGCTCTGCGTCGCGCCGACGTCTGCGGCTTTGAGGTCTTCATCGGTGACGATGACATATTCACCCTTCTCGACCTCGTAGCCGCGGACGATGTGTTCCCAATCGATTTCTTCTCCCGTGATCTTGTTGATGCGACGATATCCAATCGGATCGTGGGTTCGCTGATCGAGCTGATGAAAGTGCAACTCGTTCTGTGCGGTGGCGGTGTGTAGGCTGACCGGAATCTGAAGCAGCCCAAAGCCGAGCGAGCCGGTCCAGAGCGCTCGGGGGACACCTTTGGCACCGCCGGCGCTCTCATCGGCCGTCGGTTCGTTGAGAGGTGCCCGAGAGGTGTCTTTTCGGGGACGAGATTTTCGTGCTGCCATCGCCCGCGAGAGGAGCAATGCCGAGGCCAGAATACACACGGCGTGCGGGGGCGTGAGCGGTGAGGCTTGGATGCCACACATGAGGCGGCGAATCAGAACTTCATGGGTACCTGTTCACGGGGTCGTCGGGCACAAACGACGGCTTTCCATGCCGGTTTGATTGGGGTTTACGTCCGCACTCGGTCTCCTCACCTACCGATGTAGGCTGCGGGACACTCGCTTACGGGCGCACTCCCACTGAAACCGGCCTGAAAACCCGCATGATTGGGGGCGTGAACGGTTACCTTCATGGCGCTTTGCGTCGGAGTGCGTCGACGGGGATCAGCTGCTCCGCCGCTTCGGGTGCTTCGGGTTGTACCGTGACGTGCATCAGGCCGTGCATGCGACGAATACGGTTCGCTACCCGTTCGGCGACCTCGACTCCGTGAGCACCTGGCGCAAGCACGACGTGCACGGTGACGGCATCGAAGCCTTCTTCGATCGTCCATGCATGGAGGTCATGCAGCTTCGAGACGCCCGTCGTCTCCAAGATGGTTCGCTCGAGTGTGGCGACATCGAGTCCGATGGGGGCGCTCTCCATGAGGACGCGAGAGGTCGTCTTGACGAGACGAAACGATGCAATCGCAATCAAAAGCGCGATGAGGAGTGAGCTGACGGCATCGGCCCACACCCAGCCAGCGAAGGCGATGAGAGCGCCTGCGATCATGGCGGCCACCGAGCCAGCTGCATCCGAGAGCACGTGGGCGAGCGCCGCGCGCATATTGACGTTGTGGCTCCCCTGTCCTCGCGAAAGGACCCACGCCGATACCAAGTTCACCACGAGGCCCAACGTCGCGACGACGAGCATCGAGTGACCTTCGACCTCGTGCGGTGCGTGGAGTCGATCCACCGCTTCGAACACGATGAGCACCGAGCTCGCTGCGAGCGCCGTGGCGTTGGCCAATGCTGCCAGCGTCTCCGCACGACGAAAGCCGAATGTCCGTTCGCGCGTCCGCGGGCGCTCGGCCATTCGTTGCGCCGCGAGCGCGAGAGCGAGCGCACCTGCGTCCGAGAGCATGTGTCCGGCATCGGAGAGCAACGCGAGACTGTTCGACGCGAGTCCTGCGATGACTTCGATGACCATGAACCCAGCGGTCAGCACGAACGCAATGGCGAGCGCCCGAAAAGGTGCCGATCGCGCGTGATCATGACCGTGTGCGTGATTGTGATCGTGCGTGTGATCGTGTTCGTGACTGTGACCCAAGAATCACCCCAGCAGCTGTGACGAGTCGTCCATGTGGGCGCAAATGCTCCGAGGTAGCACTGTGCTTATTCTCAACGCCATGCAGCCTACAGTACGAGCGATTCCGCACGCTCGTGAGGGTTCATCCGTTGATTCCGGGGCGCGCGTCCAGCACATTCTCGGGTCACGTGATTGGTGATGACAAGATCACGGAGATCCGTGAGCGCACCGACATCGTTGCGTTGATCGGCGAGTATGTGGTGCTGAAGCGCTCCGGCGCGCAATTCAAGGGGCTCTGTCCGTTCCACGCCGAGAAATCACCTTCGTTTCACGTCCACCCGGAGCGGCAGTTTTTCCATTGTTTCGGCTGCCAAGCATCCGGAGATTGCTTCGCGTTCGTGATGAAGCTCGAGGGGCGGAGCTTCGTAGAAGCGGCCCGATTTCTCGCCGAACGCGCGGGTATCGAGGTGACCGAGCAAGATGCGCGCGAGGAGCAGGCCCATCGAGCGGTGCGTCTCGAACGGGATCGTTTGCTCGCCGTGACCGAAGCTTCGGCTGGTTTTTTCATGCGAATGCTCGATGAACACCCTCTCGGTGCGATGGCACGCGACGCGATCGCAAAGAGGAATGTCACGAAGGAAACGGCGCACACCTATCGCCTTGGTTACGCGCCCCACGGTTGGGACCATCTCGTGCGTTTTCTCGCGGAGCGCGGGTTCTCCTCACGGGATGCGGAGCTGGCTGGAATGATCGTGCCGCGCCGTACTGGGGATGGTTTTTACGATCGGTTCCGGCATCGCTTGATGTTTCCGATCGCCGATGTGCACGGCCGCATCGTCGCTTTCAGTGGTCGTGCGCTCGATCCCCCGCCCGGTGAAGTCGTCCGCGAAGGGCAAGATGCACCCGCGAAATACGTCAATTCACCCGAGAGTTCACTTTATAAGAAGGGTGAGCTCCTTTTCGGGCTTCACGAAGCACGGGTCGATCTTCGGCGTGAAGGCGTTGCGATTCTTTGTGAGGGAAATTTCGATGTGCTTGCACTGCACCAAGCAGGCGCAAGGAACGTGGTGGCACCACTCGGCACGGCATTCACTGCGATGCAAGCGAAGCTGTTGCGTCGTTACGTGAGCAAAGTGACGCTCATGTTCGATGGCGATCGTGCTGGCAAAAAGGCGCTGACCGCGGCTTATCCACTCCTGATGGTGGAAGCACTTGCGGGGTATGTTGCGGCGCTTCCGCCTGGGGAAGACCCCGACAGTTATCAACGTCAGCATGGGCCAGACGCGCTCCGCAACGTGGTGGGAGGCGCGAGGCCGATCGTGGAGCATTTGATCGAGTCTGCAGCGCTCGAGGCGGGGGCGGATCCTGGGGCGCGTGCCGCCGGAGTGGAGGCGCTCGGTCCGGTGCTGGCTGCGATCGCGAATCCCGTCGAGCGGGGGCTGTGGGTCGAACGGGTCGCGCAATCGTTCGGGGTGAGTGATCTCGAATCGGTGCGTCGTCAGCTGCGAAAGGGAGTGCGATCATCTTCGGGACCCCGTCCGAAGTCCGCGCCCACGACGCCCGCTGTGCGACCTGCTCCCGCCGTTTATCCTGAGATTGAGAAGGATGTGGTGGGCGCCATCCTGGATCATCCGGCTCTCCTGAGTTCCAGTGACGCGGTAATGATAGACACACTTTTGACGAGCGACGATCTTCGCGGCATTCTTCGCAATGCGGCCCGAATGGTGGGCTCGCGTGGGGCGGTAGACGCGCCGGCGCTTCTTGCTTCCATGGGAGAAGGACCGGCCCGCACCTGGCTTGAGGAGCGATTGTCGGTTCAGACCTTCGATGCAGCGGGTGCCGAATCGTTTCTTCGAACGGCGATGCCGCACCTACGTAAGCGCCGTATCGAACGCGAGCTTCGTTCGCTCATGCCGCTCATCAAGCAGGCATTGCTCGTGGGTGATTCCGAGCGGGCGACGGAGTTGATGCGCCGTCGCGATGAGCTTTATCGGATGGGCAACACAGGGCTCAGTAATTTGGGTCGCGCAGACGATTCGTCTAGCGTGAGAGAAAAACACTGACGGTGGGGGTCGATCGCACGGATGCAAACGAAGATGGCGGTGTTTGTAAAGGAATCTGGTCGAGTTGGGTGACAAGACACGGTACCGGCGCTGCGATTGGGCTTTTCGAAAGCAGCCATTGAGCAACAGCTGCAGCTGAGGCACCAAGAGGTGAAGATGGTGGAGAGGAACGGGGCGTCGGGGCGAAAGCCGGCCAAAGCCAGGGATGCCAAACATGAGGGCGCCGAAGCGGACGACGACGTGAGCGACGAGTTCGAACCGCGTCCTTCGAGCATGCCGCCGCCGAGTGGTGCGTCGCGGTTGCTTAGGGGGCGAGAGAGAAAGGAAGTGCAAGCACTTCTCGACAAGGGTCGCTCCAAAGGTTTCCTCACCTACGACGAGGTCAACGAAGCGTTGCCCCCAGAGATGGTGAGCTCGGATCAGATCGATGATCTGATGATGCTGCTCGGGGGTGAGTCGATCGACGTGGTCGACGTTGCGTCACAGGCGAAGGTTCAGGCGCGGAAAGAGCGCGAAAGCGAAATCTCGAAGGTGCAGCGGCGTCCCGATGCGGACGACGATGACGATGACGGAGGCTCGGTCGCGCCTCCGGAGCGTCGATCTCTCACGAGTATTCCGCCGGCGTCCGTCGCCGACGAGATGAACTCCAAATCGAACGACCCCGTTCGCATGTATTTGCGGAAGATGGGGTCGGTCTCGCTTCTCACCCGCGAAGGCGAGGTCGAGATCGCGCGACGAATCGAGGAGGGGGAGAACAAAGTCTTCGAGGTCATCCTCTCGAGCAAAGTCGGATTGAGCGAGCTCATCGAGCTGGGTGAGAAGCTCAAAAAAGGCAAAATCCGCGTTCGCGAGGTCGTCAAAGACGAAGAGAACAACCTCGAGGAAGGGCAGGAGGTCGACGAGGAGGAGTGGAAAGGTCGTGTCATTCGCCTCATCGACAAAGTGAAGCGTCTCGAGGGGCAGCATCAAAAAATCAAGGACGAGCTCGAAGCGGCCAAGAAAGTAAGCGAGCGCGCGCGCAAAGCGGCTGAACAGCAGATGGACAAGATCCGTCGCGAGCGCTTCGACACCATTCGCGAGCTGCGTCTCAACCGGAAGCAGATCGATCGAATCGTCAATACGATCAAGGGGTTCGTACGACGGGTCGAGCGCGCTGAGACACAGATCACGGAGGCTGAGCGTCGTGCGGGTGGTCTGACCGAAAAGGCGATTCGCGGCGCCGTCCGCGAGATGTCGGAGAGCGCGACGGGCGCGAAGCGCCTCGTGAAGAAGATCGGATGCGAGCCTGACCAGTTGAAGGAAATCCTCGAAGAGATTGCGGAAGCGCGTCGAGGGATCAAGAAGGTCGAGGACGAACTCGGGCTTCCGGTCGAGAATCTTCGTGCGACCTATCACGAACTCCACAGTGGCGAGCGAGACGCTGAAAAGGCGAAAGCCGAGCTCGTTGAAGCGAACCTTCGCTTGGTGGTTTCGATCGCGAAAAAGTACACGAATCGAGGTTTGCAGTTCTTGGATCTGATCCAGGAGGGAAATATCGGCCTCATGAAGGCGGTCGATAAGTTCGAATACCGTCGCGGCTACAAATTCAGCACGTATGCGACATGGTGGATTCGGCAGGCGATCACGCGCGCAATTGCGGATCAGGCGCGGACGATTCGTATTCCTGTTCACATGATCGAAACGATCAACAAGCTGATTCGCACTTCGCGATATCTCGTTCAGGAGCTCGGTCGAGAGCCGACTCCGGAGGAGATCGCGGAGAAGATGGAAATGCCTTTGGACAAGGTCCGCAAGGTCCTCAAGATCGCCAAAGAGCCCATCTCGCTCGAGACCCCAATCGGCGAGGAAGAAGACTCGCACTTGGGGGATTTCATCGAAGACAAATCGGTGGTTTCTCCGATCGAGGCGGTCATCAATATGAACCTCGAAGAGCAGACCCGCCGTGTGCTCAAGACGCTGACGCCACGCGAGGAGAAAGTCCTCCGCATGCGTTTTGGTATTGGCGAAAAGAGCGATCACACGCTCGAAGAGGTCGGTCAGGACTTCGAGGTCACGCGCGAGCGGATTCGTCAGATCGAAGCGAAGGCCTTGCGAAAGCTTCGGCATCCGAGCCGGAGCAAGCAGCTGCGTTCGTTCATCGACAACAACTGATCATGTTCGTCAGAAGAACGAAGCTTCCGGTATTCCGGGAGCTTCGTTTTTCGATTCTCGATTCATGTTGCATGGCGTGCTAAGAACGCGCGCACACGGGCCTATAGCTCAATTGGTCAGAGCTCCCCGCTCATAACGGGGCGTGTCCTGGTTCGAGTCCAGGTGGGCCCATTTCCAACCGCCTGAAAAGTAGGGGCGGCCGATGAGTGTGACAGTATCGGACTATCATGACCGAGGCGAAGCGCAAGCGGGGACGCCCGGCGCCTCAGGGTGCGCGCCAGGAGGCGAGAGTCTCCCCTCGCCTGATGGTGGGCTCGCGTAATGCGAGAAGCGTAACGACTCAGAAGGAAAGACCGGGGATGATCCCGATCCTCTTGTTTTGTATGATCACAGTGTGTTTTCGAGGTATTCGGCGCGCCACGTAAATGTTACGTCACGTATGGCCAATCCTGCCCGTTCGGGCCATTTCCTGATGATTTCGCCCGAATCCGGATTATCTTGTTTGATGTTGTTTGGACGAAGGAGGCGGGACCATGGGTGAGCGGATTGTTGTGGACCGTAAGGTCTTCGACTTCTGGACGCACATCGCGCCGGCGGCGGATGTCCCCGGCGTCTGGGTGGCCCATTGTCTTGATTTCGACATCGTGACTCAGGGCGCATCCCCCGCGGATGCGTTGAAAATGATCCGTGAGGCCGTGACGATGTGCCTGATTGACGATCTCGAGGCGACCGGATGCGTCGAGCGCGAACGCGCGCCCGAGGAGTTCTACAAGAAGCTCGACCGCATCTTTGACGAAGGCGTGAAGGTCTCGACTCTTGAGCCGCCGAAAAGCGCGCCAGAGATTGTCTATGAGTACGCCGTTTTCTCAGAGATCGTGCTTGCCAAGTTGGAGCCAGTGGCCGTAACCAGGCCTCAGCTGACGATCGCGCACCAGATGGCGGCGTAACTTGCCGGCCAAGTTCCGAGACCTCATCGCCGTTCTTCGTACGATCGAGGGCGTGACGATTGACGAGCCAAGCAGTGGCTCGCATTGGAAGATTCGGCACAACGGACGTACGTACCCAATTCCACTTCACAACGGTCCACGTTCGGAGGTCTCAGATGTCTACATCAAAGGTGTCGCGAGATTTCTCGGGATCGAGGCGAAGGCTTTGTTGAATCGGATTCGGAACTAATCACCCGACGCATGCCACGCCTCCCCCCTCGAGCATTCGATCCGCACGGACCACTCGGATGCAATTGCATCGCGTGGGCCCAATCGTCATAGTGACGGCTCTCTACTTGCATCCTGATTCCAAAAGGGGTACACGGGCTCCGCTGAGAGGAGCCAGCCACTTGCGTGATCAGTTGAGGGCGCTCATCAAACTCGCGGAAATCGACGCGCAGGCGCGCGGTATCGACGACCGTCTCAAGGCGATTCCGGCAGCGCTCGAAGAGCGACGAAGCGCGGTGCGGGCGCTGGAAGTGTTGGTCGACCGCCAGCGGTCGAACATCGCCGAAGCAGAGCGGTTGCTTTCGCAACAAGAAGCCGATCTCCTGGCGCGCAATGATGGCCTCTCCAAGGCCAAAGGAAAGAGCGCCAAAGCGCGTACGATGCGCGAAGCGGAGGCGGCGGAGCGCGAGCTCGAATCGGTTCGCCGAACCATCAAAGAGGGTGAGGTCGAACGGGACCGGCTGAAGGAGCGGGTCACGCAGACGACCGGTTCGCTCGACGAGCCAGTGCGCACTCTCGAAGAGCAAAAAACAGAGCTCACCAAAGCCGAGCAAGAAGCCGATGCAAAGCTTTCGGAGTTGCGCATCGAGCGCGAGAAAGTCGTGATGGGGCGCGACGATTGGGCACGCAAGATCGATAAGCAGTACTTGCGCCTCTACGATCGTTTGCGCGTCAAACTCGTCCCGGTCGTGTGTGAAGTTGCGGATGGAATCTGTGTTGGGTGCCGCATGCAGATGCCACCACAGCGGTTCATTCAGCTGCAAAAAAGCGCCGAAGTCATGCAGTGCCAGATGTGCAGCCGCATCGTCTATCACCGCGACGTGCTCGCGGACTGAGCGTCGACCGTTTACACGTAGGTCAGCCATTCGAGATGGGCCGGCGCAATCCCGCGGACGGTCTCGAAGTAGCGATCTTGAATCTGCTTCGTGAGTGGGCCGCGGGTCCCCGTGCCGATCGTGCGATCGTCGACTTCGCGCACAGGCGTGACCTCTGCGGCCGTACCGCACATGAAGATCTCGTCTGCAATCCAAAGCTCATCGCGGGCGATGTCGCGCTCGACGACGCTCACTCCCAGATCGTGTCGTAGCAGATGGAGCACCGTGTCTCGCGTGATGCCGCCGAGGATGGAGTTTCCCATCGGGGGCGTGTACACGACACCATCACGAACCATCCAAACGTTCTCACCGGTGGCTTCTGTGACGCGACCTTGCATGTCGAGCATGATGGCTTCTTGGTAGCCTGCGACCAACGCTTCGCGTTTGGCGAGCACACTGCTCACGTAATGTCCGACGACCTTGCCCTTGGCCATCAACATGTTGATGCCTGGTCGCGTGAACGAGCTGACTTTGGCGCGAATGCCATTCGCGAGGCCCTCTTCGCCGAGGTACGCGCCCCACTTCCACACCGCAATGGCCACTCGGGTCGGATTGACCGCTCCAAGTCCCATGGCGCCATCACCGAGGAACACGAGCGGACGCAGATAGCCGCTCTCGAGCCCGCTCGCGCGCACCGTCTCGATGCACGCATCGACGATCTGCTCTTGGGTGTAGGGTATTGGGATGGTGCAGATTTTCGCGGAGTCGAAGAGACGTCGAATGTGCTCTCGGAGCCGAAAAATCGCGCTTTTTCCGTCGTGTGTCTCGTAGCAACGAATGCCTTCGAAGACGCCGAGTCCATAGTGGAGTGTATGCGTGAGAATATGGACGTTCGCGGCATCCCAATCCACGAACTCTCCGTCCATCCAGATCTTCGAGACCTTGTCCACCATGCTCAGCCTCCAAAAGGAGCGTTTGTATCAACCGATGCGGTCTGCTCCAAGCAACTTCACGAGAAAATGCCCACACTGGCCTGCTTCGGGCGAGGCTGATACACAACGAGGCATGAGGCGGCTCGGCATCGATCCTGGGACGAAGCGTATTGGGATCGCGATTGCCGATGAGGACGAGAGTCCGTTTGCACATCCCCGCACGACACTCGAACATGTGTCCGACGCGGAGACGGCTCGCGCGATTGCAGAGCTCGCAAAGGCAGACGATGTCGGGGAAATCGTGATCGGCTTGCCGCTCGGGCTCGATGGACGCGAGGGGCTATCGTCCCGTCGCGCCCGAGCCCTTGCGATGGCTGTCGAACGCGCAACGAGCTTGCCGGTCGTGCTGTTCGATGAACGCATGACTTCTCAGGCGGCACATCGAGCGCTCGATGCGATGAATGTCAGCCATCGAAAGCGACGCGGCAAAGTCGATCGCATCGCCGCGGTGCTGTTGCTCGAAGCTTATCTCGAGCTGCATTCAGCACGAAAAGACACGAATGCTTGGGAAGGAGAGGAGGAAGCGTGGGATTCAAGCGCTCGAGCGCCCGAACTCGAACGTCGCGGTCGCGGCGCGCGGCGAGGTCCGAGCCGCGGCTGATCCGAGTTGCGTCCATCGTGCTTCTGTTCATCGTGAGCGCCACGATCTTCATGATCGCGCTCGTGATGATCGTCTACCCGGCGCGACGCGGCGCGGGGATGGGGCGCACGGTCGAGTTCGAGATCGGAGAACATGAGTCCTTTTCTCGTGTCGTCCAACGATTGAAGAGCCGCGGCATGGTCGAGCATCCGATGCTGTTCTCGCTCTATGCGCGTTTGCTTGGGGCCGATGAGCGGTTGCGGGTGGGCACCGTGATGCTTTCGGACGAGATGAGCCCCCGTGAGGTCGTGCAACGGGTGGCGTTCGGTTTTGGAGATGCGAGCGTCATCGTGTTGATCCCAGAGGGCTTCCATCAATTCGATGTCGCCGCTCGGTTGAATCGTTGGGGGGTGACGAGCGAACGAGAATTCCTCGAGGCGAGTGCGGATCCCGAGCTTCTACGTGAGCTCGAGATTTCTGCCCCGAGTGCGGAAGGATATCTTTTTCCGGACACATATCGTCTTCGTGAGAATATGGATCCGCGCGAGGTCGTTCGGCGGATGGTGGCGAATCATCGACGGCGTGTGGCGCCACTCTTGAGCGAACATGCCTCTTCGCTTTCCACGCTCGAACGCGAACTTGGATGGGGACCACATCAAGCGCTGATCCTTGCTTCGATTGTCGAAAAGGAAGCGGCGGTGCACGATGAGAGGCCGATCATCGCACGGGTCTTTCTCAATCGTTTGCTCGACCCGATGTTTCGGCCGCATCGTTTGGATGCGGATCCGACGGTGTCATATGGGTGTCGAATCTTCCCTTGGACGGCGCCCTCGTGCGAGAATTTTCGAGGGCGAATCAGCCGCGCGATGACACACGATTCGGCCAATCCGTATAACACCTATCGAATCGAATATTTGCCACCCGGTCCGATTTCGAATCCAGGTCTCGATGCGCTGCGGGCTGTGTTGATGCCTGCAGAGCACGATTATTATTTCTTCGTGGCCAGAGGTGGAGGACGACACTCATTCAGCCGCACGATGGGCGAACATCAACGCGCAACGGCAGCGGCGAGAGAAGCGAGAACCGAACGATGAGCGAACGAAATCTCACGCGGCATTTGGGTCTCGTCACCTCGAATGATCGAGCGCGGGTGATGGGGCATCGTGCCGCGACGGTGTGGCTGACGGGGCTTTCGGGATCCGGCAAGAGCACGCTTTGTACGTGGGTCGAGAAGAGGTTGCTCGAGCGCAACGTGCTTGCGTATGTGCTCGATGGCGACAACGTGCGGATGGGACTCAATCGCGACCTCGGCTTTTCGGCTCGAGAGCGAGAAGAGAACATCCGGCGCATCGGGGAGGTCGCGCGCCTCATGACGGATGCCGGACTCATCGTGTTGACGGCATTCATCTCGCCGTTCCGAGAAGACCGTGCGCGGGTGCGACGCATGTTCGAACAGGGCTCGTTCTTCGAAGTGCATGTCGCGACACCGCTCGAAGAATGTGAGAGGCGTGACCCCAAAGGGCTTTATGCACGAGCCCGCAAAGGGGAGATTCGAGAGTTCACGGGGATCGATTCGCCTTATGAACCACCCGAATCCGCTGAGCTGGTGATCGGACGAGATGAGATAGGGGTGGAAGTCGGCGTGTGTCGCATCATGTCGATGCTTGAAGTACACCAAATCATTCCGAAAAGACCGACCGAGCCGCTTTGAGCTCACGCCCCGGTTATTGCGTTCGGAATTGCGAGGGTGTACGATTCCAAACGCGTCAAGATGGCATCATTTCAGACCAAAGGTTCGCATGTTGTCCAGGCCCGCAAATGGATCGATGAGCGCCTCGGGGAGGGCGCATTTCGGGAGCTCGTTGCGCGCAAGAACAGTGATCTCGGAACGACGTTGATCTTGCCAGGTGGGTGGTATGACGTTCAGCCGGTGGTCGATGCACTGACCGCCGTGGCAGAGCGCCTGAATCTGAGCGTGGAGGAGACGACGCGAGAGATCGCACGCGTCAACGCGCTCGAAGATCTCACGAGTATCTATCGCGTGTTTCTACGCGTCGCAGCGCCGGTACGCGTCATGAGCTTCACCCCTCAGCTCTGGAGCAATTACGTTGCGTTCGGTGATGCGGTCGCAGTGACGAACGAACCTCAGCACTATCTCGGTCGTTGTACGGGAATTCCAGAGCACCTGCTCAATTGGACGTGCGGCGCATGGCGCGGTTTCGTGCCCACCGCGATCGAGCTTGCGGGGGGTAAGAATGTGAATGGTACTATCGTACGCAAGTGGGTCGAGCCTGGGTCGGCTCGTCTTTACGGCATCGAATGCCAAGTACGATACACACTCTGAACTCGGCGACTTTCGAGATCGCAGCAGTCGTTGGTGTCGGGGCTGTATTGCCCGGCGCTTCAGACGTGCCAACATTGTTCCGGGCTTGGCGAGCTGGTGATAGCGCGATTCGCGCACCCAAAGCCACCGCCCGATTTTCTCCAGCTGCATATCCTACGCTTCGGGTTGGAGGGTTCGTCACTGACGAATGGCGCTTCGATTGGAAGCGCTTTCGTATTCCTCCCGCAGATCTCGCCGCGGTGAACCCTCTTTCCTTCGCGACGTTGGCAGCAGGGGTCGAGGCGCTCGCGAACGTGCGGATTCCACGCGAGACGACGGCGGTCATTCTCGGTTCGAGCGGGCTTGGATATCAGAGAGACAGCGCGCTTCGAATCCATCTCGCCGAGATGAACGATGCCATCGCTCGTGCGAAGGCATTCGTGTCGTGCGGGGAACGTGGAGAGCGTGCTCGCCAGGCTGCGATTCGCGCACTCGAAGCGCGGATCGAGGCGTGTTCGAACGACAACGTCGTCGGCACGCTCGCGAGCGTGGCCGCCGCGCGCATCGCGATGCACCTCGATCTCTACGGTCCGCACTACGCCGTGGACGCCGATCATGCGTCGGGGCTTGCGGCCCTCGAGATCGCGGTGCGGGGGCTCGCGCAACACGAGTGGGACTGCGTGCTCACGGGCGGAGTCAGCGAGCTGGTCACGCCGCTCGAGCACGCCGCTTATGCAGCGCGCGGATGGATCTCGAAGGAAGATGCGCCGCGTCCCTTCGATCCGCAGGCAACCGGAACCGTTCTTGGTGAAGGCACCGCCGTGATCGCGCTCAAGCGCGTGCAAGATGCCGTTCAAGATGGTGATCGGATCTTTGCGATCGTTCGTGCGTGTGCCACTGCGTCGAACGACCACCGTCAAAAGGCGTTGGAATCTGCAGCTTCACTCGCGCTCTCTCGAGGCGGAATCGAGAAGGGACGAGTTCGGTATGTGGAGAGTGGAGCGTGTGGTGTCGCTGAAGTGGATCTGGCCGAGCGCGGCGCTGCGAAGAACGTCTATGGAGACGAAGTCCCGATGGGGAGCGCCGCCAAGATGTTGGGTCATCTGCGTGCGGCCTCATCGTCTGTAAGCATGCTCCGCGCGATTCTCGCGCTTCATGAAGGCAGTGTTCCCGGAATGGGGGTGGGCGGCGAGGCGCTCCCTCTCGGGAAGGACGATGTGATCGCCGTCAGCGCGAGCAGTTTCTCGGGGACTGCGGGGCATGCGCTGTTTTCGCGCCCTCAGGGCGATCACGGGGCGTTCGACGATTCGCATCGATGTCCGGGGCAGCCCATGGCCATCATGGGGCTTGACGGTATCTACGCTGGAGCCGAGAGCGCGGAGCGTCTGTGGGATGGCCTCATGGGGGCGCGCGACCAGGTGCGCGACGTTCCCAATGAGCGCTTCGCACTCGAGCGCTATTGGTCCGAAGACGTCGAGCGTCGCGAACGCTCGTATGCGCGCAAGGGCTCGTTCGTGGAGCTTCCAACTCCGGATGAAGAGGAGCGGTGTGGAACGGATTTGCGTGTTCTCGATCCCACACACGTTCTTTCTCTGCGCGCTGCGCGAGCCGCTCTCGCCGACGCCGGGTCGAAGTTCATTGCACCAGGTGCACGCGTTGCGACGTACGTCGCGTTCATGCCGTTCTTCGGTGTGAAATGGCGCGCAGATGCGCGCGTCGTGCTCGAAGAGCTGCTCCTCGACCTTTCGGTCGCGCTGCGTGAAGAGGGCGTGGATGCGGGGATGATTTCGGCAGTGCAGGACGAGGTCCGCGCGACCTTTGCAGAGACACGGCCTCCTGTCGTCGCCAGCTCGTGCGAAGGCTGGCTTGCCAGCATGATGGCGGGACGTATCGGGTCGACATTCGGCTTCGAGGGGCCCCGCGTCGCGATCGAGTCCGCGTGCGCGTCGACGTTCGCTGCGATTCATGCCGCTTCGATGGCACTTCGCGCAGGCACTTGTGACGTCGCTATCGTAGGTGGGGCGTTCGCCGATCTCGCGCCGGAATTCTACGTTGGGACGTCGCGTTTCCGTGGGCTCTCGCCGGGAGGTATCGCGCCGTTCGACGCCAGCGCAAAGGGGTTCGTGCCAGGAGAGGGAGCAGGGTTTGTCGTGCTCTGCCGCGGCGCGGACGCCGAACATGCTGTGCGCGATGGACGGGGTCGAATCCGCGCGTGGATCGCCGGCATCGGAGGTTCGAGCGATGGGCGGGGCCGATCGGTGCTCACGCCGAGCCACGATGGCGAAGCGCTTGCCATGCAGCGTGCGCTCACGGCTGCTGGCATCAGTCCCGATGATGTCTCGTATATCGAGTGTCATGGGACTGGGACTTCGCTCGGTGATGCGGTCGAAGCGATGGCGCTCGGCATGGCATACGGCGGCGCTGAACGAAAGGAGCCGCTCGCCATCGGGTCGGTGAAGTCGAACCTCGGACATCTCTGTGCAGCCGCGGGGGCGCCCGCGCTCACCAAGCTCGTCTTTGCGCTCGAGCGAGAAGCGATCCCTCCTTCGCTTCATTTCTCACGACCGAGCTCGAAGATCGATTTCGCTACGTGCGGGCTCGAGGTCGTGACCGAGCCGCGCGCTTGGTCGCGTGATGCGATGCGTGTGCGCTCCGCCGGAGCGAGTGCGTTCGGGATCGGCGGTTCGAACTTTCATGTGTTGGTCCGAGAATATCGCGCGCGCGTGCGGCCTGCAGGTGAGCTCTTCACGTGGTCGGGTGCGAACGGAGCGGCTTGTCTCGAAGCGGCCATGCGAACGGCGCATCGCATCGCTGCGGGGCATTCGCTTGCCCTCGCTGCGGAGGAGACGCGCGCGATGGCACGCTCGGAGGCAAAGCTTCCGTCACGGCTCTCGATCGTCGCGAGCGATGGGCCGACGCTGACGGAAAAAATCGCACGCGCCGAGATGCATGGGACGGATCGCACGCGCGCGGCGGCGCTCGCCGCTCATGGCATTCACATGGGTACGGCGCAGGGGGGCCGACCTATCGTTTTCGCATTCCCCGGCCAAGGGCCGGAGTATCCCGGCATGTTGCGCGAGCTCTCCGAGATGCCGGCGATTGCGCGGGTGTTGTCGCGTGCCGAGGCCGCATGGCGGAAGCTCACGGGACGTTCTCTCCGCGCTTCGATCGGCGGCGACGTAGCGTCCGAGGTGTTCGGGGACGAGACGCCGATGGAGGATCGTCACGCGGCGGTGCTCATCGTCGGAGTGGCGCTCGCCGAACTCCTCGCGGAGCATGCGATTGTGCCCGACGTGATCGTGGGTCAGAGCGCCGGGGAGCTTGCGGCGCTTAGCGTCGCGGGCGTGCTCACGATTGAAGATGCGCTCACCGCAATGCACGCTCGGAGCCGTGCGGTGCTGGACCTCCCACTCGCCGATCCTGGTGCCATGCTCGTCGTGTCCGTGGGCGCAGAGCGGCTCTCTTCGATCATCGCTGAGTTGAATGAGGATGCGCTGTGGTTGGCGGCAGACAACTGTCCGGACGCATCGATCGCGACAGGAGCGACGACGGCCATCGCTGCGCTCGCACGCCGCTGCGCGGAGCTCGGGATCGAATCCTCGCCGCTCTCAGGCTATCGAGCGTATCACTCGCCGATCGTAGGAGACGCGCGCATCGCGTACAGACAAGCCCTCGAAGGGCTCACGTGGCGTGCGCCACGCGTGCCCGTGCTCTCCACGGTGGACCTCTCGGTGCATGACGCTAATCATGCGCGCACGATCGATGTGCTCGTGGCGCAGCTCGTCACACCGGTTCGACTGCGCGAAGCGATTCTCGCGTTGGCCGACCGTGGTGCGCCGGTTTTCTTTGAATGTGGGCCGAAGTGGCCGGTGACGACGTACATTGGTCAGACACTTCGTCACCGTGAGCATGCGGTCCACGCTTCGATTCATCCGAAGGTCGGTGAGCTGGAGCAGTTGCGGCGAATGCTGGGCTTCGCATTCGTACAAGGAGTAGGATGGGGAGTCGGGGACACTCCAACCAGCATGCACATGGACGCCGCACAACATACGACCCAGGCCCACGACGTGCAGCACGAGATGCACCGGAAGGTTCAGGACGCGGTGCTCGCAGCGCTCGTCGAGCGAACGGGATATCCAGTCGACATGCTCGAGCTCGACCTCGATCTCGAGGGAGATCTCGGCATCGACACCGTCAAGCAAGCAGAAGCGTTCTCGCGTGTGCGAGCGGGTTTCGGGCTTTCGCCCGTGCGCAGCTTTGCAATGCGCGACTTCAATACCGTGAGGAAGGTGATCGATCACATCGTGGGCCGGCTGGCCGCGGGAGAGGGAAATCCGGCGGGCGAGCCGATGGCGGCATCACCAAGCAGTGAAGTGCGCGTCATCCGTCCCGATGTTGCATCCGTGGTCGAGGATGGCGGATTGCGTTCGGACATTGAAGCACGGGTGATCTCCTCGCTCGCCGAGCGCACCGGCTATCCGCCCGAGATGCTCGAGCTCGATGTCGATCTCGAAGGCGAACTTGGAATCGATACCGTCAAGCAAGTCGAGGCGTTCTCTCGCGTGAGGAGCGAGCTCGGGCTTTCAGCCGCGCGCCGTGTCGCCGTGAGAGAGCTTTCGACGATCCGCAAGGTGGTCGATTACTTGTTCTCGCGCGTCAAAACCGAAGCCGTGGCGTCGCCGTCCCAAAGCCATGGCGCGAGTGTCGAGAGCTTCCGAGAACCGGCTCGTCCGGTGGTTCCGAGCCCACCTGAGCCAAGCAAGGAATCGCGTGCGGCCGTCGTGAAGCCGAGAGCGCCAGTGCAGCCTCCTTCGGTGCAGCCTCCTCCAGTGCGGCATGCGGCGCATCCGCTGCTCGATCAGATCATCGAGCAGACCGCGGATCGCGTGGTCGCGACACGAATATTTGGCTTTGCGCGTGATCCGTGGCTTCGGGCTTCGGTGGTCGGTCACCGTCATGTGGTGCCGGCAGGGGTCGCGTGGGAGCTCTGCGCGGAAGCCGCGTCGATCTTTGGTCAAGGCATGGGAGTGCGTGGCGCAATCGATCTGCTCGCACGTGGGCCGTTGTACGTGGCGGATGGGGAGACTTGCGAGGTTCGAATCGAGGCGGTTCGCGTTCATGCCAGCTCGCCTGGTGTGCGGCGGGTGCACGCACGTCTCTTCGCGAATGATGGGGATGGGTTCGTGGTGCTCCATGAGGGTGTGTTCGAACTCGGTGCGCCCACGGGGACAGCGGCGCCCGCAGGTGCGCTCCGTGCGATCGATCGGGGTGGGCAGCCTTCCACGGCACCCCGTGATCCCGTGCATTTGGGTGAGACATTGGCTGGTTGTGTGTGGGCTCGGAGCTCGTCCTTCCGCGAGATGATCGGTGGCATCGAAGTCGACTCCTCTGTGCTCACCACGGACGCCTCGGCGAATGAGGCAGGTTCGCAATTCGTGATTGCACCCGGTGTGCTCGAGAACGCGTTCGCGCTCGCGGGCTTCGCTTGGTTTGCGCTGACGGGCATGGCGGGGACACCAGAGGCACTCGAGCGACTCGAGCTGGGACGAGCGCCGCTTCCGTCGGAAGAGCTGCCATGTTGGGTGAGGTTGCGCGAGTCGAATGCGAGCACGGTGGTCGCCGATGTGACAGTGCTCGGCGCCGATCGCTCGCTCGTGGCGAACCTTCACGGGGTGCGCCTTCGTCGTCCGGAGCTCCCTGGAGATGGAACCGAGCGCGAGGAGAGCGTCACTTGGCGACGCTTTTTCCGTGCGGTGCAACGACCTTCCGAAAAGCCGCCTAGATAGCGCGACCATCGCCTATGACACACGACGCGATCGCCATCATCGGCATTGGGTGCCGCCTTCCGGGGGCACGCTCGCCGGCTGAACTCTCAGCACTGCTTGCCGCGAAGAAGCCGACGTTTCCTCGGCTTCGCCCCGACCGCTGGGATCCGGAGGCGTTCGGAGAACCTGCGCACGCGGGGATTCTTGGCGAATACGACATCGATTTTCGTACGTTCCGTATTCCGCCGGCCGTGGTTCAACGCCTGCATCGGATGGAGCGGGCTTTGATGGCATCGATTCAAGCGGGACTGCTCGATGCAGGTCTCGCTCCGCACGCCATCGAGAACGCGCACCGCACCCAAACTCACGTCGCAGCCTCGACGCTCGGTTTCGATCCGGTGAGCGATCACATGGCGCGCGTCCGTTTGCCAGAGACGCGGCGCGCGCTCGAGGCGGCGATTGCGGAGCTCGGAGGGGGGCGCGAACGCGAACACGCGGTCATCATGGCTGCACTCAATGAAGCGGCCCCTTCGATCTCTGTCGACTCACTGATGACGACTGGAGCCGTGGCCGCCGGCAGGGTGGCGAACGCTTTTGATTTCGGCGGAGGCCACTTTGCGCACGATGTGGGCCCTGCGTCGTCTCTTGCAGCGCTCGCAGCCGCCGTGCATGGCCTCGCTTCAGGGGAATCGGATCTTGCGATCGCGACGGGTATTTCACCGCTCGTGACGGCGACCCAGGTGCTCGCACATGTTCGACGCGGGCTCGCGTCGGAGCGTGGTGAATCGATCGCGAGCATTGGTGAAGAACCCCACGGTACCCTCCTCGGTGAAGGCGCGGTGACGTTGGTCCTCGCACGCCTCAGCGACGCACGCGCTGCCGGGCAACGGGTGTACGCTGTGGTGCGCGGGACCGGGGCGTCGTCCGCGGGACGTCGCAGCGCGGCGCAAGCCATTCATGAGGGCACTGTGCAAGCGGTGAAGTCTGCGCTTTCAGTGTCGCGAATCGATGCGGAGAGGATCGATCTCGTGGAGTGTCAGTGTGCGGGCTTGCCCGGCATCGATCCCATCGAACTCGACGCCATCTCGCGGGCGTATGCTGACGTGGGCCGCGTCGCGAAGCTTCCGGTGGTGTCGGTCGCGCCGCACCTCGGATGGTTGGGGGCCGCGAGCGGGATGGCAAGCGTCGCCTCCGCGGCGCTCGCGATTGCATCAGGACAGCGGCCTTTCGCGGGCGTGAATGTTGCGTTGGAAGGAGTCGCGGGAGGAGTTGGGCTCGAGGCTCGAGGCGCCAGCCACGTGCGGGTTGCTGCTGTGAGCTCGCCGGGGTTCGGACAAGTCATTCATCACGCCGTGCTCGCACACGCCGATGTGCCGATGACCTCCCGTGGTGCGACGCAGCGGGTGAGCACGGATCGCAAGGATTGCGTTTCGATCCTTGGGTTCGGCGCGAATGTTCCGGGAGCTCCCAACGCGTCCGCGCTCTACGAGCTTCTCGCTGAACGCCGCAGCATGGTGACGGCGATCCCCGAACATCGATTTCGTTTCGAAGATCATGATCCAGAGGTGGAACGCGGCGCGGTTCCTCGCACGGCGCTCGGCGGAACGGTGCCGACACCTGTGCCCGACGCGAAGCGGATGCGCATCCCTCCCGTGGCCACACGATGGATCGATGGTGCTGTGGTCCTGGCGTTCGATGCCTGCGAACAAGCGCTCGATGCCTATGGATGGCAGCCAGGCTCGCTTGACCCTGAGCGTGTTGGCATCTGGGTGGGTCATCTCGCGATTCGGACGGGAGAGATCGAATCCGAGAGAACTGCGTTGTCCTCGCGCAACGTGGCGACCGCTCGCGCAGCGCTCGCGCGTGCCGGGTTGAAAGACGACGCGCTGATCGAGCTCTTCCGTGAGAAGTTAGTGAAAGACACGCTTCCGATCACCGAAGACACCCTCGAGACGACCTCGAGTTTGGCGTGCGCTGCGAAGGTGGCAGCGCGTTATGACATCCGCGGTCCGATCGCTGCCGTCGACGCGGGGTGTGGGTCATCTCTCGTGGCGGTGCACCTCGCATGCAGCGCGTTGCTGCGTCATGAAATCGATCTTGCCGTGGTGTGTGGTGTCGCGTGGAATGTGTTCCCTGATTACTACGCGGCGCTCGCGACTCTCGGCGCGCTCTCGTTCCGCGGCTCGCGCCCCTTCGAGGCCGATGCCGATGGCATGGTGCCCGCCGAGGGCGCTGCCTCTGTGATCTTGAAGCGGCGCTCCGACGCGGTTCGAGATCGCGATCGCGTGCGCGCGACGATCCTCGGAACGGCCATCGCAGGGGATGGACGTGGGACCACCATTTTCGCGCCCAACGTCGCGGGGCAGGATCGAGCGTTGCGGCGTGCGTACGCTGCGGCTGGGATCGATCCGACGACGGTGGGCGTGTTCGAGGCGCACGGTACGGGCACTCCGACCGGCGACCCTGTCGAGCTCACGGCGATCGATGCGCTGCTCGCGAGCCATGCGGCGAGCGAGCCACGCCGGGCGCCTCCGTGGGTGGGGTCCGCGAAGTCGAACGTGGGTCATCTCTCGTCTGCCGCGGGGATGGTCGGCTTGATCAAGACGACGTTTGCGCTCGAGCGTCGAGTGGTGCTCCCGACGGTTCACAGCGGATCGCTCGAAGGCGCGCATGAGGCGCTGGTCGCAGGACGTCTCGCGCTTCCCCAGAAGGTCGAAGCGTGGCGAGCTCCCGAGAAGGGGCATCCACGTCGCGCTGGAGTGAGCGCGTTCGGTCTCGGAGGCATCGATGCGCACGTCGTGCTGGAAGAGGCACTCGCAAGCGTCGACCGGCGCAGTTCGAGCTCAGTACGACCCGCCGCCCCTGCCGCTGAGTCGACACGAACCGCCGCGCGTTTCGTGCCGGCGTTGGCGCCAGTGTCGCTTCCCAAGAACAATGGCTCCGAGCGCACCGCGCTGCGGGAGGGCGACACGGTGCTGCTCGTCACCGATGGGGATGGAGGCGGCATTTCGGAGGAGCTCTTTCCGCACCTCCTAGAGAGAGGTGTGCGTCCGGTGCTCCTCGATGCCGCGCATCTGAAAAAGGAGGCGCTCGAGCACGAGGTTCGGAAGCTCGACGCCGACCATGGCGGCCTCCGCGGGGTGATCGATCTCTCTGCGCTCAAGGCGATGCGCATGCGCGGAGAAGCTGCGCGGAAGAGAGATGTTTGTCGCGAAGTCGAAGAGGCCACGCGCGCTGCACGGCGCTGCTTTGCGATCGTTCGTGCGTTGTGGTCCACGCTGAACGCAGCGCGGGAGACGGGCCGTCACTTCACGTGGCTCGGCGCCACTGCGATGGGGGGTGGGTTGGGGCTCTCTCCAACGGTGGGCGTGGGCGAAGGCGGCGCGATGGCGGGCTTTTTGAAATCGCTCAAGCAAGACCTTCCATGGATTGTTGCGCGTGCCGTCGATCTCGACCCTACGGAAGATTCCGAATGGATCGCCCAGACCTTGGTCGCCGAGATCGAAGCGGGTGGTGATCGCGTCGAGGCCGGCTGGTCTGCGCGGCAAAGGTTCGTGCCCGTCGTGCGGCTCGCACCGCATGGGCCCCGGCGCGAGCTCGGGGGAGGTACGATCCTCTTTTCGGGTGGCTCTCGGGGCGTGGTGTTGGAGTGCGCGCGCGCGCTTGCACGTCGCCATGTTCCCGTCGTGGTGACCGGGCGTACGGTGCCGGCTGGCGACGAGGATTGGGCTCGTATGTCCGACGAAGCCCTCGTCGAAATGCACAACGCCGAGCTGCTTCGGCGGCGAGGAGATGGACGCGCGATTCGCGATGCATTGTCCGCGCACGAGGTTCGGCTGCGACGTCGCGCATTGCGCCGTGTGCTCGATGAGGTCGCCGCAGCAGGTGAGCCATTCGAGTATCGGAATCTCGATGTGCTCGATGTGCCGAGGCTCACGGCGCTCGTGTCTGAGCTGCGGGTACGCCCGGGGGGGCTACAGGGCATCGTCCACGGCGCGATGACGCCCGACTCGCGCGCGATTGAACGCGCGTCGTATGAATCATTCGATGCGACGCTCCGCACCAAGCTCGAGGGGCTCTCGAGCGTGCTTGCCTCCCTCGGAGGTGAAGCGCCCCGATTCGTGATCGCGTTCGGCTCGATCTCGGGTCGCTTCGGCTATCCGAGCCATGAGGACTACGCTGCCGCGAACGACGCGATGGCGCGCATCCTCGCCTCTTGGGGCGAGGAACATCCGGGCTGCCACGCGGCCACCATCGATTGGACGGCATGGAACGACATCGGCGCGGCGGCCGATCCTTCGATTGCGGGGTTGGTTCGTAAGCTCGGGGTCGTACCCATCGGACCCGATGAAGGCACGCGATGGTTGATCGAAGAGATCGAAGGCCACGGCCGCGAATCGATCGCCGTCATCGTGAACGAACGACACGTGCGCCAGTGGCCGTTCGCCATGGCGGTGATCGACGCGAATGGTTGCGCACCGACGCGCCTCGACGATCGCGGTCAGCCCCTCGACCCGGGGGCGTTTCCGCTCGTGGACGTCGTTTTGGGTGCCGATGGAGACGATGAACGAGGGGTGGAGCGTGAGTTTGCGTTGGGCGCCGATACGCTGCTCGAGGATCACCATCTCCATCACTCACCGGTGTTGCCAGGGTCCTTTGCGATCGAGCTCCTGGCCGAGGCGGCGCGCGCCGCGCACGGGATGGACACCGGCGTGGTCGAGATCACGAACTTCGAGATTGAAGCGCCGCTGCGTTTCGCCAATGACGTGCCAAGAACCGTTCGTGTCCAAGCGCGTCGGGAGGGGCATGAGGTCGTCACACGCGCCTCGCTTCCGCTTACGTTGCCGAGCTCACTTCCACAAGAACGCGAATACTGCGTCGCGCGTGTGTTGCTCGGACCGCCGCCTCCGATCGCCGGCGCCTCTTCGACGGCGCTGCCCGAAGCGCCTGCGAGCGCAAGGATTGGCTCCTTCTTCGATGACCTTCTCGTTCCCATCCGCCTCGGCGCACGGTTTCGTCATATCGCGTGGGTCTTGCGGAGCGAGCGCGCGATCGAAGGAGTCCTGCGGCCGCCATCGCAACATAATTCGATGACGCGGACCACTTCGCCTGACTTCGTGGTCGATCCTTTCGTCCTCGATGCTGCATTCCAAGTGGCAGGGAACTGGGACGCGATACCGGAGCGCGGCTTTATCTCGGTCCCGGTGGCCATGGAGCGGCTCGTCGTGCATGCACGCCGAGCCGCTGGAGCGGGCGCGAAGGTTCGGGTGAACGTGCGAGAGATCCGTGACACCGAAGTCGTCTACGACATTGCGATCGAGACGCTCGATGGAGCGCCGCTCATGACGGTCCAAGGGGTGATCCTACGCCGCATCGAATCGGCGGCACGACCGAGCGGTTCGTGATTGCGTTCGCGCGTGTCTCGCTCGCGCGCGTGTCTCGGCACGCGGAGGCTCTTGCTTCACGGCTGTCCTTCGAAGAGCGCTCGCGTGTCTCGAAGATGCTCGTGCACAAGCGCGCCCATGAACATCTCGCGGGGCGCATGGCGGCGCGGCGCGCGCTCTCGGCGGCCGGTGTGGAGTTGCACGATGTGACGATCGGTGTGGACGAAGGCGTGCGCGCAGGGGCGCCCATTGCGTTGCGTGGGGGCGTGCCGATCGCGGGGGTTCATCTCTCGATCTCTCATGGAGCGGGCAGCGCCATCGCCATCGCCTCGACCGAAGGGCCTTTGGGGATCGACATCGAGCGCGTGGAGCTTCGCTCGGTGGAGATGATGGAAGATGCGTTTGCACCAGGAGAGATCGAGAGATTCGCCCATGCGCTCGGCGAGCATGACCCGGCACGCGCGGCGACGGTTGCGTGGTGTGCAAAAGAAGCGTGCGCGAAGCTCGCGGGGACGGGGCTGCGCGCGCCTCTTGCGGCGTATGAGGCCCGCCAAGTTATCGCGCAGGGCCCTGCACCCGCTTCGCGGCCGCTCTCGCTCAGGGCGATGCGTCCTATCACCATCGTCACCGATGAGCTCGGCGCGCTCGAGGCAGGTGTCGTGGTCCGAGCGGATCTCGCCGTGGTTTGGGTGCGGCCCGCGCGATGAGAGTGCGCGGCTGGAATTTGATTTTGGCGTTCTGGGCGACTCGAATCGCATCGGCGCCGTCGTGAACGGAATCGGAGGCGGCGAAATCACGCTCAGGTCCGCCGCTCGGTGAAACGGTGCCGTCATTTTTTGAATCGAGGCCGCCCTACAGTGAAAAGCAGGCCATCGTTCGAAGAAATGAAGCCGCTCCGTTGCGAAAGAGGGTCGCCGCTCGATGAAACAGGGCCGGCGCTCGATGAAACGGAGCCACCACTTTTTATATCGGGGTCGCCGCTCGATGAATCGGGGCCACCGCTCGATGAATCGGGGCCACCGCTCGATGAATCGGGGTCGCCGCTCGACGAATCGGGGCCCACCGTGCGCCGCTGATCAGCGCAAGACGCCCTCAGGGACCCCATCCTCTTTTTCGGCGACCTCGGGATCTCGCCATGTGCCCATCAGGCGATCCCAAAACGTAAAGAACTGCCCGTAGTTGTAGTCATAGAACCAATGATGGAGCGTGTGATGACCCGTGTAGTTGAGGAACTTCAGACGCACGAACGACACGCGGTCATGGATGATCACCGACCACACGGAGACGACGCTCACCATGACGAGGTAGATGAATCCGTGGAGCGGGAAAATGAACCCGAAGATGTGGTGGGGCAGGGCTTGTAAGAACGAGTCGAGTGGGTGGAAGGCCATGCTCGCCCACGAGGTCGTGACGCGCCACTCGTGATGGTACTTGTGCAAGCGGTGGTAAGCGAAGTCCGTGTGTAGCCACCGGTGAATCCAGTAAATGCACGTCTCGGTAAAGATCAGGTAAAGAGCGAAGCTCGCGATGAGCCATCCCCATCCGTAGTCCGCGACGTCCCAATAGATCTTGGAGTGGCCGTGCGCGATGAGGAGGTGAAAGGGCATCATCAAAAGGACGTTTCCAAGCGTCCCAATGACACCCCATTTCATCGCGCTGCGGTTGGCCGCTGGATCAGGGACGTAGGTTGGGTGGAAACGTTTGCGTCCCCACACGAAGAAGATGAGGTAGCTGATGCCTGAGAGCGTGAAGTAGAGAGTCAACCCAGAGATCGTGAGAAACACGAACTGATTGAGTGGAGTTTCTGGGACATCGAGGAGGCGCAGGATCATGGCGTCCGAATGTACGAGGCCGTGTCGCGTTGGTCGAGGAGATCATCTCGGAGCGAGCTCTGGAAGAGCGATGCGAACCGAGAGACCGCGCTCATCGACATCCATGCGCTCGATGCGGAGAGCGTCCATGACGAGGGAAAGAGCGGGCATTCCTTTGGTGGCGGCGAGTACCGAGGGGCAGGTGCGGAGGTCGACGCGGAGGTGATCTCGTTCGCGATCGACCAGGGCAGCACTGTCGACAGCACCTTCGGAGGTGGGAAGAAAGGGGCCCCATATCGCGCGTGCGACTTGGGCTGCGATCATGCCTACACAATCGCGTACTTTCGAGTCGTTGGCGGCCTCGGCGGGTTCGACGGCGAACACGATCTCTTTGGCGCCGCGCGGAGCAAAATGAGCCCCGAGCGGAAGAAGAGCGGCGTGAACCGCTCGCCCTGACTCGAGCTCGGCATCGATTTCGATGCGTCCGGGGCGGGTTCGCACACTGGCGGTGGCGATGGTGCCGGCGCGAAGCACGGCGCGTGCGAGTTGGCGCTCCGGAATGCGCACTCTTCGCTCGCGTAGCTCTCGCAGGACGTTGCGAAACGCGGAGATCGGCGGCGTCTGTCCGAGGGCGTTTTTGATGCCCATCCGGAATCGATCGATGCGAGGTCCCATGGTGCGCATGGGATGTAGCACGCCGCTTGGTGAGCGTCGTTCGAGAGAGCCGTGTCCGCGCTCGGATTCAGGGCCGTTTCGTTTCAATTGGCCGGGCCTAAACTTGCGATTGGCCGGGCCTAAACTTGCGATTGGCCGGGATGAAACTTTCAATCGGCCGAAACCAATGTTACGAATTGCCAATGATTGTGCAGGATCGTTACCCGCGCCTTCTTCAGCCTCGTGTGGAAGAGGCGCTGACGGATTCGCCGGTCGTGCTGATCCACGGTCCTCGCCAATGTGGCAAGACGACGGGCGCTTTGGGAAAGCTGACGATTCGCAGGTGGTCTGGATGTGATATCCACATTCCAATGACGCATGGCGCCGGCCCCTATCGAGGTACTCGGATCGAGCGTGTGGAGCTCCCCTATCCGGACGATCGGCTGCCGTTGGATCAGAGTCACCTCAGGTTTTCCGATGTTGCGCGCATCATGCTTCGATTGGTCCCCTTTTATGGCTGGATGGCCATCGTTTCCATGTTTGCTCGTGAGTGGAATCTGGGGTTCTGGAGCTTCTTCGGTGCTCTCCTCGGTGCTCTCCTCCTTTCAGGCGTAGGCGCGATTGTAGGCGCGATTCTTTGGTCACGGAATCGTTGGTCTCGCACCGTGGTCCTCGAGCGCAGAGAATCTCGCATCACGGGATTATCGGCGCGTGATCTGCCCGTGGGGGGAAGGATACAAGTGCAGAGACTCAGAGGGCATCTGGTGTTGTGGCTTTGTCCGCGGAATGGGGATGAATCGCGTGTATTGGTTGGAGTTTTTCCAATGGCGCGTCGTGAGGATGCACGACGCTTCGTTTTTGGCCTTGCGTCGCTTGGCGATTACGAGATTTCACCGGCATTCCCCGCGCCATGACGATTTGACCTGCCACTCTTCAGGTTTGCCTTGAAGCTCAGAGCAAACGGTTGACGCGCGATGCGGCGAGTGCGATCCGAGCGACGGTCGCGCTGCTTGGCGCAGGGTGGAGCTGGGGAGTCACGTACCGTTGTGGGAAGGCCGTTGGACCTGGACTCCCCGTGTTTGCTGCGGGGCCTTCCGAACGACGAACGCTGTTGGCGATTCCCTCGGCTTTCTGACCAGAGTCACATGGATCGCATGATTCTCGAGCGCAGAGGAACTCGGGATTGAAGGTGCGTGTTCTGCCCGTGGGAGGCTCGCGCTCATTCGCCGAACACAGGACGAGGGGCGCGCTTCATGAATCCTTGTTGGGTCGAGCTGAAGCCGGCTTCCAAGAGCGCATTTGCGAGCACTGATTGAGAAGGGGCGTAGCCGTCGATGCTCTCTAAAAGCAAGGCGCGTCTCTTCCCGACCCCGACGAGACCCGCCAAGCTGGCAGCCAATGCGCGCTGGAGTGACTCGCGCTCGGAGGCTTCGGTGGGAAGGAAGGTGAGCAGGCTCCGCTCGGTGCGCCCAAGCCATGCGATGAGCTGGCCTTCGTAGAGGAACACTTGAGCACCGAAGGTTCGTGTGGGGCGCAGGGCATCCTCGCGACGAGGCCAGTCGAGCACTGTGCCATAGGGTTGCGCGGGATCCGTCGCTTCGAGGATGAACACGCGCGGAGGATCGCTGGGTTCGCGCTGGGCTCTCAGACGGTCGACCACGCCGGGCGATGCGAACTGCGCAGGACCGAGCTCTCGGATGAACATTCCGCGACGCACCGTGCCGCTGTCTTCCATGAGCCTGAGCACTTGATAGATCGCACCGGAGCCGCCCGCGATGTTCTCGGAACGCATGGCTTCACGCGTGAGGACACCATGCCGCGCGAGCAAGGCATTCGTGAACGCCACGCGTCGCTGCCCTTCGCTCGCCTCGAGAGGCGGCAAAAGAGACCAACGTCCTTCACTGCCGGGCGGACCTTCGAAGAGCCTCGCGCGTGTGCCCGTCAGGCGCGGGCTACGTTTGGGTCGTTGCGTGTTTGATGCGGAAGAGAGGGCACGCAGCGGCGCCAGTGTGTCGCTCGTGACTTCGCCCGCCCAGACGAGCTCCCACAATGCGCTCACGGTGTTCGTAGGGAAGCCGCCGATCTCACGTTGGATGTCAGCGAAGAAGAGCGCGCCGCGCCGAACCAAGATTTCGCGCACCTTCGCGGCGAGCGCGCTCTCGGCAGGGCGTGTGGGGGGTGCGAGCAACGGATAGGAATCCGCGAAGAAGAAGGCGATTCGGCCACCACCAGGAGAAAGCGATTCGAGGCCTCTCCATAGGAGGATGCCCTCTGCGACGAGCGCATCGAGATCTCCCTTTCGATAGTTGCTGATGCGCGACGGGAGAATGTCTCGTTCGATCGCTTCGGCGACCATCGGCGCGCCCTCCAGCCGTTCGATGGTCGAAGCCAGACCCGCCCTTCCATGTCCTGGCTGCACGAGCCCATGCCAATCGAGGAGAAACCTCGCGAAGGCGGAGCTCTGAACAGGCTCGACCTGAGCACGCAGCTTCGAAAGTGATCGCCGCTTCAGAGAGCGCAGGACATCGATGTCGCACAGCTCGACTCCTTCCGACTTCGGCGAGAGGGGGCCTTCGACCAAACGATCGAGTTGAATCAGACGATCGATCGCCGGACGAAACAAGCTCGCATCGACTCCGAAACGCTGCGCGAGGTCTTCGCTCCGAAACGGTCCGTGGGTCCGCGCCCAGCGCGAGACGAGATCACGCAGAGGGTCCGATACCGGGTCGAGAAATGCGAGAGGAGTGTGGGCAGGAAGACGAATGCCGAGCGCGTCACGGAGCCGCGAGGCGTCTTCGACCGCGATGAACCGAGCACATCCATGAATCTCGACGGGGAGCGCTCGATGTTCGTGGACGAGTTCTCGAGTGAGGGCCTCTGCACGGGCGCGCGCCGTCATCGCCTCTTCGGTTCGAGATGCGATGCGCTCCGCGATCTCGTCGATGCTCAAATCTCCGAGAAGAAGCAAGAGGTCGTGCACGCCATCGGCTGTTTCGATCGGAGCTTGCCGCTGACGGTGCTGCAACTGCGCTTCGAGCTCGAGAACCGCGGATGCATCGAGGAGATCACGGAGCTGAACTTCGCCGAGCAGCTCGCGTAGCTGCGCGGAATCGACGCTCAATGCGCGCGCGCGACGCTCGGCGAGCGGGGCATCGTTGTCGTAGACGAAATTCGCTGCGTAGGAGAATAGAAGGGACGCAGCAAAAGGGGATGCCGAGGGAGTGTCCACCGTCACGACCCGAATGTGTCCTTCCGAGATCGAGCGAAGGAGTTGAGTGAGCCCTTCGAGGTCGAAGACGTCTCGGAGGCATTCGCGGTAGGTCTCGAGCAGGATCGGAAACGACTCGAAGCGCGAGGCAACCTCCAGCAAGGTGGCAGCGCGTCTTCGTTGTGCCCAAAGCGGCGCACGTTTGCCTGGTTGCCTCCTGGGAAGGAGCAGCGCTCGCTGAGCGCATTCACGAAATCGCGACGCGAAGAGAGCCGTGCTTCCGAGCTCTTCGAAGAGCATGTCGCGGACTTCGTCTTCGCGAGGAAGGATCGACTCGATGCGGAGCGGCATCGTTCCTTCGGGCAAGCGCAGCACGATGCCATCGTCCGAAAAGATGACGTCGACCTCGAGGTTCAGCTCTTTTCGAAGTCTGCGCGTGATGCAGATCGAAAGCGGCGCGTGGATACGCGTCCCCACAGGGGACATGAGACAGATGCGGTGATCACCAAGCTCATCGATCAGACGTTCGATGACGAGCGTTCGATCGGACGGAGGGACGCCGGTGCATCGAGCTTGTTCATGAACGAAGCGAGTCAAGTTGAGGGCCGCGCCTGCATCGAGGTGATGTTCGGAGCGCAGCGTTTCGATGGCGTCACCCTCTGTGCTCTCGGCGAGCTCTCTCGTGAGGCGACCGATGGCTTGTCCGAATGCCATGCTGCGTCCCGGGCCATCTCCTCGCCAAAAGGGCATTTTCCCGGGCTGTCCGGGGGCCGGCTCGACCAACACGCGATCGTGTGTGATTTCGAGGATGCGCCAGGACGACGCGCCGAGGAGGAACACCTCTCCGACGCGCGCTTCGAGCACCATCTCCTCGTCGAGCTCGCCGATTCGGCGTGAGCGATGTCCATCGCCATCCTCGCCGGCCAAGAACACTCCGTAGAGGCCGCGATCTGGGATGACGCCAGCATTGACGACCGCGAGTTGCTTTGCGCCGCGCCGTGCCCGAATGAGGCCTGTCTCTCGATCCCAGGTGATGCGCGGCCGGAGCTCTGCGAAGTCGTCTGCGGGATAACGTCCGCTCAGCATGTCGAGCAGGCTCTCGAAGCTCGAGCGCCCAAGCTCTCTGAAATTCGCGGAACGACGGACGAGGTCGAAGAGTGCATCGATATGCATTTCGTCCATCGCGACGATGGCGACGAGTTGCTGCGCGAGCACGTCGAGAGGACAACGCGGAAAGAACGTGGGCTCGACTTCGCGCTCCTGCATGCACTTCACGGATGCTGCGGCGGCGAGCAGGTCGGCTCGATGTTTGGGCAAAACGATGCCGTGGGAGGTCGCGCCGACCTGATGGCCTGCCCGTCCAATGCGCTGTAGACCCGACGAGATGGTGGGAGGTGTTTCGATTTGCACGACGAGATCGATCGCACCGATATCCAACCCGAGCTCGAGAGACGAGGTCGCGACGATGCACGCGAGTTCGCCTGATTTGAGGCGTGCTTCGATGTGTTCACGTTGCTCGCGCGCGAGCGATCCATGGTGCGCCAGCGCGAGCTCTTCGTTGGCAGCCTCATTGATGGCGTTCGCGAGGCGCTCCGCCAATCGTCTCGAGTTGACGAAAATCATCGTCGAGCGATGGGTACGCACGAGCGCGAGCAAACGTGCTTGTACGTGAGGCCAGATGGAGTTGACGGGGGTGCTCGACGAACGCTCCAGAGAGCGGGCGAGGTGCTCGCGCTCTGTCCCGAGCTGGCTCATGTCCGTGACAGGGACTTCGACACGGAGTGAGATCGACTTTGGAGTGTTCGCGTCGATGATGGTGATGGGCCGCGGAATCCAAGCGCTCTTCTTTTCGTCGAGAGAGCCTCCGCCGAGGAGCTGGGCGATCTCTGCGAGCGGCCTTTGAGTGGCCGATAGACCGATGCGTTGTAGCGGTCGCGTGGCTCCCCCGGCAGTTCGTAACGCTTCGAGTCGTTCGAGGGAGAGCGCGAGATGTGCGCCGCGTTTGGTACCAGCCACCGCGTGGATTTCATCGATGATGACTGTCTCGATCGAGGTGAGTCCTCGTCGCGCACGGCTCGTCAAGAGCAGATAGAGCGACTCCGGGGTCGTGATCATGATGTCGGGCGGCGACTTCGAGATTCGAGCTCGTTCTTTGGCGGGAGTGTCTCCGGACCGCACGCCGATCTCGAGATTTCGAAACGACTCTCCCATCTCTTCGGCGACCTTTCGAATGCCGAGCAGTGGGGCTTGCAAGTTGCGCTCGACATCGACGGCGAGCGCTTTGAGGGGAGAGACGTAAAGCACCTTGCAGCGCTCCGCCGTCGGCGGCTCCGGCGAGAACGTGGCGCGATCGATCGCAGTGAGGAATGCCGCGAGTGTTTTGCCCGATCCGGTCGGCGCGAGGAGGAGAATCGAATGGCCCTCGAGAAGGGTCGCAAAACTCGCGCGCTGGGCTTCGGTCGGCGCAGGAAATGACGCGCGGAACCATCCCCGCGTCGCGGGATGAAAACCGGACAAAGATTCGTCTTCGACTCTGCGCGTGCCTGCGCGGCTCATGGGACGGATATCATGCGAGACAGTCTCTCATGCAGCCTGGGGGGAATATGCGCAAGAGCGTCTGAACATCCCGGCTCGGAGCGCGATTTGCGCTGACCAGAGTCGCATTGATCGGAGATCAAACCGACTCTGGTCAGACCCTCCGAAAAGAAACGACTCTACAGGATCGCGCTCAACGAGATCCTGTATAAGACGCGTGATGTCTTCTTCGTTTCGCCTCGTTCTCCTCCTTTCACTTGGTGTTCTGTCGGCATGCGCATCGAGTTGGCAGGCTGGGCCATCGGCCCTCGCCGACCCACGCCTCGTCGCGCAGGCGCTCGGCGATCCTCCCCCTTCCGAGCGTGCGATGCTCGCCGCGCTTCCCGATCTCGAGGAGCCGGGACACCCGCGCCCATGCTGCGCGTTCGGCATGAGTCCTTTCCGTTCCCTGAGGCGGGGACGCGACAGGTCTCGGAGCGTTTCTTGGACGCGCTGGTGGTCACCACCCGCGAGGCGATGAGCGTGGTGCACGGCGAGGGATTCGATGCGCCTCGCTGAACGTCATCGACGCGGCTTCGCTGTGGGCAACGGTCGAAACAGAGCGACGAGAAACGTGACCAAACCCGCCAGGCCGACCGGCACCGCCAGCCACATCGAGAGGTGTGAGAGCCCCCAAGCTGCAAACATCGATAGGACGCCGAGCAGGCCGCCGAAGCGCAGCACGATGCGCTGCAGTGTCAGCGGTGGTGCGATCCCCACGTCGAGCAATTCCCGCTCGCGCGCATCGAGGTCGCCGGTGTCGTGATCGGCGCGAAATGCGCGTCGTGCGGCCTCGGGTGACAGCGGCTCGCGGGGCAGGAGGTCGCTTGGTGAGCCAGCGAGCGCCTTGTGGCGCTGGTAGGCGTCCCATGTCGCCCCGGGGTGTTCCTCGCGCCAGCGGCGAAACCGCGTCCCCTCGGCATCATACCAATGCTCGAAGGGGATCTGGAGATTGTCCTCGATGCGATTCATCCGCGTAGTATCGCATGGACGCAAGAGCCACTGGCGGTGATGATGAGGATCTGCTTCGATGCAGCTCCATGGATGGGATTGATCTCGTGGTGCTCGTCTCGGGGCGAGGGTCGAATCTTCGTGCGATCAAAGCTGCCATCGATGGGGGCCGGTGTCGCGCACGCATCGCCGGTGTCGTGAGTGATCGCCATCGAGCCGAGGCGCTCGATGTTGCATCTGAATGTGGGATTCCTACGGCAGTCGTGCGCCCCAAAGATCATGAAAGCCGCGAGCATTGGGATGGCGCACTCGCCGAACGGGTGGCTGCGTTCGAGCCGGAGCTGGTCGTGCTCGCAGGCTTCATGCGGATCGTCGGGCCCGCCATGCTGAATCGTTTTCCCTATGGGATGCTGAACGTGCACCCGGCTTTGTTGCCGGCCTTTCCGGGGGCCGATGGGCCTGTGCAGGCGATCGCCAAGGGGGTTCGTGTCAGTGGATGCACCGTGCATCTCGTCGACGCGGGCGTCGATACGGGACCGATTCTTGCGCAGGCGGCTGTCCCGGTGTTGCCCAGTGATGACGCAAGCTCACTTCATGCGAGGATTCAGCGCGAGGAGCATCGCCTGCTCCCAGCCGTGATCGACGCGATTGCGAAAGGCTGGATTGTGCCGGGGGCAAAGCCGACCTTCTCGGATTCATGCCCGTTCGGAAGCGGAGCGTTGGTCTCGCCCGCCATCGCGTGAATCGCCCTTCATCCCTTCGCATTGAGAAGGCAACGAATCGCTTCATCGCGATCCCCGTGAGCGTGCGCTTCCCACGCCGCACGTCGCCAAGCATCGATGCGCTGATCTCGAGCGCCGTTCTCTCTTTGAGCTTCGGCTCGCATGATCGCGAGGCGCGCGAGGTGAGGCGCATTCGCGAATTCGAGGTGTCTGGCCAACGCAAGGAAGCCTCGTGGTGGGGAGCTCTGGAGTCGAAGCAAGGTGGCAGTGAGGGCAAGCGCAGTCTTCTGCGTCGCAAGGTTGTCGAGCCCCATCCATGCCGCCGTCCACGTCGAAGGAACACCTTCGAGAGGGAGTTCGGATAGCTCCTCGAGTCTTTTCTTTGCCTCGTCATCGCGCCCTCGACCCAGCGCTGCGATCGCCGCAAATCCGGTGGATGTTTCGTCTTTTTTCGATGGCTCGGGACTGACGTCATGACCCTCGAGCACAGATTGAGCCCGCGCGAGAATGTGGGCGTCGTACTCGGCGCGTACAAGTGCGCTCCGCGCAGAGTCGTCGCTTCTCCAGTAGGTATGAACGCGCTCGAGCGTCGCGGAGAGCTCCGAGCGCTCGCCTCGATGGGGCCAGTGCTCGATGGCATTTCGGACTCGATCGAGCTCAATTTCCGTGAGTGTCCGTCCCGATGTGTCGACATGCGACACGAGCGCGTCGAGCGCTGCGTGGGCGATCGTGGGTTCCGAGTCCCGCATGAATTCCGAGAGCATGTCGAGGCCGCGAACACGCGCATACCGACCGCTCTCGCCAAGGCGTGCGATGGAGAGTGCGAGCAACGCTCGCTTCGAAGTGGGTTCCACCTCGATGTCGCGGGCGATACGAGCGGCTTCGAGTGCCGATGCGGGATGTCTCGCGAGGAGTCGAATGAGCTCGAGCCGAGCGACGTCGGCGTTCACACGATCCTCTTCGAGTTGCGAAAGGCGAACCGCCTCTCGAAGATCGTCGAGCGCCGTATCGATGTCTGAACGCACCTCTCGAGCTTTTGCGCGTAGGACGTGCGAAGCGGCGCTGCGAGTTCGAGCGACCTCGGCATCGGCGAGCATGAGCGCCCACGCCGTGTGGGGGCCTTTCAAGAGGGAGTGACAGAGTCGAACGACATCGATGTGGCTCGATTGTGGATGTTCCGTCCTCCAACCCTCGACGAGCTCAGCAAAGGCTTCTTCATCGCATTCTGCGATCGCACACTCGAGCGCGAGAACGACGATCGCGGCGCGCAGAGGGGACGGATCGGTCGCGATGATCATCGGTCGCAAGAGACGCAATGCAGCTCGCGATCCGAGCCGTGAGCGCACTTTCCTTGCTGCCGATAGGCCGAAGTCCTCGAGAACGCTCTTCATGGCGCACATCAGCGCATATTACCCATTGAATTCGATTCATAAAGTCGCCTGGTTCTCGGACATACCCATCCATGAGAACAGCTGTCTTGGGGAGTGCCATCATTCTGCTCATGATCCCCGTGGGGAGCGGATGCAGTGAATCTGTGGGCTTGGACCCGAACGATGGAGCGATTCAAAGGTCTGATTCTTCTGTGCCTTTTCATCGAACCGACCCATGCGGCAATGGGGTGGACGACGATGTGGATGGCCGTATCGATGAAGATTGCCCTTGTGGCCCAGGAGAGACGCAGGCGTGTTTCGCCGGACCTCTTGCGAGTCGCGGAGTAGGAATCTGCTCAGATGGTATCCAAACGTGTCAGTCAGGAGCTTCTGAGTGGGGGGATTGGGGCGATTCCCCATGCGTGGGTTCAGTCACGCCGACGACCGAGCAATGTGATGGGATGGATCATGATTGTGACGGCGCGCGGGATGAAGACTGTCCATGCACGCCAGGCGATACGCGTGAGTGTGGCGTCGAATTCCTACATGCCCCCTGCCGAGTTGGAGAGCAGACTTGCAGCGAGAGCGGCGCTTGGAGCAGCTGTGAGGGTGCAGTTTCGCCGACAGCAGACGTATGCGATGGGATCGACAATGACTGCGATGGCGTGCTCGATCCTGGTTGCGAGTGCGTACCGACCCCCGAGATTTGTCGGGATGGGATCGACAACGACTGCGATGGTATGCTTGATGAGCCTGCGTGCACACCCGATTGGACAGGGGATTCATGCACCACCCCCGTGGTCGCCGATTTTCGCGATCGGATCGTTTGGCACACAGGCCTTCCGAATGTCGGGGTGTGGATGACGTGGATAGGCGGACACGCAGCCGCGCGTCTGGCGGGGGATGGTAGTTCACTCGTCGCGCTCGATGTGCATGCGTTCCGCGACACGGATCCATACACTTTCGGCAGTACGGTGTCGCTGGAAGACCGTATCGGATACCTCTCCTTCGCCACCGGTGCAGCCGCAATGGCGCAGCCATGGCCCGGCCCAGGTCGAATCTTCGACACGTCGGCTGGACATCTCGGCGTCTCTGGGCAGTTCGAAGGAACTCTCGATATTGGACTCGGTGAGTGGACGAGCGATCCTACCCTCTACACTTCGCGCACGAGTCCTCCCGCGCCGATTCCAGAGCTCTATGTGGCGTCGACAACGACGTCAACGGGAGCTCTTTCTGGTGGGCGACATTTTTCTGTCTCCGAGGTTCCGCCCGATCCTCAGCCCGGTTCTTTCCGACCGGTTCTGACTCCTCTCGCGACGGCGGTCGATCCTGAAGGCAATGTGTATGTCTCCGGACGTTTCCAGGGAGCGATTGTCCTCGATGGACACCGCATCACCTCGGGAAGCACAGTCGTTCCGGACGATTGGGGGGCATTTGTCGCGAGCTTCACGTCTGCGGGTGTTGTTCGTTGGATGGAAGCCACGCCCGATGGGACCTATCAAGAGCTCGTCATCGATGGTACGGGCCGTTACATCGCTCTGATAAAAAACACGCTGAGCATACCTCAGCGCATGGTGCTCGAGCTTCGCATGGCTGCAACGGGCGCGATTCTTTTCCACCATGAGGGCATGGGTGATTCTAGGGGTGGGTCCACGCAGGCAGCCCACACCATCAGCGTCGATTCGGACGGAAACGTGGTGGTGATGGGTCGTCATCCCTATGCGGTCCCGCTCCGCATTGGACCGCTGACGATTGGAGCTGGCAAAGAGTACATCGCTTCGTTCGACCGAACGGGCGCAGTGCTCTGGTCTCATGAGCTGATGGATGCAACGCCTCCGGTCTATCAAAAAATGCGATATCATGTCGTGAGCAACGGCGCGGAAGTCGCCTTCATTTTGGGCTCCGAGGTCATAAACACGGGCGATCCACGCTCGAACCCACGACTCATCACGCTCGGCACCTGCAATCGCTCGCTCCCGCTCAGGGCTTATCCGCGCATGCCAGAGACAGGGCGCACTGTTCCTTTTGGAACGGCGAACACGATCTCGCGTCCAGCGGTGGATGTGTTCATCGCGGTCTTGGATGCCCGTACCGGCGAGCATCGTTGGTCGAGGGTCATGGACAGCTGGACTCGGAGTGTGTCGATCGCGATCCATCCCACCGGCGATCTCATCGTCGCCACGCACAACGAACCCGTGAACTGGGTCGTTGATTATGGCGACGGACTCCAAGCGAACATGAGTCACGTCTTTCGGCTGAGCCATCGCTGAACAAGCTCCCCGATTTGAGGAGACTCATCGAGTCTCCTACACTCGCCGCGCATGCGGATCGTCACTCACCATTACGAAGATCCCCTCTCGCGCATCTGGATCTCCTGTGCGGAGGGGATGGGTCTTCGTGTGGTGCGCGATCCGAATGCGTATGCGTCGACCGACGGTCGGGGCGCGATGTTCATTTCGACCGACGAGCATCTCGATGCCGATGATTCATTGGCTCAGATGATTTTTCATGAGATTTGTCATTCTCTTGTCGAAGGGCCAGACGCATTCACGAAGATTGATTGGGGGCTCGACAATGTGGGTTCGGGCGACGTGGTGCGGGAGCATGCGTGCCTGCGTTTGCAGGCACTCCTGAGTCGACCTCTCGGGATCGCAGGGGTCTTCGCACCCACCACGGATTTTCGATCGTTTTGGGATGCGCTCGGCCCCGATCCTTTGTTTCCCGAAGACGATCCATCGGTGCCGTTGGCGCGGCTCGCGATGACACGCGTCAAGCGCGCGCCATGGAACCCACATCTCGAACGCGCGCTTCATGCGACGGCGTCGATCGCGCAGAGCGTCGCCGCCGTGAGCGGTCTTCCGAGCACTTCGGATTCGCTTTGGGCACGCGTCGAACCCAAGCGCCCCCCACATCCCTCGGGGTTGCCGAGCGCGGCCGAGGGGACACGCGCTTGTCGCGAGTCATGTGGGAGCTGCGCATGGGCTCATATGCGTCGAGGTCAGCTTCATTGTCACAAGGCGCAGACGAAGATCCGCGCCGAGCTCGTCGCGTGTGAACGATGGGAAGGGGCGCTCGATTGCCAAACGTGCGCGGCTTGCTGTCGCGAGGCATTCGACACCGTGCTGGTCGGCAAGCGCGAGCCGATCGTGCGCAAATTCCCTGCGCTCGTCGTGCTCACGAACGGAGCCTACGAGATTCCGAGAGAGGGCACATGCCCCTTGCTCTCGACTGAGGGGAATCATCACGCGTGTGAAGCCTACGAAGTGCGGCCGCGAAGTTGTCGAGAGTTCGAGCGAGGCAGCGCCAACTGTCTGTTCGCTCGGGAGCGTGTGGGGCTCAGCTTTTGATGGATATCATCCACGTCGATCCGACACGACGCCGAGCGAAGGGAGCCGCTCCGCCGCGTGATCGAGCCGCTCGAGCTCACTCGACAACGCGTCCAATCGCTGTCGCACATCCGTCGGTGTCCGTGCGTCCTGCGAGAGGCGTTCGAGGGGCTCCGTGACCTTGCGGCGGAGCGCATCGAGAAGACGATCGCGTTCGTTCAGTTGAATCGTTCGTAGCTCTTCGGTGCTCGAAGGAATGGAATCGAGCAACGCTCTCTCGAGCCGCATGGCCCATGCGTGGAGCCCCGTCGCACGTCGCACGAGGTAGCTCGGATCATCGATGCGCGTGGAGCCGAGCTCGTGTGCCTGCGCCGTTTCGAGGAGCGCCTGCGCTTCGCTGTGAACGCGTCGCCATTCGGCCGCATCGGACGACTCCCAGGCAGCGGATGCGCGTCCATGAAGCTCATTGATTCGAGCCTCCCATGCGGCCTGATCGAGTCCCAGCAGAGGAGCTCGAGCCAAATATACTGTCGTTCGAAGTGCATCGAGCACGGCCTCGAAGCGTTGAAACGGGGGAGAGAGCTCGTGTGCATCACGTGATTCGAACTCTTCGACCAGCTCTTTGAGCGCAGATGCGAGGGCCGTGATCCGTGTGGGATCCGTGGACACGAGCTCGCGCAACCCATTGGCGAGCGGCTCGAACTCTCGACGGAATGACAACGCTTCGCGTCCCCAGAGGGTCTTCGAGATGCGCTCGGCGTCTGCGAGCAACGCGTCGATCTCGTCGATGTTCACGACGGTTCGAGGTGCGGCATCGACCCGTGCCCAGAGCTCGCGTCCAGCGACTTTGGCGCGCGCTTCGATGCGCATGGCGTCATCACAAGAGAGCTCGAGCACGACAGGAGTTCCGAGCGGAAGCTCGAGCGGGACATCGAGCACCAAGGTCTTGATGGGGAGTCGATTCTGAAGCAGCCGCAGCACGACGGCGCCGCTCCGATCGCCTGTCGCAAACTCATGAGTCTTCGTGGTCGGAAGCCCCGTGCCGCGCGGGATGAGCACCTTTCGTTCACGCCGTCGCGCCCGCATCACTTCGAGGGAGATGTCTTTCGCAATGACCGCCGGCTGACTGAGCGCGCTCGCGCGCGGCTTCACATCACCGCGATAGAGCGCGAAGGGCAAACTCGCGAGGAGCTGCCCGTGCGCGTCACGCGCTTCGATGCGCGTCGGGTTCTCTTCTCGCGCCTCGAGCGGAACCGTGACCCTCGACACGTTGCCCGGTTCTCCCAGCGCGGTTTTTCCGAGCTCTTGTCCCGAGGAGGACGTGATGACGAGCTCCGCGGTGTTCAAAGGGGTGTTCTCGGCAACGAACGAGAGGCGCAGCCGATCGCCATGACCGACGAGCGGACTTTTCCAAAGGATTTGCATCGCGTCATCGCCGATTCGGACACCTCCGACCTGGGCTGCAAAAATGGCGGCGCCGAGCGCGACGCAGGTGTCGACTTCGTCCTGCAGAGGCTCCGTGCATTGGCTCTTGCCTGCGCAAAGCGCTTCGCGCACTCGCTTCATGACGAGTGGGACCCGTGTGGAGCCTCCGACCAACACCACGTGATCGATATCGGCGAGCCCCACGCCCGCCACTTCCTGACTTCGCTCGAGCGCGCGCTCGCAGCATCGAAGCGTCGTTCGTACGAGATCGTCGATGGCTTCGTCGTACTCGGCGCGCCCGATCTCACGTTCGATGGACACCGATTCTCCAGCCTTGTCCATCATCACGTCTTGCTTGGCGAGGTGTACGACGTCTCTCGTCGAGAGCGACTCTTTGACCTCCTGCGCGAGATGGACGAGGCGCATGAAACGGCGTTCGTCTTCTGGATCGGATTGCACATCGAGTTCGAGCGCATAACCGCTGTCCACGAGCGAACGTCGAAGACGTTCTGCGAATCGTCGATCGAAGTCGTCTCCTCCGAGGTGATTGTCTCCATCGATTGCGAGCACTTGGTACTCACCCCCAAGGCAGCGCAGCACCGAGACATCGAAGGTGCCTCCTCCGAGGTCGTAGATCAGAAAATTGCCATCGCCGAGATGCCTCTTCCACGTGTGATAAATCGCGGCCGCCGTCGGTTCTTGAAGAAGCGCGATCACGTCGAGTGACGCGAGCTCACCGGCGCGCCTCGTGGCTTCGACCTGCGGCGCATCGAAATAGGCGGGCACCGTGATCACCGCGCGCTTCACTCGCACATCGAGGTCCGATGTGGAGCTCTCTAAAAAATCGCGCATGCGATCTCGAAGTTCAGCCAAGATTTTCGCTGAGACCTCTTCGGGGGTGAGCTCGTGCGGGCCGGCTGTGATCTTGAATGCCTGCCCCATGCGTCGTTTGATGGACTCGATCGGGGGAGGGATTTGTCCGCGTCGACTGCGCGCAGCTCTTCCGACGACGAAGGCCTCTTGTTTGGGATCCCACGCGATCGCCGAAGGCATCGTACGCCGTCCGAACTTGTCGGCGTGAATGTGAAGATTTCGCTCGCTCGGGTCGAGGAGTGCGATTTCGGAATGCGTCGTTCCGAGATCGATGCCGAGGGGACGGTCGACGAACATGAATCATCCTAGCATTTCCTCCGTTGCGAGCGGCCGTGAACCATGCCATGCACGCATCGTGCATCGTCCGGTGCTCGTCCTTATGCACGTCCCGTGGGAGACGCCGACGCTCATCGACGTTGCGCTGACCGGTGTGCCCACGATTCGTCGGACGATCGTCGATGAACCCGCGCCCGAGCTGCCGCACGTCACAGAGCTCGGTGGGCTCGTCGTGATGGGGGGTCCGCAGGACGCGAATGACGACGTGAATCATCCCGGACTTGGGGCGGAGCGTCGACTTCTTGCCGAGGCCGTGAACGCCGATGTGCCCGTACTCGGGGTGTGCCTTGGGATGCAACTGCTCGGTCTTGCGCTCGGTGCGCGTTTGCATCTGCGCCATGGCACGGAGATCGGATTTGCGCCGATCGAGCTCACCACAGCAGGTATGCAGGACCCCGTGCTCGGCCCGCTGGCGCCGACACCTGTCGTGCTGCACTGGCATTCCGACGCGGTGGAGCTCCCCGTGGGGGCCGTGTTGCTCGCGGCGTCACACACCACTCCGGTTCAAGCATTTCGTGCTGGTTCCGCGCTCGGCGTTCAATTTCATCCTGAAGCGGATGACAGCTTGCTCGCTGCATGGCTCGAGCTGCCTCGGATGATCGAGGGCCTGACCCCCGATCACGTCGCGCGTATCGCCCAGGACGGCACCGTCCACCTTCCGATGCTCCGTCCGCGCGCGCTCACCGGTCTCGATACGTTCGTTGCGGCTGTGGGCCAGCGTCGCGATGTCTCGAAAGGCGGGGAGGGGAGAGGAGATCAGAGAGAGTAAGGGGCGCTTCGTCGACTCTCCCGATCGGAGGAAATGAAGGTGGAGCGCCGAGCTCGACTCGGGTTTCAGGGCGCGTCTCGAGCGCGGCTTCGAATCGTTTGCTCGGATGGAGCGTCAACTCTTGCCATGCGGCACGGAGCTCGTCTGCGAGCGCAGGGTCGGCATCTTCCGCGAGTTCGCGGAGGCGTTCGGTGATCTCCGCAGAACCAAGGCGCGGATCGATGTTCCACCGCTCGAAAACGCTCGTTTTCTTCGTCATTTGAAACCTCGCGAGCCGAGACGCTCGCGCAATCCCGGCAAGCGTGAGAGCTCGGGAAAAATTTCGGCGGCCCTCTCGAGATCGTCACGCGCTGCCGTCCATGCGTGACGCGTCAGCAAGGGAGCCGGCGCCATGAGTTGTCGCTCGACGCGTGCACACAACAGATCGGCGAGCACCAAACGCGCATTTCGGAGGGCCGGCGCGATGCGATACGCACGTTCGGCGAGCTCCAGCTGTGCGACGAGTGTTGGCGCGAGCTCCGCGCGAAAGACGAGCGCTTGCGCGCTTTGGGCAGCCCAGGGCAAATGCTGCGGATCGTGCTCGACGCGATACGCCAATCGATCCGTCGGCGCCGCGATCGGTGTGAGCAACATCCGCAGGTGGTCCCATCTCTTCTCGCGATAGAGATCCCACGCGAACCGCGGCAGCTCCTTGACGATGAGGCGCTCGATTTCGACCTCTTCGTTTGCCCAACGCCAAGCACCGGTGACGCGCGTGAACCACGCTTGCACTTCGTCCGGCTTCCACTCTCGGGCAGAGAGCTCCGAGGCTTCGCGCAAGAGCGGCGCCAAGAGCTCGTCGATGATCATTCCCTTCGCCGCTGCGGCACGTGCTCGAGCCGCATGCTCGAGTTCTCCTCGAACATTCGCCATGGCGATGGCGTCATCGATGTGCGCCAGCGAACGGAGCGCAGAGGCCGAAGTGAGGGCATGCTGTTCCATTCCAGCGCGCGCGACATCCCGCACGGCCTCGATTCCGCGAAATGCAGCGTCGCGAACGGCGCATTCGATATCGAAAGGACGTGCTCCCGTACCAAAGACATCCTTGGCCAAGGATTCGAAGTACGTCCCCTCGCACGCCAGGGCGAGCCAGCATGCGATGATGAGCGAACATTCGCGTTGCACATCATCCCCACCGCCATTCGCGAGCCCATGCTCAACACGATCGCGATGAAAAAGCGCGAGATGATGCGTGAGCGGAGAGGCCCACCCGCCAAGCGCTCGAGGCATGAGGAATTCGAGCAGTGCCGAGAGATCTCCGCGTGTCGCCTGATCGAGCGCTCGTTGGGCATCGGTGTGATCGCGCAAAAGTCGGATCATCCCCGACGCGCGACTCGGAAGTGCGTCTGCACCTGGGGCAGCAAAACCCCAAAGGCGCTCGAACATCAACTCGTCCGAGAGCCTCTGGAGAAGCGCTTCGTCACTCGTCTGCCACACGGTCTACGGCGCTCACTTGCCAGTCCATTTCTCAGAGACGACAGGCGAATGAATCGTATAGATGCATGAGTCGGCACCCTCACGAAAACATTGACTTTGAGAGATGGTGACGGGCGTCCCTAGAGAGATGAAGCCTGCGGAGAGAATCCCTTGCCCCATCGAACAATGATGCGGCGTGGTTTTCTCGAGTTCGGCATAACCCAGCTCGAATTTCCGCACGTGCCATCCACCGATGTCCGCTCCGCGGTTCGTGGTGTGATACATGCTATCGATTCCGTAGACGAGATCACGCCCTGATTTCAGCTGATCACGGGCCTTCTTCTCGTGAGACTCTTTGAACACTCGGCGTCCGAGCCCGACGAGGCCGTAGAATCCGAACTTTTCATCCACGACCTTCATCAGCGAGAGCAACCATTCGATGGGATACCAGCGATCGGGTTGCACGGCTTTGAGCCGCTGCGCCTCGACTTCCCCCAAGACCTGTTCAGGTAATTTGAGCATCTGTAAGACAGCGAGGATGTCCGAGCCGACAGTTTCGTGATTTTTGCCGATGTATCCCCTTGGTTTTCGTCGCAGCATGAATGTCCCCGAAAGCAAGAGTCTCTCGACTGCGTTCGCGATTCAAGTGGTGTGAACGCCATCGCCTATTTACTCGATCGCCCGGTCTCGATAGCATTCGAACGCACGCACGAAATGCCGCGAATTACGATCATCGGCCCTGAGGGCCGGCAGGATGTCGAACTCCTGGCGCACAACACGCTTGGGCGTCATCCGAACAATACCGTTCAGGTCCTCGACCGGATCGTGTCGAAGGAGCACTGTCACATCGATCTCGTCGATGGGCGTTACGTGCTCCGCGATCTCGGTTCGCTCAATGGAAGCTTCGTCAACGGCGAGCGCATCGGCGAGCGCGTGTTGAACCCAGGCGATGAAATCACGCTCGGTTCGACACGCCTCATCTTCGATGTCGAAGGCGCCTCGCGCGGTGCGATGCCTGTGGTGGGAACGCCAGCCAGCGCGCCCATCCCGATGACTTCGGCTCAGCTCGGCGTCCTTCGGACGAGCGAATCCCCGGTGGTTGCTGCGCCCAAAGCAACCGCCGTGTACGAATCGGTGCGGACGGCTCCGCTTGCGGGGATGACCCCTCAAAGGCAGGTCCCGAACGACGTCAAGCTGTCCAAAGTCACGATCGCGCCCGGGATGGTCGAGAGTCATATCCGGACCAAGCTCGCTCCGCTTTCCGATCAATCCTTCCTCCCTGAAAAACTGATTCAAGACGTCGATCAGCTGCGTCGCGATTACGAAAAGCTGCGCGTCTCGTACGAGCTCGCGCGGGCGATCGGCGCTGAGCTCGATATTCAGAAGGTCCTGACGAAGATCCTCGAAGCGGCGTTTCAGCTCCTGCCTGCGGACCGTGGCGTCATTCTGCTCTACGAAGAGCCAGAGCGGACGCTCGTCCCGAGTTGTGTGCGAACCCGTGATGGTAAGCAGGACCCGACCGAGCAGGTGCTCATCAGCAAGACCATCGTCGATCAGGTCGAGCGCGACAGGGCCGCCGTGCTCTCGAGCGACGCGGCCGTCGACTCGCGTTTTCAAGGCGCACATTCGATCATCATGCAGGGCATTCGTTCGAGCATGGCTGTGCCGCTGCTCCATTCGGGCGAGCTCTTCGGCATCATGTTGCTCGACTCGCAAATCGCGACGAACGCATTCACCGAAAAGGACCTTCAGCTCTTTCAGAATGTCGCGAACCAGGCCGCGATTGCGATTCAAAACTCGCTCTTCGCGCGCAAACTCGAGCGCGAAGCCGTGACCCGCGAACGCTTTCAACGGCTCCTCTCGCCGCAGATCGCTCAGCAAGTCATCGAAGGGCGGGTGGAGATCAAAAAAGGTGGAGAGGCCCGCCAGACGACGGTGCTCTTCAGCGACATTCGCGGCTTTACGTCGATGAGCGAGAGCGAGTCTCCGCAGATCATCGTCGACATGCTCAACGAATACTTCGAGCTGATGGTCGAAGTGGTGTTCAAATACGAGGGCACTCTCGATAAATTCGTCGGAGACGAGATCATGGCGCTGTTTGGCGCGCCAGTCTCTCATGGAGACGATCCCGTGCGCGCTGTGCGTGCGGCGCTCGAGATGATGTATGTCCTCGAGCAGCTCAATGGGATCCGCGTCCAACGTGGGGAGCCCGAAATCAAAATCGGCATCGGTCTCAACACGGGCGAGGTCGTGGCGGGTTATCTCGGGAGCAGCAAAGCGCTCGAATATACCGTCATCGGCGATACCGTGAACACGGGCGCGCGGCTCTGTAGCCTCGCCAAGGCGGGAGAAGTCATCATCTCGCATCACACGCGAGAGCTACTTGGGGATGGGTTCGAATGCATCGAGCTTCCGCCCACATCCGTCAAGGGCAAAGCACTCCCGCTCAAGATCTACAATGTGGTCGGTGAAAAGTAGGGTGCGCGCCGCGCCCCTTCGACGTAGACCACGCTTCGTTTCACGTAGGATTGGATTCACGTAGGATTGCCCGCGCGCCATGGCCCATCTGGAATTCGAAAAGCCCATCGTCGAGCTCGAGGATCGCATCCGCGAGTTGAAGCTCTACGGCGTTCGTGAACAAGGCTTCGAATCTGAGCTTCGTCGACTCGAAGAGCGGGTCGGCACCTTGCAGCAGGAGATCTACGACGAGCTGTCGGTATGGCAGAAGGTGCAGCTCAGTAGGCACCCCGATCGCCCTTATTTCCTCGATTATCTTCAGCGCATCTTTGACGATTTCATCGAGCTCCATGGCGATCGCGCATTCTCTGACGATGCCGCCATCGTGTCGGGCTTCGCGCGTTTCGATGGCCGCACGGTTGCCGTCATCGGTCATCAAAAAGGCCGAACCACGAAAGAAAAACTGCGTCGCAACTTCGGGATGGCGCACCCCGAGGGATATCGAAAAGCGATGCGCATCATGGAGCTCGCGGACCGATTTCGGCGTCCCGTCTTCACCTTCATCGATACCCCCGGTGCCTATCCCGGCATCGGTGCGGAAGAGCGCGGTCAGAGCGAAGCCATCGGACAATCCCTCCTCGTCATGTCGCGGCTTCGGGTTCCGATCATCGCAACGGTCATCGGCGAAGGGGGCTCGGGAGGCGCCCTGGCGCTCGGTGTCGCCAACCGCGTGCTCATGATGCAGTTCGCGACCTATTCGGTGATCACTCCGGAAGGGTGTGCATCGATTTTGTGGCGTGATGGAACACGCGCGTCCGAGGCGGCATTGCAGCTCAAGTTGCTCGCCCATAGCGCTCATGGGCTCGGCGTCGTTGACGAAGTCGTCGACGAGCCCGTCGGTGGTGCACATCGTGATCCCGACGACGCTGCACGTCGATTGAGCGATGCGCTCCGACGTCATTTGAACGAGCTCGAAACCATCGGTCGAGGTGAACACGGAAAAGACGCGTTGGTGACGCAGCGCTATCAAAAATTTCGTGCGATGGGCGTCATCGAGTCGAGTCCATGAGCAGCTTTCGCGATCCCTATCGGACTCGCAAAATTATCGGACTCGTCCTTTGGACGTTGGGACAGATCAGCGGACTGGCTCTTTTGGTTTTGCTCTTCGGAGTCCTGCCGAGCTTCCAAGAGAATGCGCGGCAGGCATTCTTCGGCATGGCGATCGGGGCAGCCCTCGCATTTCCTGCGATGGTCGTCTATCTCACCTTTCCGCGTCTGCTCGATCGCTACGATCCCGAGCCTTTGTATGCGCTCACACTTTGTCTCTCGTGGGGAGCCGTCGCTGCTTGTGGTTTTTCGGCGTTGATCAATTCGGTGATCGGCGAAGGTGCAGGTCTCATCGCCGCGTCCATCCATGGTCCAGAGGTCGGACAGAGGACAGCAGAAATCGTAGGTGCAGTGATCTCCGCACCGCTCGTCGAGGAGTTCTGGAAAGGAATCGCGGTCCTCGGTGTGTTCTATTTCCTCCGCAACGAATTCGACGGAATCGTGGACGGGATCATCTACGCGACATTCGTTGCCATCGGTTTTGCTGCGACTGAGAACGTCATTTATTACGCGCGTGCGCTCGCGCAGGATCCAACGGCGCTCGCCTTCACGTTCGTGCTCCGCGGTGTGATCGCGCCGTGGGGACATCCGCTCTACACATCGATGACCGGGATTGGACTCGGCATCGCGCGTGAGAGCCATCGACCCTGGATCAAGCGGATCGCGCCTTTCGTAGGGTTTGGCGCGGCGGCGTTACTGCATGCGCTCTGGAATGGCTCCGCGACGGCAGCCGATGCGATGGGAGCCCCGGGGCTCTTCCTATTGCTGCTTCCGCTGTGGCTCATCTTCGTTCTGGCATTCGTCATCATTGTCATCTCGCTCGTCATCCGACGTGGTCGCATCATTCGAGCGCATCTGCTCGACGAAGTGGCGTTGGGTCATCTCACGCAGCGCGAGCTCGACATCGTGTGTTCGGCGTTCGGTGGGCTTGTCGCGTGGGTGAAGAAGGGGAAGCGAGGCACCGAGTTCGTGCGCGCCGTAGCGCGCCTCGGCCTTTCGAAATGGCACACCGCGCGCGCCGTTCGCGGCCAAAACAAAACCTATTCGATGGACTTCATCCTGCCGCTACGCGCACGGATTCGAGAGCTGAGACAACAAGGCGCTTCACCTGAGTGACCATCCCTGTTGCGAACCGACGAGCCCGGGGTAGGCTCGTCGTCCTCTTATGTCGCGACTCGCCGCAGGTGTTCATGAGCTCGCTCCGAATGTACGCGCGCATGTCTTCGAAGGACCCAATCCTGGCCCGACGGTGCTCATGCAGGCGGGGATTCACGGAGACGAAATCGCGGGTGTGCACGCGCTCGAGGAGCTCATCGAGGAGGGGATTCGCCCCCTGGCCGGGCGACTCATCATCGTTCCTGTGATGAATCCTGCCGCGTTGCGTGCGCGACAACGTGTGGCGGAGGTGCGGGGAGATTGGGCGGGGCTCGATTTGAATCGGCAGTTTCCGGGCGACGCCGATGCGCATGAGCGGGAAAAACGCCTCGCACGAATGTTCATGGATCTCGTGCTCGCAGAGAGGCCCGCGCTCGTGTGCACTCTCCATGAGAGCCACAAGCGGTATCACCCCGAGGTGAAGCCTTCGTTCGGGCAGACTTTGGTCTATGGGATCGAACCCATGCCGCCTTCGATTGTACGTGTGGTGTCGCGGCTAAATGAGCGTCTCGCGTCGGACGAAGAGCGCTGGGCGCCGCAGTATTATCCGGTCGCGACGTCGTCGACCGAAGTCATCGTCGACGCGATTGGTTGCGTGGGCGTATGCGTGGAGACGTGGATGGGATTCGAACTTTCGCGTCGTGTCGTGATGCAGCGGGAAGTGGTGCGGCTCTTCCTCGATGAGTTCCAAGTTCTGCCTTTTGAATCGGAGCGCATGTGATGACTTATGGTTCGTTTCCCCGAACTCGACTTCGCAGGAATCGGCGTGATCCGTGGAGTCGCCGCTTGGTCCGTGAAATCACGCTCTCGACGAGCGATTTGATTTGGCCTGTCTTCGTGCAAGAAGGACAAGGGCTGCGCACGCCGATCGAATCGATGCCGGGCGTGTCGCGATTGTCGATCGACGAGCTCGTCGTATCACTCCGCGAAGCTTGCGATCTGGGAATCCCTGCCGTGGCGATTTTTCCGGTGATCGATCCGGCGAAGAAGAGCCCCAACGGGGAAGAGGCAACGAACCCCGAGAACCTCGTATGCCGAGCGGTGCGCGCCGCCAAAGAGGCATGTCCTTCGCTCGGAATCATTTGTGACGTGGCGCTCGATCCGTTTACGACCCATGGCCAAGACGGACTCGTGCGCGACGGCTATGTGGTCAATGACGAGACGCTCGAAGTGCTCGCACAGCAGTCCATCGTGCAGGCCGATGCAGGATGCGATGTGATTGCGCCTTCGGACATGATGGACGGACGCATCGGGCATATCCGCGACGCGCTCGATCGAAAAGGCCACTCGGACGTACGCATTCTTTCGTACGCCGCGAAATACGCTTCCGCGTTTTACGGCCCTTTCCGTGATGCCGTGGGGAGCAAGAGCCAACTCGGCACGGGAGACAAACGCACGTACCAAATGGACCCCGCCAATCTCGACGAAGCGCTGCGCGAGGTCGCGCTCGATCTCGAAGAGGGCGCCGACATGGTCATGGTCAAGCCTGGCTTGCCTTACCTCGATGTGATCCGGCGTATCAAGGATGTTTTTCGTATGCCGACTTTTGCTTATCAAGTGAGCGGTGAATACGCGATGCTGCGCGCGGCCTCGGAGCGAGGTTGGCTCGACTTCGACACATCGATTCTCGAGAGCCTCGTGTCGTTCAAACGTGCGGGCGCCGATGCTGTGCTCACGTACGCCGCGATCGAAGTGGCGAAGCTGCTCGCGAAGAGCCCCCACCCGAGGTCCTGAATGGAAACGTTGTCGTCGATGTTGGCAGATCCCGAGACCAAGGCGCCGGTCGCCCTCGCGAGCGACAGCGACCTCGCCAAGTTGCGCGCGGCCATCGCAGGCAGCCGGGTGCGCAGGCGCAATGGCGCGTCGATCGATCCATCTTCGATCCATGAAATCGAGGGCGCTTATCTCCGCGCTGACCGTAAGGTCGCGTATCTCATCGAGTCAGGAATCCCCAACTTCGTCATCGAAGAACGACTCGAATTCGACTCAGAAGGGCTCTGAAAGATCGCCTCGACAAGCGGAGGATGCTCGGGTAGGACGCGCTGCCATGACTCGCATCGATGCGCTTCGAACCCTTTGCATGACTCTCGCGCTCTGTACGCTGTCTGCTTGCCAGCGAGACGAGCCGCAGTTCCGACCGGAAGCTCGGGAAGGACAGGAGGCGCGTGAAGCCGACACACGCTTGGCTGCAGCTGCGCGTGAGGCCGAAGCTGCGCACGAAGCGTATCGCGCAGCATCTCAACGCCCCCAGGGCGAACCTGCTGCAGAACAACTGCCGGCGCCGTCCGATGTGGCCGCCGCACCCGCCGATGCGGCCCGTACGAGCACAGGGCTTGCGTCCAAAGTGATCCAACCCGGGCGAGGCTCTGCGCATCCAGGTCCGCGCGATCGCGTGACTGTGCATTACACGGGTTGGACGACCGATGGCAGCATGTTCGATAGCTCGGTGACGCGTGGTGAGCCCGCCACATTTCCGCTCGATCGCGTGATTCCTGGTTGGACCGAAGGTGTTCAGCTGATGGTCGA
>CAYZTA010000001.1:84804-173899 GCA_964481145.1 uncultured Sandaracinus sp.
GGTTGGACCGAAGGTGTTCAGCTGATGGTCGAGGGGGAGAAGCGGCGCTTCTGGATTCCGCCGAATCTCGCTTATGAAGGCCGACCTGGCCCCCAAGGGATGCTCGTATTCGATGTCGAGCTGCTCCAAATCATCGACTGAGTGTGTGACGATGTGGCTCACTCTGACGTGAAATCGCGGCTCAGTGTGAATCAGATTTCCCGGTTTGGGCTCCCTATCCTTTGATTTTCAAAGGGTGACGTGTGGAATCAAATGTGCTAGTTCCCAGGGCGTCGCTCCGTGGCGGCATGGGGATGGGGCACCGGCGTATTGGCTCCTCTCCGATATGAGGAGCCCGCTGTGAACGTCATCGTCAACTCCGCAGAAGCCGATTCTCCCAAATCCGGTCCAAGTGTGTGGGCGACTTTACCGTTCTCACAGTTCAAAAGATATCCACGCTTTTACGTCGTTTACGACTCGATTCACCTTCTCGGTGCGATCGTGATCATCGCCTCGCTTCATGCGTTCGGATATCGCGCCCCAGCGAGCGAGTTCGAGCTTTGGCATCTCGCGCTGATTCTTCCGGCCACATACCTGATGATCATGACGCATGTGTTCATTCACAACGCGTCCCATGGGAACTTCCCCAAGCCCATCAATCGCATCGTCGGAGAGATCTGCGGTGTCATCGTCCTTTCAAAATTTGCTTCTTGGGAAATCATCCATCGTCGACATCATCGCCATAGCGACGACCCTCGCTTCGATCCGCATCCGGCCACGCGGCGCTATTGGCCTTATGTGATCGCCACTCTGATCAATGTCGAAAAGCAGCTACAGGCGCAGTACTTCGAGATTCACGGGGACACGCCAGAGGCGCGACGTTACGAACAGCTTCGCTCCGTGTTTTCGTTCGTGAGTGGGCTCTCGCTCGTCGCCATGTGGTTTACAGTATTGGGGGCCCCGCTCCTCATTGTCGTCTATCTGCCAGCGTTTTTCTTGTCCGCGCTCTTCGTGATCTTCTTCAATTGGGCTGGCCACAACGCGCATACCGAGGCGGAGAAGATTGAGCCTGCGAATCTCGACACCGGGATTTTTTGGGTGCTCAATCGAATGTTCTTTGGAATCTTCTATCACGGCAATCACCATAAGATGTCGATGCTCTTCAATCCCATGAAGATGCCGTCCACCACGCGAACTGGCGCCGAACGCGTTTGAGTCGATCGATGGGGCGCCCCGAAGGGACACGGCTTCTGCACCATCGCGCCGATCGTCGGCAGGTGGGCATCATCACGCTCTATATGGGTGTGCTGGCATCGATGTATTTCGTGCCGGCTTGCCGTAACGTGCTTTGTCTGGGGCTTGCTTGTTATTTGTCGTTCCTCAATGCGGTCGTGATTCACAATCACTTGCACAAAGGGATCTTCAAATATAAAGCGCTCAATCGCGCGTTTCGCGCGGTGCTCAGCTTCGGCAATCTTTATCCGGCGAGCGCCAATATTCCTTCGCACAATCTCGTTCATCATCATTTCGATGACGATGGTCAGCCGGATTGGGCCGATCCGCAGTTCGTGACGGGCAAAGACGTCGCGTTTCGGTGGAACTTACTCAATCTGATTCATTTTCCGAACGTCGCGGGCCCTCAAACGTTTCGCGGTGTATCGCGGTGGGCGCGAATCACGAGGCAGCGGGATTTTCGACGAGAATACGTGTTCGAACAAATCTTTGCGTTTGGTCTGACAGGCCTCCTCCTTCTCTGTGATTTCTGGACCGCATTGTTTTTCGTTCTCGTGCCGCAGCTCTGGGGGGCACGCGGGATATTGCGCATCAATCTGATTCAGCATGATCGGTGCGATATCCAAAGCGAGTGGAATCATTCGCGCAATTTCGTCGGATCGCTGTTCAATTGGGTGATGTGCAACAATGGATATCACACGATCCATCACAATCGAGCTGGGCTCCATTGGTCGGCGCTCGATGAAATGCATCAGAAAGAATGTGCAGGACGTGTGGAGCCGCGGCTCGACGAGCCCAGCATGGTGAAATACCTGCTGCGTGAGTTCGTCTTCGGATTCCGACAGTCCTCACGATGAGTTTGTTTTCATCATTGCCTTACGAGTGGCTCGGGATCGGCGTGCTCGGTGTTCTCGTCGTGAATACCTGGCTCATCGTCCTCTCGGCGTGGAAGCGGAGACGTCTCTTGGGGGACGTCCGGAAGAAGTGGGTGCAAGTCGAGCGGGGGACGGTCGAGAAGGGGCTCGGGCCCGAGGGCGTCTTTGCGAGACGCATCGTTTCGCAGATGGGTCGTGCGTTGACGGTTCGAGGCCCTGACCGAATCGCATGGACCGATACGGCTTCGGTGTCCGAGTTCTTTGGTGGGGTTGTATTGCGCTCGAATGCAGAGCCCATCGTGCTCGAGCCCACGGGCGATGTGGAGCTTTGGTTGTCAGATGAAACGCCTGTTCGTGACGGCGATTTCGATGACGCGTGGGCACGGGCGTCGACGAACAAGGGCTTCTCGACTCGAGTGACGATTTCGGTCGCGTCGGGGACCCCTGTGTGGGTGTGCCGTAGTGAGGGGACGCTGCGCATCGCGACGCTCGACCCGCTCGCGTTTTGCGATCGCATGAGGCGGATGTTGACGCTCTTCTCCGTCCTTTCTCTCGTCGCGTTGGCCTCCATCGCGGCTCTTGCGTGTTCCCCACCCCTCTTCGGTCCTGTGAGCACCTTGGGAGCCGTTCTCGGCATCGCGTTCTTCCTTTTGATTCAACCATTGGGTGTTGCGGTCCGCGATCTCACGCTCCTGCCGCCTTCGCGTCAGGTGGGGGGGCTGTGGTCACGACCCAGCGCAAGGACGCGAAAAGCTGCACCCGACGCGATTTTTTGACGGGAATCCACGTTTTTCTATACGATTCTCGCTCCCATGCGTCATCGCTTCGTCGCGGCTCTTGCGCTGCTCACCGGATGCGGCAGCGGATCTGCTGCACTCGCATCGAGGCAGACCACTGCACCTCCGACTTCGGCGGCTGAGTCTCCTGCGCAAAGCCGCATTCCGCCGCGAGAGGTGGTGCGCATTGGGGGTGGCCACACCGCCTCCGCAGAGGAAGTGACCGAGATCGTTTCGGACGATGTGGCTCTGGATGAGCCTGAGAGCCCCGAAGACTCACGACCGATGCTTCGACTGTATGGCACGTCACGTCCCGCGAGCTCGACAGAGGGTGTGACTCCTTATCCTGGTTCAGCTCCGCCCGGGTTCGTTTCTGCGCCCCCCTCGGTTGCGGCGTTCGGGCGCTTGCCGCCGATGACGACACCCGATGTCCCGGCGATCCCGACGGAGCCTCTGGTGATCATCGAACCAGAAGAGTCGCGGCCCGCGTTGGCGGATGATGCGATCGTTCGCGAATACCAGGCCGCTCTCACGCATGTCGAAGCCCGACGTTTCGATGAGGCGATACGAAGTCTATCGCGCTTCGTGACGGCTCATCCCGAGCATTCGTACGCCGACAACGCGCTCTATTGGCAAGGCGAAGCACACTACGCTCGTCGTGAGTATCGCCAAGCCATCGAGGTTCTCGAACGCATGGTGGCGCGTTATCCCGACGGCAACAAAGTCCCCGATGCGCTGGTGCGCATTGGCGATGCATTCGAGCATCTTGGGGATCGCGCGCAAGCGCGCGCTTATTTTCGGCGTGTCCGCGAGCAATTTCCGGACAGTGTCGCCGCACGTACGGCAAGGCGAGAGGAGATCTGAACATGCGGCGCGTCGATCGAAAGTTAATTCTCGCTGCGGTGTGCGCCGGCGCGACATCATGGGGGGGATCTGCGCGGGCGCAGTACGAAGGTGAGCTCTGGATCGACACCGACGAATCTGCGTCTTCGCGTCCTGCTCGGACGGATGAAGGAAGGGGAGGGCTCACCGTGGCGCAGACAGGGCCGCGTTCCGTGCCCACCTCTTATTCAGTGCGTCGCGGCGATACCCTTTGGGCGATCACGGGGCACTTTTACGGCAATCCTTACGAATGGCCGAGGGTTTGGTCGTACAATCCCGAGATCACCAATCCACATTGGATTTATCCAGACCAAACGGTGAGATTGGTTGCAGAAGGTCAGACCGCACCCGTCATCGGCATGCCTCGTGCGGGGCGTCGCGTGGTGCAGCGTGGGGTCGCGACAGGCACTGTGTTTTTGCGCGAGCAAGGATGGCTCGATGGCGACGCGCTCGAGACGGCGGGCGAAATCGTGGGTTCACCCGACGATCACATGATGCTCTCACCGTTCGATCAAGCCTACGTTCGTTTCGATCGTCTGCCCGAAGGGCAAGAAGCCCCTTCGGGTGAATATACGGTGTTCCGAGAGATCGAAGCGAACCAGCGCAATCCGGAAGAAGAGGGCACGTTGGTGCGCATCCTTGGAGCGGTGCGAGTGGAGAGTTGGGATCGCGAACGTCGTACGGCGCGCGTCACGCTGATCGAGGCGCTCGATCCCATCGAGCGTGGGTTCAAGGTGGCTGCGATTCCGCGACGTTTCGACGTGATTCCGCCGCGTCCGTCGAGCGTCGATGTCGACACGCGCATCGTGGCGACATTGGATTCGCGTCAGCTCGTCGGTGATCAACAAATCGTATTCTTGCCGGTGGGTGCAGAAGAGGGAGTGCAGACCGGCAATCGTGCATTCATCGTGCGTGCAGGGGATCAATGGCGCGCGGAGCTCGCCGATGCGCAGCGGGATGCGACGACCGTCGAGCCTCCCAATCAGCTCGAAGAATATCCGGATGAGATCATCGCCGAAGCGCGTGTCGTCGCCGTGCGACCGCACAGCGCGGTGCTCCTCATCACGCGTACGACGCAACCGATCACGGTCGGTGATCGCGCCCAGCTCCGGAGTGGATATTGAACTCGAGATAAAATCTCGAGTGTTTTCGGCCCTTTCGCGCTCTGTGTGGCACGCCGTGCCAACAGCGTTGAAAGGCGTCCCGAATCCGTGGGAATCTTACGCAAATGCGTGATGCGAACGGCCGAAGACGCCCTCTCGCGACCCCGTCCGAAGAGATTGCGGGTCTGAAGGAAGCGCTTGCTGTCGAGAATGCGCGTCTTCGCGCGTTTCAGGACATCGGCGCGGCGGCGGGCGCCATGCTCAGCCTCGATGAGATCCTCGAGCTCGTGGCCGATCGAATGACGCGCGTGCTCGATGCAGAGCGCTCGACGATTTATCTGCTGGAGGACGATGGTCAACAGCTCGTCTCGCGCGTCACTCAAGTCGCACACGGGGAAGCGCATCGCGAGATTCGGCTCGGCATCGGTGAGGGCATCGCGGGGATCGTGGCGCGCACCGGACAGACACTGAACGTGGAGGAGGCGTACGCCGATCCGCGCTTCGATTCGACTTGGGATCGCATCACCGGCTATCGCACGCGCAACGTTCTTTGCGTGCCGATGAAGAATCGGCTCGGGCGTCCGCTTGGAGTCGTGCAAGTCCTGAACAAGATCATCGGCACCTTCGACGCCGATGACGAGGCGATGGCGAATGCGCTTGCAGGTCAAGCTGCGGTCACCATCGAGAACAACAAGTTCTTCGTCTCGACGATCCAAAAGAACATGGAGCTGCTCGAGACCAAGCAGCAGCTCGAAAGAAAAGTTCGTGAGCTCGAAGCGCTCATGGAGATCGCGATGGCTTCTGCGGGCGCGCTGCACATCGACGAACTCCTCCGCACGGTGCTCGAGCGTGCTGTGCGCGCGGTCGACGCCGATGCCGGTTCGATCTTGATGGCGAGCAGCTCGGGCGGCGATCTCGAGTTGCGCTGCGCCGTGGGAAGCGCTCTAGAAAAGCTTCCGCGGCTTCGCGTTCCGCGTGGAAGTGGCGTGTCGGGATGGGTGATCGAGCATCATAAGGCGCGCGTGATCAGCGATCTTTCGCGCGGCTCTCAGCACGACGAACTCGCGATGCGTGCCGGTTATCGTCCGCGCAGTGTGCTCGCGGTGCCGCTCGTTTTGGGGGATGGCGAAGGGGTGCTCGAACTCTTCGACAAGCGCTCGGGTCGTGATCCGTTCGCCGAGGACGATGTTCGGCTTGCGACTGCGATCGCGAGCCACATGTCGACGGCGATCCAGCTCGCCAACGCGCGCGAGCGCCGCGATAAAGAGGAACGCCTCTCGACCATTGGTCAGCTCTTGAGCGGCGTGCTCCATGATCTGAAAGCACCGCTCACGGTCATCACCGGATACGTGCGAGAACTGGTGGTGGAAGACGATCGGGCGGTGCGCGAGCAGTTCGCGCAATCGGTGCTCAAGCAGATTCAGCTGGTGAACGCGATGACGCGCGAGACGCTCGCATTCGCGCGCGGAGATCGCAGCCTTTGGGTGCGCAAGGTGTATCTCAAGAGCTTCTTTGAAGAGCTACGAGATCAGATCGTTCGCGAGCTCGACGGGCGCGGTCTCCACATCGAGCTCGAGCTTCATGATCGCGGTGTGGCGCGCTTCGACGAACACAAGATCCAGCGTGCTGTTCATAACCTGGCGCGCAACGCCGCCGAAGCGTTCCGAGGCCGACGCGGTGGCACCTTCGTCATTGGGGTCGAACGTCGTGCGAGCGACAAGGCGCTCGTCATTACGTGTCGCGATGATGGTCCAGGCATCCCCGAACAGATTCGCGAGAAGCTCTTCGACTCCTTCATGACGCACGGTAAAGAGGGTGGCACAGGCCTCGGCCTCGCCATCGTCCGCAAGGTCGTGGATGATCACGGAGGCACGATCCAGGTCGAGAGCGAGCCGGGTTGCACGATCTTCCGGATGGTCTTGCCTCAGTCGGAAGAGGCCGCACACGAAGATGCCGCCACTTCCGCTCCTTCATTCGAGCGCACGTAATCCTCTCGATTTTGGTGGATCACATCGTCGAGAGCGCTGCTATCGGCAGCTTCTTGCTGGGACTTTCCGCGCTGGCATCGAGAGCACCCCTCCACAAAAGCCAAAACTCCCATTTTGGGACGAGCTTTAAGGGCCCGGGTATAAATAACCGGGCCCTAAAAAGGAGTCGCTATCTGATTCCCCACGCCCGGCAACGATCCATCGCGGCCTTGTGGCGAATGATTACTCGCTGGCGGCGACCTCACCGATGAACATCGGCCCAACCCACCCATTGAGGTTGCCCATAGGCGTGTTAACGAACACGAGACTTCCTCCTACGTTGTTGGCGCAGACTTCGGTATCGTAGTGCATCCAGTAGGCAGACGTGAGCTCCAATACTGCGTGAAGGATCGCGTCTTCATCCGTGGGGCGATGCCCAAGGATGACATACGTCGTGTTGGCGCTCAGAACCACCGGGCTGATGTCGACATCGCGAACATTCCCTATCAATGTGGCTGCGGTGCCGGCCGGAATGGTTGCCGAAGCAACCAGGGTTTGGGTAGCGACGTCATAGATCCCGACATCGTGGCTGTCGGCGTGCCCGCATCGTAAAAGCCCAAACGCGAGACCGTCACATTGCCAGCGCCGATCGTGAAGCGGAACCCGGCCGCGTCGTCAGCGTCCCAGTCCGTGCTGTCACCCCTGGGAGTGAAGGTGAGGGCCGGAATCGGGCCCGAAGTCACGGGTCCGGGGATGGCTTCTGCGTTCGGGAGGCCCGTCTGGCGAATCACCTCTCCATGTCCTCGTCCATGAGGAGGCACTGGTAGCATGCGGCGTAATTCGTATTGTCGCCTCCGTCTTGTTCATTGACGGCGTTTACCAGCTCGAACGAGCCATTCGACGAAGACCAGAACTCGAGACGGAAGTTGTCTTCGATATCCGCGTCTCCGGTGTAGTTTCCAGCATTGATGTAGGTTCCTGGTTGGTACGGCGTCGTGGTCCGCGTGAGCGCCGAGCCCACGGTGACGACCCGGCATCCATTCTCGTCAACATCGCTCCCTGTTGCGCCGGTCTTTAGTTGAACAAAGCAATTGTGCAATCGATATTGCACAGGATCAGTACCCGTTCACGCCCCCAATCATGCGGGTTTTCAGGCCGGTTTCAGTGGGAGTGCGCCCGTAAGCGAGTGTCCCGCAGCCTACATCGGTAGGTGAGGAGACCGAGTGCGGACGTAAACCCCAATCGAATCGGCATGGAAAGCCGTCGTTCGTGTCCGACGACCCCGTGAACAGGTACGTTCGTTCAGCGCTGAATAGCAGTCGACGTTGCGAGCCGGGAGGCGGCGTCCTCCCAGGTGATCGAGCTGGGATCAGAGGTCGTCCAGTGGATCGCGATGCTATGGCCAGTACTGATCTCCGAAACAGAGGTCATCGCTTCGATGTGTGCTGTGCTGGCGACGAACTCGAGCATCGCCGCTTCATCACGCCACACGGCCAGAGTGCGTCCGGTGCCGCATGAGGCGCTGGTTGCCAGCGACATGGCGACGAGACCTCCTTCGGGGCTCATCCGCATCGGAAGATCTGCGAGCATCGGGCCCATCAACATGCCGAAGCGCGGCTGCGCTTCAGGTCGAATCGAGAGATATGTCGAGCTCACGATGTACTCACCCGACGCTGGCGGGATGAGCTGACCGGTCTCTGGGTTGACGCCAGGGCCGACGAGGACCGGATCCATGGGCATGCCGGGGGGGCCGCCGGCGAGATCTCCCTCGATGACTCCGCGCTCACATCCAGGAGGCGGCCCGGTGGGGCTGGCGTCGGTGGTGAAACTCGCATCATTTTGCGTCGGTCCAGAATCACTCCGCGAATCCGGGGAGTCCTCACTGCAACCAGCGAGCAAAACGAAAATCGTGATCATCAGTTCGATACGAATGGTTCTGAGTAAGTGAGCGTGGATCATCGTCGTTCTCCAGAAGGGGGTGTGGGGGGTTCGGCTCCTCCGGCGTCACGAACGACGCCAAAGAGCAAGGCATCGAATCGGCGCGAGAGCAGCCGTGACTCGAAGTTCTCGGCTTGTCCGACAATGAGCGCCGAGACCCGCGTGGCATGCGCGGGTGACGTGGCCGCGAGGCTCACGATCCAGTGCTGTCGGCCGTCCTCGTTGCGGACCGAGACGTACGAGTACATTCCGGCAGCGAGCCGCTCGGTGACCTCGCCCGTCATGACGAAGCGATCGTTCCGGGCGAGGCTGCTCGCCGCGAATGGATTGGTGGGTGCCTCAGCCTGAAAACCAGCAGCCGAAGGAGCCGGCGGCTCGCTTTGCCCGATCGAGGCATAGCCCAATGCAAGCACGAAGCTCGAAAAGACGAGGGACGCGCTGACAATGTGTTCGCGATTCATGAGCCGAGTCTTGGTTCAGCATCGTCATGCGTCGAATGAATCGTTGTCATGCGATGCATAAGCTGCACTCATGCAGGCGCTGCAGTCGTTGTTGCTTGCAGTCGTCGAGCGAGCTTCTGGGCGTCTTCTTCGAGGCTCGCCGAGGTCAGCGCGATCGTTTGCGCGATGTCCGCGGAGCGCTCGTCGTTTGTGGCTCACTCTCGTCCGCGAGCGAATTCTCCACGATACGTCGCAGCCACGTGTGGCCTGGATCGAGCTGCGCGCGCTCGTGCCAGACCATCACGATCTCTGACATTGGGAGTGGGATGGGCGGCGGGACGATCTCGATATCGGAGTGCGCGCTCGCGGCCCGAAGCAGCGGACCTCCGAGGGTCGAAACGAGATCCGTCGTCGCGACGACGAAAGGCACGGAGACGAAATTCGGAAGTCGAAGCGCGATGCGTCGAGTGAGGCCGCGCTTTGCAAGTGCGGCGTCGACGATGCTCCCAGGCAGCCCCCGCGGCGCGACCAGAATATGGTCGAGCGCGATGTAGGTCTCGAGGGAGAGTTCTTTCTTTTCTCGGAGCGCTGGATGACCACGGCGGAGCGCCACCGAGAATGTTTCGCGCGCGATCGTCTTCTGCTTGAGGCTGGGGGGCAGGTCGCTCGGCACTGTCACCGCGATATCGACTGCGCCCGAGGCAAGACGAGTCGGCACATCGAGATCGAGCGGCTCGATCGCGATCGAGATGTGCGGCGCTTCGCTCCGGAGATGGCGCATCACAGTGGGGACCGCCGCGAGCTCTCCATAATCGCTCGTGGCGACGACGAAGCGGCGGGAAGAGTGCTTCGGATCGAAGGGCTCGCCTACGCGCACAGCGGCTCGAAGATCCGCGATGGCACGGCGAAGCGGCTCCCGAATGGCCTCGGCGCGCGCCGTCAGAACGAGCCCATTGCGTCCGCCGACCAGAAGAGGGTCACTGATCTGATCGCGGAGCTGGCGCAAGCGATGGCTCATCGCGGACTGCGAAACGCCGAGCTGGCGCGCCGCGATCGTGACGCTGCGGGTGGCGAGGAGGACATCGAGCGCGATGAGCGCATTTGTATCGAGCTCGTTCACGGCGGTCTCGGATCATGCATTCATCGCGGCGCGGTGCAATCATCTTCCAAGCTTTGCTCATCGACCACGAGGACATTCTCGCGCTGATCAAAGATGTTCGAAGCCGAGGTGCCCTTGAGAATTGGGTTCGAGCAGCGGAGATCGTCCCGTCGAACGCGTTGGAGCTGGCGTCGGCCGTCGTGGCGCCGGTGCCCTCATCGAAGAGCCACGCAGCGACGGTGTTCGCGTCCGGGTCGAGGTGCATGGGAGGTACGAAGCTTGCCCCCGAGTAGCGCGACGTGCGGCTGACAAGGATCTCATCGATCTCTCCGATGAAGCCTCCGCGCGTGGGTCGCGGATCAGCTCGATGAGCGCCTCTTCGAAGACCCACACCAGTGGTGTGAGGTCGCAGCCTTTGGGTGCGCAAGGTGTATCTCAAGAGCTTCTTTGAAGAGCTACGAGATCAGATGGTTCGCGAGCTCGACGGGCGCGGTCTCCACATCGAGTTCGAGCTTCATGATCGCAGTGTGGCGCGCTTCGACGAACACAAGATTCAGCGTGCTGTTCATCACCTGGCGCGCCACTTCCGCTCATTCATTCGAGAGCACGTGACGCACGCCAGTCATGACGTGGCGAAAGGCATCTTTGGGATCTTCACCGCCATCGATGCGCTCGCGAATGCGGATCGCCAAGAGCACATGCGTGAGCCTCTCGCCGTGATCTTCGCCGCCCACTTCGAAATGAGGATCGCTCTCTTCCCCAAGGACGCCCGCGGCTTCTTCGAGCTCGGCTTTCGTATGCGCCACTGCCAGGCGTCGCGCTTCGGCGGGCTTCATGCGCCATCTCCTTGGCCGAAGTGAGCTTCCAGTTTCTCGCGGAAGCCGTCCTCTTTCGCGGTGGAGAAGCCGTCGACGAGCACGCCTTTTCGGTAGATGCCGAAGTAAGGAAGGCTCGGTATTTCCACGGTCTTGCGGGATTCGGGCGCCTTCTCGCCGTCGCAAACGAAGAAGCGCACATGCGTGTATTCCTCTGAAAGTCGCGCGAATTTCGGCTTGAAGAGCATACACGGCCCGCACCAGCTCGCGTAGAAGTCGACCACCGCCATGTCGGCTTCGCCGAGCTTCTGCGTGAATGTTGCATCGTCCAAGTCTTCGACTGCCATGGCATTTCTCCCCAGTTCGCTCTCGATGCGAGTCCTGTGCTCCGAGGCTTATCACGTCAAGGAGGAACGATGTGTGAGCCGTTCGTGAGGAGCCGGGGTACGGACGTCGGCAGAGATGCATCCCTTCCAATCTCTGAGTCTTTCGTGTGGATAACGACCGAAAGAAGCGTGACTTTTTGCCGCGGACCCAATCGGGTGCGGGGCCTTCGGACGCCGCGCTCGTCGTGGCAGCCCGCGCCGGAGAGGAGTGGGCTCAGGAAGCCCTTTATAGGCGGTATGCGCGCATGGTGAATGGACTTGCATGGCGCTTGATGCCCGGAGACGCGGAGATTGAGGATCTCGTGCAGGACACGTTCATCCAAGCGCTCGATGGTCTGCATCGATTGAGCGAACCTGCCGCGTTTGGCTCGTGGCTCGGGTCGATCGTCGTGCGTACTGCCAACAAACGTCTTCGCCGAAAGCGTTTGATGACGCGTCTTGGCTTGGCGCGGAACGAGCCGATCGACCTCGAGACCCTCGTGTCGTCCTCGGCCCCTCCGGACGTCGCGCTCGAGCTTCGCGCGATTTATCAGATCGTCGATGGGCTGCCGGTCGAGGCGCGCATCGCGCTCTTGCTTCGTCGTGTCGAAGGATTGCCGCTCGGCGAGATCGCAGAACGAATGGGCCTCTCTCTCGCGACTGTGAAGCGTCGTCTCGAAACTGCGGAATCGACGCTGAAGGAGCGCCTCGTTCAAGGAGGGACATCATGATTCGCTTGGGCGAATCAAAGCGCGAATCGCGCGTGCGGTTCATCGAGTCACCTGCGGACGAGGTCGACTTCGCGCGCCAGTGGTGGTCCATCAAGAAGCAGCGCAAGGGACGTCGTCTCGTGCATCGGCGTTGGGTGCTGGGCGGTGGGTTGGCCGCAGCGGTGATCGCGTTGTTCTTCATGGTGACGGTGCCGCCAACGACCATGATCGTGAGCGACGACCCGACGCCGGTCGAAGCCGTGATGGGCGAGACGCGCTCTACGATCATCGAGAGTGGGAGCACGTCGTTTGCGATGTACCTCGTCGATGGATCGCGGGTCGAGCTCGAGCCGCGCACACACCTCGAAACAGAAGAGAGCGTGGGTCGTGATGTGGTGTTCTCTCTGCATCGAGGTCGCGCCATGTTCGATGTCGCAGTGGATGTCGATCGACAATTCGTGGTGCTGGCCGGCAATGTTCGCGTCTCGGTGATCGGAACGCGATTCTCCGTGGCGTACGAACCTTCGCGTGGGGAGACGAGGGCGCAAGCCGCGGTGCATGTCGAGCGGGGGCTCGTGCAGGTCGATACCGTGTCCGCGAGCGGCGAGCGTGAGATTCTTCGACTCGGTGCGGGGCAGAGCTGGGTGGGAGTCGCCGATCTCGAGGAGTCGGAGTCGCCCGAAGAGTCGCAGGTCGACTTGGACAGGAGCACTGAACCGAGAGGTGAAGTTCTTCCTGCGCGCTCCCCTCGTTCGAGAGCGACGGAGCTCTTCGAAGAGGCGCGTACGGCGCGGCACGAAGGCCGTGATGCCGATGCGGCGCGCCATTACGAGCTTCTCCTGAGGCGCTTTCCTCGAGATGCCCATGTGGGTTTGTCTGCGTTCGAGCTCGCGCGCATTCGCATGGATGTGTTTGGAGATGCGCGCTCGGCGGTCGAGCCGCTCGAGCGAGCCATCGCAGCCCGCGTCTTTCGTGAAGATGCGATGGCCCGTCTGGTGCGCGCATACGATGAGAGTGGGATGAGCGCTCGATGTCGCGGGGCGCGTGAGCGCTATCTCGAAGCCTATCCCAATGGGCTACACCGAGGCACTTTGGCCACGTGTGCGGAGTGATGCCCGCTGTCGCGCACTTGATTTTACTCGCGTTCTTCACGGGGTTTTTAGGTATTCTGGCGGTCCATGCGAGCCGCATTGTTCTTTGGATGGGCGTCGCTTTGGCTTGCGACGATCGCTCATGCCGACGAGCGGGAACCTCGCTGGACGAGCGTCGAGATCGTTCTCGAAGGCGCGTTCGGTGCGGAGCTCGAGACGGCAGTGCGCGCCGATTTGGAAGCGTTGCTTCGCGCCGATGGGCTCTTGTTGGCGAGGCCGTCTCCGGGCCGTGTTCATGAGCGCGCGAGAGTGCGGGTGCGCGCTCCGAGCGAAGACGCTCGCATCTCCTCGGTGCTCATCGAAGATGGCGCGACGGGTCGAGCGATCGAGCGGGCCATCGATCTTGCGCGTGTTCCCCGCGACGGTTGGAGCGTCGCGATTGCGGCGGGTGTGAGCGAGCTTCTGCGCGCGACGTCTCCGTCGTCGTTCAGGGCATCGATCCGTATCAATATGGATATATTGTGCGTTCGTGTTTGGAGCGATGACAGGCGTGCGCGGAGTCATCACCACACTCGTTTCTCGAACTGTGGTGGAGGGTGGCTTCAAGTGATAGGTTCGCGGCGTGAACCAGGTCATCAATCCAGACACGCTCGCGCCCCCGCGCGGATATTCGAACGGCATTCTGATGGCGCCCGGCCGGACCCTCTTCGTTGCGGGACAGATCGGTTGGGATCGCGAAGGGCAATTCTCGAGTGATGAGTTCGCCGAACAATTCGATGTCGCGCTCGCCAACGTGATGGAAGTCGTGCGTGCGGCGGGGGGCTCGGCGGAGCATGTCGGTCGCCTCACGATTTACGTGACCGACAAGCGTGAATATCTCGCGCAAGCGAAGGGTGTGGGTGCGGCGTACCGAAAGCATATGGGCAAGCACTTTCCCGCGATGGCGCTCGTCGAAGTGGCGGCGCTGCTCGAGGATCGTGCAAAGGTCGAAATCGAAGCGACGGCGGTGTTGCCATGACAAAACTATTGGAATCGATTCGTCAGGAAGGGTTTCGTTTCGCGCTCGAAGAGGGCGTCGCGACGATCACACTCGACCGGCCCGATCGCATCAACGCGCTCACGTTCGCCAGTTACGCGGCGCTGCGCGATGCGTTCGTGAAGATGAGCGAATCGCGTGAGGTGCGCTCGGTCGTCCTTCAAGGCGAAGGGACGCGTGGCTTTTGTTCAGGAGGTGATGTGCGTGACATCATCGGTGAGCTTTTTTCGCGCGATATGCGCGGCTTGCTCGAGTTCACGCGCATGACGGGCGCGCTCGTCGCTGCGATTCACGAGTGTCGCGCGCCGGTCGTGGTGGCACTTCATGGCGTGGTCTGTGGCGCAGGGGCCGTGATGGCGATCGCCTCCGACATTCGCATTGCGAGCCCCGATGCGCGCATCGCGTTCTTGTTTCCGAAGGTGGGCCTCTGCGGCGCGGACATGGGCGCGGCGTGGCTCTTGCCGCGCATCATTGGGTTTGGGAGAGCGAGCGAGCTTCTTCTGACGGGAGACTTCGTCGATGCAGAGCGAGCCGAGCGCATCGGGCTCGTGAATCGCATCGTGCCAGCAGAGGCGCTGCGCGCCGAAGCCCAGAAGCTGGCGCGCACGATCGCCGATGGACCGGCCTTCGCGCATGGGATGACGAAGAAGATGCTCGATTGCGAAGCGCACTTGGATTTCCGCGCGGGCATCGAGGCCGAGGCACAGGCGCAGGCGATTTGTATGCAACATCCGGATTTTCGCGAGGCTTACGACGCGAACACACAGAAGCGACCTCCTCGCTTCGAACGTTGAACACCATGAGCATGCGACAACATCCATTCCTAGAGGTGCCTCCATGTTCGGACGAGGTGCTCGAGCGCGCATTTCTGGACGACGACGTCGTGGAATGCGCGTGGTCGGCAGCCGGGGCCGTCGTGGCCGAAGCGCTCTCGGTCGAAGCGAGCGCGGCGAATCCAAGCGAAGCGCTCGTTGCGATGGTGCGACTCCTCGGTGCACGGGGTCTCCTTCGGCTGACGGTTCCTTCCGCGCATGGAGGTCATCATCCGCACGTGCGTTCGACGGCGATTTGCCTCGCGCGCGAGCGGCTTGGGCATGCATCGCCCCTCATCGAGCTCGCGTTCGCGATGCAAGGGCTCGGCTCGTATCCGATCTCGGCGCGCGCTTCCGAAGACCTTCGCGCGCGCTTCCTTCCGCGCGTCGCGAGTGGTGAATACGTTGCCGCGTTCGCGCTCACGGAGGAAGAGGCGGGATCGGATCTCGGTGGCATCACGACGACAGCCCGTCGTGAGGGCGACCATTACGTGCTCGATGGCACGAAGATCTTCATCTCGAACGCTGGGATTGCCGATTTTTATACGGTGTTTGCGGCCACGGGAAATCCGGGCGCGAAGCGGCGTTTGAGCGCGTTCGTGGTCCCCGCCGATGTGCCCGACGTGCATACGCGTCCGATGCACGTGCTCGGCGGCCATCCGATCGGCGCGCTCGAGCTTCGTTCGGTGCGCATTCCCGCGTTCTATCGGATCGGAGAGGAAGGAGATGGGCTCTCGGTCGCGCTCGAGACGCTCCATAAGTTTCGTCCGACGGTCGGCGCCGCGGCGCTCGGTTTCGCGCAACGCGCGCTCGACGAATCGATTCACCACGTCAAATCGCGAACTCAGTTCGGCGCGCCGCTCTCGGAGCTGCAAGCCGTGCAGCTATCGCTCGCCGAGATGGCGTGCGATCTCGAGTCGGCGCGGCTCTTGGTGTATCGCGCTGCCGCGGCGGCCGATGCTGCGAATGAAAACGCAGCGGACGCACGCGCGCGCACAGCGCGGCTCGGGAGCATGGGCAAGCTCATGGCGACGGAGGGGGCCTTTCGCGTGATCGATCGCGCCGTGCAGCTTCATGGTGGGCGCGGTGTGCTCTCGGGATCGATCGTGGCGCGCCTTTATGAAGACATTCGAGCGCTCCGCATTTACGAAGGCGCGAGCGATGTGCAGCGACTCCTCATCGCGCGTGAGCTTTTGCGGTGAGCGGGCGAGGTTGGATGGGAGCGCTCCGCGAGGTGGGCCCGTTCCTGCTTGCGGCCGAGCGCTTTCTCTCTCTCGAGAATGTGGTGGGGGAGCCCGCGCGTGGAGTCGAAGGGCTCCGGTGGCTTTCGCGCCAAATCGATGCCTTTGCGGCGCGAGAGCACGCGAGCGCCCAAGAAGAGGGCGCCTTCGTCGAAGGGGCAGGCGCCTTCTTCGCGCTCTTGTTGTTGGAGCATTTCGGTGAAGGTGCGCACACGATGCGGGATGGAGTGCATCGCGTACGGCTCGGCCGTTCGGGCTTCTTCGACCCTTTTGCTGCCATCGAAGGCGCGCTCGATGCCGAGGGCGCGCGCTCGGCGTTGGTGAGCGCCGTTGCGCGCGCGGAACACGAAGCACGGGGCACGGGAGGCACAGGGGCGGCGATGCTTGTCTTCGAGCGCCTTCTTGGAGAACAAAGGTCAGACCTCGCCATCGTCGATCGCTTCGAGCGGCGCGTCTGGCTCGAAGGGGCCGCGGACATCGGGCGCTTCGAGGTCGACCTCGGGGGCGCGATCGATGCGAGTGAGGACCAAGCGCCCCGCGCGCTCGAGCAAGCGACCGCGAAGATCATCTCGATGCTCCCTGGCGGCCCGGGCCACGTGCTCGACCGGGAAGAAGCTGTGTCGCGTCTTCTTCCGCGCATCGTGTCTCCGAACGAGTGGGAGGGCACGGCGAACGGCCTTTTCTTGTGGCCGATGGTCAACGATGTCGCGGTGGCCTTGATGGTCGCTTACGAGGATCGCGCTCGATATCTTCGCGACCGCGAAGTCGAAGCGTGGAATCTGACGCGCGGCGATGCTGTGAGGATGGCGATTGCCAACCTCGCGGCCCGTTCGGACAAGACGCGCTTTGCGCGTGTGGAGACCGAAGCGGGCCCGCTCGTGGTGTCGCGCTCGGGCGATGGACTCGATTCGGCACGTCTCCTTTTGCCGAGCATGCACGACGTGCTCGCCCCCGAGCTCGGCTCGCCTTTCCTTGCGGCGGTGCCCCATCGCGACGCACTGCTCGCGTGCCCCAAAGAGCCCGCCGCGATCCGCGTGGCGTTGAGCGCGCGCGCAGAGGATGATTATAGAAGAGCCCCGCATCGCATCACGAGCGCGCTCTTCGAAGTGTCAGCCGGTGGGCTCAAGCCCTGGGACACTCAGGGGCTTTGACACGGATTGCGTGCTCTTCTCGACTCCGTTCAGCGACCGACTCTCCACACGTCGTGCTCTGTGCCGAGCGCTTGGCTTGCCTCCACACAGGCGAGCTCGTCGAGCTCGGAGATGAAGCCTTGCGCGGGAGGCAGCACCGTGCGTGTCGGTTTCGGCGGCTCGGTCGCGAGATGTAAGCCTACGACGAGCGCGACGTCCTTGGCCGAGACTCGCGGATCGAGCCACGCGATCAAATGGTCGAGCTCGCGTGCGAGCGTCGGGGAGCCTTGCATGCGCTGGTTCGGATCTCGTGCGAGGACGTTCCGAAGGAGACCATCGACCTCGGGAGGAATGCGGGGATTGATCGATGACGGAGTCGGGACTTCACAACGCGCGACGAGCTGCACCGTTTCGTGATCGCTTCGGCCATGAAAGAGCCTTCGCCCGCAGAGCATCTCCCAGAGCACGATGCCGGTCGCGAAGACATCGATCTGAGGGCTCGTCGGCTTCTCTTCGATGATCTCGGGCGCGAGATAGCCGAGCTTGCCGCCCTGCAACCCATCGGCGAGCTGAGTTTGATGGACGTTCGCATTGGCGAGCCCGAAGTCCGCGAGTTTGACGCAGCCGTTTTTCCCGAGGAGCAAATTGTGCGGAGACACATCACGATGAACGATGCCGAGCGGAGCGCCCATGGCGTCGGTTGCGCCATGCGCATACGCGAGCGCAGTCGCCAGCTCGCGCGCGATCCACAACGCGGTCGCGACCGGCATGCACGCGTTGCGTTCGTGGGCGCGTTCGAGGACCGCGCGAAGGCTCGTTCCGTCGACGAGCTCCATCACCATGATGAAGCTCCCCGCGACGATACGACCATCGTAGACACGAACGATGTTCGGATGACGAAGGAGCATACCGAGCCGTGTTTCGTCTTCGAACATCGAGCGATAGAGCTCCTGCGAAGCGAGCTCCGGCAGCACGCGCTTGAGCGCGACCGGGTGTGATTCTTCTCCTTCGAAGTGCGCGATGCCACGCCACACCTCGGCCATGCCGCCTGCGGCGAGGCGCTGCATGGGAACATACCGCGTGGGCGCACGACGTAGGCGTGTGGAGAGACGTGAATGATCGGAAGAGGGCAAAGCAGCCCGAGCGTCCCCGACGCGCGCTCGCACGTCAATCACTCCGAGCTATGCTGCGCGCCACCATGACTGACACCATCTCCGCCGAGCTTTTCCGACGCGCCGAAGAGCGCTTTCCCGGGGGCGTCAACTCGCCCGTCCGTGCGTTCCGCGCCGTCTCGGGCACGCCCATTTTCATCGATCGCGCCGAGGGCGCTTATGTGTTCGGTGCGGATGGGACTCGTTACGTGGACTATATCGGTTCGTGGGGGCCGATGATTCTCGGCCATACGCACGAAAATGTGGTCCGTGCGGTGCAGACGGCGATGACGCGTGGTGCGAGCTACGGAGCCCCGACCGCCCAAGAGACCGAGCTCGCCGATCTCGTCGCTGAGCTCGTTCCGTCGATGGAAATGATGCGGTTCACGTCGAGCGGCACCGAAGCCGTGATGGGCGCGCTGCGCGTCGCGCGCGGTTTCACGGGGCGAGACCTCGTGGTGAAATTCGAAGGCTGTTATCACGGAGGCGCCGATTATTTGCTCGTCAAAGCAGGGAGTGGTCTCGCGACGTTTGGCGTGCCGACGAGCGCAGGCGTCCCCGCTGCGATTGCGAATACCTGCATCGTGCTCCCCTATAACGATGAAGGGGCGCTCGACGCGCTGTTCCGAGAACGGGGCGCAGAGATCGCCGCCGTCATTCTCGAGCCGGTGGTCGGCAACATGGGCACGGTGCCGCCCTCGCGTGGCTTTCTCGAGGCGCTCGCCGCGCTGACTGCGCAACATGGTGCGCTTCTCGTGTTCGACGAGGTGATGACGGGTTTTCGCTTGGCCAGAGGCGGTGCGCAGGAGCGTTTTGGAATTCGTCCTGATCTGACGACGCTCGGGAAGATCGCGGGTGGTGGTCTTCCGCTCGGAATCTACGGAGGGCGTCGCGAGATCATGAAGAAGGTCGCGCCCATGGGGCCCGTATATCAGGCGGGCACATTGAGCGGAAATCCGCTCGCGGTCGCCGCGGGCCTGGCGACACTGCGCGTGCTCCGTGATGACGCTGGTTTTTACGAGCGCCTCGAGCGCATCAGCGTCGAGATCGAAAAAATCCTCACCGCAGCAGCGAAACGATCGCAGAAGAAAGTCTGCATTCAACGGACGGGTTCGATGATGACGCCGTTCTTTACCGAGGGACCCGTGCGTTCGTGGCAGGACGCATCGCGATGTGACACGCAGGCTTTTGCGAATTGGCACCGTGTGATGCTGGACAACGGCGTGATGTGGCCCCCTGCTCAGTATGAGGCCGGTTTCGTGAGCATTGCGCACGAAAAGGAGGCCCTCGAGCTCACGGCAAGGGCTGCAGAAGCGGCGTTCGCCTCCGCATAATTTCTTGAAATTGATGATAAATGGGTCTGGATGGGCTGGATGTGGTCCATCCTTGACCCTCTAGGACCACCATGCTACATGGCGCCCGCCCAACGGGCCGAAGGCAATATGCTGCTGGAACCTGAGCAGCGGAAACAGCTGAAAATCGCTGGTCGTGTGGGCGCGATTGGACTCGAAATCGTCATCGCCACGATGGTCGGGTATGCCGGAGGCCTCTGGCTCGACGGAAAACTTGGAACCAGCCCTTACTTAAAAATATTCGGACTCATCCTCGGGATCATGGCTGGCTTCAAAGCCCTCTTCGATCTCACGAAGAAAATCAAGCTCGACGAACTCTGAACGAAGAAAGCTCAACTCAAGTGGAACGCCGCGTCATCGACATGATCACGAACTGGACGGGAGCTCTCGTGCTTCCGCTCATCGTGTTCGCGTTCGTGAGCGGTGGTCTCGAGAGAGCCACGGGAGCGACGGCAGGAGCTGCGCTCGCGATCTTCAACTGGCTCGTGATCCGCTGGGTGGTGACAGGTCTCATCGATCGCGCCGAGCGGAGCCAAACCGTGTGGATGTCGGTGCTCGTGGCGAAGATTGGGTTCGTGCTCGCCAGCGCGGCCGTGATGCTTCGTGTGTTCGATCCGACGGGGCTCGTGATCGGTACGAGCGCCATCGTGCTCGGGATTTTTTGCGGTGCGCTTCACGCTCATGGGTCGAGCGTGGCGTGTGATGTTTCTCGCCAAGTGGCGGGTGAGAGGGATTGAGCGATGCCGCACGGCGAATCATGGTTCACCCTGATTTTTCGCGGAACGGTCCTTTGGGACAACGTTGTCGCACTGGTCACTGTGTTCAATCGGATGCTGACGGGTGAGTCCGATTCGATCCTCGCCAATGAGATCGGATTCGTGGGTCATGTGTTCGGTGCGGCGTTCGTTCTTTTGCTTCTTGGGATCGTCTCACTCATCGCCTTCCAAAAGGTGAAGGACACGCAAGCGGCGATCGTCCCCGAAGGGAAGCTGACGATCCGAACCTTCGTCGAGCTCCTCGTGGGCGCGGCGTATTCGATGATGAGCGACATCATGGGCCCGAAGGCAGCGCGCTTTTTCTTGCCGCTGATCGGGACCTGCGCGTTCTTCATTCTCTTCTCGAACGTGCTCGGTCTCGTCCCTGGCTTCACGCCACCGACCGACAATCTGAACACGACGCTCGCGTTGGCGTTGGTGGTCTTTGGTGCGACTCACATCTACGGTCTCAAGGAGAACGGCACCAATCACATCAAGCATCTCTTTGGGCCGATCGTGAAGTGGTATGCGCTGCCGCTCATGCTCCTCATGTTCGTCATCGAGGTCATCAGCCATCTGGCCCGCCCGCTTTCGCTCTCGATTCGTCTGATGGCCAACATGGTCGCGGATCACTTGGTCGTCGGCGCGTTCCTTTCGATTATCGCGTTCGTTTTGCCGGTACCAGTGATGGTGCTCGGCACTCTGGTAGTCATCGTGCAGACACTGGTGTTCTGCGTTCTTTCGACGGTTTATATCGGGCTTGCGGTTCAGCACGAAGAAGGCCATTAAGCCCGGGTCTTCGCAAGAAACAACAACGAGTTCGGCCGCTCATGAGGGCGGCCTCGCACAGGGAGAGAGTTCCGGTCGGTAAGCCGCTTACGCATGCACCGTTCCGGGGTTCGCAGGAGGCACGTTCGTCATGAAGAAGAAGCTGCTGGGTTTGGTTTCGTTCCTCGCGACCTTCGCGATCACCGCCACGGCGTTCGCGCAGGATGCATCCGCCAACGAGTACGATGTCGCGACCGCCAAGGCGTGGGCCGCGGGCATCGCGATCGCAGTCGCCGCCCTCGGTGGTGCGCTCGCTCAGGGCAAGGCCGCGGCGGCGGCGCTCGAGGGCATCGCGCGCAATCCGAACGCATCGGGCAAGCTGTTCGTCCCGATGATTCTCGGCCTCGCGCTCATTGAGTCGCTCGTCATTTACGCGCTTCTCATCGCCGGTGGTTTCATCGGGCCGCTTGGCGGCTGATCGCGGGCAAACGCTGACACGGAGACGAGCCGGCATCCCGTTCGGGATGTCGGCTCGTTTCGATCATGGGATGTAACGCCGGGTAGGTGTTCCGACTCGATTGAGGCCTGGTCGGCATCGAATTCCGGCCGCATACTCTTCAGTCGCATGAACGGCTCCGAATACAGCATCAACGAAGCGTCGGACGAGACCTCTGATCTCTTGGCCCAGGCCAAGGCCGGAGGACCTGGGCCAGAGCTCGCGTCTTCGAATGGCTCCGAAAAGCCCGCATGGAAACGCGCGCTGATGTTCGGGGTCGTCTTCGTGCTGCTCGGTGGTGGCGTCGCTGCGATCATGCTCGGCGGCGGCGAGGAATCTCCTTTCGTCTATTCGCAGATGGTGGACGAAGTCGTGTCGAACCCGAGCGCCCATGCCGGGCGGACATTGCGCGTCGAAGGGCAGCTGCAATCGGGCTCGATCCTGTTTCGCGAAGAGCCGTGTGAATGGCGTTTCGTGATCGAGCGCGAAGGCCAATCGATGCCGGTCGAGTTTCCGCAATGTGTGGTGCCCGATACCTTCCGTGATGGGATGGGGATCTCGGTGGTGGTCGAAGGAAACCTTCGCGACGACGGTTCGTTCCTCGCGACACAGGTGATTCCTCGATGCCCGTCGAAGTACGAGATGGATCAGCGTCAGCAAGCAGGCGAAGCCATGCCGCATGCGATGCCCGCCGGTAGCTCGTAGCTCAATGCCGAGCACAGAGGGCATGTATGTTCAGAATTCCTCTTCGAGATCGCACCTGCGCTGCTCACGCTCGGCGCGGCGAGCGAAGTTTCGGACAGAACTCAGTGCACGAAGGCTTCGGCGATCGAGCGACACGATTCATCCGCTACCCTTGTTTGACTGCCCTTGTTTCACCTATCTTCTCTCCTGCGCGTCATGGTGAGTTCCAAAGCCACAACGCCACCTGCCTCGTCAGCGTTGCGCACCATGGCGCTCGCAGGCGATGAGGCCGCAACTCGAGTGCTCGGCGAGATGCTTGCTGACTCCGGGCCGATCGGAAAGCTCTACATGGAGGGCGATACTGTCGCTGCATGGGATGCGCTCTTGGCACTCGGATCGGCTGTGCGCGAACCGGCGCATCTCAGCGAGGCCTGGGGGGTGGCTTGGGAAACCATGCGGCGGGTTCGTTACAATCTGGAGATCTTGATTCAACGTCTTGCGGCCATCGGATATCAAGGGGCCTGCCTTGGAGCGCCGTGTCCTGTTCAGGACATCGATGAAGTCGAGCGAAGGGTTGGTGGCCCCGCACCGTTGTCGATCCGCGCCTTTTGGGAGGTCGTTGGCACCGTCGACTTCTGCCAGGCACCCGAACAGATCATGCACGACTGGCTCGACGTGCCCACATCCGACATGGAGTGTCTAGGAGATGACGACCCGTTGATGATTCGCTCGCCCTCCGTGCTGCTCAAGCACCCCAACCGCGAGATCGAACCCTGGCCCACGGGCCATCAGTGTTTCGAATTTGGCGATGAGCGGCATTGGAAGTCTCGTGTGAGTGGAGGTGCATTCGGTCAGTGCATCTGGCTGCCGGATGCTAGCGCGGACTTCCGTATTTGCGGCGATATGTGTCCGCCGGACGAACGTGGCGACGACGAACTCGATGGTCAGTACTTCGTGCGGATGTTGCGGCAAACCATGCTCGGCGGCGGGTTTCGAGGTCCGATCGACCGTGACCAGGACCAGATCGTCTGGCTGCCGTTGCGTGCGCTCGAACTCCAGTTGGCCAGCGGCCTTCTGCCGATCTAACAAGCGGATAAGCAATCCCAAAGCGGAAAAGGGAGTCGAGACAGGATCCACACCGTGCACATGTGCCCATGGCCGTGATGAGTCGGCGTTCAGGATTTTGACGTTCGCATTCGGAAGCCGCCGCCTGGTTGGCGTTCGCGATACTCGGGTCGCAACTCACTTCGCGCGTCGTTGCGTAAGAGCTCGCAAGGATCGAAGAAGTGGATCGTGCGTGCGAGGTCGAGCACGTCGGGCACTGTTCCTTGGAACTCGCGCGACTCGGGACATCGCCAACGCCAGAGGCCACCTGGCACAGGTCGCTCCGAAAGGCAGAGCACCTCTTTGACCCCGCCGTTGCAGTTGGTGGCAATCACGAGGAATGGGCCGGGGAGGGCGGCCGCGTCTCGCACGCGGATCACGATGTCGTGATGAAACTCGCCTTGCGTGTGGTGATCGAGGAGCTCGTAGTCGCCGAAATGCTCACGGACGTGTCCGAGCAGATCGCCGAGCGCGAGATGTGATGCGAGCGAGTCGAGGAGGTCCGACATGAACGAACCGTAGCATGTGCCGAGTTTTTCGCGTAATTGGCATCAAAGTTCGGAGCTATTGGCGCTCGGATTGACGCCACCATCGGGGCGCGCGTAGAAAGGCGCCGTGCAGACCGGTGAAATCGTCATGGACGCCGACGCGATTGCGCGGACCGTACGTCGGCTTGCGCACGAGATCGTCGAACGAACGCAGGGAACCGAGCAGCTCGCGTTGGTTGGGATTCGGCGCGGTGGAGTGCCCATCGCCGAGCGACTCGCGGCTGCGATTCACGACGCCGAAGGACTCGCGGTGCCTGTGGGCAGCGTGGAGATCGCGCTCTATCGCGACGATGCCGCGACGGCGTTACCGGACCCGAAGATTGGACCGAGTCGAATCGACTTCGACGTGAGTGGTCGCGAGGTGGTGCTCGTCGACGATGTGATGCAGACCGGACGAACGGTGCGCGCCGCGATCGATTGTTTGCTCGATTACGGTCGCCCTCGCCGCATTTGGCTCGCGGTGCTGCTCGATCGCGGCGGTCGTGAGTTGCCGATGGCTCCGGATTTCGTGGGGAGCGAGGTGCATGTGCCGAAAGGAGCGGTGCTCGAGGTACATCCCGATCGTGTGGCCTGTGTTTCAAGGAGTGGTGTGTGACGCGGCCGTATCGTCATCCGCATTTGCTCGGCATCGAAGGCATGGATGCGAGTGATGTCTTCCAGATTCTCGACGCAGCCGAAGTGTTTTACGAAGTGTCGCGGCGCCCGATTCGCAAGGTGCCCACACTCCGCGGAAAGAGCGTCATCAATCTCTTCTTCGAAGCGAGCACGCGGACCCGGACGAGCTTCGAGCTCGCGGGCAAGAGGCTGAGCGCCGATGTCGTCAACATCTCGACGTCGACGTCGAGCGTCACCAAGGGCGAGACGCTCCTCGATACGATGAAGACGCTCGAGGCGATGCAACCCGATATCGTCGTGATTCGTCACTCGGCTTCTGGTGCGGTGCAGTACGCGTCAGAGCGTGTGAAGTGCAGTGTGGTCAACGCAGGCGATGGCACGCATGAGCATCCGACGCAGGCGCTGCTCGATGCGTTTACGATTCGACGTGCAAAGGGCACGCTTTCGGGGTTGAACGTGGTGATTTGCGGGGATGTCGCACATTCGCGCGTGGCGCGGAGCAATGCGGCTTTGTTTCGCCTCATGGGGAGTGAAGTGCGCTTCGTGGGGCCGCGTACGCTCATGCCGAGTGAGGCGGAGTCGCTCGGCGTGAACGTGTTCGATCGACTCGAGCCCGCGCTCGAAGGTGCCGATGTGGTGATGGTGTTGCGCATTCAGCGCGAGCGGCTCGAGGGCGCTCTTTTGCCGAGCATGCGCGAATATAGCCGCACGTTCGGCATCGGTCCGCGCACACTCGCGTTCGCAAAACAAGATGCGATCGTCATGCATCCTGGGCCGATGAATCGCGGCATCGAGATCGATCCTAGGATTGCCGATGGGCCGCGGAGCGTGATTCTCGATCAGGTCGAAGCGGGTGTGGCGGTTCGAATGGCGGTGCTTTACCTGCTTGCGGGTGAAGCCGGTGCTGGGCTCGGGGCGGCGTGAGCTCGCACGTGAAGGGTGGCCCGGTGCGCACAGGGCTCGATCGGATCGCATCGGGAGATGCCGACGGAGTCGTGCGCGGACAGACAGTCGGTCTTTTGGCGCATCCAGCGAGCGTCGATTCTCGCTTCGTGCACGCCGAGCACGTGTTGAAAAAGGCCGGCGCGCACATCGCGGCGTATTTCGGGCCTGAACACGGGTATGGCGGTGAAGCTCAGGACATGATCGGAGTCGAAGGCGCGCGCGCTGCGGATGGTGCTCCGATTTATTCACTCTACGGTGCGACGTTCGACGCGCTCTCACCGCGGCCCGAGTGGCTCTCTGGGCTCGATGCGGTCGTGATCGATTTGTGTGATGTCGGAAGCCGGTATTACACGTTCGTGTGGACGGCTGCGCTCATGCTGCGCGCAGCGAATGCGATGGGTGTGCGGACCATCGTGCTCGATCGTCCGAACCCACTCGGTGGCGTGCGCATGGAGGGCGCGCCACAACGACAAGGGTATCGATCGTTCGTGGGGCTGCTCGATGTTCCTGTTCGACACGGGATGACGATCGGCGAGATCGTGAAGATGAGCGCCGAAGAGTTCGAGGTCGATTCTGCGGCGTTCGAGATCGTCCAGATGCAAGGTTGGGATCCTTGCTCCACGTTCGAGAGCACGAAGACCCCGTGGGTCTTGCCATCACCCAACATGCCGACCGTCGAGACGGCGCGTGTCTATCCGGGTGGCTGTCTCCTCGAAGGCACGAACATGAGCGAAGGGCGAGGCACGACGCATCCATTCGAAATCATCGGGGCACCGTGGGTCGATGGAAAAGCGCTCGCCGAAAAGGTGCATGCCCCGGGCGCGATCCTTCGACCGCTGACGTTCGAGCCCACATTTCACAAGCACGCGAAGACGAACTGCGGCGGCGTGCAAGTGCATGTCGTGGATGATTCACGCTTTTCTCCGTATGCGACGTATGTGCGCATCCTCGCGGCCGTCGCCGAGAGGAGTGATGGCCACTTCGCGTGGCGAACAGAGTCGTACGAGTTCGTTGCGGATCGCCCTGCGATCGATCTGCTCACGGGAGGCCCTGAGATTCGCGGCGCCATCGATCGCGGAGCTGGGGTCGATGCGATCCTCGAGGAGGGAGAAAACGAAGTCGCACGCTTTGCGGAGAGACGCCCAACATGGCTTCTCTATCCGCGTTAGCGCCGCGTCCGCCGCGTGTGATCGGAATCGATATCGCACGCGGGATCGCATCGATACTGATGGTGCAAGGCCATGCATTCGATGCGTGGGCGTCCGAAAGCGCGAAGGCGAGCCCTTGGTTCGCGGTGGAGCTGCTTTTTTTACAGACGCTCGCACTGCCAGCGTTCTTGGTGCTTTCGGGCGCGGCGCTCGCGTTTCGTGTGGAAGCCGCGGTCGTTCGTGGGCAGAGCGCATCTTTCGTGCGGCGCGCGGTGATACGACGGGCTCTGTCGATCGTGGGGGTCGGGTATGCGCTCAATGCAGTCTCGGCGCTGCTCGATGGGTGGGATGGGCCACAGACGTGGTTACGCGCGGATGTGCTTCATGTGATTGGCCTTTCACTCGCGGTGCTGGCGCTCGCGCTCCGCGGCCAAAAAAATAGCGGCGATGCGATCGATGTCTCGAATTGGGTGCGAGCGTGTTGGGCGCTCGCCATCTTGCCCATCATTGCGTGTCCTTGGGTGTCTCGTCTTTCGCATGACGTCGAAGGTCCCATTGGTTTCGTTCTAGGTTTGTTCGTCGATGTTTCGGGCATCACGCGCATGCCTCTCGTGCCGCTGGTGTCGTGGGCGGCGATGGGCGTCGTCGTTGGACGTGCGATGATCGAGCGCAATCGCCTGGTTCGCTCGATTGCGGGCGCACCTTCTCGAACGCTCTTTGTGATGCTTTTGGGGGCGATTGCGATCGCCGTGATTGGCACTCTCGCACAAAATGAAATCGCTCAAAGACTGGGAGGTGTCTTCGATCGGCGACATGTCGCCGTGATGGCCAATGCAGTGCAACTCGCTGCGCGCGGGATTGGAGTCGTTGCGTTCGGCGCTTTGTTTGCGTTGTGGATTCCCGAGCGAGCACGAAAGGCGCTCGTGATCCTCGGCCGAGGCTCGCTATGGGCCTATGTGTTTCATATTCCGCTTTGTTATGGCCATGTTGCGAGGTGGGCGGGGTTGCAAAACGCGCTTTCACTCGGGGAGTGTGCGATCGCGGCGAGTGTGCTGGTGTTGCTCAGCGTAGGGGCGGCGTTCGGGAAACATTTGAGCCGTTCGCGCGCAACGCCGGATGTGAGTACACGATAAGGACGCCATGTCGATCAGTGAAGTCATGGATGAGTTGCTTGATATCGTGCGGTTTGTCCTCTCGTTGGCGATTTTTTATTGGGTTCTTCATAAGAAGGCGCTCCCGTGGTTCGTCATGCGCATGGCCGGGGGCAAACAGGCCATGACAAAGAGCTTCGAAACACAGGGGCTCACTCTTGTCGAGGGGCGGAACGAAGATTTCAGCGTGATGGGCCTATTGGGATTGGGTGGTCGGGGGCGGTTGGTTTCGGACTCTGTTTTCTATCGCCTCGAGGTGATTGTTCGGTCGGTGAGAGCAGGCGAGCTCAATGTTTGGTTGGATTTGCGGCCCCGGTCGCTTTGGAATACGGATTGGTCAGGGTGGAATTCCTATCCGGTCCGCGCTCAGGGAACGATTCGTTGCACGGGAGAGTTCGAGTTTCCGGAATTCGAAATCCATTATAGGAAGCCGGAAATTCCCTTCACCGTCGTGAATGTTTTGCGGAGGATGTTTTTCCCCACTCCGACGCTCGGGTTCGTGCCAACGACTTGTGCGTTGCCGGGGCTCCCGTTCTCTTCGTTTGGGGATCCGAGTTTGGACGAAGAATATGATTTGTATACGACCGATGCATCGTTCGGCCCGAACATCGCTCCGATTCTGCGCGCATGGCGTGAAGCCGCGCGTGAGGAGGCCCGTGCGGTATTTGCGAAGTCCGGGGCTTCTCATGCAATGAGGCACTGGAGATTTGCGTTCCATATGCATGGTTCGGGAACACGATTCGAGATCTCATGGCCGAACGTCTACGCGGGGCTTGCGAGAGCAGAGAGCTCGATTGAGGCCGCTCGTGTGTTTGCTGCGCATTTCAGAAGGAAAAGCTCGTCTCCCAACCTGGACTCCCAACCTGGACAGGGGCGCATCTGAACTACGATGTTCTTGCCTGCGTGGCTGTCGTGAGCTGCGACACGGCCGAGACCTGTGGCAACGACATCGATGACGACTGCGATGGTTTGATCGACGAAGAGTGTGAGTCCGCGTGCACCGCCGAGATTTGCGGCAATGACATCGATGAGAATTGCGATGGCATCATCGACGAGTGTCAGGAATGCAGTAGCACCGCGGAATGCCCGTCTGGGATGGCGTGCTCGTCTGGAACGTGTGAATTTTCGCCGGGTGTCTGCGACTCTGCGGAGATCTGTGGCAACGACATCGATGATGACTGCAACGGATTGATCGACGAAGAGTGTTGATAGCGGAGCCCCACCACGTCTGCTGGAGACGACGAATGCGAGCCTCGTGGTTATTCGCGACCCTCTTCGCGGCCATCGCAGCTGTGAGCTGTGTGGCAACGCCATTACCGGATCCTCCATCGGCCGATCTCGAGCGGATGGCGCTCACGATGGTGTCTCCGGAGCGCATGCGACTCGAAGGAAGCGAAGGCGCGATCCGACCTGGCGGCGCGGCTCTGCGCGTGACGATGATGCGCACCGCGGAGATCAGAGGGCGCGTGACCGTCCCGGTCACGGCGAGAGGAGCGTTCTCTGCGGAGCTTGCAGGCACGCTCGGAGACATCCTCTATCTCGAACGTGTCGATGAGGCTGGCGATGAGTTCTTGGTGGCGCTCGCAGCGGTCGGAGACCGGCCCACTCGGGTGGAGGCAGGTAGGGATCGTGATGGCGATGGATCCCCGGATGCGATCGATTGTGCGCCTGACGATCCCCTACAGCGTGGCCGAGAATGTTTTCCTGCCGAGTGCATGGAGGAGGAGGTCTGCGGAAATGATATCGATGAAGATTGCGATGGTGTGATCGAAGATTGTGATGAATGCAGAAGCAGCGCGGAGTGCCCGTCTGGAATGATGTGTTCGTTCGGGGTGTGTGTGCCTGAGTCCTGAGGCTCTCGGATCGAACCCGCGCCGTAACCTTCGCGTTCACCTACATCGCCTCGAGCAATCGCTCGAGGCGCGCCACATGGGCGGAGTCGGGATGGCGTCGGCGAATTCGTTCGAGCGCACGGCGCGCCCGCTCCATGTGCCCTTCATGGATCCACAGCTCGATGCTGAGCGCCTCACGCTCTTCGGCGAGCAGGCCATCGGGATACAAGCGGCGATGCAGCGCGAGGCGGCTCTCTGTACGCGAAGGGTTCGTCGTCAGCGAACGCCGTGCATCGAGGATGAGCTGCTCTTCAGAAGGTCGTGCGACCTGCGGAGTCGAAGAAGAACGCTCTTCCGATGCTGGGATGGGTGTGTCGGACGGAGTCGCTTGCTCTGGGTGTTCTGAGTGAACTTCGGCAACGGGATTCGGAACGAGAGCGGCCTGCGGCTGCTCGAGTGAAGCCGATTCATGAGCCGCAGTGCTGGCTTCGTGTCTCCAAAACCTCCAACCGAGAACGCCACCGGACATCGCGAGGATCGAGAGGACGCTCATGCCCAGCAGCCAGCGAGGCCAAGAGACGAAACGCGAAGGCCCCGTCGTGATCGCATTCGTGATGCGCGCATCGATCGCCGGCGAAGGCTCGTCGGAGACGAGGAGGCGCATGGCCTCGCCGAGCTCGGGATCATCGAGGAGGCGCGGCGGATCCTGATCCATGCTCATGGGGCCTCCTTCGATTGGCGAAACTCTTCGCGAAAGTGCTCACGTGCTCGATACAATCGACCATACGCGGTCTTGAGCGGGCAGCCGAGTGTGTCTGCGACTTCTTGCATCGACATCCCATGCACTTCGTAGAGCACGAAGACCTCGCGTTGATCTTCCGGCAATCGATCCAATACGGCTCGCACGGCTTCGAACTGACGTCGTCGTTCCACGTGGCTCGCGGGGTCATCGGATGCGGCGCTCTCCGGAATGTTGGCGACCAATGTCTCTCGCCTTCCGAGAGCCCGCTTGCGTTGGCTCAGGTAGACCATCTTCGCAATCGCATAAAGCCACGTTTTGATGCTGGATTTTCCTTCGAATTCAGCGCGACGCCGGTGCACCACGATGAACACTTCTTGTAAAGCATCTTCCAAATCCGCCGCTGGCACGCCGAGATGGCGAAGCACGCGCCACACGAAGCCGCGATGCTCATGATAGAGGTCGAGCGTCTTCGGCATCTCGAACATCAAACGAGAGCCTCCGTCTGTCGCAGCACGTGGTATCGGAGGATTGGTATCCGATACGTCCAACAATTCTCGTCGCGAGCTCACGAACCTCCGATGGCTCCGATGGTGAGGGATGTCATGAGCGCCACGGGAGCGGTTTCATGAATCCGAGTCTCTCGTTCGGTCCCAGCATCTCTCACGAAGGGATCGCGAACGATGGGAATATCGACGCCCGTCGCCAGACGTAGCTCGAAGGGCGCGATGACGACCCTGAGTTCCAATGCAAATCGCGCTGTGATGAGCGGTGTGATGACGCCAGTTCGAGGGTTCGAGAGGCCAATGGCATCTGCGACGATCGCTCCGCCGCCGATTTCGGCACATCCTCCCAGCCGTACGACATCGAATGTGGCCGTAGGGCACACTCCGAGATGTGCGTCGGCGAGAAAAAACCGCGCACCGAGCCCTGCGTCGTCGAGCATTGTGGTGGGCGATAGGATGCGTGCTTCGAGGACGAGGGCCGGCCAGTCTCGCTCAGCCATCAAGCCGAAGAGGATGGAACCTCCCATTCCAATCTCGGGCACGAGACCCACCGAGAGCGCAAAGCCCGCCCCGCTGCGCAGCTCCCATGAGGGCGGCTCATTCATGAGCGGCATTTCAGCATCCGAGGTGGGGGGGCGCTCGGGATCGACCGTCTCGGTCGGGTCGATTTCTTCGTCGGGCAACTGCATCGTCGTTTGCACGACGGGGAGCTCCACGAGCGTCGCGATGATGACGGCGATCGAGCGATCCAGCGCATGACAGCTGCCGCGCTCGCGGCGGGCTTGCCGTCGACCGATCACGTGGCCAGCGCGATCGATGAGCTCGAGTGTGAAGACATGCGCTTCTTCTTCACGGGCGATGGCACCTCGGGCGATGATGTCGGCATCTGCCGTGGCGACGAAGAAGGTGCGACCGAGAATCCGTTCCACCCGCGAAGCGAGCTCGCGGGCTCCGATGCAATCGGAGGGCGCTTCGAACGAGAGCGCGATGCGCTCACGTTCTTGGGCATGGCTTATGATCGAAGCCGTCGCGACCCATAGCGCTGTCAGAAGAAATGGCGCCGAAACGAGTCGCACGTTCGACTTATGTCAGTTTCGAACGCGCCTCGCGAGAAAAAAAGTGGGCTCGGGATACCAATGCTCGGAGGTACTCTTGCCAGTGCGTCCGGTCTCTATTCTTGCGCTCTCGATCGCGCTCGTGGGCTGTTCATTGAATGGGGCCCAGAACCTCGGTACGACCGATGGCGGGTTCGATGGCGCGATAAGTCAGGTGCCACGTGAACGCTGCGGCAATGGCATCGATGAGGATGGCAATGGGCGCATCGACGATGGATGCCCGTGCGGTCCGGGGGAGTCGCAGTCGTGCTTCGTTGGGCCTGTGGCTCGGCGGGTCGGCGCTTGCTCTGATGGCGTCCAAGTCTGTCAGACCCGTGCTGGGATGGAGTGGGGTGATTGGGGGAATTCCGAGTGCGATGGAGCCATCGGCCCAGTGCCTGAGGAATGTGGGGATGAGATTGACAATGATTGTGATGGCGCACGAGACGAGGGCTGTGCATGCGCGGCTCTGGAGTCGCGGGCGTGTGGGTTCGATTCTTTGAGTGGGCCGTGCGTCCAAGGCGTTCAGACGTGTGGTGCGAACGGCCTCTGGAGCGAATGCGAGGGGTCCGTGGGGCCGAGTCCCGAAATCTGCGATGGAATCGATAATGACTGTGATGGTGTGATCGATCCTGGATGCGGTTGCGTGCCCACGGCGGAAGTTTGTCGCGATGGGATCGATAACGATTGCGATGGGAATACCGACGAGCCTGCGTGCACGCCTGATTGGGGCTCGACCTGTGATGGCTCTCTTGGCGTCGAAGACGTGATGAGCTCGAGGTGGGTGGCGGGAGCGACCGAGGGGGCGCCGCTTCATCGGGGCAATTTTGCGGTGGCGTGGACCGGGACCGAGATCTTCGTTTGGAGCGGTGCGATCGATCCCGTCGACGGCTCGGATGCCTCGTATCGAAGCGATGGCGGGCTCTTCAATCCTGTGACGGACTCGTGGCGACCTGTCTCGAACGTGGGGGCTCCGGGGCCGCGTGCGAACGCAGTGGCCGCATGGAATGGGCGCGAGGTGTTCGTGTGGGGCGGCTATCGCATGCCGGATTGGTTGACTGACGGTGGTCTCTACGATCCCGCCACTTCGGCTTGGATTCCAGTCCCTCCGTTCACGTCCTTGACGCAGAACAGTGGGTCGGTGACCGCGGCATGGACTGGTTCGGAATTTTCGGTGGCGAGCACCGCGGGATCCGTGGGGATTGGTTTCTTCGAACCCAATGCTTCACGCTGGCGTCTTGCGAGCCCATTTCCCGGGGTTCGAGCTCAACTCTCGCCTGCGATTTGGACCGGTCGTGGGTGGCTGCTTGGAGGGGGGTACGATTCTCACCGAGCACCCTTTTGGTTTTACGATGTCGCGACAGATACTTGGACGGAGCTGCCTGGGATTTCTCCGATCGATCCGCAATCCGACGAAGTCGTATTCAGGTATCCAACCGTTCACGCTCTTGCCGATGGGCGGATCGCCGTTCTGGGCGAGGAGCGTAGGAGTGCCGAGAGGTTGCTCGGTTATCGTGACGATGTGTGGGTGCTGAATCTTCCCGCCGAGCTCGCAGGGACAGGCAGCGGTTGGACGCTGACTCATCGCGGACGGCTGGATGCTCGAATCGGTTATTGGAGCGCCACGACATTTGGATGCGGCGTCCTATCGACGTTTGGACCCCTTCGTTCTGCGGAGCTCGCGCGGTTTCGTTTCTTCGATCCGACGCTCCGTGTGTTCTCTGAGTGGCCCATGCCTCCGTTCGATTGGGCGTCGTCATTTTCGGGATACAGCATATTTTCCTCTTCACTCGAGCTTGGTGACTTCGGTTGGGGAGTGATTGATTCTGGCGGTTCTGGTGAGTCGCCCATGCGGATCGTCGTGTTGCGGAGATAGCCGCGAATAAGAAAATCGCTGGCTGCGAGAAAAAGCCGACGCCGCGGATACCAATAACAGCGAACGAGTGATGGCGCTGCCAAGCAGCACGTCCTGTGCTGCGGCGAGCTCGTGTCTTACTCGAGAGGTGTATTGTGAGCAGCAGAGACAATCACTCTCCACAGGCTCTATTGGGTGATCAAAGGAGCTTGTCGGCGGAGGCGCGCAAAGAGATCCGAGCTCTCATGGGCGCCAGACCGCGTGAGTTCCTGATGTACGCGCTGGGCGCATGGGCGACGATCGGAATCACGATCGCAATCGCCGTGCATGTGAGCAGCATGTGGATGGATTTGCTGGCGATCGTCATCATCGGGACACGGCTCAATATCCTGGCGCTGCTGGTCCACGAACAGACCCACTCGGTCGGGATCAAGGGGAGATATGGCGATGTTATCGCCAATCTCCTCTCGGCATATCCTCTTGGGGTCACCGTGGAAGATTACGCCCGAGTGCATTTGCTTCATCATCAGTTTTTCCTCACGGAGGGCGATCCGGATTTTCATCGCAAATCAGGTTCAGACTGGATTTTCCCAATGCCTTATTCGAGCCTGCTCAAGCTGTTCCTCAAAGATTTGACAGGGCTCAGTTTCATCGAGTTGCTGAAGGGCAAGCGGATCGAACACAAGAGCGTCCACCGCAGACGGCATCCATCTCCCAAGTGGCTCAGACCCGCTTTCTATGCTCTCGGCGCATTGCTGCTGACCTATGCGGGAGGGTGGTATTCGTTTCTTGTCTATTGGATGTTGCCATTGGTGTTCGTGTTCCCTGCGGTCGTCCGTGTCAGCGCGATTTGCGAGCATGTCTACGATTTGCCTCCCGGCGCTGGAGTCACCCAGTCTTCTCCGATCATCTTATTGAGATGGTGGGAGAAGATGTTGCTCCCCGATCTCAACTTCAAGCTGCACGCTTATCACCACTTCTTTCCTGGGATTGCCTTTTGTCATTTGCCCAAAGTCCATGAGATCTTTCGACGCGAGCGCCTCGTCGATGAGCGCGCGGTGTTTCATGGGTTCTTCTCCTATTTCAAGTATCTCCAATCGACGCCGAGTCGTCCTCGGACGTCCTCTGTGAGTACGCTCTTCGAGCATTCTTCGGAGCGTGAATTGAATCATTGAATATAAGAGATGTCGCTGGCTGCGAGAAAAACTCGACGCCGCGGGTACCAACGACAGCGACCGAGCGATGGCAGTTGTATCTCGCACGACGGAGGTTCCATGCGGATTCAAGATTTCGTTCTGGACCATCTCATTCGTCACCGGGCCCGCTTCGATCGGGTGCCGATGGATCGGTATTCGATCCGCGTCGCGCGCACCCTCGAAGAATACGAGAGTGCGTTTCGGCTCGTTCATATCAGCTATGCCGCTTTGGGAATCGAGCCCATGCGGCCGGTGGATTTAAGGCTCACCGAGCAGCACGTGCTGCGCGAGGCGATCGTGCTCGTCGCCTATGACGGTGAGCAGCCGGTGGGGACGATCACGGTGACAGGAGACTCGCCAGCAGGGCTCCCGCTCGATAGCGATTATCCTGTCGCCCTCGGTGATCTTCGCGCCGCGGGCTCTCGCCTCGTCGAGATCAACTCGTTCGCGGTCGTGGGTCGCTGCCGGAAAGATGGGCTCGCACAGCTCCTGTCGATCGCCGCGACCCGAATCGGATTTCGAACGCTCGGCGCGACGCATGTCGTCATGGGGATCCATCCGCGAGCATCCGCGATATACCGCGCGATCTGGTGTTTCGCGCCGCTCGGAGCGCCTCACGACCATGCGAGCTTGCGTGCGCCCGTCGCTGGGCACGTGGTGGAGCGCAGCTGTGCCATCGAGCACGTTCGCAAGCATTTTCGTAAACCGCTCGCTTCTGGAGTGACACTCGACGCGCACCTGCTGATGGGGCCGCCATTGCCTTGTGTCGCGGTGCCTGACGACTCCCCGAGCGCCGATCTCGGCGCGTTCAAGATGCCACGCGAGGTGTTTCGTGCGCTCTTCGTGGACCAAACCGATCGTCTCGCTTTCCTTCGCCCCAACACGCTCTCGCACCTGAAAGAACAGCGCACGGACGAAACGTTACAAGCCTCTCCCAGCATTCTTCGGAGCGCGAATTGAATATGGAAACACGATTTCACTACGAAGAGGCGTTCGGTCGCACGCTCGGCTGGGTCACCGAGCGCGAGCAGCAAGTTTTGCGGGGCAAGCGCGTCGCGATCGCGGGGATGGGGGGCGTGGGTGGCGCGCACTTGTCGATGCTGACGAGGCTCGGAATCGGCGCATTCTCCATCGCCGACCCGGATCATTTCGAGCTCGCCAATTTCAATCGCCAAGTCGGCGCAAAGAGTACGACCGTGGGGAAGTCGAAAGTCTTTGTGATGGCCGACGAAGCGCGAGACATCAATCCCGAGATCGATATCAGAACCTTCGCCACCGAAGTCACGAATGACAATGTCGATCGATTTCTGGAGGGTGTCGATTTGTATGTCGATGGGCTCGATTTGTTCGCCTTCGACGCACGAATGATGCTGTTCCGGCGATGCCGGGAGCTCGGGATCCCCGCAGTCACGGCGGCGCCCATCGGTATGGGTGCCGCGTATATCGTGTTCACGCCTGATTCGATGTCTTTCGATGAATATTTTGGCCTCCGTGATTGTCCTCCAGACGAACGCGCGATTCGGTTCTTGGTCGGACTTGTGCCCAGTCCTCGGCATCACCATTATTTGGTCGACCCGAGCCGGGTCGCGCTCGACGTAAAGCGAGGTCCTTCGACTCCCATGGCGTGCCAACTGGCGGCGTCCGTCGTGGGGGTGTGTGCCGTCAAGATTTTGCTCGAGAGGCCTGATATCGACGCTGCGCCTCATTATCACTTGTTCGATGCCTATCGAGGCCAGAGCGTGCACGGTTATCTCTCGATGGGATATCGCCATCCACTCCAGCGCATCAAACATCAGATCGCCAAGCGGCTTTACGCGCGGAGCCGGGCTGTGGCACGGCCCGTCGAGCGAGAGTCGTTTTCTGAACCGATCCTGAGAATCCTCGACAAGGCGAGATGGGCTCCCAGTGGAGACAATGGCCAGCCTTGGCGCTTTCGAGTGCATGGAGAAGACAAGATCGAGGTTCATGTCCAAGACGAGTTCGAGCACGACCTTTACGATCGAGATGGGGACTTCAGCCTGATCTCGGCGGGATGTCTGCTCGAAAACATGCGTCTTGCAGCTGCAGACGAAGGGCGCGCCATCGAATGGAGATATCTGCGGACGGGCGCGCATGAACATCGAATCACAGTCGAGCTCTCGTCCGAGCGCGAGGTAGAGAGCAATCTCCTCTCACGCTTCATTCGAGCTCGATCGACCAACCGCTCCCCTTTTCGCATCGACCCATTGTCAGATGCGCAAAAGCGCGCTCTCGAAGCGTGCTTGGACGAGTCACTCGAGTTGATGTGGGTCGAGTCGCCCCAACGCCGGCTCGATGTCGCGCTTCTGAACGCGATGGCCACCGACATCCGGCTTCGCTGTCGCGAAGCACACGATGTCCATCAGCGGGTGATCGATTTCGAGAGGGCCTATAGCGAGACAGGTATTCCTGCGCGTGCCACTGGACTCGATCCTCTGGTCCGTCATGTGATGCGCTGGGCGATGGCGGACTTCGAGCGTGTTCGAAAGATCAACTCGCTCCTTGGGACCAGCGCAGCGCAGCTCGAGATGGACTTGGTCCCTGGGTTGATGTGCGGCGCACATTTCGTGATGGCGTTTCGAAACCCTCGACGCCCCGAGACGAAAGGGGATGCGCTCTTGCGAGCGGGGCAGTCGATTCAACGGTTCTGGCTGGAGGCGACGCGCTTGGGGCTCTCGATGCAGCCTGGGAATGCGCCGATCATCTTTGGCTCTTACGGGGAGCGGAAACACCGCTTCACCGAGCATGAGCCGCTCCTTCGAAGAGCCCGAGAGCTCGCGGAGCGAATGCGCGACGTGAGCCAAGGGATCCCGCCCAGCGCGATGATCTTTGCTGGGAGGATTGGGAAGCCGTGGAGCGCCAAACAAGGGCCGCGTTCGATTCGGCGGCCGCTCGAGGAGCTCATGCTCGACGAGATCTCCGTGCGAAGGGAGCCAAGGGACAAAAAGTGTATCCTCGCTTTCGCCGCGGGTGAGTGATCGGCACGGATTCGAATACCAACATCGACGTCGATCTGGGTGCAGAGAACAGACTCGCTCTCTCGCTCGAGGCGTGCACCGAAGGCGCTCGTGCATGCGAAATAGGGGGTAGACGCGTCGACAAGGTGGGCTGCGCGGTGCAGCGCACCTTGTTCGGCCCTTTTCTTGGGTCACTGCGCGGTTCTCCTCGGGTTGTCGAGGGCTCGACAAGGGTTGCGGGAGCGCGCAGCGAGGGGTGTGGACGGTCCAACAAGGTCCACTGCACGCTCCCGGACACCAAGGAAAGCCCTTCACAACCCCCACTGCGAGCTTCAGTGACCCTTGTGAAGCCGTCCACAAGGGGTACGGGAGCGCGCAGTGCGCCAAGATCGCACATTGCGGGGCCGGATTGTTCCGTGAGCGGAGGGACGTTCGTCGACGCTCATGCAGCGCTTCGTTCGGCGCGGCGGTTCGCCACGAGCCGGTTCAACTGTCCTCGGTCCGGCTCCGTGAGTCCCGTGAGTCGCAACCTTGCGCGGATCAGCTCGGCATCGTGATCGACGAAGAGCGACGCGATCGCTTCGTCGAGGAAGGAGAGCGACGCGATCGTTTCACCTTCGAAGTCGACTTCGACCGGCGTGTCATCGCCCCACGTTGCTTCGATGGCTGCGCGCAGGCGAGCGCCATCGAGGCGGAACACACGTGAGTCAGGACAGACCTCTCGGACACGCAGACGCAGCATCAGAAGAACTCCTCGGGCTCGTTCTCGCCACCGTCGAGCTCGACGGTCGGCACAGGCGTTTTACGAGCTCCTCGACGCCCACCTCGCGAGGTCGGGCTCGAAGTGCGCGAGTGGCGTGGGAGGTCCACTCGAACGACGCACCTCGATGCCGTTTCGTCCGCCACGGAAGTCGATGCGAGCGAAGGCCATGCCCGGCTCGGGGTCATGTCGCGGCGGTGGGATCGTGGGGATGCGGGCCGGTGTGATGGTGGGACGACCGAGCCATGAGACGAGGTCGTCGACGATCGCTGCGGCGGCATCGGGACGCCCTTGCTCTCGCGCAGCGGACGCCATCGCGCTGCGCTTTTCGCAATCGTCGAGGAGCGTATTGATTTCGTTCACCAAGTGCTCGTCGTCGAGCGCGTCTTGGCGGATCGCGATCGCAGCCCCGACACGTTCGAGGGCTTCTGCGTTCTTCGTCTGATGATCGTCTGCCGCGTGCGGATAGGGAACGAGGATCGACGGGCGCCCAATCGCACAAATCTCGGCGAGTGTGGTGGCGCCGGCGCGCGCGATGACGAGCTGCGAGTTCGTGTAGGCGCGCGCCATGTCGTCGATGAAGGCGACGACCTCGGCGCGCAATCCGAGAGCCTCATAGCGGGCTTCTACTTCGGCCTGCATCGAGACGCCGGTTTGATGCATCACTTCGATTCCACGCTCTCCAAGGCCCGCCTTCGCGAGCGCTTCAGGCAACTTTTCATTGAGCGCCTTGGCCCCCTGAGAGCCTCCGAGGATCAGCACGCGCCGCGCGCGAAGCTCGAAGGCATCGGGATCCGATAGCGCGAGGCGCGCCGCATCGACGAACGCGCGTCGCACGGGATTGCCGACGACCCGTGCCTTGCTGCCGAAATGCGCTGCGGTGTCTTCGAACGTGAGATACGCGCGTCCAACGACGGGCGCGAGCATCCGGTTCGTCAGGCCCACTTGCGCGTTCTGTTCCATGAGAGCCGTCGGAATTCCGAGGCTCGCAGCGGCGAGCAACATCGGCCCCGAGGCATACCCGCCGACACCGATGACCACTTCGGGCTCGACTTCGCGGAGCACGGTGATCGCGCGACTCCATGCGCCCGGCAGCTTCATTAAGGACTTCATGAAGCCAGCGACATCGTTGCCCTTGAGGGGTGAGACATCGAGGAGTTCGAGACGGTCCCCCATGCCCGGAATGACGCGGGCTTCGATTCCGCGTTCGGTGCCCACATACGTGACATCGAGGCCCACGTTGCGCCTCCGAAGCTCTTCGACGACAGCGATCCCCGGGAAGAGATGTCCGCCGGTTCCACCGCCTGCGATCATTACGCGCTCGATCATGCCGCGCTCCCCTTTGGAAGATGTCCGTTCGAGAACCGCACTCCGATGTTCTTCGGTTCTGCAGTTGGTTTCGAATCCACGTTCGGATGAGATGATTGGCCCTCACGAGGCCGCGATACGTTGAGGAGGACTCCGAGCGCTGCTGCATTGACGAGCAGCGCCGAGCCGCCGTAGCTCAAGAACGGAAGCACGAGGCCTTTGGTCGGAAGGAGGCCCATCGCCACCGCCAAGTTCGTGAATGCTTGCAATCCGACGAACATGGTGACTCCGAGGGCGAGAAACGCCCCGTAATCGTCGACGGCGCGGAATGCGATGCGCACCCCGCGAATCACGATCCAGACGAACGCAAAGACAACCAAGGCGATGCCGATGAATCCAAGCTCTTCGCCCACGATGGCGCTGATGAAGTCCGTATGTGCTTCCGGCAGAAAGAAGAGCTTCTGTCGCGAATCACCGATTCCGACACCCGTCGCGCCACCCGAACCGAACGAAAGAAGTGATTCTGCGATCTGATAGCCAGCGTCTTGGCGATGCCCAAAGGGATCGAGGAACGCCTCGATGCGTCGCATGCGATAAGGCGAGCTCCAGACGAGGATGGCCGCGATGCTCGCACCGGCCGCGACGAGCAGCGCGATGGGGCCGACCTTCGCACCGGCGGCAAAGAGCATCACGAAGGTCAACACGCAGATCATCGTCGCGCTGCCGAAGTCGGGCTGTTTCAGGCAAAGAAGCGCGAAGAGCCCCATGACGACGAGGTGCGGCAGGATTCCGATGCGGAAAGTGCGAATCGCTTCCTGCTTTTTGGAGAGCGAATAGGCGAGCCAAAGGATCATCGAGAGCTTCGCCATCTCAGCGGGCTGGATGTGCACCGGGCCCACCGCGATCCATCGCGCCGCACCTCCTGCGCTGTGTCCAAATCCAAGCGCAACATAGACGAGCAGCGTCGTCGTGACCGCGAGGATTGGATACGTCAGGCGACGAAAATGATGATAATCGATGCGAGACGCGATGATCATCAAAGGCAATGCGGCGGCGGCGAAGAGGCCCTGTCGCACGAGGAAGAAATGTCCGTTGCCATAGCGCTGTGATGCGAAGACCGCGCTTGCGCTGAACACCATCACGACGCCGAATGCGATGAGCGCGAGGACGATGCCGAAGAGAATCGGATCGGCGCTTCCCGTCGCTTTCGAAGGGATTTCCGGCGCGAGCGCAGGCGAGGACGGAATCGAAGACGTGCGACGCCGCTTCGGTTCGTTCTCATGCACCGTGTTCGACCTCGAGAATCGACGTGCGATCGCGTCGCGCAAAAGGCCCATGTCAGCTCTCCCCCGTCAAGTTCTGTACGGCGCGCTGAAACTCGTCGCCGCGATGGGCATACGAACGGAACATATCGAAGCTCGCGCATGCAGGCGCGAGCAAGACGGCATCTGCCGTGCGCGCCATCGCGTATGCGATACGAACGGCGGCGTCCATCGTCGCCGCTCGTTCGATGGGCAGAGGACTTCCTTCGAAGGCTTCTTCGATGAGCGATGCGGCGTCGCCGATCAGAACGATGCCACGGCCCTTTTGCTCCATTCGTTCTCGAAGCGGGGCGTAACTCCCGCCCTTGTCGACACCGCCGGCGATGAGCACGATGCGCCCCTCGATGTCCGAGAGGCCGTCGAGCGCGGCGACACTCGCACCGACATTCGTGGCTTTGCTGTCATCGTAAAAGCGGATGCCATCGAGGTCTCGCACGTGCACCATTCGATGCGGCAACCCTTCGAAGGTGGACAGCACGTCTTCGATCGATGATGGAGCAATTTCCGCAAGGCGCGCGATGAGCGCCGCAGCGCATGCGTTGGCTTGGTTATGGAGCCCGCGGATTCGGAGCGCGGAGACCGGAAAAGCGAGGTCTCCTTTCGTATCGAGGATCTTTCCGTTCTCGATACGAACCTCGCCCGTCGTTCCTCCAAAGGTATGGAGTGTGGCGGCGGAAGCACGGGCGAGCGAGAAACAAAGTTCATCGTTTGCAGGGACGACGGAATGGTCGCCCGCGCGTTGTGCGTAGAAGACGCGCCCTTTGGCTGCCGCATATGCGGCGAACGAGCCGTGGCGATCGAGGTGATCGGCCGTGACGTTGAGACACGCCGCGATGTGACAACGCATCGAGCGCACGCGTTCGAGTTGGAAGCTCGAGAGCTCGGCGATGACGATTCCGTTTGGAGAAGCCGCCTCCGTGAACGCGGCGAGCGCGAGCGGCTCCCCGAGGTTGCCGCCTGTAAACGAAGGGCGACCTCCCTCCATTCGAGATGCATGAGCCGCCATCTCACCGACCAAGCTCGTCACGGTGCTCTTGCCGTTGCTCCCGGTGATTCCAATCAGCATTCCCGCGAGCGATTTCGCGGCGAGCTCCACTTCCCCCACGATGGGAACACCGTTCTGCTCTGCGTCGGAGACGACCGAGAGCGGAGGCACGCCCGGCGAGAGAACGATCATGTCCGCATCTGCGAAGAGCGCGCTCGGATGGACTCCGAGGACGACTTCAGCCCCGAGCGCGTGCGCGTCTTCGCTGAATGATCCAGCGAGCGCATCGGGCTTGGCGTCGTTGATGGTGACGCGCGCGCCTCGTGCTCGGCAAAGACGAGCCGCTGCGAGGCCGCTCTTGCCGGCCCCCACGATCACGATATGTTTGCCTTCCAACCCGTTCACGAGTGTCACCGCAGTTTCAGAGTGGAGAGGCTCGCGAGCGCGAGCATGACGCTGATGATCCAGAACCTCACGATCACCTTCGGCTCTGGCCAACCCTTCTTCTCGTAATGGTGATGGATCGGTGCCATCAAAAAGATGCGCTTCTTGAACGCTCGAAAGCTCGCGACCTGTCCGATCACGCTCACACCTTCGATGACGAAGACGCCCCCGAGGAGCACCGAGAGGAGCTCGTTCTTCGTGAGCACGGCGAGCATGCCCAAACCACCACCGAGGGCGAGTGAACCGACGTCGCCCATGAAGACTTGCGCGGGATATGTGTTGAACCAGAGGAAGCCGAAACCTGCGCCGATCATGGCGCCGCAATAGACCGAAAGGTCCATCGCGCTCTCGAGGGAGGGGATGTTCAAGTACGCAGCGAGATCCTTCCCGAAGAACGTGACCCCGGCGATATACGCGAGCAGAGCGTACGTCCCCGCGTTGATCATGACGGGACCGATCGCGAGCCCATCGAGTCCATCCGTGAGGTTGACGCAGTTCGATGTCGCAACGATGACGAGCGAGGCGAACGCCACGTAAAGCCATGGCGGCACTTCGATCCGCACCCGATCGAACGCAATGAAGGGCACCGAGAGCCTATCGCGGATCGCGAGCCAATCGGAGCCAAGGCCGACTTCGCCATACCAAAGATACCCGCACACCACGAATGCCACGGTGAACTGCAGCGCCAGCTTGCCTCGCGCGGAGAGTCCACCCGTGTCTTTCTTTCGGATCTTACGAGCGTCATCGACATAACCCACCACGCCGTAAGCCACGGTGATCGCGAGGGTGAGCCACACGAAGGTGTTCGTCGGATTGGCCCAAAGGACGGTGGATAACACGAGGGCGAGAAGGATCAGCGCGCCGCCCATGGTGGGGGTGCCCGCTTTGCTGAGATGACTTTGAGGGCCATCTTTTCGGATGATCTGCCCGATCTGGCGGGACTGCAGACGACGAATGAACCAGGGATAAAGACCAAAGGTCAGGATCATCGCGGTGAGCGTCGCTGCGATCGCGCGGAACGGCACGTAACGAAGGACATTCAGGAATCCGAGACCCGGCGTGTGGCTGAGCGGATAGAGGAGATAATAAATCACGAGGAGACCTCCTCATCTCGTGTTCGAAGCTGCTCGACCACGCGCTCCATGTGCATCGAGCGCGAGCCTTTCACCAAGACCACGTCGTTCGGCATCACGGCTTCTCGTACGAGCGAAATGGCTTCGAGGGGATCGTCGATCCGTTCGATCCGAATGCCGCGGAGCCCATCGATGGTCGTGGCGGCGAGTGCGCCTCGTGCTGCTGCGCGCATCTCCGCGCCACAACAGACCAAGATCTCGATCCCTGCGGCCACGGCGCTCGCGCCGATCTCTTCGTGCAAGTGCTCGCTTTCCGTGCCGAGCTCTTTCATGTCACCGAGCACGGCAATCGCGCGTCCGCCGCGTCCCGCGGCGAGCTCTGCTGTGGTGTGCAGAGCCAGCTCGGTCGCGCGAGGACTTGCGTTGTATGTGTCGTCGAGGATGAGTGAGTGATTCCAACCGGCGATAGGGAGCATCCGACCAGGAGTCGGATGCACGCGCGTCAGACCATTCGCGGCATCGGCCATCCCTTCGGAGCCGCGCAACGCGAGCACGATGGCGAGCGCAGCTGCAGCCGAGCGTGCCGGACCTTCGCCGAGCAACGTGAGATCGACATGGATGAACTCATTCGAACCGCGGATGGCATAGACGCCATGCGTGTGATCGGTTTCGATGCGCGTCTCGGTCAGTCGGACGTCGGCGCCATCGGTGATCCCGAACGTCATCTTCGTGTGCGCAGGGCTCCGAGCACCGTAATCTGCGAGGATGCCATCGTCTTTGGTGAAGATGGCCGCGGCATTCGCGTCGAGGGCTTCGAGGAGAGCTCCTTTTTCGCGGGCGACACCGGCGAGATCTTTGACGCCTTCGACATGGGCTTCGGTGACGGAGGTCACCACGCCCATCGTGGGGCGAGCCATCTCGGCAAGGCGCGCGATCTCTCCGCGCACGCTCATTCCCATCTCCAGCACCACGGCGTCGTGGTCCTCGGTCATTCCGAGGAGCGTCAGCGGAACACCGATGAGGTTGTTGAGGTTGCCCGCCGTGCGATGCACCCGCAATCCGAGGGCTGAAAGGGCTCCGAACGTCAGCTCCTTCGTGGTCGTCTTACCCACCGATCCGGTGATGCCGATGACAGGTACCGAGAAGCGTTGTCGATGTGCGTGGGCGATGTCGCCGAGGGCGCGCAATGTGTCGCGGACCATGAGAACGCCGATCCCACGCGGAACATCGACGTGCCTCGAGACCACCACGGCGAGCGCGCCTTTGTCGATGGCGTCCTGAATGTGATGATGACCATCGTGCTGTGAGCCGATCAGAGCCACGAAGACCGAACCTGCATGGATCTCGCGCGAATCCGTGGTGATGCCGACCAAGGCTCGAGTCGAGTCGTTCGTGATCGTGCCCGAGGTCGCATGGGCGAGCTCAGACAACGAAAACGGCGCAAAATTCGGAGGAATCGGCGTGGTCATCAGGAGTTCCGCCCATCACGCTCGAGGGCGCGCTTCACTTCGACGCGGTCGTCGAAGGCAAACTTGGTCTTTCCCACGATCTGATAAGGCTCGTGTCCCTTGCCCGCGATGAGCACCGTGTCGCCTGGACGTGCGGCTTCGATCGCGAGCGTGATGGCACGACGTCGGTCCGCTTCGATGACGAAGCCACTCTTCGCTTCGGCCATCTCACGATGGGGGATCTCCGGAAGGGTCGACGCACGCACACCAGGCACGATCTCATCGATGATCGCGTGGGGATCTTCTGTCCGAGGATTGTCACTGGTGACCACGAGGAGATCAGCGCGTGATGCAGCTTCCTTTCCCATGAGGGGTCGCTTTTCGCGATCACGATCGCCTCCGCAGCCAAACACGACCATGAGCCGACCTGGTGTGAGTGGCCTTAGCGCATCGAGGACATGTGCAAGTGCGTCGGGGGAGTGTGCGTAATCGACGAACACTGCGACATCGTGTGGCGCTTCGACACGCTCGAGCCTTCCAGGAGCTCCCTTGGCGCTGTTGAGCGCTCGCGAGACCTCTGTCGGCGCAATCCCGATCGCCAAGAGACAGCCCGCTGCAACGAGCAGATTGTCGAGATTGTGGGGGCCCACGAGCGCGCTTTCGAGCTCCAAAGGCCCCCATGGCGTGGTGATGCTCGCGTGAATACCAGTTCGATCGATCGTGGATCTCTCGACGGCGACGGTCGCATTCATGGTTCGCGACACGGTGATCGCGTCGGGGCCCCAACGTCGTGCGAGCTCGGCACCAAACGGGTCATCGATGCGAAGGACGACCTGCTCTGGCGCCCCTTCTCGAAAGAGACGCGCTTTGGCTTCCGCATAGGCGGACATCGTCCCATGAAAGTCGAGATGGTCTCGAGTGAGGTTGGTGAAGGCCGCGACCTTCCATGAAATCTCGGAGGCGCGGTGAAGCGCGAGTGCGTGACTCGAGACCTCCATCACCAGATGGGTCGCCCCCCCATGGACCATCTGGCGAGACAACCGCGCGATGGTGTCGGCTTCGGGGGTCGTGAACTCGCTCTCATATCGAATGCCTGGACCGCGCGTCTCGACGGTTCCCAAGAGGGCAGGGCGCGCGCCGAGCGCCGAGAGCGCTTCGTCGATGAGCCATGTCGTCGTGGTCTTGCCATTGGTTCCCGTGACCCCGATCGAGATGAGCTCACGCGTGGGATATCCGAAGATCGCATGCGCGGCCCGCGCAAGTGCGACCCGTGCGTCGGGCACGAGGAGCTGAGGTACCGAGACCTCGAGACGCGTCTCGGAGAGAACGGCGATCGCGCCGCGCGCAATTGCGCCATGCACGAACTCGGCGCCGCGCGCATTTCGTCCAGCGATCGCCACGAAGACCTCTCCCGGCTCGATGTGCCGCGAGTCATGACGAATCCCGCACGGCACGTTCGTGCCTTCACCCAGCAGCTGGGCGCCGAGCAGTCCGGCCAATGCTTCGAGCGTGATCATCGGCCCTCCGGATGGCGAGGCGTGATCGACGCCAGGGGGGCTTGGCTCTCGCCTTCATCGACGCTCGTCAGCGCCGGCTCGTGCCAAGTCGGGGCTTCGAGAACCACTCGCACCGCGCTTCCACGCTCGATGATTTCTCCAGGAGAGGGCGTTTGAACAGCCGCAGTTCCTGTGCCTTCGATTCGCGCGACGAGGCCCGCCTCCATCAAGCGCGCGAGCGCTCCTCGGGCGCTCTGTCCGCGAACATCGGGCACCCGCGTCTCGCCATCTGCAGGCTCTCGTCCGGCCGTGGGATCTGCTGTGTCATCAGGAGAATCAGAAGAAGTCGACGCGCTCTCGGGGCGCGCACGTCGTTGTCGCGCCGCGCGTCCGATCTCGGCGAGCACATGACCGCCGCCGCTGGCGGGGACGCCGAGATGACGCAATGCCGCCTCTCCGACTCGGCGAAACACGGGGCCAGCCACCACTCCGCCATAGTGATCAATCACCGGCTCGTCGATGACGACTGCAATGACGACGCGTGGCGCATCGGCTGGGGCGAACCCGACGAACGACGCCGTGTAAAGACCCGCCTCGTATCCACCGCGTCGATTGCCAGCCTTCTGGGCCGTTCCGGTCTTCCCCGCCACCAAAAAGCCGTCGATCGCAGCCTCGAGCCCTGTGCCTTCTTCCCCCGTGACCCCTGTGAGCATGTCGGAGACCAGACGTGCCGTCCCACGCGGCACGACCACTCGTCGCACATGAGGCGTGGCCTCGAACGCGACCTCACTGCGAGCGTCGACCACGCGCCGAATGAGCGTGGGCTCCATCAGGCGACCACCATTGGCGATGGCGCTCATCGCAGTGGCCACTTGCACCGCCGTCACCGACAATCCCTGGCCGAATGAAATCGTCGCCAGGTCCATGTCGTACCAGCGGCGATGATGCCTCAAAATGCCGCCTGTCTCCCCTGGGAGGGGCAATCCAGTGGGTTCGCCGAACCCAAAGCGTCGAAGCCCGCGATAGAGGCTTTCGCGCCCGAGAGAAATGCCGATGCGAGCGGCTCCGATGTTGCTCGAATGCGCGAGGATCTCCGCGGGGGTCATCATGCCGAACTGATGGCCGAGGGCGTCGCCGATGGTGTGCCCCTCGGCATCGATCACGAGCCGATTGGGGCGCTCGTCTCCTGCGCAATTGATTCGCTCGTTGGCGCGGATGGCTCCTGCGGCGAGCGCCGCGGCGACGGTGAACGTCTTGATCGTCGAACCTGGTTCGAAGCGATCGGTGACCGCGCGATTGCGGCGGGCGGATGCAGGCGCTTGTGCTGGTGCGTTGGGATCGAACGTCGGGTAGTTCGCTATCGCGAGGATCTCGCCGGTGTTCGGATCCATGACGACGACGCTTCCCGACTGCGCTTCGAACGTGCGCACCGCGAGGGCGAGCTCCCGTTCTGCCGTGTGCTGGATTGTCTTGTCGATGCTCAGGAAAACATCGTCTCCCTGGGCCGCACGGTGGTCCAAGAGCGAATCCGAGAACACGACGCGACCACGGCGATCGACCGTGGCCTCCACGGATGCGCTCGAGCCGTGGAGCCGCTCTTCCATCGAGAGCTCGAGCCCTTCGATCCCCACTCCGTCGATGTTGGCAAAGCCCAAGAGGTGGGCTGCAAGATCATGATTCGGATAAAAGCGTCGCGCTTCGCGCGTGAGCTCGATGCCCGGAATCGCGAGCGAGCGAACGGCCACGGCCTCTTCTGGCGTGACCTGTCGCTCGATCCACGCGAAATAACGATCCGTCGAGATCCTCTGCAAGACTCGCTCGCGGTCCACGCCGAGGATGGTCGAGAGGCGAGACGCGGCAGCCTCCAAATCGACGTTTTCTCGGCGCATCAAGCGAGGATTGGCATAGACGCTCTCGACCTCCACGCTGACGGCGAGCTCAGCCCCGTTGCGGTCATAGATCGTTCCGCGTTTGGGCGCGAGCTGGACATCCCGGAGCTGCTGCCCCTCCGCTTCACGACGAAGCTCGGGGCCGAGTGCGATCTGTAGCTGATAAGCGCGATGGAGGATCGCGCCTGCGCCGATGAAAAGAAGGCACGCGAGGATCGCGATTCGCACCTTGAGCCAACGCTGGCGGGCCGCGGAGAGATTCCTCATCGCATCCTCCCCGCCGACTTTCTTGCCGAGCGCTGTCCGATCGAAACGATGCGCGCCGCATCCGGGACATCCATGCCGAGTGCGGCTCGGGCAATGGCTTCGACGCGCTCGGGCTCCTTCAAGGTCGCCGCTTCGATCGACAAAACCCGTCGCTGTTCGATGAGCCTTCGTTGCTCACGTCGCGCGTGCCCCACTTCGTAGCCGAGGCGCACCGTTTCGAGACGAAGCGAGAGGTGTGCGACGAACGCGGCGGAGGTCGCGAACACGGCTGCGGCCCAAAGCACGAGAAAACGCGTCTTCATGCGCTCATCTCCGTCGCATTGCGCGCCGTTCGTGTGGCTGCGCGCAGCTTGGCACTGCGCGCACGTGGATTGCGTTCGGTCTCGACTTCGGTGGCGATGAGGGGGCGCTTGGTCTTCGGCGCGAAGCGCGCGTCATCACGAAATGCCCGCTTGACCATGCGATCTTCGAGCGAGTGGAAGCTGATGATTGCGCACGTCCCGCCATCGTCGAGCACGTCCGGCAATGTTCCGAGCAACGCCCCCAACTCGTCGAGCTCGCGGTTGACCGCGATTCGAAGTGCCTGAAAGGTGCGTGTGGCAGGATCGATCCCGCCCTGACGGCGTGGTCCAAGAACACTGACGGCAGCCCGTCGCAAATCACCCGTCGTCATGAGGGTGCCGCGGCTCTCGGCGAGCTTGATGGCTCGCGCGATGGGACGGCTTCGTCGCTCCTCCCCGAAGCGGAAGAGAATGTCCGCGAGCTCGTTCTCCTCCACGCGCGCGATGAGCTCGAGTGCGGTCTCTCCGCGCGTCGTATCCATTCGCATGTCGAGCGGAGCCTCGGTTCGAAACGAGAACCCACGCGCAGCATCGTCCAGCTGCGGAGAGCTCACACCAAGATCGGCCAAGAGACCGTCGATTCGTGGCACGTGATGGGCTTCGAGGGTGGCTCTGAGCTCGGAAAACGCGGCGTGGACGAGCGTGACTCGTGCGCCAAATCGCGCCAATCGCGGTGTGGTTTCTTCGATGGCGCGCGGATCTCTATCGATGCCGATGAGACGCCCCAGAGGAGCGCTCGCTTCGAGGATCGCTTCCGCATGTCCACCACGTCCGAGAGTGACATCGACGTACACCCCTCCGTTCTTGGGGGTGAGTTGTGCCAGCGTCTCGGCGAGCAACACGGGGGCATGAGAAAAGGTCGTCATACTTCAGAGCCCCAAGCTCGAAAGGCGTTGCGCGATGTCACGCTTGGTCAGTTCATTCGAGAGCACCTCGGAGCGCAGCGCATCGAAACGCTCCTTGGACCACAGCTCGATGTGCTTTCCCATCCCCGCCCAGAGCGCCTCGCGCTCGAGCCCCGCCGTTTCTCGTAGTGATTGAGGGATCAAGAGCCGTCCGACCTTGTCGAGCTCGACCTCGACCGCACCTGAAACGTAGAGCCGCCGAATCATCGCCACGCTCGGATCGAAACTTGGAAGCTGTGAGAGCCGCTCTTCGAACGCGAGCCATTCCTTCATTGGATAAGCCACGAGACAAGGATCGAGAGCCGCTGTGATCACCACACGCGATTCCCCTTGGGCCGCCAGCACCTCGCGAAACCGCGAAGGGACCGACGTGCGGCCCTTTTCATCAATCGCGTGCGCGTACTGCCCTCGGAACACGTCCGTTCTTCCGGCGGATGGTCAGCGAGCTCTGGCACTACTTCCCACTGCTTCCCACCGCGACCCGAAGCTACGGGACGTATGGCTTGGATGTCAACTTCAGGTGAGCCCAAAAGCGCAAATTTTTTCCAAATCTCAGGGGTGAGCACGATGGAGTGGTAGAAAGTGGATCGGACCGTGTGAGATGAGTCGATACAGATGTTCATGTGGGTTGATTCGCCCCAGGCTGGCCTCGTGATGAAAGACGAGATCGAGCGTGCATGGAGCGATGTGCTCGAAGCTTGGGACGACGACCAAGCCCATCGTCAGTTCCTCATATTGGCGGAAGCACGAGGGAAGCTCGCCGATGCAGGGTGGCGATACCGCCAGATCAAGGAGAGCGACCCGACGCGTCGTGATGCGGCCGAGCGATGGACGAAGGAAATTCTGGGGCGAGCGCTCGCTCCGCTGGACATGCGCCGTAAATCACCGGCAAACACGAGACGAACGTTCGAGTGGGTGGGGCTCGGCATCAGCATCACGCTCATCGCGGCGGCGCTTTGGCAAATCATGCGCTGAGCCTCCCCGGTTCTGGTGTAATCTGTGCTCACGAACGCATCGGCGTGTGGGAGCTTGTTTGCAACTCGACTTCAAGGCGCGTGAGCTCACCCTCAAGCTCGTTTACTACGGTCCGGCGTTGAGCGGGAAAACGACGAACCTGCAAGCGTTGCACGAGCTCGTCTCGGCAGATTCTCGCGGTCGACTCATGACGCTCGAGACGAAAGACGATCGAACCCTGTTTTTCGATTTGCTCCCGCTTTCGATCCAAACAGGCCGAGGGCTGTCGATTCGTATCAAGCTGTTCACGGTTCCCGGGCAAGTGATCCACAACGCGACACGACGGCTTGTGCTGCAAGGGTCGGACGGCGTGGCGTTCATCGCGGATTCGCAGCGCAGCGAAACGAAGACGAACGCCACGGCGTTCATGAACTTGCGTCAAAACTTGATCGACAATGGCATCGACCCGGCCTCCATGCCGCTCGTGATTCAGTTCAACAAGCGTGATTTGCCGGACGTGCGGACGGATGCGGAGATCGATGCGCTCGCGGCGAAAGGAAGAGAGCCTGTCTACAAAGCCGTCGCCTTGCGCGGTCGCGGTGTGCTCGAGACGTTGGTGGGTCTCTTCGGTATCACTTGGCAGCGACTCGAATCAGAACACGCGCTCTCCCAGAAATTCGGAGTGGAGGGCGATCTGCTTCTCGACCAAGTCCGTCGCAAACTCGGGCTCCGCACCTCCACCGAGGCCCTGCGATGAAACCGGAACGTCAGAGCGGCGTGCCAGCGCGTTCTGCCGAGAGCGAGATGATGCTCGCCGATGTCGCGCGGCTCGAAGACATCGTCGATCGGGCGGCGTTGACCGACGTGTGTCGTTCATTTTTCGATTTGTTCTCGTTGCCCATCCGGGTTTTTTCTCGCGATGGAAGTCGCATCAGTGATGTCCACGAGGAGCAGCCGATCTGTCGTTTGGTCAACACGTTGTCGAGTGGTCGGATGGCGTGCACTGGCGTCGTGAGCACGGTGCGAGGGATCGACCCAGAAGAAGGCGCGGTCGAACACCCGTGTTTTACCGGCGCTGCGTATCGGATCGTTCCAATCGATTATCAGGGGCGAAGGCTGGGGCGCTTCGTCGTTGGCCCCTATGTGCCCGCGGAGCGACGAGATGTGCCGCGCTCATTGCTCGTGCTCGATTCGCGTCTCGATCCCGAAAAGGCTCGTGAAGCCCTCGGGGCGATGCCTCGGGTCAAGCAGGAGACGATCGCACGGATCACTGGGCACTTCCGCGCGACGCTGGAGCTCATTTTGTTCGCGGGACATCAGGCATATTTGACGAGCCAAATGCATGTCATCAGCATTCGCGAGAGCTATCGCGAGCTCACGGAGAAGACGGCCAGCCTTCAAGAAGCGTATGACAAGCTCCGGGAGCTCGACCGATTGAAGTCCAACTTCTTGGCGACGGTGAGCCATGAGCTACGGACGCCTCTGACCTCGATCATCGGCTATTCCGACATGCTCGCGGCGGGGATGGCGGGCGAGCTCAACCAAGAGCAGGGCGAGTTCGTGGAGACAATCCGCGACAAAGGCGATCACTTGCTTGCGCTCATCACGACCTTGCTCGATTTTCATAAACTCGAACAAGGCAACGTCTCTCTCCGACGTGAGCTCATCGATCCAGGGGAGCTCGCCACGAACGTCGTCAAGACGATGCTTCCGAATGCATCGAAGAAGCAGGTCAAGCTCGAACTGGATGTTGAAGAGGGGCTTTCGTCTTTCTCGTGTGATCCGGTGCGCATCCGACAGGTGCTGTTCAACCTCTCCGAAAACGCGATCAAGTTTACGCCGACGGGTGGCGTGGTCCGACTTGGGGTTCGCGCAGCGGAGATGATGGACGGGGATGACGAGGGGGGATTTGGGCTCGTGCTCATGGCCGCGCCGCGTCGTGCCATCGAGTTTTCGGTGAGCGATTCAGGGATGGGCATCGCAGATGCCGAAAAAGCAAAGGTCTTCGACGCCTTTTATCAGATCGATGGCAGCTCGACCCGCGAGCATGGCGGCACAGGGCTGGGTTTGTCGATCGTCAAACGATTGGTCGAAGCCCATGGTGGCGTCGTTCATGTCGAAAGCGAGCCAGGTCGTGGGGCCACCTTTCGCGTGCTCATCCCAGAGGCGGATGAGGGAGCTTAGAGCGTCGTTTTAGCGGAGGGTTTCACTTTGATACGATTCGTTTCAAGTGCTGCAATCGCCATCATTGCCGCACTCTCACTCTCGAACAGCGTCGCTTCGGCGCAATCATCCACAGATGAACGTGCGCGCCTTCACTTTCAATCGGGTGCTGCGTATTACGACGCCGGCGAATACGAAGCCGCACTTCGTGAATTCGAGTCTGCCTATCAACTCAGCCGTCGTCCGCAACTCTTCTACAACATGTACCTTTGCGAGCAGGCGATCGGAAACCTCGAGAACGCGGCCTCTCATCTCTCACATTTCCTTTCCGAAGTCGAAGAGATCGAGAACCGCGCATCTCTCGAATCGCGTCTTTTGCATTTGCAGGAGCGCGTGTCGCGCCGCGCAGCGGGAGAGCCCGAGCCCAGCATCGAGGAGGAAGCCTCGCCGCCCGAAGTCATCGTGAGCTCGGAACCGCCCTCTGAGAGAGGGCCCAACGTGGGCGCGATCGCGGGGTTCTCGGTCGCCGCATTCGGTCTGGTTTCTGCGGCGATCTTCGGGCCGCTCACGATCGCAGAGGACGATTCCATCGCCTCGAGTGCGTGCGGGATGACAGGGACGTGTACGGGTGAACAGACCTCTACGCTCACGACGTACGCGCTGCTCACCGACATCAGCTTCGGTGTCGCGCTTGCAGGCGCGATCGTCGGTGGTGTCCTTCTGTTGATCGACCCTGGAGCCACGGAGAGCGAACATGCCTCGCTGCGGATCACACCCCTTGCCGGGACGAGCGTGCTGGGCGTCTCGATCGGAGGTGCGCTGTGAGAAGGACCGCGCCCGTGCTCGCGAGCTGCGTGTGGTTGAGCGCATGCTCTCTTCTCTTCGATGGGAGTCGCCATCGGAATGGGATCAATGAAAGGGCGGACTCCAGCGTGCCCAACGATTCCAGTATCGCCAACGCATGCGATGAAGATGGAGATGGTTTTCCCAGAGATGACGCTGCTTGCGCAGATGTTTCTCCAGGGCTTGCGCGAGATTGTGACGACAGCAACTCCGCGATCCATCCTGGTGCAATCCCCATCTGCAACAACGGCATCGACGAGTCATGCAGCGGAGGCTCGGCCCTCGGCGGGCTTGCGATCGAGGCCGGCACTTACGCGACGACTTCGATTGCGTTTCCCGTTGCTGTCGATCGTCCCAGCCGGCTTCGAATCTTTGGGCTCGAGGAGCCGGGAGAGGCGCTGGCCTTCTTTCTATCGGGGGGCGTCGATCGTGCTCCCAGGATCGCGAATGTGGCGCTGAACAACGCCAGTCATGACTCGAGCTTGCTCTCGGAGCACATCACGTTTCCGGACATTTCGGTTCGAGGGGGTGATGCGATTCGGCGCAATGATGGACGCATCTTCGTTGGAGTGCTCGGGCAACATGGAGACGATCTACATGTCGTGCACACCCACTACGATCCGCGGACGAGTGAGTGGCAGAACGCCCAAAATACCGTGCAGAACGCCTCGGAAGCAGGGTTCCCCAGCTTCACTCCGTTTGGTCAGATCGGCCTGATTGAACAACCCCACGACGTCGCGTCTTTCGCTGTTGCAGCGACGACGCCTTCCCTTGGAAACCCGGGGCTCTTCGCGCTCGGTGTGGGCTCCAATGGCATCGAGTTTCTGTCGAGCACCAGCACCGTCGCGCCGGAACGCCCGTGGATCGAGAGTTCGGGAGAGGCCGTTGGGTACCCCGACGCAGACGGGAATTTGCGGTTTTGGAACGGTGCGCTCGGCGGTATCGATACAGACCACACACGTTCGGCGCATCCCATGCCGCTCGCTGTTCCTTTGACTGGGCCAGCGTCGGTGATCGCAGTGCGTGGGAGCGGAGAGCGAAATCGGTTGGTGTTCGTCGCTCCGATCTCGAGCGGCTTGACCGCGATCACCATCGGATGTGCGGACAACACATCGATGATCGACTGCCAGACATTCGTTCCTGGTCCGGACTCCCCGACGCACTATGCGCTCTCGCTCGCGCCCTCGCCGCGCGTCGATACGATGCTTCTATCGTCGACCGCGCTCGGGCTCGCTTATCCGATTGAGGAAAATGGCGGACGAATGATTCGCCTCGGAGTGCTCGAGACAGGCCCGCTCGCCATGGCGATCCTCCAGCTTCCATACACTTTTCCGTATGAAGGAGAGCTCTTTGATATCTCCCTCGACGGCTCTCTCATCCCCGACACGACGACCGAGGAAGAGGAGGATGGTACGATCGTCTTCTTCGTCGCCTGGGCGACCGAGCGAGGCGTGGAGCGCCAAATTCAAGTCGCCGGCATCCGCGCCTGTTTCGGTTACACCGGTTTCTGAGATCGATTCCATCATGAAATCTTCGGAATTCGAGAGAATTGCTCGATTGCGAGGCCTTTATGCCCATCCAAAGCGAGACGATGTGCTCGTCGATATCGGCGACGATGCGGCCGTGATCGAGCCTGGAGTCGTGCTCTCGGTCGATGCGGCCGTCGAAAGCGTGCATTTCCATCGTGCGTGGATTGGCAAAGGCGCCACGTGGGAGGACATCGGACGACGCGCCGCGAGCGCCGCATTGAGTGACCTCGCGGCAATGGGGGCTCGACCTCGAGCCATGCTGCAGTCGTTGACCCTTCCCGAAGACACGGAGGACGAGATTCTGGAGGCGATCGCACGAGGGACTGCGGAGATCGCGAATCGGTACGATGCAAAGGTGATCGGCGGAAATCTCGCACGCGGACGTGATTTGACGATCACGACCACGGTCGTGGGTGCAACGGATCAGGCGCCGTTGTTACGACGGGAGGGGGCCGTCGCCGGAGATGCGCTTTATGTGACCGGCACGATCGGTGCTGCGTCACTTGGTCTTGGGGCGCTCGAGAGTGGATGGGGGGATGCGCCCGAGACGCAGGGCTTCGTGCGTCGTTTTCTCGCGCCCGTGCCTCGCATCCGCGAAGGGCAATGGGTGCGTCGAAGGGCGCATGCGGCGATCGATATTTCGGATGGTCTCGTCCAAGACGTGGGCCACATCTGCAAGGCGAGCAGAGTCGGGGTGGAAATCGATGTTTCTTGTTTGCCATTGGCAGAGGGGCATCACGTGATTGCCAGCCGACTCGGCCGCGATCCTGTGCAGGTCGCGCTCACCGGAGGCGAAGATTTCGAGCTTGCATTTGCTGCGGTCGATGGCCTCACCATGGACGACGTGACGAGGATTGGGAGCTTCGTGTCGGGAGATCGTGTCGTGGTGCGAGCAGCAGATGGAACTTCGATTCGCGTCGACACCTCTGGATTCGATCATTTTATTTGATGTCGGAATCACAGCGCAGTTGGACGTTTAGGTGTGCTCATAAAATACGGACGTAGGGGAGAATCCCTCTTGCTCTCGTGGCTGTTTCATCTGAGGCTAATGAATATGAGGAGGTGCTTATGCGCGTTTGGGTGGTCCTTGGCTTGATGGGACTTCTTGCTGGATGCGCATGTGATCCAAGCCCTGTCGACCCCGACGGGAACATAGACAATCCATCCGACGGGGGGTTGCTCGACGGGAGTCGTCGTGACGGTGGGTGGACCGGCGATCCCTGCCGTGATCCGAGCGCGCCCGATCTCGATCAAGATCGCATCGTCGATACCTGCGACAATTGTCCAGCGGTCGCGAACTACGATCAGCTCGACTCCGACGGAGATGGTCGCGGCGATGCTTGTAGCGACGGTCCTGACGACGATGGTGACGGCATCCCCAACGCGTTCGACAACTGCGTGTCGGTGTCGAACCCAGAACAATCCGACATGGACCGGGACGGCGTCGGTGATGCTTGCGACAACTGTCCGACCTTCGGCAACGCCGCTCAGACCGATTCAAATGAAAATGGCGTGGGCGATGCGTGCGAAGAAGGAGACGGCGCAGACCCTGACGGCGACGGCGTGACGAACGACAACTGCCCGATGATCGCCAACCCCGAGCAAACGGACCGCGATGGTGATGGCATCGGCGACGCGTGCGACAACTGCCCCACCGTGGCCAATCCCTTCCAACAGGACACCGATCGGGATGGCGTGGGCGATCACTGCGACGAAGATTACACGCTCCCCAGCGCCGAACCTTCCTGTGCGGATGGCTCGACGATGGCGATGGTGGTCAAACCCAATATTTATTTGCTGTTCGACCTATCGGGGTCCATGGCCAGATACCCTGGGAGTGAAGCCACCCCCACAGATCCATCGGAATCGCGATGGGGGATCTTGACCGCAGCGCTCGATACACTGGCAAACCAGTTCACGAGTCGCTTCAACGTGGGAATGGGCGCATTCCCCGCGCGATGTACGAGACGCGGTAGCGGACAGAACTGTCTCACACCCTCCAATATTTGCTCGGCTTCCATTCTGCCGGACACGCTTCTTCCGATGGGGAGCAACCACACACCGGCCGCATTCCGAGCTGCGTATGATAATATTTCCCCATTTGGCTACACACCGACCCGGACGGCGCTCAGAGAAGTTTATCGGGAGAGGAGCTTCGAGCTGCCGGATGATCCGATTGCCAGCGCGCGTCCCCATGTCGTCGTGTTGATCACCGATGGTGAACCCAACAGCGGCAATGGTTCGTGTAGCCTGACGGGAGATCTCAGCGGGACCGAAACGGCCGCCCGAACGCTCGCTGAGAATGACATTCCTGTGTATGTCGTAGGGATCGCCGGCACCAACGAGAATGCGATGGAGCGCATTGCCACCGCCGGTGGCACAGACAATCCAGACGACCCTGCACGCCGTTGGTTCCCTGTAGGGACGTCGGCATCGCTCATCACCGCCCTTTCCCGAATCGCGGAGTCATCGATTGGATGCAGCATGGTGCTCGCACCAGCATCCGGGACGACACCCGATTACGGACGAGCGAGCGTGACGACCACGATTGGTGGAGCCATGAACTTCGTGCCCGCGTCTGGTTTCCGCATCGAGGATGGAGCGCCTCCAACGCTTCAGTTGCTCGGTAGCGCGTGCACTTCGCTCCGCACGGCTGCGTCTTCTGGACAAACGGTGAGCGCTGCCGTGCGAGTTGCATGCACGCCCGAATGCGGCACCGAGATATGTGGTGATGGCATCGACAACGACTGCGATGGTCGCATCGACGAAGACTGTGGTTCGGCTTGCGTGTGCGTCGAAGAATTCGTGACCTGCGGAGGAGGCTGCCCCACCGGCTGCACGGCGAGCCCCGAGAAGTGCGACTCGATCGACAATGACTGTGATGGCATGGTCGACGAGGGCTGTTGCATTGCAACGACCGAGGTGTGCGACGACGGCATCGACAACGATTGTGATGGTCGCATCGACGAAGGTTGCGACATCCTGTTCTGATAAAGTCGTTTTCGTGATGAAAGAACGCTCGAACGAAGCTCTCGTTCGGGCGTTTTTGTTTTTCGACTCGGCGTCCGCCCATCGTTGGAGCGAGCGCCGGTTTGCGTCGTCCAGCTGCGCCGGCTACTTGGAGGGCCCCTCCAGTTGTTGCTCAATCATGATCTGCACCGAAAAGCTCTCTCTCTCGTACGGTAGTCGTGTTCTTTTCGAGAACGTCGACATCAAGTTCACCCCCGGAAACTGCTACGGCCTGATCGGCGCGAATGGCGCGGGAAAATCGACGTTTTTGCGTTGTCTCGCGGGCGAGCAGGAGCCGACATCGGGGCAAGTCATCGTGTCCAAGGGCCAACGGCTCAGCATGTTGCGTCAGGATCACTTCGCGTATGACGATGCGAAGGCGCTGACGACCGTCATCATGGGGCATGCGCGGCTCTACGAGGTCATGGTCTTGAAAGAGGCGATCTACGCCAAGCCAGATTTCAGTGACGAAGACGGCACGCGCGCGGCCGAGCTCGAAGGGGAATTCGGCGAGCTCGATGGTTGGAACGCCGAGTCCAACGCCGCCAGTCTTCTGAGCGCGCTCGGTATCCCCGAGGACAAGCACCAACGGCTGGTGAAGGAGCTCGACGACAGCGAGAAGGTGCGTGTGTTGCTCGCCCAGGCGCTGTTCGGTGAGCCCGATATCTTGCTCTTGGACGAGCCGACGAACCACTTGGACGTGGATTCGATCCTGTGGCTCGAAGAGTTCTTGCTCGAGTTCAAGAACACCGTGATCGTCGTCTCGCACGATCGACACTTCCTCGACAAAGTTTGCACCCACGTCGCTGACGTGGATTTCCAGAAGGTGTCGCTGTTCAGCGGCAACTACAGCTTCTGGTACGAGACGAGCCAACTCGCGTTGCGGCAACGACAAGAGGCCAATCGTCGTAAGGAAGACAAAATCAAGGAGCTCAAGGCGTTCGTTCAGCGCTTCAGCGCGAACGCATCGAAGTCGCGGCAGGCTTCTTCGCGCAAGAGTCAGCTCGAGAAGATCACGCTCGATGATATCAAGCCCTCTTCACGCAAGTATCCGTACATCGTGTTCGACACCGAGCGCGAGCTGGGCAAAGAGGTGCTCTTCGTCGATGGCATCACGAAGCGGATCGATGGCGAAACTCTATTCGAGAACCTGCGCTTCTCGATGAGCAAGGGCGAGAAGATGGCGCTCGCGGGGAGCGACCTGGCCACGTCGGTGCTGCTCCAGGTGCTCGCTGGCGAAGTGAAGCCCGATGAAGGTGAGGTGCGATGGGGGCGCTCGGCGAACCTCGGGTATTTTCCCAAGGACAACGAACATTTCTTCTCGACGCCTCGGAATCTGATCGAGTGGATGCGGCAGTTCAGCGTGAACCAAGAGGAGAATTTCGTTCGTAGTTTCCTCGGGCGGATGCTGTTTTCAGGAGAGGAATCGAAGAAGAGCGCGAGTGTGCTCTCGGGGGGCGAGAAAGTCCGTTGCATGCTCGCCCGCTTGATGCTCCAGGACCCGAATGTTTTGCTTCTCGACGGTCCGACGAACCATCTCGATCTCGAATCGATCACCGCATTGAACAACGGCCTCTTGAAGTTCGACGGAAGCATGGTGGTGAGCTCTCACGATGTGCAGTTCGTCGATTCGCTCGTCACGCGCGTCATCGAGCTCGCGGGCCCGGTTTATTACGATCTCAACATGGGGTACGAGGAGTACCTCGCCGATCCCGCGCGCCTCGCACGGATGGGCAAGACGAGCTGATGCAGACCCTCCCCCCGCCCGGCAAAGCCGGCTCCGCGTCGAACCAGAGTCGGTTTGATCTTCGATCAATGCGACTCTGGTTCAGCTCTCATCGAGCTTGATCTGCAAGCGCTTCATCATTTTTTGAAGACCAAAGCGTGAGATGCCGAGGAGGCTCGCGGTGCGCGTTTGATTTTTCCCAGAGACGGTGAGCGCGCGAATGACCAGATCTCGTTCGAGCGACTCGATGCGGGTCTTGAGATCCCAATCCTCGCTCGATTCGAGCTTTCGTACAGGGCTGCTCCGCAAGGGCGCAGAGAGATGATCCAGTGTGATGATTTCATCGCTCGATAAAAGCGCACGCCGGATCTCGTTCTCGAGCTCGCGAATATTTCCTGGCCACGAATACGCGCGCAGGACATCGAGGGCTTCCGGATGGATTCGCACATGGCGCTTCTTCGCGTGGCGTTCGACGAACGCCATGGCCAAGGGGCCAATGTCCGAGGGGCGCTCTCGCAGAGGCGGGATCTCGATCGTGACAACCGCCAGACGATAATAAAGATCTTCGCGGAACTGGCCCTCGTCCGCCCGTTTCCTCAAGTCACGATGCGTTGCGGCGATGACGCGAACGTCGACACGGCGTGTGCGCTCACTTCCCACCCGACGGATCTCGCGCTCTTCGAGTGCGCGCAATAATTTGGGTTGTAACGCGGCGTTCAGTTCTCCGATTTCGTCTAGGAAAAGGGAACCGTCGTGGGCGATCTCGAAGAGTCCCCGGCGTGCTTGCGTGGCTCCCGTGAATGCGCCGCGCTCATGTCCAAAGAGAGCGCTTTCGAGCAGTCCTTCAGGAATTGCAGCGCAATTTTCTGCGACGAACGCGTTGCCTTTGCGCGGACTGGCGGCGTGGATGGCACGGGCGAGGATCTCCTTGCCCGTGCCGCTTTCGCCCACGACAAGGACAGACAAGTCGCTCGAGGCCACCCGCGACGCGAGTGTGAGGACGTGCTGCATGGCCGGGCTCGTCGCGATGATGGCGGAGAAGGGATCGTGTTCCATGGGTGTGCGGAGCGCGCGCAGCTCTTCGTCACGTCGCTCGAGTTCACGTCGCAAGAGGCGCTCTCGTCGAAGGGCGATTCGCGCCTCGTGGCGTTGGTCGCGGTATCGTTCGGCCGCAGAGAGCGCCGCAGAGCCCAGCTCGGCAAGGGCTGCGAGGTCTTCGGTCGTGCGCTCGTCGAAGGCTGCGGGTCGCTGACGATCGTCGACGTAGAGAACGAGCGGCCGTGTGTTCTGCGTCTCGAGGGGCACGGCGAGCACGCTTCGAAGCGCCATCGAGTGCACGCTGGCGGCGCCATCCAAACGTGCGTCGTCCATCGCATCGACCGTGACCAAAGCGCGGCGTTCGTCGATGACCCGCGCGGCGATCGAACGCGATGGCGAGTGCTCTCGACCGAGCGCGCCAGAGAGCCCTCGCGCGCACACGAGCTTCATCTCGCCGTGATCCTCTCGCGCAATCACGAACGCGCGCTCGGCCGACGTGAGATCGAGCGCTGCGCTCGCGAGGGCCTCGATGACTCGTGTGGGGGTCTTCTCCGCAACGATACGTCGCGCAAGGACGACTACCCGTATGTTCTCGGATGTCGGAGCTGGAGAGGTCGTCGTCTCAGGCTGCACGACGAGCGCGCGTTCGTACGTGGAGACGGCTCTCAAGCGGGCTCGAGAAGCTTGATCGAGCTCGGTTGCGGCGTCATCGAGGAGGGTGCGACACAGCGCGAGGCGCAGCGACGCATCCGCGCGACGCCCATCGAGCTCGGCGATGTCGGCGGCGAGCAACGCCGCGCGGATCCGCGTCTCGAACGTACGCGAGAGGGCCATCGCGCGTTGCGCGAGGACTTCGCCCCGACTGAGGTCGCCTTGCCCGAGCGCGACTCGGGCTTCTGCGATGGTCACTTCGGAATCGAGTGCAGAGTCGAGGGGCGTCGCGTGACGGGCTCGTTCGACATGAATGTGCGCTTTTGGCATGTCGCCCAGTGAAGTGAATGCGATGGCGAGCCGCGCATCGATCGCAGGCGCAACGAAGGTCGTTGGATCGAGAGACTCGAAGATACGTATCCCAGAACGCACGCGACCTGCTCGAACTTCGAGATCTCCAAGCACGATCCCCGCGTGTGCTTCGGCCTCGGTATCACCGACGGCCCGAGCTTCGAGGGAGGCTTGCTTGGCGGCCTGTTCAGCGAGTGCGTTGTCGCCGGCGAGAAAAGCCGCGTTCGCCAAGTTGAACAGCGCGCGACCGAGCTCGCGAGGGCGAAGAAGGGTGATCAGTTCATGAGCGCCGCTTCGCAATGCGAAGATGGCCGGTCCGAGCCGACCGAGATCCAAAAGCGCAAGTCCACGATTCACCATGGCACTCGCCGCGACATGCCGCTCCCCAGCGCGGGTGGCGAGAGAGGTCGCGCGTTCATACGCCGAAAGCGCGTCTTGTCGCATGTCGCGTGCCCACGCCGCGTTCCCGGCAATCGACGACGCGCGGGCACGGATCGCAAGCCCTTCGTGTCCTGGGATCGCGGCAGCCAAATGTTCGAGGTCGATCGCGCGCGCGGCCGCGGCTGCGGCGTCGTTCGAGGAGAGCGCGACCAGCGCTTCGACCTCGATCGCTCGCGCCATCACGGGGGGTTCGTCTTTGGCGCCCTCGCGTGCGCTGCGAGCGAACGCAGAGGCTTCTCGGAGCGCGCCTCGGGCCCATGACAAGCGAGCCAGAACACAGCGCGCGAGGAGCGCGGGCACATCATCTCCGTGCTGCAGCAGCTCTCCAAGTTGCTTGGCTTTCGCGAGATCGCCCATGGTCCGCAATAGGTCCATGAAAAGCACGAGGGCTTCTCGAGAGCTCGCGGTTTCCAAAAGACGACAAGCCTCTCGCTCTTCACCCGCCGCGCGAAGAGCGTCGGCCCATGCAATGGAAAGCTCCTCCCCCTCCATGTTCGGGAGCCTTCGTGTGGCGAGCTCGAGAACGTCGGCTGCTGCGAGTGGTTGGCTTTGATCACGCTTCTTTTTCGCGAGCGCGAGAAAGGAATGCTTCGCCTGTTCTCGACGGTCGAGCGCCGCGTCGATGCAGGCGCGCGCGAGATGATTTTCGACGGTTCGATCGAGTGCCCGAGCCAAGGCACGTCGCCGCATGGGTTCGAGCTCGGTTTCGAGCGCACGAACACAGTCGGGGCGAAGCACGAGCCCTTGCTCGTCAAGGGTGGCGAGCCCCGACGAAGAGAGGAGCGCGGCCGAACGTGCGAGCTCTTGCTGCTCTCCGAGCGATCCGAGTTCGTTCGATTGAAGCGTGCCTCCAGAGAGCGACAACGCTTCGGCGAGCTCGATGGCTGCCGGGGGGATGGGGGTCGACGTCCATCCCTTGCGCGCGAGGCGGCGCATGACATCCACACGAGAGGGGTCACGCCCTTCTGCAAAGGCCCCCGCCATCAAGCGACATAGCCTCCCCGGCAGCCCGGAGCTCGCCTCTCGTGCCGTCTTCTGCAACTCGGCAGGCACATGTCGAAGATCGAAGGCATCACGAAGGATCTCCGAGAGCGCAGCGTCATCGATCGGGCCTATGAACATCTGCCGGAGCTCGGCATCGGGCATGGCAGCTCGTTCGAGGACGAACGTCAGGGAGATGCCGTCGAGCTCGGCCGCGCGGATCGCGGCTTGTGCATGGGCGGGTGAGATCGAGCCGGCTTCGTCATGAACGATCGCGGCATGATCCAGACGGCGCGGAGGCATCCCCATGATCCATGTCGGAACGTCGAGCCCTGAGAGCGCTCGCTCTGCTTGCAATGCCAACGCGGCCTCTCGGATCACCCGTGTACGTCCAGCTCCGGAAGGGCCGTGAACGATGACGACCCCCGGCTTGCCGAGCGCTGCGATCAAGGACTTGAGCTCGCGCACGCGTCCCCTCAGGGGCAAGAGGGTCACATGGCGAGCTCGCTCTTCATCGCTCGGATGATCGAGGAGTATCGTGTGATGTCGTTCTTCTGAAAGTCGCCGCACCACTTCTCGAGCATTCGAGGGGCGCTCGACGGGATGCTCTGCGATGAGTTCTCGAATCAACGAGCGAAGTGAGTCTGGGACTTCGTTCGGTAGCTGCTCTACCCATGCCGCACGTTTTCTCGGATTTCGAACTTCGTCGGGATCGCGTCTGACGCCGATGGAGCCGGGGACGAGCCAACGATGGAGAGTGACGCCGAGCGCAAATAAATCGGAGAGCGAAGAACGCTCTCCGAGCCAAACCTCAGGCGCGAGGAATTCCGGTGTGCCAACGATAGGCCCTATGCCGGTTGCGTTTGCCAAGCCGAGATCGATGAGCCGCGCGTCGTGAACCTCGGCTTCGGGCACGATGATGTTGGACGGTTTGACATCGCCGTGGACAAGACCTCGTTGGTGAATCGCCCAGAGCGCGCGTGCGCATGCTGCGCCCACACCCTGGGCAAACTGAACGCGGTCGCTCATCGTCGGCAGCAAGGCGGCACGCGCGTCGGAAGCAAGCCCCACGGCGAGCTCCGAGACGAGCACGAAGGTGCCTGCGCGAAGTCCGAATGGCATCGGAACATGCGCCGCAAGGCGAAGCAGCTCGCGAACCGCCGTCAAATTCGGGTGCGCGAGCGACGCCAAACGAGAACATTCCCATCGCAGCCGTTCGCCATGTTCGCTCGGGACCACCTTCGCCGCGAACAAACCTCCAGCGATCGTGTCTTCGACCGCCAGCACACGCGAAGTCGAACCCCGACCGAGCTCGCGAACGTAACGGTAACGCCCAGCGAGCATGGGTGCCAACCATGTTGGCTGTGATGGTTTCGGCAAACAGAATGATTTTGTGTGAATTACATCTATGTGACAACTGAGTTGTCGAGGGCTTTGTGCGGAACGTGCTTGACGTATGGCCGTGTGGATGTGAGGAGCTATCCCCATGAGCCTGAACTCGGAACGACGTTCGACTCCATCGATTCTTCCAACGGCTCCCATGATCAAGGCGAGCGTCATTCGAACGCTTCGTCGATCGCGCGTCGACCTCGGGTCTCGCGCACTCGCGTCCGAGTGGCGCGCGATGCTTTCGTTGCGCGACATTCGTGCGGATTGGCTTGCGGGCGTAGCTGTGGCGGCGGCCGCGTTGCCACTCTCACTCGGGATTGCGCTCGCATCGGACGTGCATCCTGTGGTGGGGCTCACGTCGGCCATCGTCGCTGGCATCGCGGGGGCGCTCTTTGGCGGACAATCGATCAGCGTGACCGGACCCGCAGCTGCGTTGACTGTCTTGGTGGGACAGATCGTCAATGTGCATGGGCTCTCGGGCCTTCTCTTCGTCGGACTCGGCTGCGGAATTCTTCAACTCGTCACGGGCGTCCTCGGCCTCAGTCGCTTCGTGCGTTTGATTCCTGTCAGCGTCGTGCACGGTTTTACGGCGGGAGTCGGCGTCTTGCTCTTGATTGGACAGCTGCCGCGGGCGCTTGGTTTGCCAGCACCCGATGAGTCGCATGTGCTCGATGTCATCGCCCACCTCGCGACGCTCCTCGCGCATGCGAATCCGATCGCGCTCGCGATGTCGATCGGCGTGGTCGCGGTGATGCTCGTTCTGGGGCGTGTTTGGCCGAAGATTCCAGTTGCCATCGTCGCGATTGCGGTCCCGGCGTTCTGTGCCGTGGCGTTGGATCTCGATGTGCCGTTGCTCGGGGAGATTCCATCGATGTGGCGTTTGCCCAGCTGGCCTCCCTGGCCTCGTCATGGGCTGGTCGTGCTCTTGGGGGACATGGTGGTCGTGTACGCGCTCGCGTCACTCGAGTCGCTGCTCGCTGCGAGCGCGATCGACAAATTGCGAGCTTCGACGAACGCACACGATCCCGATCAGGAAATGATCGGACAGGGCCTCGGAAACTTCGCGGTGGCTCTTTTCGGTGGGATTCCCGTGGCCTCCGTGATGGTCCGCTCATCACTCAATGTGCATGCGGGTGGTCGAACGCGTCGTTCGGCGGTCTTGCAGGCTGCCATGCTCGCATTGTTCGCTTGTTTCTGCGCGCCCCTGCTCGCTCTCATTCCTGTCGCTGCGCTGGCGGGTGTCCTCCTCGCGATGGGGTTGCGGATGCTCGACCCTCGCTATTTTCTCGAGCTGTGGCGCGCGTCGCGAACCGAAGCCTACGTTTTCCTCATCACGATCTTTTCTGTCGTCACGATCGATCTGTTCGTGGGGATCCAAGCCGGCATCGTGATGGCATTTGCCGTGGCGTTGGTCCGTGTGACTCGGGCCCGAGGTGAGATTCACCCAGCGCATGACGGGAGTCCGCACCACGTGACGCTCGTGGGTCCGCTCACCTTTCTCAGCATCGCCAAGCTCGACGCGATTCGGGCCGAGCTTGCGGGGCTCGAAGCGGGGCATGGTCTCGTGATCGACGTGCGCCACGTGCCGATGGTGGACGCGAGCGCGGCTGGGCTTCTTTTGGAGATGGTAGAGGCGTGGAAGGAACGCTCCGGCAGCGTGGCATTGCTCGGCCCGACTGCGGACGTCGAGAAGAGGTGGATTGCATTGGGGCCTCCGGAGATCGAGAAGCTCATCGCTCACTTCGAATCCGAGCTCGATACGATGCTCGACCGCGATCCCACGCGCGCGGCTGCGAGCGCACATCGACGCTTGCTCGCCGGTGTGGGGCAGTTTCAAAACGAAGTCCGAATGCAACTTTCGCCCTTGCTTGTTCGACTCGCGGCTGGGCAGGCGCCCCACACCATGTTTTTGACGTGCGCCGACAGTCGCGTGCCGCCGATGCTCATGACAGGATCGCATCCAGGCGAGCTCTTCGTCGTTCGAAACATCGGGGCGCTCGTGCCGCCCATGGGCCATGATTCTTTGAACAACGAGGGCGCCGCGCTCGAGTATGCGATCGAGGTGCTTGGTGTTCGGAACGTCGTGATCTGCGGGCACAGCAAGTGCGGCGCGATGACGGCCCTGTACGAAGGGAAGTCTCTCGACGGACTGCCGACCCTCGCGCGTTGGGCGAAAGATGCTGGAGCACTTGCCGGAGACCTCTCGAAGTTCGAGAGTGTCCATGAAGCGACCAAAGCGTGTGCGATTCGTCAGCTCGACAGTCTCCGCTCGTATTCGGTCGTGACAGATGCGATCGACCGTGGCGCGGTGCGCCTGACCGCGTGGTTTTATGATGTCGAAACTTCCGAAGTGTGGGAGTGGGTCCCCGAGCTCGATTCCTATGTTCCCGTGGGAGTGAGGTCGGATGCTGCTGCGCAACGTGTTTCGGACCATCGATAATCGGAATGTTTTCTGGCAGACTATCGAAGATATGAGGTCCACCCAAACTGCGTGGCAAACGTTTCGAACGCTGGCGTCTCGCAAGCTCGTCTGCGCGGTTCTCCCCCATCGATTCGTGGTTTGGGTGCAGCCTACTTCGGTTTCGTCGCGGCATCCTCATCTTGGAACGTGGGCTCGATGTGCGCGGTGCGGGCTGGAGCGTGATTGGCTCTTCGAGGGAATGAGGGACGACGACTCCGTGCGTGATGAGGTTCACGGCAGCGTGCGTCCGCTCCGCGAAGTGATCGCCATCGCGCGTGGCGCGGACTTGGGAAATCCAAGCTCCCCGGAGACACCGATCTCGACACCCGTCGACGTTTCTCCTGTCCGCGGGCGTGTGCGTTCGCTGCGACGAGGGAGCTCGGAAGGACGAGGTTCGGTGCGTGGGACCAGAGGAGCAGAATCCGGTCGTGATTCTGAACGGAAGCTCCTGGACGACTGAGGAGTCTCTTCGAGTGCGTGATCGAATCGCTCTTTGTGTGCTTTTAATCGTGTCTCTCGTGCTCCTCTCGTGCGGGACCCATGCGGACGAAGCCCCGAATGTGGAGATGCGTGTCCGGTTTGGACTCGGCGAACCTCAGCGGCTCGGTGAAGAGGTGGATCGGATCGTGATCGAGCTCTTCGTCGGCGCTCATGTCGAGCCTGAGACTTGGGGGAACACGCTCTCCGAGCTCTCGGATCTCGATGGAGATGGTCGACCGGAATGGGAACACCGCGACCTTCCCGTCGGCGTTCCTTTGCGGTTTCGAATCATCGGCGAAGTGATGGGGCGTCCCGAGTACATCGGACATGTGGGTCCCATTCGTCTTCGTGCTGGCGAACGTCGAACGATCGAACCCCTCATGTTCCGTATCGATGAACCCATGATCTTTCCCGAAGAATCGATCCGCGGTCGCTTCCTTCATACGGCGACGACACTTTCCGACGGTCGCGTGCTCATTGCGGGCGGATTCGACAGCGCTTCGCTCACGTCTTGTCCTCCTGAGTTTCGTGAGGGATCGCGCTGCTTCGAGCTTCGTGCGACGAATGAAGCGCATCTGTACGATCCATCGACGGGACAGTTTCATCCTGTGGCGAACGGGATGCTCGAAACGCGAGCGGGACACACGGCGACGCTGCTCGCGGACGGGCGTGTGCTTCTCGCGGGAGGCGCTCATACAGCGATGTTCGTGTTCGTTCCCCAAGGACCTGTCGAAGCGCCCACGGGATATCGCCTCTCGGGTGGGGCGAGCACTGCACGCGCAACGTTCGAGCTCTTCGAGCCCGAAGAGTTCGGTGGTCGGCTCATCGGCTCGGCGGACGCGCCAGACGCGCCGGGACGGCTCGACCGAGCGCGGGTGTTTGCGACCGCAGCGCTCGTTCCCGGGACGCAACGTGTGCTGATCGCGGGTGGTCAGGGGGATCCAAGTGCCCTCACGACGTACGCGATCTTCGATCCCGAGCGTGCAGGTGGTTATGGTGTGCTCGAGACCGAAGGGAATGCGTTGTCGGTGGGCCGCCTGATGGCGGCGTCGGTTTCGATCGAGAGAAGAGCCGCAGAGGGCATCTGGATTTTTGGCGGTGTGGCGGCGCGGAGCGACGCCGATCTCGCGGAAATTTGGACGCAGGGCGAAAGCGATCCAAACGGCGCGTCCAGACCTGCCACCGAGCCGCCCTCTCTTTTTCCAAGGCAGCACGAGGACACCCCTGCATCTCATCCCGAATGGGGGTTGTTGTCTCCACTGGTCGCCACCATCGGCGACGACACGCACATCCTGGTTTCGGGGTGGTATGGCGCCCTCTGTGGGATAGGCGACTTGACGCCGGTCTTTTCTGAAGCCGTGGATGTGATTGAGTCGTGCGACTTCGATGGGTCACGGAGCTTTACGGTGGATACGAGCACGGGGCTCGCGACGGGGGTGACGACGGCTCACCCTCACGCGTTTGGAGCCGTGGCGACGCTCGACGATGATCGGGTGCTCCTCTCGGGTGGAATCGCGTCGCTCGCGTGGAACACCACGAGGGCGACCGAGCTCTTCACGGGAGGCGTCGATTCATCCGGAGCTGCCGAGCGCGCAGAGACGGGCGTGCAGTTCGAGCACGGGCGCTTTTGGCATTCATCGAGCCCGCTCGTCGACTCAGGAGTGCTGATTTCGGGTGGAGTGGAGTTCGGCGCCGATTGGATGAGCCTCTCGTTCGCGCCACCTGAAGTCATCTATTTCTCACGCTGAGAGCGTGCGGAGCGTCCGGCAAGGAGGGCTGGAGGGAAGGAGGCCCGGCGCAAATGCGTACATGTCGGTCGAGGGCTGAAGATGAACATGCGACGGATCGAGATGATTGCGATCATTGGATGGCTTGGTGCTTCTGCGTGTGGTGATGCAGGTGAGACAGTCAAACCGGAAGAAGCGAGTACAGGAGATGAAGTCGCAGTGATCGTGGAGATAGAGCGGGACACTCCACCTCCACGGGACCAACTTGGACATTATTCGACCGAGGACAGCCGTGATGGGTTCGTGCTCGACCGTACGGCTCAGCCGTGGCTCCTACAGCGAGATGGCACTTCGGTGGTGATCCCGCTCTTCGAGTCGAACCGCGGAACCGAGTGGATCGAATATCGAGGCGGGGACGTATGGTTGCGCGTGTACACAAGTGGATGGGATGCAGGCCGCGTTTTGTATGAAGGTCCGAATCAGAGAGAGGGTGTCTCATCGAGACGTGATGCGGACGCCGCGCCGTTGCGGTGAGCCGGGCGTCTATTGTTTGCGTTGAGCGCTGATTTCGAGAACGCGCTGATACGCTTCTTTTCGTCCGATGTTGTGGCGCTCCGAAAGTCGGGTCGCCGCGTCGCGCGTCCCAAGACCTTCGAGCTCGAGCCAAGAGACGATTTCTTCATCCGGCGTCGGTTCGATTTCGTCTTCTTCGGGCACATCGGGTGCGCCGATCACGAGCGTGATTTCGCCAAGGGTGCCTTCGGCGAACCGAACGGCAAGTTCTGAGAGAGAGCCGCGAGCGATCTCCTCGTGGAGCTTCGTGAGCTCACGACAGACAGCCGCTTGTCTGAGCTCACCGAGAGTCGTCGCGAGGTCGCGGAGCGTGGCACCGATTCGATTCGGTGCCTCGAAGAGAACCACCGCCCCGCGTGCACGTCGGAGCTCCTCCAATGCGCGTGTCCGACGTCCTCCACTTCGCGGTAGGAAACCGATGAACTCGAAGCGATGGGAAAGAAGCCCGCTCGCGACGAGCGCGGTGATGGGCGCGTTCGCTCCAGGGATCACTTGGACCTCGAGCTCCGCGTCGATCACAGCGCGAACCAACTCGGCTCCAGGATCGCTGATGAGCGGAGTCCCCGCGTCGCTGACGATCGCCACGTGCGCCCCTTCACGCACCTTCTCGATGAGCCCTGCGATCTTGGACCGCGGCGTATGTGCGTGAAACGAGTGGAGCGGTGTCCCCACCCCATGGTGACGACACAAGCCCATCGTGCGCCGCGTGTCTTCTGCGAGGATGAGGTCCGCCTCACGTAAAGTCCGGAGTGCCCGCAAGGTGATGTCCTCGAGATTTCCGATGGGCGTGGCCACGACGGACAAGCGACCGTGCCGTTGCGGATTCTCTGTTTTGTTTTCGGCGCTCATCGGAGCGCCGAGCTATCGACATGCTGTTCGAGATAGGTGCGGATTTTTCCTTGCAGACGCTTTTCGATTTGACGAACACGCTCGCGGCTGACGCCGAATTGATCGCCCAACTCCTGCAGCGTCTTGGGCTCTTCCGACATGAGCCGCTCGCGGAAGATGATGTCTTCTTTTCCCTTCAGGGTGGCGCCGAACTCGTGAATTTTCTCGCTCAGGATTTCGCCCACTTCCGCCATCGCGAGCTGCTCGTCGGCAGGTTGATCGCTCGCCGCCATCGCATCCACTCGTGCGGTGGGACGCCCATCTCCTTGCCCGATGGGGGCATCGAGTGAGAGCTCGCCCATCCCCAGGCGGCGCTCCATGTGAACCACTTCTTCGGTGGGCACCGAGAGGCGCTGCGCGATGGCTTCTGGAGTCGGATCGATGCCCATGGCGGACAGACGCGCTTTTTCTTTCTTCAAATTGAAGAAGAGCTTGCGCTGCGCCTGCGTCGTCCCGAGCTTGACCATCCGCCAGTTGTTGAGGATGAAACGCAAGATGTATGCGCGGATCCACCACGCCGCGTACGAGGACAGCTTGACCCCGCGGTAGGGGTCGTACTTCTTGACGGCCTGCATCAGCCCGATGTTTCCCTCTTGGACGAGGTCGAGGATGTTGCGGTAAGCGCGCCGATAGTCGTATGCGATCTTCACCACGAGCCGCAGATTGGAGGTGACGAGCTTGCGCGCGGCCTCCACGTCGCCCGTTTCGACATATTTTACCGCGAGCTCATGGGTTTGTTCGGGGGTGAGCAGGGCATAGCGCTGCACATCGCGCATGTAGGCCTGCATCGGATCGAGCGTCGTAAGCGCTCCGCTTTCGGCCTTGCGTGTCGTCGGCAGCGGCGCGGAGAGGTCGATGTCGTTGGCGATCTCGGCGTCCACAATCTCCGAAGGAGCCGGCTCTTCGTCGATTTCAGCCGGCATCTCATCGGATTCAGCGTCGACGACTTCTCCACGCAGGACGTCATCGTCTTTCTGTGCGCTGGTTGTCGGTTGGTTCTTTTGGGCCATTCGACTCTCCGTGTGAAGCGCAGCAAGGCTTGGTGCAAGCCTTGGCCCACGCCAAGCATGCAGCGCTTCATTGCCTCAGCGAGGCGTACGTTCCCCAATTACATCGCGATCCATTAGATAGAGCGCGGGGATGCCTCGACGAGTCGAAGTCGATCGAGGGGTGCCAGCGCCACGGGTCGCAACACCAGGACGAGCTCTTCGTACTCAGAGAACAGAGCGCATTCGATTCCGATGCGTCCATCGGGCTGTCGCTTCGACCATACGTAGGTCGGGTCGACATGCTGTAAATGAGTGTTTTCTTTGTCGATACGCCATGAAATACCAGCGTACTCGCGCTTTTCGAGCATCGTCTCGAGGCCCTTTTCGTCGATGAAGCGACTGGCCACCGTGCATTGCACGTGGGCCAAGCCATTCAGAATCGGCAGAGGATCGATGCCACGTCCAACACCCACCGTTTCCGTGAAAGGGAGCGTTGCGAGCAGCTCGGAGGGACGCGCAGAGTGCTCGACCGAAAGCACGATCTTTGCGCGTCCTTGCTTGGCGATCGAGCCGATCGCGAGGAGGCCATCGCGCATCGCCTCCTCGAGGAGATCGAGATCTCCGTCGCGGAACATGAGCGGAAACTCGAGACCGATGTCGTCCGGGAGGACGAGGTACGCATCTTCATCCGACATGTGGAACGGCGGCTCCAGCACGAGCGGCCCTGCTCCGCAGCTGCGGAGCGCTTCGATGGACTCCGATTCGGCGAACACGATGCTGAGCGGCACGCCCTCGATCATCTCGGCGAGCGTCGGCTCGCGCATTTCGGCGATGTGCATAGGGCACGGACGCTACGGATGAGACGGGCTCAGCGCAAAAAAGACGCGAGCTTGACATGGCGGATGGGACGAGGTTTGGTTGGTTGAGCAACCATCCCATGCCCAGACCTGCCGTCAGCGCCGCCCGACGAGAGCAAATCACGTCCGCACTCCTTCGAGTCCTTGCCGAACGAGGTTGGGCTCAAGCCACGACGACCGAGATTGCGAAAGCCGCCCATCTCGCGCCGGGGTTGATTCATTACTATTTCGGGACGCGACAGGAGATCCTGCTGGAGCTCGTCCAAAAAATGACGAAATCCGTGTCGGATCGGTTCGAACGGCGGGCGGCTTCCGTGGGCGATCGCCCACGGGCTCGGCTGTTTGCGTTTCTCGATGCCCATGTGGCCATGGGAGAGGATGCCGATCCTTTCGCGGTTCGCAGTTGGGCGGCCATTGGAGCGGAGGCTGGGCATCAGCCGGAGGTCAGAGAGGTGTATTCGCGCGCCATCGGCGGACAACTCGATGCGATCGAGGCGCTCGTGATCGAAACCTTGGAGAACGAGGGGCGGGACGTACGCCATTCGCGCTTCATCGCCGCGGGGCTCGTCTCGGCGATCGAGGGCGCATATCGAATCGCGACGTCGGCTCCGGGCGTTTTGCCCGAGGGTTTTGCGGAACCGACCCTGCGCGCGCTGGCCGAAGGCCTTCTCGCATTTCAGCCACAGGCGTTCGCACGTGGATGAGCCACCATCCGCGGGCATTTCGTCCGGGGATGAGCTACACCCCGTCCCTCCTCTGATGATTTTCTCCTCCGTTTCCGTCGCGAGCGTCGCCCATGTCGATGCTCCACATCGCGTTTCATCGCGTGATCTGGAGGACCGCCTTGCGCCTCTTTTGAAAAGGCTCGGCATTGCGCCCGGCATGATTGCGTCCCTTTCCGGGGTCGAAGAGCGGCGATTTTGGGAGCCAGGCATGCAGCCGAGCGAGGCGGCGACCATGGCAGCCGAAAAGGCGCTTCGGATGTCGGGGATCGATCGCGAGCGTGTCGGCGTGCTCGTGAGCACGTCGGTGTGCCGCGATTTCGTCGAGCCTTCGGTTGCATCGCTCGTCCATCGCGCGCTTCGTTTGACGAAGAGCTGCCGAAATTTCGATCTGGGCAACGCATGTCTCGGTTTCCTCGACGGGATGGAGATCGTGGCGGCGATGATCGAACGAGGCGCCATCGATTATGGGCTCGTGGTGGACGGCGAGGGCAGTCGCTTCGCGGTCGAGCGAACGATCGAACGCCTCAACGCGAGCGGTGATGCGCGTGCGCTCCTCGAAGAGTTTGCGACACTCACCCTTGGCTCGGGCGCGGCGGCGATGCTTCTGGCGCATCGCGATCTGGCTCCCCAGGGCCATGTCTTTCGTGGATCGGTGGCGCTGGCCGCGACGGATCACAACCATCTCTGTCGCGGCCAAAATGATCGCATGGTCACCGACGCGCAGCGGCTCTTGACCGCTGGGCTCGAGCTCGCGCAACAAACGTTCGAACTCGCGCGTTCGACGCTTGGTTGGTCCCCCGAGGCGCTCGATGAAGTCGTCATGCATCAAGTGAGTCGTCAGCATACCGAGCGTCTCTCCCAGCAGATTGGGATTGCTCTTCCCAAAGTGCATGCGATTTACCGAGAGCACGGCAACATGGGACCGGCTTCGGTGCCCATCGTGCTCTCGAAAGCAGAAGAGCTGGGTCGGCTGCGTCGAGGAATGCGCGTGGGGCTCATGGGAATCGGGAGTGGGCTCAACTGCGCGATGGGCGAGATCGTTTGGTGATGGAAAAAGGAAACGAGCACTGGGCCTTCGAGGGATTTTACTTCGATCGTGGGGGCGGGATTCGAATGCACTATCTCGATGAAGGGCCGCGTGATGGCGAGCCGATCATCATGGTGCACGGCAATCCTTCGTGGTCGATTTATTGGAGAGAGCTCGTCTTTGGTTTGCGCGACCGCCATCGATGCATCGTTCTCGATCATGTCGGCATGGGATTGTCGGACAAACCTTCAGAGCACGACTACGACTACACTCTCCAATCACGCATCGATGATCTCGAGCGTCTTTTGGCGCACCTCGGCGTCGAGAACGTCACGCTCGCGGTGCACGATTGGGGCGGAGCCATCGGGATGGGGTGGGCGATCCGGCATGCTTCGAAAGTCAAAAGGCTCATCATCTCGAATACGGCAGCATTTCATTTGCCCCAGGGCAAATCGTTCCCGTTGGCGCTTGCGTTGACGCGCACGCGTCTGGGAGCGCTCTTGGTTCGTGGGGGCAATGCGTTTGCGCGGGGAGCGGCCAAGACGTGCGTGACGCGACGTCCGATGAGCCCTGCGCTCGAGCGTGCCTATCTCGCGCCCTATTCAGACTGGTCTTCACGGATCGCGACGCTGCGTTTCGTCCAAGACATCCCTCTTTCTCCTCGCGATCGCGCATATCCCGTGATCAGCGAGATCGCCGATCACTTGAATCGATTCGCGAGCACGCCCGCCTTGATCATGTGGGGCATGCGCGATTTCGTGTTCGATCACCATTTCCTCTCCGAGTGGGAACGTCGATTGCCGCAAGCCGAAGTGCATCGATTCGAAGCGGCAGGGCACTACGTTCTCGAGGACATGCACGAGGTGATGGTGCCCATCGTCAAGCGCTTCCTCGACGCTCCTCGGCCGTCATGAGTCACGCCAACATCGCTCACCATCTGACGCGCGTGGCAGGGGAAAGGCCGTATCAGCCCGCCATCTTTGCACCTGCGGGCCGCGATATGCGCGGACGACCGAAGTACGTCCATTGGACGTACAAGCAGCTCGATGAAGAGAGCGATCGGCTCGCACGAGGGCTTCGCGACATTGGGGTGGGTCCGGGGGTCCGCACCGTGCTCATGGTGCCGCCCTCGCTCGATCTGTTTGCGCTCGTCTTCGCGCTCTTCAAATCGGGGGCGCCGCTCGTCATGGTGGATCCGGGGATGGGTCTTCCTCATTTGGGCGCTTGTCTTGCCCGCGCCGAACCGCGCGCGTTCATCGGGATTCCCAAAGCCCACGCCGCGCGCGCAGCGCTCGGATGGGCCAAGGATACGCTCGACATCGTCGTGAATGTGGCGCCGCGCTGGGCGCGCCCTCTCGCGTTCCGCGCGCGACACGCATACAGCATCGATGACGTGAAGGAGCGCGGTGAGCGCACACGTTCGCACGCGATGGCGCACGTCGAGCCGCACGACCTCGCCGCGATTTTGTTTACGTCGGGCTCGACCGGGCCGCCGAAGGGCGCGGTCTATCGCTATTCGACGTTCACCGCGCAAGTCGAGGCGATTCGCTCACTCTACGAGTTTCGAGATCGAGAGATCGATCTGCCGACGTTCCCCATGTTTGCGCTCTTCGACGCGGCGCTCGGGATGGTGACGGTCGTACCCGACATGGACCCGACCCGGCCCGCCGAGGTCAACCCGGAGCGCATCGCGGAAGCCATCTTCGGCTTCGGTGTGACGAACATGTTTGGTTCCCCCGCGCTCCTCGATACAGTGGCGCGATGGGCCGCCCCTCGGGGAATGCATTTCCCCACCCTGAAGCGGGTGATCTCCGCCGGCGCACCCGTTTCGCCGAGAATCCTTCGAGAATTCGCGAGACTTTTGCCGGAAGACGCGCGCATTCATACGCCCTACGGCGCGACGGAAGCGCTTCCAGTGGCCACGATCTCGCATGACGAGGTGCTCCGCGAGACACGTGCTCGAACGGAGCGAGGGGAGGGCGTGTGCGTCGGCAAAGCCGTTTCGTCGATCGATGTCTCCGTGATTCGCATCGACGATGATCCGATCCTCGAATGGAGCGATGAGCTCCTCGTTCCGAGAGGTGAGGTGGGAGAGATTGTCGTCTCCGGCCGTCAGGTGACCGAATCGTACGTCGCTTCGTTGGACCACGATGTGCTCTCGAAGATTCGAAGCCCCAAGGGCACCCTCCATCGGATGGGGGATCTCGGCTTCATCGATGAACGAGAGCGGATTTGGTTTTGTGGGCGCAAATCTCATCGCGTCGTCCTCGACGACGGCACGACGCTCTTCACGATTCCATGCGAAGGCCCGTTCAACGCACATCCCGACGTGAAGCGAAGCGCGCTGGTGGGAGCGCGCATGAATGGTCGAACGATTCCTGTGATCTGCATCGAACCGTGGCAGTGGCGTCGTGACCGTGGTGAACGAACGCGACTCATCGATGCCATGCGTGAGGTGGGTGCGAGGTTCGCTCATACCCGGGTGATTTCACATTTTCTTTTGCGTGAACGCTTCCCTGTCGACATTCGTCACAACGCGAAAATACGGCGCGAAGAGCTCGCGGTTTGGGCGAGTCAGATGTTGGCCAAGCATCCGCAGACAATGAGCCGAACGTCATGAGCGAGCGGGTTCTCGTGACGGGCGCGGGGGGATTCGTCGCGGGTGGAATCGTGACGTCGTTGATCGAGCGTGGTGTGGTCGTGCACACGCTTCAACGCGGTTTTTATCCACATCTCGAGGCGCTGGAGCGTCAGGGCAAACTGCGCATTTTCAAAGGACGCCTCGAAGATCGTGAGCTCGTCCTGCGCGCGTCCGAAGGCGTGACGACGATATTTCACGTGGCGGCGAAGGCTGGAGTGTGGGGTTCCTTTACGGACTATTACCGAAGCAACGTGCTCGGAACGGAACACGTGCTTGCCGCTGCGCGGACCCAAGGCGTGCGCAAGCTCGTGTTTACCAGCACCCCGAGTGTCGTTCATGGAGGACATGACATCGAGGGCATCGATGAACGCGCGGCCTATGCGGTGCGGTATCGAACCGCATATCCGAAGACCAAGGCGATCGCCGAGAAAATGGTGCTCGCCGAAAATGGGCTGAGGTTCTCGACGGTCGCGTTGCGTCCACATCTCGTGTGGGGTCCGGGAGACCCCCATCTCGTTCCGCGCATCATCGAGCGCGCGCGTCGCGGGCGCCTCGTGCTCGTCGGCGGTGGAATCGCGAAAGTGGACGCGACATACATCGACAGCGCCGTGCATGCGCATCTTTGCGCTTGGGAGCGCTTGGAGCCGGGGGCGGCGTGTGCAGGTCGGGCGTATTTCATTGCGCAGGGAGAACCCATGCCGATGCGCGATCTCATCAACGGAATCCTCGACGCGGCCAAGCTGCCTTCCGTTCGTCGTGCAGTCGATGCGCGTTTCGCATGGGCGGTCGGCGCCCTTTTCGAGCTTGCATACCACTCGCTTGGAAGAACCGAAGAGCCACCGATGACGCGGTTCGTGGCTGAGCAATTGGCGACTGCACACTGGTTCGATCTCAGCGCTGCGCGCCGCGATTTGGGCTACGAAGCCCCCGTCTCGACGAGCGAGGGACTCCGCAGATTGAGCGTGTTCTTGCAGGCATCCGAGCGTTGAGTGAGTTTAACGAGGGAAGAACTCTCTTCGTCCGCGAGATTTGACCCGTGCCCCGAGGCGCAGGAGGTCCATTCCGCCGTGAAGAGCTCCCAGGATGCCGAGCTTGCTCCCGCGAACATCTTCCCAACTCTCGAGCGGTATCTCGAGAAAATCAGTGAGGGAGAGGGGAGTCACGTCTTGCGTGCCAGTCGTCAAGCGGCCCAGCAATTCGACATCGAATACCCACCGCGAGCGAAATGGTTTTGACATGGCGGCGCGGAGCACGGGGGTGTCTCTGAAGAGCTTGGCCCCGCATTGTGTGTCGTAAATATCCATGGCGAGCACGAGAGAAGCGGTGGTGGCGAAGATGCGACCAAGATAGTGACGTGCTGGATTGCGTTTGACCTGTGCGCCCAAGCGGGCGACTCGTGAACCGAACGCGACTTTCGCGTCGCGTGCGATGAGTGCGTCGAGCATGCGCGAGAGCTCTTCGGGCGGCGTCGCGAAATCCGCATCCAAGTAGCCAACGATGTCGTCCTTCGTTTGTCCCCGATCGATGCGCTCGAACGCGATATGCATGGCGGTGCGAATGGCTTCGGCCTTGCCCGCGTTGTTCGGCATCGCAAGCGCCGTGATGCGATCGGGGGCGTTCGTCTCGAGTCTTTCGAGGAGTGCGCGGGTTCCGTCTGAAGAGCCGTCGTCGACGAGAATCACGTCCACTCGAGGGTCGGCGATGAGCCGTGAAATCCCCCATGGAGTCAGACGGTTTTCTTCGTTGTAGCAAGGGAGGATAACGATCATGGGAGCGCTCCGAACTTCCCGGCCCGTGCCAGATGCACGCGAGTATGGCACGTTGGATGAGGAGCGGACGGGTGATGATGAGCGGGCATGAAAAGGATATGAGCGGCGAGGCCAAATGGGATGCGGCGCAAGAAGGAGCGGAGCTCTTGCGGGATGGGGAACGCGAGGCAGCCATTGCCGCGCTCGAGCAGGTCATCGAAGAGGATCCGCGCAATGAGTACGCTTATTTCTTTTTGGGCAGCGCGCATTTCGACAAGGGCAACTTCGACAAAGCGATGAAGGCGTCGCTCAAAGCGCTCGAGCTCGCTCCCGAGTACCTCGGTGCCATGGTGCAGCTGGGTCACTCTCTCCGGATGCTCGGGCGTCATGGCGAAGCCATTCGCGTCGCTCGCCAGCTCCTCACGAAGAACAGCGACGACGCGGATGCGCTTTATCTGTTGGGGCTGTGTCACTACGCGCGGGGAGAACGCGCCGCTGCCGTCGAATATCTGACTCGGTTCTTGGGGACGCGGCCTGAGGTCGAAGTCGCCAATGAAGTGCACGGCCTCATTCAAGTGCTTCGTGGTGAGGTGGAGGCGCGAGAGGACGAGATGAACTGAAGGGTCAATGCATCGGCGGGGGATACAGCGGAACGATTTCCGCCGCCCACTGCGCCGAGCCTGCGGCGCCTTCGAGGCGCTCTGCGCTTTGGATTTCCGCCGTGTGCTCGACACCATCCAAGGTGAAGCGGAGTCGTTGGCCCTCCTGGGACCAACGATTCGACGCATCGGCGGCGCTCGAGTCCGTCAACAACACGCCCTCGGCTTCGAAGTGAATCACGCGTTCGCCCGAAGGGCTGCGCAGGAGCCACTGCGTTCCGATGAGCGCAAAGCACGTCTCGGAAAGAGACACGTCTCCCGGTTGACATCCAGGACCGACTTGCATCCGATCGCCTCGCCAAGTCCACGAGTCGCCCCGAACGTTTTGAGCTTCTCCGACGATGACCGTTCCGTTCGAGATGTCGGTACGGTATTCGACATACCGATTTTGAAGAAAAATCCGCAAAGTATTGCCGTCGACGAACCATTCGTCGGTCGCGCCGGTCGCCATGGGATGATCGGTCGAGCGCAGTCGGTTGGCGGGCAAGAGCTCCACATCGAATGCGTATTCGCCGCCAGGAGCGAGCGCCGTGACGTGCCATCGGCTGCCCGTCGGATTCCAACAGATGGAGCCGAGCCTGACTTCGTTCTGGGTTGGACAGGGGGCGGGACCTTGTGCGGTGGATGGGGTCGTTTCCCCCGCATTGGCCGCGCCACCCCCGCAGCCGAAGAGTGAAGCGATCGTGAGTCCGAAAATGAAGGTTCGAGCCGGTCGGCGCATGAAGCGCACTCTACCTGGCGGGTCAGATGCTGGCGAGTGGCAGGGCGCGTTTGGCTTTGCTCGCCTGTTCGTGCGCGAAGGGGACTGGATAGTCGCCGCTGAAACAGGCGTCGCAGAACCCAGCGTCGTCGTCCAGCTCGCCGCGGACGGCTCGGTGAAGGCCTTTGATCGAGAGATACTCGACGGTGTCGCTCGTGACGTATCGCGCGATCTCCGCGGGGCTATGGCTCGCCGCGATGAGCTCGCCCCGTGAGGGCGTGTCGATACCGTAAAAACACGGCCAGCGTGTGGGAGGGGAGCTGATTCGGAGATGAACTTCCGTCGCCCCTGCGTCGCGCAACATCTTGACGATCTTGCGGCTCGTCGTGCCGCGCACGATCGAATCGTCGATGACCGCCACACGTTTTCCCTGAAGAACTGCGCGCACGGGGCTCAATTTGAGCTTCACGCCGAAATGGCGGATCGATTGCGTCGGCTCGATGAAGGTGCGTCCGACGTAATGGCTGCGAATGAGGCCAAGCTCGAAGGGCAGACCCAGCTTTCCCGCGTATCCGAGCGCAGCCGACGTTCCGCTGTCGGGCACGGGAATCACGACATCCACGTCGGCGGGGCACTCCTCCGCGAGGGTCTGTCCAAGACGTTTGCGGGTCTCGTACACGCTGATGCCATTCAGCACCGAATCGGGGCGCGCGAAATAGACATACTCGAAGATACACATGCGCTTGGCGCGCTCTTCGAACGGCCGGATCGAACGGATGCCATCGCGATCGGCGATGATCATCTCACCAGGCTCGACGTCGCGTACGTACTCGGCGCCGATCAGCTCGAACGCCGCGGGCTCGCTCGCAAACACGGCTCCCTGGTTGGGTACGCCGCTCAGCTTGCCGAGACAAAGCGGACGAAAACCGTGCGGATCACGCACGGCAACGAGCTCGTCCGTGCTCAGAAAAACGATTGAATAGGCGCCCTGCATCTGCCGTAAGGCGTCCGCAATCCGTGCGACGGTGGTGGGTTCGCGGCTGCGCGCGATGAGATGAACGAGGACTTCGGTGTCGCTCGATGTCGCGAAAATCGACCCCGCATCTTCGAGACGCTCGCGAACCTCTTCGAAATTCGTGAAATTCCCGTTGTGGCCGACCGCAATCGAACCCAACGCGTAATCGACCGCGATGGGCTGCGCGTTTTTGATGCCCCCGCCTCCGGCGGTCGAGTAACGCACATGGCCAATGGCGCGATCGCCCGGCAGTTCGTCGATGACGTCCGGTGAAAAGGCGTCCTGAACGAGGCCCACGGATTTATGCGCGAAGAGACGGCCCCCGTCCGAGCTCACGATCCCCGCGCTCTCTTGGCCTCGATGCTGCAACGCATGCAATCCGAGATAGGCCAAATTGGACGCTTGAGGAGCACCCCAGATCCCGACGACGCCGCACATCGCTCGCGCTTCTAGCGCTGGTCATTCCGGGTGTCGAGGGCTCCCTATTCGAATCCCCCATGGAGGCGTATCCTTCCAGGGATTTCGAGTGAAACGGAGGATTCGATGCCGGTTTGTAAGTCGTGTGGAGAAGAAGTCGACGAGCTCCAAGCCGTGAAAGTGGACGGAAAGACGAAGAAGATCTGCGAAGATTGTGCGGATCATGTGCGTGAGGAGCACGAAGTCGCCGAGGCGAGCGAGAGCGCAGTCCAGGGCATGATGGGATACAAAGGCCGGAGGTGAACCCTCCGATTCCGAGGGGCGCGCCGCGTGGGATCCCGCGCTACACTCCGCGCCCCCATGGGACCTTACGTCAAGCGTATCGAGTCGCTGGTGCCCCGCCGCACGCCTGTTTTCGGAGGGAAAGCGAAAAATCTTGCAACGCTGGCGCGAGGTGGGTTTCCGGTGCCCGCAGCGTTCGCCATCGCATCGGAAGTCGAAGTCGAGTTTCTGCGCGCCGCACTTGCCCCCGATGAACAACCTGCGTCGCTTCTCGCAGCGCCCGCGCGGGATGTCACACCCGAACGTCTCATCGAGATTCGTGAGAAGCTCCATCGAGCTCCGATTCCTCCCGGAGTGATGGGCGAGGTGCGTCAAGCGTTCGCCGAGCTGCGGAGTGAAGGCGCAAAAGCAATCGCGGTGCGTTCTTCGTCGCTTCGTGAAGACGAGCACGCGCGCTCTGCAGCGGGGCTCTTCGATACGATCCTTGGTGCCGTGGATGATGCGGGGCTCGAAGACGCGCTTCGGAGGGTGTGGGCCAGCTCCTTCGATCCGCGTGTCATCGCGTACATGCGTTCGCTCGGTGCGTCGTGGGTGAACGCTTCTTCCGATGGCTTCGGAATGGGAGTGATCTTGCAGGCGCTCGTGCCCGCGGAGATCGCAGGGGTTTCGTTCACTGTGAATCCGCTCTCGGCCGATCCCAGTGAAATGGTGATCAACGCGTCTTATGGGCTCGGAAAGACCGTGGTCGACGGCAGCGTGTCTCCCGATACGTATCGCGTCGACAAGGCGAGCGGTTGGGTGCGAGATCGCGTGATTGGACAGAAGGAGCGCGCGCTCGTTTGGGATTCAGAACGAGGCGTGATCGAGACCGAGGTGCGTGACGCGGATCGCCGGCGCCAGGCGCTCCCTGACGAGCTCCTCGAACGCCTCATCGACATGAGCCTTCGTATCGAAGATCATTTCGGTGATGCGCGCGACATCGAATGGGCCATCGCAGGCAGGAATATTTATGTGCTCCAAGCGCGCTCCGTGACAGCCCTTGCGTTCCCCCCGCGACGCGGTTCATCGCGACGAACTCGCCACTCGGATCGTGCGCGCATCGTGTGGTCCAATGTCAACGTGGGGGAGGCCTTGCCTGGGGTCGTGACCCCCTTCACGTGGTCGGTGCTGAGCGCATTCAGCGATCGTGGCTTTCGTCGTGCATTTGGTGCTCTCGGATGCAGTGTGCCGGCCGATGCCGAATTGGTGGGTCATTTTCGCGGTCGCATCTATTTGAACATGAGTGAGTTCATGGCGATTGCGTCGCAGGTGCCTTATCTCCGGCCGCGCGTGTTGCTTTCGCTCGGAGGTGGAGGAGAAGCCGACACGCTCGAGCACGAGATCGAGCACCGGAGCTCGACGGCTTTTCTCGCACGTCTTCCGCTCACGATCACGCGATACGTGCGCGAGCAAGCCCACCTCGACGAACGCGTTCAGAGCTTCGAGCGATGGTTCGAAGCCGAGCGTGTGCGCATCGACAGCTTCGATTTTCGGGTGCTTTCGGCGACAGCGCTGCATCGTGTGCTCGGCGACGTCGAACGTCTGCTCGACCCGACGGGCGAGATGCTCCTCGATGTCTACGGCAAGCTCCTCGCGACGGTCGTTGCGCTCCGCGGATTCGTTTCTGCGATCGCCGGACAGCGAGCCGAGCCTCTTCTTCGTGAGCTCTTGAGTGGTCTGGCCGATGTGGACAGCGCCGCACCAGGACTCCTGCTCTATCGCATCTCGCAGATCGCGCGGGGAGACTTGCGGGCACGGGACCATCTCCTCGGAACGCCTCCGAGCGAGCTGCAGCTTCGATCGATCCCCGAAGGGCCCACCCGTCGCGCGCTCGATGACTTCTTCGAACGCTATGGCTCGCGTGGCGCTCGAGAAGCGGAGATCGCCGAGCCGCGTTGGCGTGAAGATCCGACGCTGCCGTTCACGACGCTTCGCTTGCATTTGATGTCTGATGATCATGGCGATGTCGCGGATCTGGAGCTGCGCCAGTTCGAGCTTCGAAGCCGCGCCCAAGCGGAGCTCGAACGCATGAGCCCCGCGCCGCTGCGATTCGGGGTGCGGCGATTGCTCGGGCTGGTGCAGAGCTTGATGCGTCTACGCGAGCATCTGCGAGGACACGTGGTGACCGTGCTCGGGCTTTATCGTGAGGTCGTGCTCGATGCGTCACGACGACTCGCGGCGATGGAGCCGGGGTGTGGGGAAGGGGGCGCGTTCTTTTTGACGGCGGAAGAGCTGCACGCCGTCCTCAAAGGTGATGTGGGCCCGGTGTCGGTGCTGATACGGCGTCGCCGTTTGCAGTACGAGCGCGATCGCGTGCTGCCAGCGCCGCCCGATACGTTCATCGGTTTTCCTCCGCCCCCCGAGAAGGAGTCGGCGCGTGCATCGCAGACGGATGATTTGCTGCGGGGGCTCGGCGCTTCGACAGGCCTCGTTTCGGGGATCGCGCGGGTGCTCGATGATTCCAGTCAGGTGCCGGAGATTGCGCCGCATGAAGTGTTGGTGGTGCAGCAAGCCGACGTGGGATGGACGCCGCTCTTCCTTACGGCCGCGGCCATCGTGGCAGAGCTCGGCGGCCCGCTCTCGCACGCGAGTGTGGTGGCGCGAGAGTATGGCGTGCCCGCCGTGGTGAACGTGCGGAATGCGACGCGTTTGATCGCGACGGGGGATCGCATCGAGATCGATGGCGACGCTGGAACGGTGAGGATTCTCGAGCGCGCGCAAGGCAGCGCCAACTCTTCGATGAGCGCTTCGGATGCGACGGCACGACCCTGAAACGACTGCGCCCGAAGTGGGCGTTGCATACGAGGACGAGGATTTGCTCGTGCTCATCAAGCCGCCTGGGCTTCCGACGACGGCTCCCGATTCGAAAACGCGATGTCTCGCCACCCTTGCACGTCGCTTCGACCCGAAGGCGCCGCGAATGCATGCGACATCGAGGCTCGATCGCGATGTGACGGGGCTCGTCACGTTTGCCAAGACCGACCGTGCGATCCAAGCGACCATGAGCGCACGCCGAGAGGGGCGTTATCGCCGGATGTATCTCGCGCTGACGTTCGGGGTGCCTTTGGACGAGAGAGGACGATGGGAGTCCATCCTTGCGATCGATCCTCGCGATGCGACTCGTAGAATCGTACTCGCGGAAGGAATGCGCGGAGCGCGTGCGCAAGAAGCGCGCTCGAGTTTCGAGCGTCGTTCGAGCGCGAGTGGATGTTCTCTCCTCGCGCTCTTTCCCGAGACGGGCCGTACCCATCAGTTGCGTGTTCATGCATCTGCGGCGGGATTTCCGATCTTGGGTGATCGCATGTACGGCGGTCCGCCGCGTGTGGTGCTGTCCGACGGCCGAGTGATCACCGCGCGCCGCGTGATGCTGCACTGTGCGTGCTTGTCATTGCCGAAGATGGCGTCGAAGGGCGAGCTGGTGCTGGAGTCCCCTGTGCCGAGTGATTTCGCGAAGGTGTGGGAGGGATTGGGCGGAGAGCCCGTGGCGCTTGGGTAACTGACCCCCGTGTGACTCGATGCCGTACACCGCGTTGAACGGACGTCCCTTGATGTTCATTTGGCGCGCCTGCCGATGCACTTCAATGTAGCCGACTGAATTTCTCGACACGATCTTCGGCACACCGGTCCCGCGGTCCTCGGTCAGCTCGAGCTCCTTGAGGAGCTCGCCGAGCGCCTCGCGCAGCATCTCGTGTAGCGGCCCGCGGAACTCTTTCTCGTAGAAGCGATCGCCGCCGCGCCCTTCCGGGAACCAGACCACGTCAATCTGCGTGACCGGGAAGAAACGCCATGGCTCCGGGTGGAAGAACATCAGGCCCATATTGATCGGGAACGGCGCCTCGCGCGTTCCGCCCACCACGCCCATGCGCCGACCCAGCTCTGCGAGCGGAAGCGCCTCGGCCTCTTCTGCGAGATCGCTCCCCACCTCCTTCAAATACTCGATCGTCAGGGGGCGCGAGAGATCTTCGACCTTGGCGAAGATGTTCTCGCGATCGTCATGAGGCACCGTCGCCGCGAGGCTCATGAGCTCGCGTTCGTCCTCGCTGCGCGCCTTCACTGTGCTGGAGTTCTTGCGAATGAACCATGCCTCAGATGGGTTCAGGTTCGAAGAATCCGCGTGCCCACTCGATCGGCATGAACATTCTCTGCGGCCAGCGGTCGGGGTCGATGCTCACGTTGATGAAGCCGTAGTTGCCATAGAACGTGGCGGCGCCCGCGTCCTTCGCATCGACCACGATCCCCGTACAGCCCACGACAGCGGCTACGTGAACGACCCGACGAAGCGCGTCGATGAGCAGTCGCTCGCCAAATCTCTGACCTCGTGCTCGTTGGTCGACTGCCAATCGGCCGATCAGCGCGACCGGCAACGGGAACTTCGGCATCTTCTTCCCGAGCACCTTCGCCAAGAGTGACGGCTCGGCGTTCGCCATGCTCAGCGTGTAATAGCCAAGGAACGATGGCAGTGCTGCGTTATCTTCCGCACCTCGCCGGAGCACGTACGCGCGGCTGACACCCGACTTGTCATTCGGAACAGCGTGGCGGGCGAAGTAGTCGTCGAGCGCGTGGACGCCAGAAAAGAAGCCCGCCTTGGTGTCGGCGGGATCTATGCTCGTCGCCGTGTGTGGCGGCTCGGGTTCGATCATCTGTTGTGGCGCTTGACGGCGGCCCGCAAGCGCGGGTTTGGAGGCGGCGGAGACTCGATCAGCTCCTGCATCTTCGCAAGCGTCTCGGGCGGCAGCTCCAGCTTCTGCGGGTTCTGCGTCCACTCGAGCGCCGCCAGCGTCGGCGTCGCGATCTCGCACGCAGGCGCCGAGGAGCTCGGGTCGAGCGTCACCAGGCGGCGGCCTCGGCGAACCTCGATCACGGCCTTCAGGAATAACGCCAAGGCCTCGTCGATGAGCTGGCTCCGGCTGAGCCCGAGCTCGTCCGCGAGCTCGACGACGGCAGAACCTCGGCTGTCGGGGACAGTGGCTTCGAGACGCATGGGGAATCTCCTTCCCGCTTAGATGAGGGATATTTGAGGTATACGCCTCGGCGGGGTCGATGGCAAGGGAGTGGTCCACTCCTGGCCGGTACGTTGCGTCGCTTCAACTCCTCGAACGCCAGAACGACATCGCGTTCGGAGATCATCGAGGGCCATCGTGCGCACCGCATCATCACAGGCGCGCCGTCCGCAAAGCCCCAGCCCTCGGTCCTTTGACTCGTAGATGTTCTGTGTCTCAGCGGGCAGCGCGGCGAGCGCTGTCTCTTGTATCGCGTCGGCGCGATCGAGCGTGGTCTTGAGGGTGTCGACAAGATTGGTAGGTCTCAGTCATGTCGATAGACGTAGACGGCGCCGCTTTGTGTCGCGGAGTTGTCGCTTTGTTCGCCATTGATCCCGGTGGTCGCTGAGTCTTCATCAGGCACGCCCACGACGAGCACGGAGCCGTCGGCCGAGAGGGAGAGCGAACCGCCGAACCTGTCGTTCGCGTTGGTGTTGGAGGCTTTGAGATAGGCCTCCTGTGTCCAGGTGCCAGCACCACGTCGGAAGAGGTAGACGGCGCCGCTTTGTGTCGCGGAGTTATCGTTTTGGTCGCCATTGATTCCGGTGGCCGCCGAGCCTTCCCCAAGTGCGCCCACGGCGAGCACGGATCCGTCGGCCGAGAGGGAGACTGAAGAGCCGAAGAAATCGTACGTGTCGGTGTTGGAGGCTTTGATATAGGCTTCCTGTTCCCAGATGTCGCCAGCACCACGTCGGAAGAGGTAGACGGCGCCGCTAAGGTCCGCGGAGTTATTGTTTTGGTCGCCATTGATTCCGGTGGCCGCCGAGCCTTCCCCAAGTGCGCCCACGGCGAGCACGGATCCGTCGGCCGAGAGGGAGACTGAAGAGCCGAAGAAATCGTCCTCGTTGGTGTTGGAGGCTTTGAGATAGGCCTCCTGTGTCCAGGTGCCAGCACTACGTCGGAAGAGGTAGACGGCGCCGCTTTGTATCGCGGAGTTGTCGCTTTGGTCGCCGTTGATTCCGGTGGTCGGCGAGCGCTCCCCAAGTGCGCCCACGGCGAGTACGGAGCCGTCGGCCGAGAGGGAAACTGAACGGCCGAACCTGTCGACCGCGTCGGTGTTGGAGGCTTTGAGATAGGCCTCCTGTGTCCAGGTGCCAGCACCACGTCGG
>CAYZTA010000001.1:173999-203627 GCA_964481145.1 uncultured Sandaracinus sp.
CTCCTGTGTCCAGGTGCCAGCACCACGTCGGAAGAGGTAGACGGCGCCGCTTTGTGTCGCGGAGTTGTCGCTTTGGTCGCCGTTGATTCCGGTGGCCGCCGAAGATTCCCGAAACGCGCCCACCGCGAGCACGGAGCCGTCGGCCGAGAGGGAGACTGAAATGCCGAACCAGTCGTCCTCGTTGGTGTTGGAGGCTTTGAGATAGGCATCGAGCGTGAGCTCACCGGCGATGCAGTGGCCTTCTGCGCAGCCGAACATGCATGGCATGTCGCTCGCGGCGTACGTGCAGGCGCCCTCAGCGCACGCGCCCACCGCCGCATAAGTCCGCAAGATCGCGTCTTCAATGCACTCTGCAGGCGGAGGGGTTGCGCAAACGTCCTCGCAACGATCTGCATCCAAAGCCCCGCCATCGGGGCGGCCGGCTTCGAGAGCTGAGCCTCCGTCGCCGCGTGAACCCGCATCGAGCTCTTCGAGCGCGTCAAATGCGTGATAGCAGCCAGGAAGCAGAAACAGCGTGAACAATGCGAGTCGAGCGTGGGTCATATGGAAAGAGGCGCGCGAGGGGGGCAAAACGGCTCAACATGAGTCATCGAGCCGTGAAAATCCGTGCCATCCATGGGATTCCAGGGCCTTCGCCCGGCGATCGGCTATGATCACGAAGCTCGCCACCCGCGCACGCGTCCGTAGTCAAGGTGCGCTCGCCATCGGCAACGACTCCGAACCGCTTCCAGATGCATCGGTGCTCGAGCGCCGTGATGACGACGACGCTCATCCGACGGCCTACCTCGTCATCGAGGTCGCTCGCACATCGCTCAAGCGTGACCGTGGTGCCAAAGCGGTCCTCTATGCGCGCGCCGGAATCCCCGAGTATTGGGTCGTCAACCTCATCGATCGAATCATCGAAGTACACTCCGACATCGTGTCTGGAACCTACGCCCGCATCACGCCCTATCGGCGAGGAAACTCGATTCGACTCGTCGCGTTCCCCGATATCGAAATCGCCGTCGACGATTCCCTTCGCTGATTCAGCCGTGGTTAGGGTCCATGACGATCACCCGTTCACGTGGGAGATCGTAGGTGATCACGAAGGACGATAGGAACTCATTGCCGACCAAACCGTCGTGGATGATCTCCTGGAACATCGTGCGAAGCCCAGTGCGGTGAAGAGTCGGCGCGTCGACGAAACCGATCGGTGCATCGAGGGTCGTGAAGAAACGGGCATACGTGTGCCCCGTCTCGTCCTGACCCTCGCGCCGGCGAATGGACTCGTCCTCGAGATCGATGCCGAGCGTTTGCGCGTATCGCGCATGAAGGGTGAGCCCAGGGCTCCCAGTATCCATGAGCATCTCGGCCGATGCGGCGTGCTCTCCCGGGCCGATGATCATCCGCACGAACACATCGAGTGCTGGCCCATGACGGTCGAGCCGAATAGGAAACGCCTGTCCAACGGCCTCACGTTCGGTGAGCGTGCTGTCGGACTCGAGCGTCAAGGTGCCCCTTGGACCGTCGATCGTGAAGGGAATCCGCTCGAAGAAAGGCAACCCCACGAAGGCTTCGATCTGTGGCTCCGGGAAGAAACCCTCGATGTCGATCACTCCGGCGACGACGTTCTCTCGCGCAACAGAACCTATCTCGAGACGAGCCAGCGTCGTGAGCGGAAAGGTCACGGCCTGGCCCGACATCCGTTGGCCTGTGAACTCGCCGTTCACCTCGCAGCCAATTCGTTCGCAGAGAGGCCGGGAGATCAGCGCGAGCCCGATCCCCGTGTCGAGGATGGCTTCGGTCGGGACTTCGCCGTTGATCCGTACGGGCAACGTGTGGAAGTGCTGCTGTGCCCGGCCGAGTGGCACGATGGTCAAGGGCTCTGGCACACGCTGCACTTGCGATGGAATCGCAGGGGGCGACGATGCACAGCCAATCAAGAGGAGTACCGCAACGGCTCGCAAGTTGGGCATGGCGCCATCTACCACCATCTCGCTTTGTGAGCTCCCTTCATTCAGCTCCTCGAGGGGCAAAACGGCTCAAACGAGCTATCACGTTGTCGTTCGGATTTTTTTGAGCCGTTCCGCGCCGCTCGCGCGCCTCCCTTATTGAACACATGCGCTCCACCTCTCAACCCGCGGCGAAAGCTCCTATGCGCCCACCAGAAAGGCGGGAGCGAGGGCGCGTCGTTCCGCGCGTGGAGCGGGAAGATGCTCCGGACGACGCCGAGCTCGTGTTGCGGGCACGACGTGGCGATCGGTGGGCGCAAGAGGCGATCTTCAGGCGCTATGTGCACGATGTGACTTCCATCGTGCAGCGGCTCATCCGCCGTCGTCAGGACGCGGACGATATCGTGCAGGAGACGTTCACGAGCGCGCTCACGTCGCTCGACGCGCTGCGGGAGCCTGAGGCCTTGCGCAGCTGGCTGCTCGGGATCGCGGTTCATCGCGTGAAGAGGCGCGCTCGCAAGCAATCGTTCCTCCGCATGCTCGGGCTCGACCAAGGGCTCGACGATGCTTCGCTCACGGTGCTCGCTTCCACAGATGCCACGCCGGAGATGTGCGCCGAGCTGGCGCTCGTCGAAGAGGCGCTCGCCCGCGTTCCGCACGACGAGCGCGTCGCGTGGATGCTCCGCTATGTCGAAGGCGAGAAAATGGAGGACGTCGCGAGCATCCTCGGATGTTCGCTCGCGACGGCCAAGCGGCGTGTCTCCGCCGCGGACTCACGCGTGCAGCAGCACATCGGAGGTCGCTCATGAAGCACCTGCCGACCCCGATCGTCAGCGTGCTCGACGACGACGTGGACGAGTTGCGGATCAACGCCGTGTGGAGCGGCGTCGAAGTCGCGATCGCTCGGAAGAGCGCGGGCCGAGGCCCCGTGGCGCTGATGGCCGCGGGCTTTTCCGTCGCGGCGGCGATCCTCGTGGGCGTCGTCCTGACTCGCCCGATGGGCGAATCGTCATTGGCGCTCGAAGATGGGAGCGCGCCCGTCATTTCGGAGGTCTCGCTGGGTGAGCCTGCACGCACCCTCCGCTTCGCGGAGCGTTCGTCGATCACGCTCTCACCAGGAACGCGGATCGAGCCCGTCGCGAACAACGCCTCCGAGTTCAGCCTTGCGCTCTCCCAGGGACACGCCGATTTCGAGATCACTCCCGGCGGACCGCGACGTTGGCGCATCGATTGCGGACCTTTGAAGGTCGAGGTGCTCGGCACGGCGTTCACCATCGATCGCAGCGCGACCCGGATTCGGATCGCGGTCGCGCGCGGCCTCGTCATGGTCACGGGAGAGGGCGAGGCGGCGGCGTTCGGCGCGCGCAAGTTGCGGCGAGGAGAATCGGCCGAGGTCCGGCTCGATGCGCCGCCCGAGAGCGCGCCGATCGCGCCTCGTGTGGCTCCCATGGAAGATACGGTCGAAGCGCCTCCACCGCGTCTTCCTCCGCCTTCCTCATCGGCTCGAGTGGAGTCATGGCGCGCGCTCGCCGAGCGGGGCGATCACGCTTCTGCGTACGAGGTGCTCTCTCCGAGCGGCATCGAGCAGCGATCGGAGCGCGCGAATGTGCGTGAGCTGATGCTGCTCGCCGATGTCGCGCGGTTGTCGGGACACCCGGCGGATGCAGTGCGACCGCTCGAGCGTCTCCTCGCGATGCATTCACGCGATCCGGAAGCGCCTTTGGCGGCGATCATTCTCGGGCGTTTGGAGCGTGCCCGCGGCAATCACGGCCGCGCGGCCGCGGTGCTGGGGCGCGCCATCGAGCTCGGTGTTCCGTCGGCTCTTTTGCAAGATATCCGTGCGGAGCGAGTCATCGAGCTCGGGCGCGCAGGAGATCGGGAACGGGCCCGCGCAGAAGCGCGCGCGTATCTCGACGCCTATCCACAAGGGGCACACGCAGAAGACATGCGGACATGGCTCGAAGCGCGCTGATCATCGTGTCCGCATGCCTCTGCTTTTCCTTCGGCGTGCGCGCGCACGGGCAAGATGTTCGGCGCGCGTCGTGGGCCGAGCCTTCATGCGTGCCGACGTGGTGGGACAGCACGTTGCTCAGCGCTCTTCGGGTCGAGCTTCGAGAGCTGGGCATCGAGGTTCTTCTCGAAGGGGATTCGTCCGAAGAGCCGAACACGACGCAGATCTTTGCGGCGCCCACGAGCTGTGAGCCAGAGGCCACGTCGGTTCGGATCGAAGTGAGGCTCACATCGCATTCGCGCATTCGAGAAGTCGACCTTGCCGACATCGCACCGGCCGGTCGTTCTCGCACCCTCGCGCTTGCCATCGCGAGCACCGTCGCAGGAGCGATGCTGGTCGTCTCGGATGCTGCCGCGACCGAAGAGACGGAAGAGGCGAGCGAGGTAGAAGAACAAGAATTCGCACCTTCATTGGAGGAAGACGCTGCATTCGGGCGCGTCGACGAACCTGCGTCAGCGCTTGCCGCAGCTTCGAATTACGAGCCCACGAGCGCCCGTCGTGGGCTCGCCAGCCTCGAAGTGGGTGCTGATGGCGCTTGGTTGCCATCGCGTTCCGTTGCGCTCGGGGGTGCGCGCGCTTCGGTCGTGCTGCGTCCCTTTCCTGAGCTTCCATCCCTCGTCCTTTTCGGTGGGGCTCGTGGGCTCTTCGGGAGTTCATACGACCTGCTCGGCGAAGTCCGCGGCAGCTATTTCGACGGCACGCTCGGCACCGGCTTCGAAGACGACTTAGGGGCGATTCGTGTTGGGATTCGCGGAGCGATCACCCTTGGCGCGGCGATCGGGGAAGGTGTTCCGGCGCGTGAAGGTGTGATCGGTCGATCGGAGCTCGCGCCCATCCTTGCGATCGAGCTTGCGGCCCAGCTCGATCTCGCGATCCTCGGCCCCTTTGCCGTGTACATCGACGCGCACATCAGCGTGATCGTGCTCGGCCTCGACGCGCGCGCTGGCGCTCGATCCGCGCTCCCGCTCCGCGACGTCATGCCAGGCCTTCGTCTCGGCGTACGGCTCGATTTGTGAAGACCCTCGTGCCGTACGAAAACACGGTAGCGGGTCGGTCCTTGGTCTCGTAGACTGAGATTGATGACCTCAACGGCCAAAAAGATCTTGGATGAAGCGCTTGCGCTTCCGGAACAAGACCGGGCTGCGTTGGTGGATGCTCTTAGCGAGAGCCTCGAAACGTTCGAAGATGATCTGAGTGCAGAGTGGAAGACTGAGATCACCCGACGGATCAAAGCCATTGAGCGCGGGGAATCTCGCCTGATCCCTGGCGATGAAGTCGAGGCTCAGATTCGAAAGACCCTCCGCAAGATCTAATAATGCGCTTGCCATTTGAATCGGGAGCCGCGGATGAGCTCGAAGCGGCAGCAATTCGATATGAGGAAGAGCGATTTGGTTTCGGTACGCTGCTCATATCCGAAGTCCGGCGAAGCGTAGATCGGGCTGCTCGGTTCCCAGAAAGTGGGGTCCAAGTTTTCGGTTTTGATCCAAAGCATGAAGTACGTCGGTTCGTATTAAGGCGTTTCCCATACTCGGTTGTGATTGCGATCGTCGCAGGCCAGCGCGTGGTCGTCGCCGTCGCTCACTCGAGCAGGAATCCTGATGACTGGCGTCATCGCGTGAAGTAATCACTTCTCGTTGGCCACTCGCCTTCGGTTCGAGAATGTCTCGTCAATCGGCGGCGCGGCTGGTCGCAAACTCTGGAAATGCATGCGCGATTTCGTCGGTCAGCGCACGCGCGATCTCCTCTTCCATCTGGATCATCTCGGTGGCGATCCGTTCGACGTTGCGCTGATACACGAACACGCGTCCTGCACGCGGAGGCGCGCCTTCCGGGCTGAGATCATCGAGCAGCACCGGGATGCGCGGGTCCACGCCCTCGGCGACCACCTCAGCGCCTGGCAGATCAGCCACAATCACGAGCGCTCCCTCGATGACGCGTGCGATGTTGCCTTGCACCTTGGTCATGGCCGCTTGCACGCGGCGCTCGAACGCATCCGAGCTCATGAGCGGCCCGTGCATGCCGCTCCGCAATTCGCTGTCGCGTGATTGAAGAAACGCAATCGATGCGCCTCGGGTGTCGCCGCGTTCTTGGAGCACCATCCCCAAGTAATAAAGCGCCTCCGCGTGGCGCGGCTCTTTCTCGATCGCACGACGGAGCCATGGCTCGCTTCCGAGGACATCGCCTGTTTCGAAGCGTGCTCGACCAATCGAAAATGAGATGGCCGGGTTTTCGAAGGGGCCTTCGGGCAAAGTCGCGAGCATTTGTTGGGCTGCATCACGATCGCCTTTGCCAAGCAACGCATCGATCTTCAGAAGAACAGCGTCCGCTGTTTCCTCCGGATCCTCGATCCAATCGAGGGCAGCATCGATGAGCGCGATCGCGCCATCCCAGTCGTGCAGCGGATGGATCCGCACTTCGGCCGCGTTCAGCATCGCTTCGACGAAGCTCTCGTCGAGCTCGATCGCGCGTTCGTAGTGTTCGAGCGCCTCTTCGGCGTGCCCCTCTTGCGCACGGATGTAACCCATGAGGTTGTGCACCTCGGGCGCATCTCCATCCATCTCGAACGACTTTTCCGCTGAGCGCATCGCGCCCGCGAAATCACCTCGAGAGACCAAATCCCACGCACGGTCGAGGTGCGCGCTCCATTGGTCCATCGGACCTTTGTCATGAATTGCCATAAACGAAGACGACCCGGAACGTACGTGGCCCGGCGCACACGTCAAGGGCCTCGATCTGATAGGCTCTGTCGTCCGATGTGGCGTGGAACTGTTCTCGGAACTCTCGGGCTCTTCGCCTTGAGCGCATGCATGGGCGTCGTGCCTGTTTCTTCTCGTGCAACTTCGTTCGGCACGACGTCGAGCGGCTGTCTCGTGAATGGGGTGCCTTTCCCCGACCGCGGTCCGGGTTTTCTGAGCGCACGCCCCGGTGAGAGCACTCGATTTGGAACGCCGGCGCTCGTGACGGCGCTCCAACGTGCGCTGAGAGATGTGCATCAGACATTCCCCGGAACATCACCGACCCGAGTCGGTGATCTTTCCGCGCCCCGAGGCGGCCGTCACAGACGTCATCGCAGTCATCGCACCGGGCGCGATGTCGATGTCATCTTTTATTTGACGGATGCCGCAGGGCGTTCGGTCTCACCGCGCGGTTGGCTCGCGTTTTCTCGATTCGGGCATGCGTTCGAAGAGAGGACAGAGCACACGTACTTCTTCGATGATGCGCGCAATTGGCGATTCGTTCGGGCGCTTCTGCTCGATCCCGAAGCGAACGTGCAGTGGATCTTCGTGAGCCGTGGCCTCAAGACGCGTCTCCTGGAGTACGCGCTCGCCCACGAGTCGAACGCCGATGTCTTGGTGCGCGCTGCGTACGTCTTGCAGCAGCCCGAGCGCGCTGCACCTCACGACGATCATTTTCACGTGCGTGTGTACTGCACACCCGAAGATCGAGCCTCAGGGTGCCGCGATGTCGGGCCGCGCTGGCCATGGCTTCGCCCCGATGTCGAACACATCCAAGGCCACGATGGTCCTGGTCTCGATGATGCGAGTCTCGTCGCGATGTTCCTCGATGGGGATGATCCCGCCGCTGAAAATTGAGACGCTCCGGCTTGCTCAAAGCGAGAATCATTATCATCTTCCGCCTGTGAAGGGTTCTTCGACAATCGCGGGTTTGCGCGTGGGTGAGGAAGGTCTCGTGGCCGACGTGGGCGGTGAGCGCGCGATTTCGGTTCGGCTCATGGAGATGGGTCTCCTCCCTGGGACTCGTGTTCGAGTCGTACGCGTCGCGCCTCTCGGCGACCCGATCGAGATTCGTCTTCGCAGCTATTCGCTCTCGATTCGCAAGGCAGACGCCCATGCGGTGGCGATTGCTCGGGAGCCTCGTTCATGAGTGGGTCGACGGTGCTCCTTGCGGGCAACCCCAATGCGGGGAAAACCACGCTCTTCAATGCGTTGACGGGGTCGCGAGCGCGCACCGGCAACTATCCTGGCGTGACCGTCGAGCGACGGGTGGGTTCTCTTCATATCGAAGGGCGTGACGCGGTCCACCTCGTGGATCTCCCCGGCACGTACAGTTTGACCGCACGTTCACCGGAAGAACAGGTCGCGGTCGATGCACTCTTACCGGCCTCGGGTCATCTGCCCGATGCCGTGATTGTCGTGTGTGATGCGACGGCGCTCGAACGGCATCTCTACCTCGCCATGCAGATTCGCGAGACTTCGATTCCGGTCGTGATCGCGCTCAACATGATGGATGAGGCGCGTTCCGCTGGTGTGACGATCGACATCGAGCATCTCAGTCGCGAGCTCGGTGCGGAAGCCATCCCAGTCGTTGCGCGCACGGGCGAAGGGCTCGACGCGCTCCGTTCGGCGCTCGCGCGGGCGCTGTCATCCGAGCAGCCTTCGCCACTTTCTCTTCCGCTAGAAGAGCGCACCGAACGTGATGTGTTGCGAGTCGAAGCGGTGCTCGATACCACATTGCGCGCTGGGCTCGAGTCTCACGCGCGCGCTGCGCTGCTCCGTACTCGTGCGCTCTGGGCGATTCTCTCGATCGGCGGCGACGAGCTTCGTGAAATTCCTGAGGCGCTGCGCGCGATCGTGCGCGAGACACATGAACGCGCGAGCGCGGAAGAACGTTCTCTCGAACGCGAGATCATTGCTGCGCGATATGCACGTATCGACGAGATCGCGAAGAGAGCGATCGCGTCGAAGAACGCTGGGCCGAGCGTGACCGAGCGCATCGATTCGGTGCTGACCCATCCAGCGCTCGGGCTCTTGGTGTTCGCGCTCGTCATGGGGCTCCTTTTTCAGGCGCTCTTCACGTGGTCCGAGCCGATCATGACGGCGATCGAGCTCGCCGTGGGGTTCGCGCAATCGAGCACGAGGTCGATTCTCCCGGAGGGCCCCTTTCGCGATCTCATCGTCGACGGAGTGCTCGCGGGCGTCGGCAACGTCATCGTGTTCGTGCCGCAGATCGCGCTCTTGTCGCTGTTCATCGCGCTGCTCGAGGACTCTGGTTATCTCGCGCGCGTGGCGTTCGTGATCGATCGCGTGATGAACGGCGTCGGCCTGCACGGGCGCGCTTTCGTGCCGCTTCTTTCGGGGTTTGCGTGCGCGGTGCCGGCCGTGCTCGCGACGCGCACCATCGAGAACCGCAAGGATCGCTTGGTGACGATGCTCGCGCTGCCGCTCATGTCGTGCAGCGCGCGTTTGCCGGTGTACACGCTGATGATCGGGGTGGCGTTCCCCACTTCGGCGCGCTTGCCATTCGGCATTGCGGTGGGCGCGGTTGCGCTTCTCGCGATGTATGCGCTCTCGGTCGTGGCCACGTTGACCGCAGCCGCGGTGTTGCGACGCACTGTGTTGCGAGGTCCGAGTCCTGCGCTCGTCTTGGAGTTGCCGCCCTATCGCATGCCGGTCTTTCGCAATCTCGCGCTCACGACGTGGCAGCGCACCCGCAGCTTCGTGGTCGACGCGGGCACGATCATTTTGTCGATCACGATCGTGTTGTGGGCGCTGTTGTCCTATCCGCAACACAGTGAAGTCGAGGCGCCTTTCGAAGAGATGCGCACCGTTGCGCGCGCCGAGCTCGAAGGTGAAGCCCGAGAAGCGCGCCTTGCCGCCATCGACGCAGAGAACGGCGCCGAGCGAATGGAGCACAGCTTTGCGGGCACATTGGGGCGCACGATCGAGCCTCTGATCGCTCCTCTCGGATTCGACTGGAAGATCGGCGTTGGGCTCATAGCGTCGTTTGCCGCACGCGAGGTGCTCGTGAGCACGCTCGGGATTGTTTATGGCGTCGGTGAAGATGCGGATGAGGTCGATGAAGGACTTCGCGCCGAGCTTCGCGCCGCACGAAGGCCGAGCGGCGAGCCGGTCTTCACGCCGCTCGTTGGCCTCTCGCTCATGGTCTTCTTCGTGCTCGCCGCGCAATGCATGAGCACGCTCGCGATCGTCAAGCGTGAATCTGGCAGCTGGAAATGGCCGCTCCTCATGCTCGTCTACATGAACGTGCTTGCGTACGTGGGGTCGCTAGGCGTCTACCAACTCGGCCGAATCATGGGATTTGCGTGATATCTCTGAGAGAGCGACGTCACTTTCGAGAAATCGCACGCTGCAAGAACGAAGAGCGCCTCGAACGAATTCGAGAAGCGCTCGCAGAGCCCGCCGTGAAGAAAATCATCGAGGGACTCGAGCTCGGCGACGCCATGCCGGTCAGCCCCGAACGTGAAGCTCTTCTCGAACAGCGCGCGCTTGGTCAGGCCGAGCTCCAGGCGCGTGCACGTCGACTCGGGCTGCGTTGAACCACCATGGCGAGTGACATCCCGAATTCTATTTGCTCACACGACGTTCGAGCGGTCTGCGCTCGAGCACTGGTGTGATGTCTGGGAAGCTCGTGGAGCGCTAGCACGCGTGTTCAAATCAAGCGCCCGAGCTTGCTCGCGTGATCGGTCTAGTCAAGTGCGCCCTTCGATCTCGAACGACACGAATGCTCCCACGACCCATGCTTCGATATCACGGGTGAGAAGCTACCAGCGACTCAGAAGTGCCAGGGGAACACGCGCGATAGCCTCTGCGCGATCCCCGAGGCGAAGAATCGCTAGGGCTTGCACCCGATCACCTTCGACGGCTTCGTCACGCACAACGAAACGATCGGGGACAGGCGCAAGCCTAATGATCCAACACATCTTCGCCTTCAACCCAGCCGAAGCGGGCGATAAGAGATTCGCGCGCCAAGACGCCAAGCCGCAAAGAAGGGAGGCTTCTCCCTTGGCGGTCTTTGCGGCTTGGCGAGAGATTCTCTCCGCAGAGACGTGCGTTTCTGCCTCCAAAGAGATGTGATCAATCTTCAGGGCGCAAGCAAAAGAAACTTCATGCCTACCGTTCCTGCAATTCGTCTGTCCTATCCGCTCACCATCACGCTATGCGCGTACACCTCGTGGCTGCTACGCTTCAAGTCATGGGAGACAAGGCTGTCCAGTGGAGGAAAGAAGATGTGCGTGCTTTCCGTGAGCGCAACTGGGACGCCTTCGAGCGCGCAGCGATCCCGCTGGAGTCTCGGACCTCTGGACGCCTCGCCGCAGACCTTTACGAGCAGATCCGTCGCGCGCAGCCGGCGTGGCCCACCCAGGAGGATCGCGATTCTGATCTCGCTGCGCACATCCGATTGAGCGAGACCTTCCGAAGGATCTTCGATGCCTGGCGCCGCCTCGACCACACTTGCTGAGCTCGCGACCGTCCTCGACGAACTCGGTCTACGCTGATACGCGCGCAACGGCCGACGTCGATATCACGGTGGAGCTCGGTGTGCTCGCACCGTCCATACTGGTTGCACGCCTTAGTGATGCCGGAATCGAGCCGCGTATCCCCTTCGACGACGTATTCGTCTCGCGCACGCGCGTCCTGCCACTCGTGCATCGTGCCACCGGGATGGGCGTTGACGTCGTCCTCGCCGGTCCAGGCCCGGAGGAGACGTTCCTCGACAACGCTCGGACCGTCGACATCGAAGGTGTTCGCGTGCGAATGGCGGCGCCAACCGACATCGTTGTGATGAAGGTGCTCGCCGGGCGCCCCAAGGACGTCGAGGATCTCGTCGCTATCCTCCGCACATCGCCCGAAGGGCTCGACCCAAGCGCGGCACGAAAAACAATCGCTGAGCTCGAGGCGCTACTCGATCAGTCCGATCTCATGCACGTCTTTGACGACGTCCTCGCTCGCGCTCGCCGTTGAAGTTCACGTGGCGAGCGGGCCGAAGAGGACTTGTATACGCTCGTCACGCTCACCGAGTTCGGTAGGCGTGGTGCGCGAGCGTGGGACGTGGGCGACGGTCGCGAGGTCGTGAGCGTCGAGCTCAACCGTCTCCGTTGATCAGGTCATGCCCAAGCTGATCACTTCACGTCATATCGTCATCGTCGCAGGCTAATATCGGTTCGTGAACACGAGTCTCGAGTGCCAGAACTGCGGTGCTGTTCTCGCCGTCGGCGCGTACGAGCGCACGGCGAAGTGCGTGTATTGCGCGTCGCCATCGATCGTGATGCGGCCGCCGAGCCCCGATCGGCCCAGTCCGAGTTTCGTGCTCGGATTCGTCGTCCCGCCCGAGCGCGTGCTCGATATCGCGCGGCGTTGGATCCGAAAGCCACTGCTCGCGCCCGAGGCGTTTCGGCGCTCGGTGCCGGACGATATCCGCGGCCTCTATCTGCCCGCTTACCTCTATAGCGCGGCGGCGTTCTCCGAATACAGCGCGCAGATTGGTGAGAACTATACGGTGACCGAGACGTACACGACGACCGATGACAAAGGACGCACCGTCACGCGCACGCGGACGCGCGTCGAGACCGAGTGGCGGGGCCTGCACGGACGACACGCGACCTACATTCACGATCGCGTCGTCACCGCCTCGCGTGGGATCCCGAACGTGGAGCTCGAAGCGGTCGAACCCTTCGATCTGCGCGCGCTTCATCGCTACACGCCGAAGGTCATCAGCGGTTGGCTCGCGGAGGAGCCGTCGATCGCGCAGGCGGAGTGTCGAGAGATGGCACGAAGCGAAGCGATCGAGACGGTCGGCCGCATGCTGGGTCCGTTCATGCCGGGCGACCGCCACCGCGACCTCACGCATCGCACCTGGCTCGAACAGGAGCACCTCGCGCTCACGCTGCTGCCGATATGGGTGCTGGCGGTGCGCTATGCGCCGGACAAGCCGAGCGTGCGCCTGCTGATCAATGGGCAAACGGGGCGCATTCACGGAAAGGCGCCGCGCTCCGCGCTGAAGATCACACTTTTGATCCTGTTCATCCTCGGGTCCATCGCCCTGCCGATCACGGCCGTGCTGATCGCCAACGGAGGATTGCGATGACCGCGCTGCACTCGATCGAGCTCGCCATGTGCCAACGCTGCGAGACGCCGCTCGAGCCCTTCGACCTTCGCTGCGCGATCTGCAGTCTGCCCACGCCGACCACGCACGCGCAGACCAAGGTCGGAGCCGAGGTGCTGCGCTGTGACGAGTGCGGCGCGGCGGTGAGCTATGACGTGAACGTGCAGGCGCCGCGTTGCGCGTTCTGCGGATCGGTCATGCATCTCGAGCGCTCCGAGGATCCGATCGAAGAAGCGGAAGGGTATCTCCCTTTCCGTGTCGATCCAAGGACCGCGCAGGATGCGTTGAAACAGTGGCTCTCGAGCCGCGGATTCTTCAGGCCGAGCGATCTCGCGTCAGCGTCGACGGTCGACGCGCTGCGCCCGCTGTGGTGGGTCGGTTGGGTATTTGATTGCGAATCGCTCGTGAGCTGGGCGGCCGACAGCAACGCAGGCGCGGGTCGCAGCGCATGGGCGCCGCACGCGGGTCAATCGCCGCTCACGCTGCGAAGCGTGCTCATCAACGCGTCGCGCGGATTGAGTGACGAGGAGACGCGCGCCCTCGCAGGCTCGTTCGATCTGCGCACCACCCAGCCTGCACCGCATGCGTTCGAGGGTGCGATAATCGAGCGCTTCGACGTCCAGCGTTCGGCCGCGCGCGCCATCCTTTCGCGCGCGATCGAATCGACCGCACAAGAACACGCGCGACACTGGATCCCGGGCACCACCTACCGGAACCTGAACATCGCCGTCCTCCTCAAGCGCCTCAGCACGCAGCGGCTCGCGCTTCCGAGCTATGTTCTCGCCTATCGATATCGGGACAAGCTCTACCGCGTCGTCGTGCACGGCCAGGACTCGAGCTGCATCGTTGGCGACTCACCGATCTCGATCTGGAAGGTGCTGCTTGTCATCGTCGCCGTCACCGGTGCGATCGGACTCGTGCTCGCGATCGTCGCGTTCACGATGGCGCTCGGCGCGCGATAGCGCCTCCGACGGCATACCGAAGCGGGAGAAGATCACCATGTCGAACCAGAAAGAAGTCCGATTTACAGAAAAGCAGGGTCAGTATCTGGCCTTCATTCACACATACATTCTGCTCAATCGTCGGCCACCGGCCGAGGCAGACTTCCAACGCTTCTTCTGCGTCACCGCTCCCAGCGTTCACCAGATGATCGTTCAACTCGAACGACTCAACCTCATCCGACGAACACCTCGTCAGGCGCGCTCGATCGAATTGCTCGTTCCTGTCGATCAGTTGCCTCCCCTCCAACCGATCGACATGCCTATGGTGAAGTACCATACAGGATCGCGTTGAGCACGATCCTGTATAGGCATTGGTTTTCGGCGGATTTGATGCAGCTCGTTGGGGCGAGTTGATCTTGCGGACGCCCGCACATCAGAGCCGCGCGTGGGCTTGTATGCCACGAACCGTCGCCAAGATTTCTTCATCACGAACCACGCGCAAGGTCGGACCCTCAAGTTCCACTTCAGCCGAGCCTTCTATGACCGCGAGGTCGTGCGGCACCGTGAGGCGGTAGCGCCCTTGGCGATACATCGCGCCGATTGCATACGTGGTCCGGCTGTGGAGTCGAGTCGGCACGACATGAAGACTGAGCGTGCTCGGCACCTCCTCCGATAGATCGACATCGCTCAATGCGAACGCAAGCGCAGCAAGGCAGCGCGCAGCGACTGCATCCATACGATGCGTGAAGTTCGGATCTTCGAGATAGCCAAGCTCTCGACCGAAAACCATTCCGCGCTCGCGCGCCACATCGCGGAGCGCGCGTGCACCGCGGACCATTCCCGGCACGATCCCGCGGCCTTCCCCGGTTCCGACATCGATCCACAAGCGTCGCGGTAACGCTCCGCGATGCGCGCGAAATCGCTCGAGCACATCGAGATGATTCCACCACACGCTCGGGCTCATCGCGATCACGCGCCCGATCACCTCGGGACGTGCGAGCTGCATTCGCATGGCCGCAAGACCTCCAAACGAGAACCCAAGCACCGCCACTTGGTTCCGATCCGTCGCGAGCGGATGCGCGCGGCGTGCTTCGGAGAGCACGTGGTCGATCACGAACTCGGCAAAGCGATCGACCTCTTCGGAGAACTCGCGTTGACGCGCTTCCGTGCTGTGGATGGCAAGAACGGCCCACTCGTCGATCGTTCCGTGACGGGCGAGCACATCGAGCGGCCCCTCGAGCCCGAATTCTGCAAAGGCCGCTTGGCCGTCGAACACGATGAGGACCGGCAGACTGACACCTTCGGTCGCATTGGGTGGCAAGCGCAGCCGGACTCGACGTGGTGCGAAAATCTCGTTGCCGAGCAATCCGAGATCGATGATTCGAGCTTGCGGAACACTCGGATCTTCATTCGTCTCGGGGACCACGTTTTCTTCACTCTGCACGCCCCCGCGATCCACCGATTCCATCGACGCATTCTGGCTGTTGCACGCGCATAGAAGCACGAGGGCAAGTGCGATCCTCATCATTCAAAGTCCTCTCAAGTACACGATCAGCTGTCGACGTTCTTCATCGCTCAAGGGCCCGGTCATTCCGGCTTTCCCTTCGACGAGGACTTCTTCGAGTGTCGCGTAACGTCCATCGTGGAAATACGGCGGGGAAGCCGCCACGAATCTTAACGACGGCGTGTCGATCACGTCTCCATCGCCCAGATCATGTCCAAGCTGATCTGTATGATCATTCTCCAGCGGATGGCAGTGCGCACAACCTCGTTCTATGAAAATGCGCTCACCAGCGACGTGGTCTTCGACTGCCCATGCGCTCGACTGTCGACTCGGCGCATCGAGCCTTTGCGTGAGATAAGATTCGAGCGCAGACATCTCGAGCGCGGAGAACCTCGCGCCGATTCGCGCTCTCGTACTCGATAAGCTTCCTATTAGCGTCGCATGCTCGCCGCCCCAACCATAAGGCGCGCTCGCATGGACTCGGCCGGCGAGCCACGGCGTCTGGCGCAGCCCAACCGGCGATGACCACACGAGGCCATCATCGCGACCGTCCGGATGGCAAAGCGCACACGAAAAGCCACGATCGGAAGAGGGCGCGCCCACACGATGAAAGAGCCGACGTCCCTCCGCCACTGCAGCGCTCCATCGCTCCTCCCCGATCCCAAACACGAGGTCCTCCCGTCGATGCGTCAGGTCGAGCACGTGGATCGTATGACTGAACTGGCAAAGGATCGCCGTGATCCCATCTTCACGGACAGCAATTGCGGTGGGCCCGCTACAGCCCGGGATCGACCACCGCGTACCGTTCGCTTCGCCGTGTGCGCCTTCGAGCTCGGAAAGGGAATCATCGCCGAGCGCGGTCACGAGGAAATGGCCGTCCCCTGCACGGACCGCCATCGCCGATGGGTCAGGGATCTCCGGTCGCACACGGATGTAATCGTTGACGGGCAAGACGCTTGGCAAAGACCAGTTCAATTCATCCATATCGAGTACGCTGATGAGGTCGATCGGCCACGCTGCCTCTGGCTCGTCACTGCCACCATATCGGACCGAATGAACATCTTCGCGCTGCGCACCCGTGTTCGCGACCGTGTGCGCAACGAGCAGTCGATGTCCGTCGGGCGAACAAATCATCGTGCGTGCAACCGTCGCCGTGTTGCGAAGTTCTGGAGAGATCGGTCGTCCCGCGTGACACCGCACTCCGCCATATCCGGACACGCAGCCGGCACCTGAGGCGAAGGTCTGCAAGCTCTCCGGCCAAGGGCCTCCGGGCAAAGGAAGCGTTCGTGGTGAACGATACGATTCACCCACGACATCGATGACGCTGATGATTCCGCCCACGAGGTGCAGTACGAAGATGCGCGTTCCGTCGAGGCTCGCAGCGAATACGCGAGGTTCACGCGCAGTAGGGATCGTCGCTCGGGTTTCGAGCGTCGTTGCATCCAACACCGTGATCATCGCGGACGCTGCCGAGGCGACATAAATCGCGTTTCTCGATTCATCGAAAAGGAGCGCCACTGGATCTGCCGCGACCTCGATTCGAACTCGTTCTGCGATATGGTCATGGAGTCCTCGAAGCCGAAGCACGAAGATCGAATCGTCACGTCGATCGGCAATGACGACGCGTTCGTCGGGCATGACCAAGAGCGCCACTGGACGTTGCCCCACCGGCATCACAGCACGCACGTACCAGGACGATGTGGCGATGCTCACGAGCGTTCCGTTGTCCTCGTCGACCGCAAACACCGTCATGTTCCTGGCAAAGGCGATCGCGCTGCCCACGACCACCGTCCCGCTGCGTCGCGCTGGTGAAGGCAGTGAAACAATCATGCTCGTCTGCGCCGATGGACCGCTGCACCCGATGGATGAACAGAACACAGCCACTGCGGTGAACCAGACGCGATTGGGTTTGCTGAGCACCACGCCTCTCGACAACCCATCACGGAAATGGTTCCCATCGTTCGTATGTGAAGAGTCATTGGGTGACGGAGCGGGGCATGGCATTCATGAGCACTCACAGGCGGCGAGCGTGAATGGCATTGGCGAGGAGCACGGTAGATGTTCGTACGCGGTCGATGTCGAGAGAGATGATCTCGATCAGATCTCGAGTCTCATAAACACACGCGATTCGCGATCGTCAAGCTCACGCAGTCGGTGCAAGAGAGGGCGAATCTCGAACTCGTCCGCGAGTGCAATTCTGGACTCGATGACTGTGTATACACGCTCGCGCATCTGGAGGGGGTCATCAAGCAGCGAGGGATCGCGTTCGAGCAGCAACGCCATCTCTTCGCAATTGATCTTTCGAAAGCCGCGCTGCATCAGCTCGTGTGCTTTCGCGGGTGTGTATTCGGAAAGCCTCGGCGAAGGCCTACTCTCCTGGAAGCGCTGGAAATCGATGGGGCCAGCAACCTGCTGTCGAGAGACTTGGTATTCCCAGGGGCCTCGCGCCAATGCCGGGGCGGACATCCATCGCCATTCCGCTTCGCTGTCTACCTCCCCCGACCAGGCCTGCGTGATTGAGGGAGAAGCATCAAGCGGTAATCGTGAATCCGATGAGAGCTGCGGGAGTACCTCTCCCTTGTTTGTCGTGGCGTACCTATCAAAACCTGGACAACTGAGCACGTGGAACAACGAATAGTTCTTCTGACTGATTTGGGAGAGGATTTTGCCTCAGCGACCTCGAACACTGCGTGAATGGAAGGTCCATCTCTCAGCTCGCACGAAATCGAAGATGTCGTGGCATACGACCGAGAGCCCCTGACAGGCATTTGGAATCGCGACGTGGCCGCGCTTCGTGGCGGGCTTTTCGTCCGTGACCACATTTGCGCCGTGGAGCCGCGCCAGTGCAATCACGAACGGGTCCGCTGCGCTCCTCCCGTTTTGGCTCACCAACGCGGGAAACTGGCGCATGACATGACGGGCCGATTCGATGACATCTTTTGTCACCGGAACGAACAGCGAGTCACGATCCTTTGCCCATCGGAACACGTCGTCGTCTTTCCGCTCGAGTTCGGAGCGAACTTCTTGAATCGAGCGAACCGAACCGTCTTCAATCAACTCGTCCAAACGTTCCCAGAACGATGGGACGATGTCGGGTGGAAAACGTCGACGCCAGGCGCCAATGATCGCGCTCGTGTCGAAGCTGTATCGGATACTCATGCGGCATCACTCCCCGGACCTGCCATGAGTTGCGCGATGAGCTTTTCGAAATGATTGATCTTCGTCTCGAGGAACGTCGATGCGGAACTCGAGCTGATGAGCTCTCGTTCGTGCGCTGCGAAGACGAGGTGAGGATAGAGGCGCCCCAGTTGTGAAATTCGATTCGCGTAGTAGCTGCCACCCCCCGTTTTGCGTTTCGGCTCCGTCCGAAGTCGTTCTCTCCATTCTTCGTAATGCGTTCGGTTCGTGCGCTCGAGAATCAGTAGCCTTCGAAGGACGACCTCACGGCTGACCTGGAAGGCGCGAGCGAGCATCTGCACCTGGTCGGCGGTCCAGGTCGTACGGCTCGTTGCTCTTGCGACTTCGGGAACTTCGAGCAACATGTGTTCGGGCACGAGCATCGCGCCCGCGACGTGATTGCAGAACTGTTCGACGCGCGGATCGGAGCCGTCTTCATCGCTCAGATCGCAAAGGCTGAAGCCAGAACGCAGCGCGATATGCGTGAGCTCATGCAAGAGGCTGAAGAGCCGGCCGTAGGGTGCGTCTTTGTTGTTTAGTGCGATGGCAGGCAGTGGGGACTCGCTAAGCGAGAAGGCTCGCGCCTCGTGCTCATCGACGCTGGCAAAACCGAAGACCAGGACTCCTCGCGCTTCGACCGCCTGGCGCCAGCGACTCAATGCTTCGTAATCCGATCTCAAAGCGCGCTGATCGGCCGGCGTGAACGCGAGTGCTGCGCGTAATCGAGCCGCGGTCAGTTCCGGGTCGTCATCCAAGCTTGCATGCTCGTCGAACGAGCTCACCTCTTCGCGGAGCGCGTCTTGGAGCTCAATCGCAATCGAGCGGCGCTCTTCGACTTCGCGGAAGGCGTTCCGCAGTTCGGGTGTGATATCGCCTGCCTCGAATGCACGGCGAAAATCGCGAAGGGTCTGTTTCCCAGGCGGTGGGGCATCGAGCAGGAAGGCGGCGAGGGGGCGCCGATAAATTTTGCAGAGCTTGCGAAGATGCGACAGCGTCGGACTCGCGATACCCGCTTCCCAGGAACGAACGGAGGCCTCGTCCACGCTGAGCTTCCGTGCGACTTCATCAGGACGCAGCCCCGCTGCCTTTCGCATCCAAATCAGGACATCGGGAACTACCTCGACGGGAAAGCTTGCTGCCACAATCATCACGTTACCTCAGTGACATGAGGACGTCACGGACCGCCGTGGACTGACGGCGGTCGTGAGAGCTTGAAGCATGGCCAGCCTCGAATCGATCCGTTGCGCGTGGCCTCGATATCGAACTACGGTCTCGGTCTCTCGAGAGAGGACAGGGGAAGCATGAAACGACGGCGTAGGATCGGGCTCTTCATGGCGACGGTGCTCTTCGCAGCTGGGTGCTATTCGCTTGCGTGGACGACTGTCTCGTACTCCACACCCACGACATGGACGGGAACCGGTTCGGGCACGTTTGCATCGAGTGTCCATGGCCGAGGCGTGGGGCTCGCAGGACAACGCATGGTGTTCTTCGAAGGGCGCAGCAGCGATGGCTACGGGCCGATCGTGATGGACAATCCGCTCGGCTCGCATTTCGGGGGGCAGCCTTACGTGCTTCGTAGCTATGCGCAGACGCTCGGAGCCTACGGGCATCAGCGCAGCGTCCTGCTCGCGCACCGTCCCGGCGCGACGGACGATCTCGATCTCTTCACGAAGTCGGGCATTCCCTCTGCGGTGAGCTGGTATCGAGTCCCTCCGAGTGAAACCCAGTTCGTCGAGCATCCGGTCGACATCGTCGCATGGACGATCGTCCAGCTCTGCGAGATCGTGGCGATCACCGAGCCTGGAACGACGGACTCGGTCCGGGTCTTCGCGTCCGTGCGAGCGCGCCGATGCTGGGGATCGTGCGACCAGTATCACGCAGGCGTGGTGGAGCTCGAGCTCATCAACCTGTCTTCGACCACTCGCTCATGGCGAGTCGCGCTGGACGAGCACGGCCTCGGGCGCGCTGCGATGCGCACTCGAGACCGCTACGCGTTCTCGAGTGAATGCATGCCGATCGACGTGACGACGGCGTACGGCGACCAGACCGCGCATCGCTTGGTCGTGGCGGATCCGTCGGACGACAGCATCCTGCTCTACGATATCGCGAACCTCCGCTCCGGGCCGATCGACGTGATCCATACGCCCGACTCGTTGCGTTCGCCGGTGGACGTGGCGATCGTCGGAGACCGTGAAGGCAGCGCCAACTATCTGTTCGTCACGTCTCTGTGGCGTGGGAGCGGATCGCCTCAGCTCCGACATCACAACGGCTCGCTGAATGACCTCAGTGGGACGGCCCATCTGACCGAATCGATGCCGAGCGACGTGCGCTTCATCCAAGGCCCACTTCAAGGCGTCACGACCACCCCGGCGTTCCGCGCCGACCTGTACACGCTCACCAACAATCAGGTGGTTCGGCGCACGTACGAATATTGAGAGTCCAACCTCAGACGTGGCTGCTGACGCAGTGTTTGCTTGACCAAAGCGTTCAAGCTAGTCTTTTCCATGCTCTCAGCGACCTCGCCGCTCCTGGCACGTTTACCGGGCGTGGATGAAGAGCAAATCCGAAGACTGCGTCGCGACGATTACGCACTTCTGGTCGAACGCGGAGCATTCGAGAACGAGCATGTCGAGCTCATCCGAGGAGTGATCGTTCGAATGGTACCGCACGGCGCTTTGCATGCCGGTCCGATTCAACGTCTGAGCGAGCTTCTGGTGCTGCGGCTTTCAAGTCGCGCCGCCGTGCGAGTGCAGCTCCCGCTGATCGCTCCGGACGATTCGGAACCGCAACCCGATATCGCCGTCGTTCCACGAGCCGACTACGATGACGCCCATCCATCGGAGGCGTTTCTCATCGCAGAGGTCGCAGACTCTTCTCTCGCCTACGACCGCAACACGAAGGGGCCGCTCTATGCGGCGATGAACGTACCGGAATTCTGGATCGTGAACGTTCGCGACCGATGCATCGAGGTTCATGGAGAACCCTCCAACGATCATTACGCGCAAGTCACGACCTATCGACCGGGCGATACGATTGCGCTACTTCGGTTTCCCGACGTCCACTTCGAAGTCAGCTCGATCATCCGATGATCACAGTTGCGTAAAGCACCCCCAGTCTCGTCTCTTCGGGCCTCGATCTGGACCGAGATGTCATTCGGGGTCTCGTTTCTGATTTCGATCGACCCACATGATGTCATTCGGGGTCTCGTTTCTGATTTCGATCAGGCGCGAGATGCCCTTTGGCATCTCATGGCTGATTTCGATCAGCCCACATGATGTCATTTGGGGTCTCGATGCTGATTTCGATCAGGGAGGAGATGCCTCGAGGGGTCTCGATGCTGATTTCGATCAGGTGGGAGAGGGTCGGAGGTTCCCCAGGTGGGGACCGTGATCAGTCGACTGGGGGGATGGGATCGGTGGGGGCGGGGCCGGCGGGCTCTTGAGGAGCGTTCGGGTCTTCGGGGAGCTCGGGGGAGGCGGATTTGCCGGAGGCGCGGCTCTTGGCCTGGGCTGCGCGATGGGCATCGATAGGGGCGAGGGCGCGGCGCAGGATGGCGACGTTGCTCTTTTTGCTGGGCGGCAGGGTGGCCAAGACGGCGAAGACATATTCTTGAATCGCGGCTTGGACGCGGCGGAGGGGTTCGCGCACACCTCCGCCGACTTCGACTTCATCCTCCGATGCGGCGGCCGTGATTCGCAACGCAGCGCCATAGGCTTCATGCGCGCGGCGAACGAAGGCGAGGTAGGGCTCGCCCGCGATGTGATCGATGCGGCGGGCGAGGCCGTCTTTGTCGATCGTTTGTAAGAGACGATCGGCATGGGCCCACTGGCTCGGGTAGGGGAGGGTGATGAAGGCGAGGCCGCTCGTGAAGAGTTGACCGATGAGGGTGCGGGCTTCGGCGGAGATTTCATCGAGCTCGGGCGAGCCCGAGAGCTGCGCTGCAGCTTCGAGGCGGAAGTTGAGCGCGCGCCACGCGGCATCGGCGACGGCATCGAAAGGGCGGCGGTCGACAGGACCGAGCTTCTCGCGGGCGCGCCATGCTTCACTCAAGGTCATGAGCGCCGAACGCAAGCGACGCGCGGCAGCACGTGCGGGAGCCCCTGACGGGATCTCCTTTGGCACGGCCGAGAGCAAGGCAATGCCGAGCGCATAACCGCTCGGCAGGTCGATTTGCGGTGCACGTGTATAAAGGGAGAGGTCGAGTTCGTCAGACATTGAGTACTCCTCGTGAATGGGCGAGGAGTCTCGATGCTGGGGGCGAGCGAGGAAAGTCCCTGGATGGGGGCGCCGACAAGGGACCTTCTACGAGCGCGTGCGCGAACGGACGAGATCCTTCGTCATGTTCTTCTGATGCGCTTCGATCGTGCCGCCGCCGATCTCGAGGAGCTTTGCGTCGCGGAACAAACGCTCGATCGGATATTCGCGGCAATAGCCAGCACCACCCATGACTTGCATGGCCCAATCGGCGCATTGTTTTCCGACGGGCGCGGCGAAGAGTTTTGCCGCGTCGGAGCCGATGCGATTGCGGCTCTCGGGGGACACGTCGTGCGCGACGCTGTAGACGAGCGCTTTGGCGGCGGCCATTTGCGCGTATCCATCCGCGATGTAGCGCTGGATTTGCCCGTGCTCGTGGAGCGGTTTGCCGAACGTGCGTCGCTCGCTTGCATAGTCGATCATGATCTCGACCGAACGCTCCGCGATGCCCACGCTCATCGCCGCGAGCGTCAATCGTTCGATCTCGAGATTGCGCATCATGTGGGTCAATCCAGCGCCCACCTCGCCGAGCAGGTTCTCGCGCGGAACGCGGCACTCGTCGAAGATCAACTCCGACATGGTCGAGCCGCGCATGCCGAGCTTGTCGATGTGGTTCGAGGTCGAGAACCCCGGGCAGCTGCGATCGACGACGAAGGCCGTGACTCGGCCATCGACCTTGGCGTACACGAGGAAGCAATAGCCTTCGCAACCATTGGTGATGTAGGTCTTGGTGCCGTTCAGGATCCAGTGTTCGCCTTCGAGATGCGCGGTGGTCGCCATCGCGAGGACGTCGGTGCCGGCGTTGGGCTCGGTCATTCCCATGCCGGCGACCCATTCACCGCTGAGGGTCTTGTCCAGATAGCGCGTTCGCTGTTCCTCGTTCGAACAATGATAAAAGTTGTTCACGAAGAGCATCGAATGCGCGAGGTATGCGAGGCAGAAGCCGGGATCGTATTTGGAGAGCTCGTGATGGACGATGACGGCTGCCACCGCGTCCATTCCCGCACCCCCGTCCTCCGCGGAGACCGTGATGCCCAAGAGACCGAGCTCGCCGAGCTTACGGAAAAGCGGCACGTTCAAAACGCCTTTGACATCGAATTCGGCGGCTTGGGGCTCGACCTCCCGGCGTGCGAAATCGGCGACCGTCTGGCGAAGCATCCGATGCTCGTCGGTCGGATGGAAAAGGAAGTCCGAAGCGGGCGTATGCATAGGCGCGTTTCTACCGTGTAGACGCAGCTTTCGGCGAGCGATTCGTGCGGAAGCTCATCTGAGTGGACGCTTCTTCATCCACGTGCGAGCCTCGCGCCGTGCGCCTTCTGACGTTGGTCATTGCCGTCGCAGCTTGCTTTTTTTCATCGTTTCCCGCGCAGGCGGCCGATGCCGTGGTGCTTTCGATCGGCGGCAATGCGCCAGAATCGGTGGCAGAACAGGCCCGAGCGGCCGCCGAAGCTGCGCTCGTGAGCGACGGTGCCGTGGTGGTGCCGAGCGCTGAGGTGGCGTTGCGAATTGCCCCGTCTCGGTTGCGAGCGATCGCGTCGCTTGCGGATGCGCGCAGTGTCGCGTTCGATCTCGAGGCGCGCATGGTGGTCGGCGTGGCCGTGTGGATGGGCGGAGAAGGCGCGGAATCTGTGGTGGTTTCGATGCTCGTGGGATCGCGGACGTTCTCTGCGACACGGGAAATTGCTCAGGCAGATCTCGAAGCGAGCGTCGCTTCAGCGATGACGGATGTTCGAGGCCAGCAAACGCGTGCGTTGATGGTCGAGGGGCCTGGCGCCGATGCCGAGCCCGAGCCCGAGCCCGAGCCCGCGATTCTTGCGAGAACGACGCCCGAGCCGCCTGCTGCAGATCAGACGATGGGATTCGACATCATCGGACCGACGATGTTGGGCGCGTTTGGGGCGGCCGGAATAGGGCTCGGTGTGTACGCTTTGATGGATGGTGTTTGTCAGGCGCGAGGCCCTGTGACGGGGATTTGTTTGCGTGGAGAAGACCCGAATCCTTCCGTGGGGGTGACCCTGACGGTGGCGGGAACGCTTGCTCTCGCGGGGGCGGTGATTTGGTTCGTGACAGGGGCGACGATCAGCTCGGACCAGCCTCGAATCGACGTGGTCATGGGTCCTGAGGGTGGATCCTTCGCGGTGCGAGGCACGTTTTGAAGCGTTTTGCCCTGTTCTCACTCTGCTTGTTCACCGTATTTCAAGCGGGCTGCTTGCGGCTCAGTTACGACCGGTGTGCAGGAGAGAACCCGCATCCCGAATGTGATTCGATCGACGCGAGTGTCGTCGATGCGGGCAAAGACGGCGGGGTGCCTGCCGATGCGGAGCTGGATGCATCGGAGGATGGGCCTTCTGACGCATCACCCAGCGTCGATGCGGAGTGATCACGGCCCTGGAGCGAGTCTCCACCATAGCGGTAGAGATCGAGCCGAGCGCTTCCCGTGACCAAGATGCGCTGGCCCTCCCGGCGTCCGTCCCAGAGCCCCTTCACCAGCCCACGCCAACTTCGACACTTGTGAATCTCGTCGAGAATCCAGAGCTTGTTTGGAGGGAGATGCTCTGCGAGGAGGCGCTCGCGATCGGCCGGCACATCCCAGTTGAGATCACCGGCTCCAGGCAGTCTTACCGACCTGTCGAGCTCCCGCGAGGAACACCATCTTCCGTGCGAGATCACGCTCGATCTGGCCGCGGAGATATCGCTCATCGGTCATTCGATCACGATGCTGCGCTTTTTGACTGGTGTCAAAATCTGCCGCGGGCCCCGATGGACATCGATTCCGGCCTGGCACAAGGAGCAACCAGAAAGCGATTCGTCGCCCTCTGTCGGCGACTCGAGCGTCTGTTTTCGGCACCACGTTCTGTGGCACGGTGGCGCGTATCGTGCGACGTATTTGACTGGAGATTCGATGAAAGGCACTCACACCAGCCGGGCGTATGAACAAGAACTGCGCGATTTGAAATCGCGTTTGCTGGCCATGGGTGGGCGATGTGAGAGCGTCATTCATATGGCGAGCCGCGCCTTCGAGAATCTCGATAGCGAACTGGCGCATCGGGTCGAAGAAAATGATCGCACGCTGAACATCGAAGAGATGGCGATCGACCAGATGACCGTGCGCATCCTGGCGCTGCGGCAACCGGTGGGTCGCGATCTGCGCTTTTTGGTCACTGCGCTCAAGGTCGTGACGGATTTGGAGCGAATCGGCGATGAAGCCGTGAACGTCGCAGAGCGGGTCATCGAACTCGCGAACTCGGCGCCGATCAAACATTTGCAACCCAAGCTCACGCAGATGGCCGATGCATCGGCTGCGATGGTGCGGCGCGCGCTCGACAGCTTCGTCGAGGAAGACGAGCGGATGGCCCGCGATGTTCTTCGAGACGACGATGCCGTGGACGAGCTCTATGGCGAGCTCCTGCGTTTGAGTCAGGAATATATCCGCGCTCATCCGGACCGCGTCGAAGAAGGTATGCGCGTCGCGAGCTGCGCGAAGTACCTCGAGCGAATCGCTGACCACGCGACGAACATCGCGGAGATGGTGGTGTTCATGGTGTCGGGCGATGACGTGCGGCATCACGTCTCGCGAGTGCCCTGACTTTCAGGCGACTTTTGGCAGCCAACGCGAGAGCCGCACAGAACAGAAGTGTGAGCGTCGTCCACGTTCGTGCTCACCAAGGGCGGCTGACCGAGCGATTGCGGGCGAAGTTGCATCCTTCATCCAAACAGCTCGGGACAGTCGGCGCAGTGACATCTGTTTGGACCGCGTAGATCGCCACATCGCGCGTGGTGGCCGCGAGAGTGTACAACACCCCACGTCGGCCGAGATTGAGTGAGTAGACCCCGACCCTGATACTGGCCGGCTCACCACTCATCGGATCGATGAGGTCGTGGCTCCATACGAGCCGCCCTTCACCGTCCCAGCGACTGATCGTGGAGAATTGGGGCGCGATAAGCGAACCGTCGTGACCCCACACCCAGTTAGGTGGAATCTGGGTCTCGAGTCGAAATACCTCTTCGCGATTCACATAGCGCGCCACGCTCGCGACTGACGATAGTGAAAATACCCAAATTCCGCCTGATCCGTCGAAGACTGGGCCCTCGTCCCCACGAATAGGAAGCCGCCACGGTTCGTGGTCCGGTCCGAAGAGCCAACCGGCTACCGTGGTCGCGGGATGCATTCCCGTGATTGCGGGCACCAACGTGCGATCTTGCCAGCGCCGAATCGACTCAGGCCGGTAGGCTTCATTGGGGAGCACGAGCTCTTCAGCGGGAGTCACATTGCCTTCGCGACTCACTCGATAAGGCTGCGTGATTGGACGAGCAGGAGAAAGAGACCGATAGGGAAGCAGTAACAATGTGCCGTCTGGTTCGACCATGAGCTGCCTCATTGCCAAGTCCGATGGCATCCGCAGTACCCATGCGAGTTCGCCCGTGGTGGGACAAACGGCGTAGATCCGATCTCCAGCTGCGATGAAGAGCTCCCCATGGGTCCCAGTCGCGAGCATGATCTGCCCGGCGATCTCCGGTGGCACATGGCTGACCCGCGATCCACCCCCTCGAATCCCCGTTCCATCCGAGCGCCAGCCATACACCCCGTTCCCCGTCGTGGATGCGAAGACGCTTCCGTCAGGAGCAACCACGAGATCGTTGACGAAGCTGAAGACTCTTTCGTGCCAGCGATAGCGGCCCTCGGCATCGAGTGCCACCACGATCTCACCCAGGGTGCCGAGCGCGACATACGAGCTCCCATCGGGTGAGACGATGGGTGGCCAGAGCGGCTCCATCCCGGCTTCCTCGGCCAAAATCTCCGGTTGCTCGTACGCGGTCCATCGCCAGAGCTGTCTCACGCTCCGATCTGTGGGAAGGGGCGGAAGCTCCGGTGTGCCCCAGGCCTCGCAATCAAGTGGGCCGTAGGTATCGGTTTGGAAATCGCGACGCCCTCCATCTTGTCCGGCATCGATCCCGGCATCTTGTCCGGCATCGATGCCCGCATCTTGTCCGGCATCCCCGCCGTCGAGCCCAGCATCCAAGTGCGACGAAGCTTCGCCACACGAGCAGCCGACGAGCATCAGCAGGGACGCGACCACGATTCGGGCTCGAATGTGTGCATTCAATCGCAAATGACCTCTCGAGTCTCGTAAAGCTCTGGATAGAGCACCGCATCGTTCGCGCTCGGCGGCGAGCTCGCTGCAAAGCCCGGTTCATCCCACGCCGGAACCGGCCCGCAATTCGGGGTGTTGAAGCCCGGCGGTGCGAATCCACTCATTCCAGCGAGGCTCGCGCAGAATCCATACTTGAGCGCGCGCCACTCGTCGTAATCGGCGTAGACGCCCATGGCAGGACCACGCGAGAAAGGCGTCATCTCGGTGTTCGCGAGCACCATCCCGCCAACCGTGCACACGTTTTGATTCAAGATCGACGTGCATACGGAACCGGATCCGCGATCGGCGTTGTAGCGACACGTACGGGACACCCGTCGCCACACACGAAAATCTGGCCAATCTCCGATATAGCTCCGCTCGTCCCACACGGCGGCGGCGCTCGAGACATTGGTTTGATTGCCGTAGAAGCTCCCGAGGTTGACGAAGCTCGTCAGCGCGCTCGGTGAAGAGCGTGCATACGCGAGATACCCGAGGCTGTGAGAGTAAAGCAAGCTGAACTCCCACTGAGATGGATTATCGAGGTTGCGTGTCGCTACGAGCGCCGGACGAGTCGTGGTGGTGCCGTAGGTCGCCATCAGTGTCCATCGTCGAGCCGCCGCGATAGCCCCGGCTTCAAGCCGATAGAGCTGAATCGCATTGGTGCTCGGATGGGTGATCGCCATCCACACATCGCCATTGATGGTCGCGAGCGAGGGGCTTACACCCGAGCTCATCCCAGCGCCGCTTGCAAGCAGAGACGGTCGTACATATTGCCATGACAAACCTGCCGCTGAGAGCGATGCTTGTTGAAGTGCGCCGTTCGAGCCGACATAGACGAGCAGCGTTTCGTGCGTCCCAGGAACGTAGGTGCGGCTGAAGCTGACACCCGATGGCGCCGTGCCGAGCTGGTCCCAATTGATATCCCAGCAATTCGTCGTCGCGTTGAACGAGACCTGATCGATGCGAAAGAGTGGCATGCCCTCATAAAACTTCCGCGATGCGATATGCGCGATGAGCGATGGCGCCGCGATGCAGCGTTTGAACATCACTGGCGGCATGGGGGTCGTGGTGACCGCCAGTGCTCCAGTCGCATCATTGATTTCATCCAACGACCGGTACTTCACGCGTGCGACGACCACACGCCGCAGACCGCCTCGTTGACGCTTGAGCGAAACCGATTCCTCGACTCCGTGGCGAACGGCCCTGCCTTGGAGAACGAGCTCTTCCAGCACGGGGTCCGTCAGCTCGATTCTCTCTTCTTCGAGCGGAAGGTCGCGCACATCACGACGCCCGGTCGGTTTATGTTTCCGCTTCCCCGAAGGATTCGATGAATCCGGCTTCGATGACCCGAGGCCAAGCGTGCCTGCGAGCTCATCGAGTTGACGCAACTTCTCTTGAAACTCGAGCTCGAGCTGCTTGGTATCAACGCGTTCTGCCTTCGCGACGAAGATGCGCTTCTTGAGCAACTCCAGCTCGAGACGAAGCCGTTCGTGAGAGCGACGGAGAATATCGCGCTCCTTTTCCAACTCCAACACACGTGCTTGTGATGATGCGAGTTCTGTCTGAACTGCGGCGACGAGCGATTCGAGCTCTGCAATGCGTGCTCCGCTCGTCTCCATATCCATCGTCATCATCGCGACATCGATGTTACTCAATCACAAACACAATGTCGATCTCCATCGCTCATATGGATGTGAGCTTGATCAATGAAGCTTTCTTCGCACCCGGACAGGAGCACTCTCGATGGCAATGCCAGAGAGGGTGGTGTAAAGAAATCGGTGTCTGAGCTCCGATCCTGCGAAAAGAGGGATGC
>CAYZTA010000002.1:0-194123 GCA_964481145.1 uncultured Sandaracinus sp.
ACTATTCAACTGAGACCGATCGGGCCCAGACACCGAAAACTTGACACCACCCGCAACGCCTGACGGTGACATGCCTGACGCAGGGGAGCCGATGCACACGGGCCTGCCTCCATTGGGCTGTACGATCGTGGGTACCGGCGTAAGCATTGGTCCTGCGCTGATCCTTACCGTAACATTGGCTCCTCATGCTCGCCTCTGAGCTCCCTTCGTGGTTTGCGCGTGTGTGCGCGTTCGCTTTTGGCGCCGCCTGGGGCAGCTTTTTCAATGTCGCCATCTATCGTTGGCCGCGGGACATGTCGGTCGTCAGCCCGCCGAGTCATTGTCCGGCGTGCAGCAAGCCGATTCAGGCATGGCGCAACGTGCCGATCTTCGGCTATCTGCTCTTGCGTGGGAAAGCAGCGTGCTGCGGCGCGCGCATGAGCCCACGATATTTTTTCGTCGAGCTGCTTTCAGCCGTGCTCGCCGTCGCGATCGTCGAGCGATATCTCGTGCACACCACGCCAGGCACGATGCTCGCGGACGCGGCGATCGAGAGCGCGCTTTGGTTCGTGTTCGTCGGCGGGCTCGTGATCGCCACATTCACGGATCTCGAATGGATGGAGATCCCCGATGAGGTTTCCCTCGGCGGCGCCGCGCTCGGGCTCGCCACTGCGATGTTTCGTCCGGACGTGCCGCTCGAAGAGATCGTGCTCGGCGCGGGAGGGGGGTACCTGCTGGTTCAGCTCGTTTTGGTGTGGAGTGTCGAACGTCTCATGGGTCGCCCCGGGATGGGTGAAGGCGATTCGAAGCTGATGATGTGTATCGGTGCGTTCCTCGGATGGCGTGGAGCCCTGTTCGCATTGGTCGCGGGCTCATTCCAAGGGACATTGGCTTATGGAATCGCGAAGCTGACAGGCACACACATCGGGCCAAGCGCGGAGGCAGAAGCGGGGGCAGAGGCGGAAGCGGGGGCGGAGGCAGAAGCGGGGGCGGAGGCGGAAGCGAAGGCAGAGGCTGAACTTCGGATCATCCCGTTCGGACCTTTCCTCGCGCTCGGGGCGATCGAGTTCCTCTTCTTCGGCGACATCCTCGTGGATTGGTATTTCTCGTTATTCGACTGATGAATCGACTTCCGATGCGGCTGGCAGCGGGCGAAACCAACGGATCACGAGGATGAGATTCGTCACAATGAACGCCACGCACAGCAGCATGAGACCGAACGCCCACGCGTAAGAGCTCGGGGGCTCGTCGACCATCAAAAGAAACGACTCGGAGCTCGCCGTCATCCCCATGGGTCCAGCCAAGTATTGCTGAACACTGCGCATTCGACTCCCGAGCTGACCGAAAGTCACGAGGCGCCCCGAAAACTCGGTACGGCCGCTTCGCGCGAGATCTTCTGGCATATGCACATACAACGTGCGCTGTCCTGCCAGGGGAAACACCACGTAGCGTTCCCCCGTCACTGTCCGCTGATAACGCACCGTGGCCGCGGCCGTCGGTGTCCCAGCGATACGCACGAATGTATTCGGCGCCAACGATCCGGGGTCGAGCCGACCGATATCGCCCAGGTCGATCGCCCTCCCAGAGGCGAAAAAATACGCCAGATCGAAGCGGAGTGAGCTCGCCAGAGCGATCGACGCCACGACCACGAAGGCCATCAGAAAAAGGGTCGCATTTCGTCGGCCAAGGGGAGGCGCCGGCAACGCGACAAGTTCGGGATCGACGTGATCCCGGGATTGCGAAGGCCCAATCCCACCAGAAGGAAGGGAAGTTTCGTCTGCTGCTCGTGCCACGAAGCTTGTGACAACGGTCTAAGCGAAAGGTTCGGGGCTGACAAGAAGATGTGTGAATGACATGAAAAAGCACCCAAAGGGCAGATGCCCTCCGGGTGCTCGAAAAGCAAAACGCCGCTTCAGGCTTTGGCGCGCTTACGGGCTGCGCGAAGCTCGTCCATCAGACGGGGCGTCGAAAGCCGCTCCAGACGGGTCTTATAGCCCTCGTCCTTGCGCTTGTTCGACTCCATCACAGACGAAATCAGCTTCTCACGCGTTCCGAACTCCTTCTTCACGTCGGAAAGAACCTCGTGAAGGTGGAGGAGCTTTTTGTTCGATACGCAATCGAAACCCTTGTCCTCATCCGTTCGATCGATCCAAAGATCGTCCGTCGCCAACTCTTTCACAGCGGCCACGAGGCCCGCTTTGTCGTTGAAGCGTTCTTTGACCTGCGCAAGCGGGCCTTTGCTCGCGGAAAAACTCGCCATCACGTGCTCCTACAACCTCGAAGGGCGCGTGAGTTAGCACGAGCCAGGCCTGATACGCAAGTGGCGCACGGACCTTCTTTCACACGGGCCGTTGTGCCGGGCCCTGGGACGGTCCAACATCGCCTTCCCCATGAGCACCCCGGAGTTCGTCCACCTCCATGTTCACTCCGAGTACTCCATGCTCGATGGTGCGATCCGCCTCAAGGCGCTCGCCAAGCGAGTCAAAGAGCTCGGCCAAAAAGCGGTGGCGCTGACCGATCATCACAACATGCACGGCACGCTGCAATTCGTGTCGGCATGCAAAGGCGAAGGGCTTTCGCCGATCGTCGGCTGCGAAATCAACCTTGGCGCTGCGAGTCGCACCGAGAACAAGCCCTGTCAGCACCTCGTCCTGCTCGCGAGCAGCCAAGAAGGCTATCGAAACCTCGCACGCATCGTCTCACTCGGCTGGGTCGAAGGCACGCATCAAGGCACGCCTCGCGTCGATTTCGATGTGCTTTCACAATATTCGAAGGGCCTCGTGGGCACGACGGCCTGCATGGGTGGCTTCGTCGCCCAAGAAGTCCTGCTCAAGGGCGAGGACGCTGGCCGGAAGGTCTTGGGCCAGCTCAAAGAGGTGCTCGAACCTGGCTCGCTTTACGTCGAGCTCCAAGATCACGGCTTCCCCGAGAGTGCTCCACTGAACGAAGTGCTCTCGATCCTCGCGCGCGATCTCGAGCTCCCGATGGTGGCGACGAACGACTGCCACTACCTCGAACGCAAGGACGCACGCGCGCAGCTCGTCCTGCAATGCATCGGCGCAAGCCGCGCCTACACCGACATGGAGCGCGCGCATCACGGCAGCCAAGAGCTCTATCTCAAGTCGAGCGCCGAGATGGTCGAGCTCTTTCGGCATACGCCCGAAGCGATCCGCGCGACGCTCGAGATCGCCGAACGTTGCGGCGGAGCGTGTGACCCCAAGAGCAAACCAAAACTCCCGCGTTTTCGCGTGCCCGATGGGATGAGCGAAGCCGACTTCTTGCGAAAAGTCGCGCATGACATGCTCATCAAGCGCTTTGGCGAGATCGAACGGAGCGGACGCTCCATCGATCATGATGCGTATCGAAATCGCCTCGAGTTCGAGCTCGGAACCATCATCCAAATGGGTTTCCCGGGCTATTTCCTCATCGTCCAGGACTTCATCAACTGGGCGAAAAATCATTCGATCCCAGTCGGTCCCGGACGCGGGTCGGGCGCAGGCTCTCTCGTCGCGTATGCCCTGCGCATCACCGATCTCGATCCGCTCGAACACGCTCTCCTCTTCGAGCGCTTCCTCAACCCAGAACGTGTGTCCATGCCCGACTTCGACGTCGATTTCTGCATGGACAATCGCGATCGTGTGATCGACTACGTACGTGAAAAATACGGCGACACGTCGGTCGGCCAAATCGCCACGTTCCATCAGCTCAAGAGCAAGAGCGTCGTCAAAGACGTGGGGCGCGTGCTCGGAATGCAGCCGCAAGAAACAGCGCGCATCGCATCGATGGTCCCCGATCCCGTGCAGGGCAAAACGGTCCCCATCCAAAAAGCGATGGAACAAGAGCCAAAGCTCAAAGCGGTCTACGACGAAGAGACGCAGATCCGCGATCTCCTCGACACCGCGATGACGCTCGAGGATCTCAACCGTCACGCCGGCATGCACGCCGCTGGCATCGTCATCAGCGAAGGCCCGCTTTGGGATCACGTGCCCGTCTTCTGTCCCGAAGACGGCATCTATGTCACGCAATATCACAAAGACGACGTCGAATACGCGGGCCTCGTCAAGTTCGACTTCCTGGGCCTCAAGACGCTCACCGTCATCGACATCGCGGTCAAGCTCATCAACAAGAGGCCCGATCGCAAAGACGATCCCTTCGACCTCGCGCGCATCTCGATGACCGACAAAGCGACGTTCGCCTTGCTCGCATCGGGCGAGACGACGAACGTGTTCCAGCTCGAATCGCAGGGCATGCAGGGGCTCTTCAAGAAGCTACGCCCCGATAATTTCGAAGACATCGTCGCGGCTGTCGCGCTCTATCGACCGGGTCCGCTCGGCACCGGCATGGTCGATGATTTCGTGCAGCGCAAACACGGTCGCGTGAAGGTCGAATATCCCGACCCATGTTTGCAGCCGGTGCTCGTCGACACCTACGGCGTCATTGTCTATCAAGAGCAAGTCATGGAAATCGCCCGCGTGATGGCGGGCTACACCCTCGGCGGCGCCGATCTGTTGCGGCGCGCCATGGGCAAAAAGAAGGCCGAAGAGATGGCCAAACAGCGCGCCACCTTCATCGAGGGCGCGCAAAAGAACGGCCACAGCGCGGAACAAGCCGGCAAGGTCTTCGATCTCGTCGACTTCTTCGCGGGCTACGGCTTCAACAAATCGCACTCGGCTGCATACGCACTCATCACCTATCAGACGGCGTATCTGAAGGCGCACTACCCAGTCGAGTTCATTTGCGCGACGCTCACCGCTGACAAAGACAAAATCGAAAAGGTCGTCCGTACCGTCGCAGAAGCGCGCGCCATGGGCATCACGGTGTTGCCTCCCGATGTGAACGAGAGCGCGATCGATTTCACAGTCGTCTACGACCCTGCCGAACACGCACCCAAGCGCCGCCCCGACAAGCCCGTCTCGGCCAACGGCGTCGTGCGCGATCCGATGCGCCCCAAGATTCGCTTTGGGCTTGGGGGTGTGAAAGGCATCGGTCAAAGCGCGCTCGAGGCCGTCTTCGAGGCGCGAACGGGTGATGGTGGCCACGAAGAACCGTTCGCCGATCAATTCGATTTCACGGCACGCGTGGACCTTCGTCGTGTCAACAAAGGTGTGCTCGAAGCGCTCGTGCAATCGGGTGCGTTCGATTCGATGCACGAACGGCTCGGTGTCTCACGTGCGCAGGCGTTCGTCGCGATCGAAGCTTCGATCGAACGCGGTAGGCGAATCAGCGCCGATCGTGCCAGCGGTCAGACTTCACTCTTCGGGCTCTTCGATGTGAGCGCGCGAAAAGACGTCGATCGAACGACGAGCTCCGCATTTCCGAATATCGCCGCATGGGACATGCGCGAGCTCTTGACGCGCGAGCGGAACTCACTCGGGTTCTACGTCTCGGGCCACCCACTCGATCGTTACCGCACCGAACTCGCACGGTTCGGCAATGCGACCACAGCGACGCTCTCGGGGCGCGACGATGGTGCCGACATTCGCATCGGCGGTGTGGTCGAAGGCTATCGGGAGAGGCCCACGAAGAGCGGCGGGAAAATTGGTTTCTTCCACCTCGAAGACGCAGACGGACGCATCGAGGTCATGGTGCGCGATCGAGAGATCGAAGGCGCAAGAGAAATCCTGAAGCTCGGAGAACCGATTTATCTCGAAGCACGTCTTCGTTGGGAACGCGATCGTGATGCGACCGACGAAGATGAGACACCCACGGAGGCCAAGCTGCTGCTTCAACAAGTGAAGCCTCTCGGACAGGCCTTGCGCGAGCGTACGAAAGCCGTGCGCGTCAAGATCCCCGTCGAGCGCGTGGACACGAAAAAGCTGCGGGCGTTGCGCGACGCCCTGCGCGCGCACCCAGGACCATGCCCCGTCGGGCTCGAGCTCATGAGCGTCGAGCGATGGAGCGTTTCAGTCGCTGAGCTCGGCCTCAGCATCGAGCCGAGCGACGCACTCTTGACCTCCGTCGAGCGCCTCTTCGGTGAGAAGATCATCGAGCTGCGCTGAATCCATCTTGCGCGCCACCAGGATCCGGCGCTGGTGCATCGAGAGTCACGAGATCTCATACGCATCTTGCACGAGCGCACGCTCCCATCGCGTCACCTGGAAGCGAACCAACCGGAATCGTTCAGGCGGCGAGAGGAACGATGGACGGGGAGCGTTCGGATTCGGTCGCGGCCGTCACCACCTCGACACCGCTCGCTTGCAGCTGATCGCTGACGATCTGAGCAAGCGCCTCCATGGCAAGCCCCGTACGACGGTTGCCATCGAGATGCAGGCGGCTCTTGTCCGTCATGCGCGACGTGAGCGCATGCACCATCAGCGTGCGCGCTGCGAGCACTTCCGGATCACAACCAAGCCCACCGATCAGCACCGCATGATCGATCGCATCTGTCGATCGCTGCATTTCGGAACGAACACGGGCTGCGAAGGCCGACGCAGACTCGTTCGGGCGCTGCGCAATGACACGAACACAGTCAGCAACGGCGCGGAGGGTATCGACCCAACCCTGCCACTCGCTATCCCGCTCTGCGATCAGTACCGCCATCATGTCTCGCTCGCCCATACGTCCTCCGCCCGGATCTTCGTGTCTTGCTCACTCAAGCTCCTGCGCCGCCTTTGCGACGCCACTCCACCGTTCGGCAGAAATGCCCCACAGCAATGCTCATACCAACCAACCTTCGAGCTTCTCATTTCATTCCAAGAGGCTGTTTGGACCTTAACGCCACAGGTGTGTCGGTTCTCACCGCGCGGATTTCTGGACCTTTTTTGGTGCCTCTTGCGTTTGGAGGGGACTTTCGTGTCCGAATGGAAGACCGCGTGGGGTGAGAACCCAAAGTGCGCCAATGACGCACGATCGGCGCCTTGAATAGCCACTGACCCCTGCCGATTGGAGTCACTGTGCGCGCATTGACGTGGCCTCACTCCAATGAAATGGACACCCCACCCTTGACCGAACGCGCCTGGCACGCTACACGCTGCCCGCTCTCCGAGCCCAGAGGGCCGTTAGCTCAGCCGGTAGAGCAGCGGGCTTTTAACCCGACGGTCCCCGGTTCAAGCCCGGGACGGCCCAACAAAGTTCCTTAGACCTAGCTTTTCTTTCCTTCTGACGTTTCCTTTCCTTCTGACAATCGAATCGATCCAACGCGACCCGGCGAAGCACATTGCTTCTCATCGGGTCCTTCCAGTCGAAGTTCCTGTCCCCATCGTCTAGAGGCCCAGGACCGTGCCCTTTCACGGCACTAACGGGGGTTCGAATCCCCCTGGGGACGTTTCCAGTAGTGAACATGGGTCCGGCGGACGTCTGGCCCTCGATCTGGTAGCGCCGCCCCGTCGGCGTCTCGATCGGGCTGAAGACGAGCGGACCGTCGAGAATCGCTTGCATCGCCTGGCGCGCCTCGGCCGGGTTGCGCTCGAGGAGGCCCCGCAGATCCTTCACCCGCTCGCGGGCCTCACGCTCCATTCGGCGAAGCTCGAGGTCGATGGCGGATGGCGCGGCCTCGAGCGCGCCGAGCCGCCCTTCGATCGACCGCAGCCGGCGGTGTCGCTCATCGAGCGCGGACACGAGCGCGTCAGGCTTCTCGTCGGATGTGGCGATCGCGACCGTGAGCCGGTCGATCTCGCGCCTGAGTGTGCTCGCCTCCCGGGCGAGCTTGGGGGCATCGGTCGCGGCCGCCTCGCTCCGCGCCGCGAGCCGGCGTCGGACCTCGACCAGCGCGGCGGCGACGACCTCTTCGGAGAGGACATGTCGGCGGACCCACGCCACAACGGCTTCGTCGATCGTGTCCACGGGACGGCGGAGCTTGTTCGCGCACACGGCTTCGCCGCGGTCGCGATGGTAGCCGCAGCCGTAGACCCTGACGTTGTCCTGACCCACCTTGCCGCTCGAGACCTTGATCCGTACGGGGCGCGGTGCGATACGCTCTGCGTGAGGTCATGCACAAAGGCGCCCGCTTTCACCGCTGCGACTTCCAGGTCCACACGCCACGCGATCTGAACTGGAACGGCGCGCGTCCCCAAGGAGACGAAGGCCGGCGTATGTGGGCCGCGGCCTTCGTTGCCGCGTGCCGCGCTAGGAACCTCGATGCGGTCGCGATCACCGACCATCACGACACGGTCATGCTGCCGTACGTTCGCGACGCGGCCGCGATGGAGACGGCCGCCGACGGGACCCCACTCCCGCCCGAGCGCTGGCTGGCCGTCTTCCCCGGGATGGAGCTGTCGCTGTCCGTTCCGTGCCAAGCAATCGTGATCTTCGACGCGGACCTTCCGAACGAGCACCTCGCCCAGCTCCCGGGCGCGCTCGGCTACGCGCCGGCGCCGATCGAGTCGGACACGACGGCACCGACGGAGAAGCTCGCCATCAAAGACGTGAACGACGTCGCGGATCGGCTCGATCGCATCTCGTACCTCCGCGGCCGTTTCGCGGTCCTCCCTCACGTCCAGGAGAACGGGCACCGAACCCTGATCCGCAGCGGCTTCGACGCGCACTACCGGGCGTTCCGCGGCTTCGGCGGCTACGTCGACGGCGTAGCGCCACCCACGAAGACCGGGGCGCGCAACATCCTCGAAGGGCTCGATCCAGCGTACGGCAACAAGGCTCTCGCGATCATTCAGACGTCCGACAGCAGGCGCGCCGACTTTCGCCACCTCGGCGAGCACTCGACGTGGATCAAGTGGTCGCGACCGACCGCCGAAGCGTTGCGCCAGTCGTGCCTCGCTCGTCACTCGCGCGTGCGGCACGAGGCGCCGAAGCTGCCGGACATCGTGATCTCGCGGATCGAGGTGTCGAGCAGCCGGTTCCTCGGCCGCGTGAACGCGTTCTTGTCGCCCGAGTACAACGCGATCATCGGTGGGCGCGGAACGGGCAAGTCGACGCTGCTCGAGTACGTCCGCTGGGCGCTCTGCGTCCCGGGCGGACGCGATCAAGAACAGACACCGGAGCCCGAGTACGAACGCCGGTCGCGGGCGCTGATCGAACAGACGCTCGCGCCCGTTGAGGGCTCCGTCCGAGTGGAGTTCCTCGTCCACGGCGTTCTCCACGTCGTCGATCGCCGCACGGCGAAAAGCGACGTTCCGCTCGTGATCAAGGTGGGCGACGCCGAGTTCCGAGCGACGGACGAGGAAGAGGTTCGTCGTCTCCTCCCGGTCGAGGCGTACAGCCAGAAGCAGCTCAGCAGCTTGGGCGGGAGCGCCGCCGATGTCCTCCGGTTCCTGCTCTCCCCGGCGCGTCGAAAGATCGCGACCCTCGAGCAGGACGCCGCGCAGATCGGCGATCGAATCCGGGAAGCCTTCGTGCGGCTGCGTGCGACCGAGAGGGCGCAGCACGACGCGACCAGACTCCGCGCGGAGCGGGACTCGCTCGCGCAGCAACGGGAACAGCTCCAACAACAGTTCGCCGGGCTCGACCCGAAGGACGCGGCGATTCTGAAGTCGAGCGAGGGCTACGGGGCCCTTCGCAGCGCGCGCGACCGCTGGCGGAAGGAACTCGAGGACGCACGCGCCGCGATCTCGGCGGCGCGAACCGCGGTCGCGGGGCTTCCGTCGGCCCTGCCCGCATCGCTGCCGCACGACGACCACGCGCGCTCCATGCACGATGCTCTCTCCGCGTTCGTCGGGGATTTACGATCCGCGCTCGATGCGGTTGCCGGCACGTTCGACACGGCGCCGGCGCTCAAACACGTGCGTGACGCGGACGCCGAGATCGATCGAGCCCTCGCGGACGCACGTGAGCAATTCCGCGCCGCGCGTGAACGCGCCCAGGCGCACGAGAGCGCGATCAAGGAGGTAGAGGCGATCTCGAAACGGATCGCCGACCTCGACGTGCGCCTCGACGCGCTCGAGCGCGCGCTGGAGTCGGGCCGTCTCGCGCGCGGGGCCTACGACGAGGCGGTGGCGTCCTGGGTGAGCGTGCTCCGATCGAAGAGCGACCTCGCGGTTGAACGATGCGCGACGGTCGAACGACACGCGCATCGCATGGTGCGCGGCCAGGTCCGTGCTCGCGCTGATCTCACGAGGCCCATCGGTGTCCTGGCGGACGCAGCGCGGGGGTCGAATGTCCGGGCCGAGCGCTACGAGAGTCTCACGGCGTACCTCGACGCCCAACCTGATCCCTTCGAAAGCTGGCTGCGCGCGGTCGAGGAGCTGCGTGGGCTGCTCAGCGTCCGCGCGGACGATGCCACGCTTCCGCCGTGTCCGACGCTTCACGCGGCCGGGCTCGGCGACCGCGAGCTGCGGGCGATCGCGGGCAAGCTCGATGAGGAGAAGTGGCTCCGCGTGCGGCTCGCGACACCGGCCGACGAGGTGAGGTTCGAGTACCGCGCGCGTGAAGGCGAGTACATCCCGTTCGAGCAGGCATCCGCCGGGCAGCGCGCCACTGCGTTGATGCGCGTGCTCCTCGCCGAGGAGGGCGTGCCGCTGATCGTCGACCAGCCGGAGGACGACCTCGACAACAAGGTCATCCACGAGATCGCATCCGACATCTGGCAGGCCAAGTCGCGGCGCCAGATCGTCTTCGCGAGCCACAACGCGAACCTCGTGGTGAACGGCGACGCGGATCTCGTCGTCGTCTTCGACTACCTCGTGGCCGGCGAACAGACGTCGGGCGTCGTGCGGGCTGAGGGAGCCATCGATGATCGCGATGTCCGCGAGGCGATCGCAGAGATCATGGAGGGCGGGCGCGACGCCTTCCGCCTCCGATCGAGCAAGTACGGGTTCTAACGCGAGGTACCGCGTTGCGCACTGTCTGCTCGGCTCCGCCGATCTCTCAGCCCGATGCGCCGTAGCATTTCTTGTACTTCTTTCCCGATCCGCATGGGCAGGCGTCGTTCCTACCGACTTTTTGCGTACGGATCGGCTTCGTCGCGTCCGCCCCGAGTTCGAGCGCGGCGCGCAGTTCGTCCACGATTCTCGTCTGCGCCTCGAGCCTCTGCCGCCTCGCCGCAGCCTCGCCAGCGGTTAGCGGACCCCGAGCGCGAAGTGCTTGGATCAGCGTCCGCTGGTTTTCCAACTCGGCACGGCCCTCCGGTGGAAGACCGTCAGCGTATGGGGCGAGCGCCGCCATGACATCGTCGGCACGAGCGAAGTCGCGGCAGTGCGCGCAGATCACCGCGTACTGCGCCCTGATTGGGATCGTCATCTCGGGAAGCCGTGCCCGCGCGGCAGCAGGAAGAAGCGAGTCTTCAAGGAACGCGCGAGCAGCTTCGGGATCCTCCCAGAGGCCCAGCATCACGTCGACCATTTCCTGGCCCGCACGGAGGACGGACCGCTCCGAGCCAGCGAGGTCGTAGAACTTCATCGACCACACGGCGCCCATCGCGCCCTCCCGGCGAAAGCGCGGGTCCCGTGCTGTGATTCGCCGGATGGCGTCGTAGCAGTCGGCCAGGTGCCGGATATCCGCAGGGTCCGCGTCCGCTCGCATGATCGCACGCAGTTCGGCAGGGCCTTTCCCGAACATGCTGCGCTGAGAAAGACCGAGTTCCGCGAGGTACTCGTCCGCTAAGGCAGAGAGAGCCGCCGCCGCCTCGGCTACCCGACCGTCGTATGCTTCGGCGAGCGCGGCGTGGTACCGAAGGATGCGTGCGTACCGCGGGTCTGGAGCCGGCCCCGTGAGCAAGCGCCGGACACCGGCGAAGTCACCAGACCGCAACGCAACGAGCGCCTTCTTGTGCTGGAGAGCGCCACGTGCCTGATCGTCCAGCCCGTGGGCGAGCTGCTCCATCTCCGGGAGGCGCCCTGCGGCCTGCTTTGGCAGCTCGTCTTCGATGTCGAAGAAGGCCAGCGTGTCGAGCGCCCAGAACCGATCCTCATCGCTGAGCGCCGCCTCCGTAAGGGACACCTCGATGTGGCCACGGATCTCAGCGATCGTCCCCGTCTCACGGATCCACTCGGAGAGAGCGTTGGACAGCTCGGCGAGTTGGGACAGACGTCCCAGTGACGCCAGAATCCGGGCGTAGGCAACGATTCGCTCGGCGGCTCGCTCATCGAGTAGCGCGGAACGAAGAAGCGACGCGGCCTCTTCGCGTACGCGCCGCGTCTCGTCGCGCGAGAGGAATCGCGCAACAAGCAGAGGACGGAAGGCGTCGTGCAGCGTTACGACGGCGTTGCCCGTCTCCTGTGCAATCTGGAGGTCCACCAGCGCGCGCAAGGAACGGCGCGCGGCCACGGGCGCGTCGGCGAGCGCGTTCGAGAGCAGCGCGATCCATTCGTCCCCGGTGAGACCAATGTCGATCGACGCGATCGCCGTTGCGATCCGCGCGACCGCCGGATCGAGCGCCCGGACGGCTCCTTCGAGCAGTGACTCCTGGGGGCTGCGGCCGGCGGTTGTACCGCCGATCAACGCGCGCGCGTACTCGCCCGTGTCCTGATGCCCGTCCGCGATCGCGCGGACGGCGTGTAATACGAATAGCGGTGCCCCGTTGGTTGCCGTTCGCAGTGCGGACACATCGGCCGGTCGCGTCGAGCATCCGGCCTCATGCAGAAGCGATGCGATCACGTCGTCGTCCCATCCGCCGAGTACCTCGCGCGGGAGCATCGTGGACGCCACAACCTCGCTGGCCGTCTCGCCGGGACGAGCGAGGAGCAGCCACCGGAACCCCGGCGCGGCGCGAAGCGTCTCGATGATCAGCTGCGCCGGTGCGTGGTGGCAATCGTCTATGATGGCCATCAGCGCGATCCCGCGCGACGTGAGCTGCGCATCGAGCAGCGCGAGCGCGTCGAGTCCGGTACGACCGGGAAGGACCAACTCATGCGCCCGGATGTTTCCTCGAGCGACGACCGTCGCGAGCGCCGCTTCCACGAGGCGGGGCGCGATCTGTTCGCCCGGAGCTGACGAGCACGGCAGGTAGACGGCGACCTCCTCGGTGTGTGCGGCCACCTCGGAAGCCCAGGCAGTCTTCCCGTCGCCGGCGTGGCCGACGACTACCAAGGAACCCCGGCCGTCGGGGAGCGTGGGCTCATCGTGATGCGCGCGATAGACGCGAGCGACGCGAGGAAGCGGTCGTAGCTGAGCGGCGACGAGTTCGCAGATGCGATCGAGGTCTGCGGTCGCGAACGACTGCTCCGGCCATTCACCTGCCGCAGCTCGCGCGATGATGCCGACGAGCTTTGCGATCAAACTCTCGGGACGCAGGGCAGAGAGCCGGAAGCCGCCGGCGGTTGCCTGAGCTGCGAGTAGGAGCGCTTCCACCGTGCGGGGCGCAGCGACCAAGCCCGTGCCTTGAAAGACGTGAGGCGACGTCGTTGGCGTGATGACGAGCACATCGGAAGGCCACGCATGCGCGGCGAGCGTAGGCCCCAGCTCGGTGTTGGCGACGAGCGCAAAACGCGGGAGACCTGCTCGGTCGCCCCGCTGATGGACGGCCCGGATCTCGTCGAACCGGTCGAGCAGACCTCGAATGTCGGAAGGCGCGAGCGGATCTGGGCTCGTCTTCACTTGCGCGTAGACCACCTGATGCGCGTGAACGAGTTCCACATCTTCATCACGTTCGACGCGCACTCGCAGCACGCCCGTCTGCGGGGAGGCCAGAAGGCACGCCGCGGCGTAGAGGTGCTGGTACAGGAATCCGCGATGGGTTCCCTGAATCCTCGCGAGCTGGTTGAGATCAAGGACCGTTGGCGCCATCGGCACCAAGTGTACGACCTCCGCGATGATCCGAAGCGGGCTCAGGTGCTGGACTGACGCGGTAGCTGGTGGCCCGACCTACGCTACGAGGGCAACGCGCGGCGTGAGCGGCTCAGCGAATTCCTCGTGTTCCAGGCGTTCACCAACGGCAAGATCTCACTGGGGACGCTATTTTCAGTAGTCTTGTCGAAAATTTGACAATTGATCACCCAAGGTGATCGGCTTGGGCCATGGATGGTCTGCGCAGCGCGCGTGCCCGCATTTTTGGCGGAGTCGCCTGTCTCATCGTCGCGAGCGCCCTGACCGGGCTCGTGCTCGCGTCATCTCAGGCGCCTGCTCGTGCGATCGTTCGAGATGTCGAGATACGAGTCCAAGGTGCACGCATTTCCAATGCGGACGCCCATGTGGTCTCGCGCGAGATCGCGCACGCGTGGGGCGAAGGCGCGCTGACGCTGGGGATTGGCGATGACGCCATCGTCGGGACTCGAAACTCTTTTGGAGGCTCCGTCGACGAAGACGCGCTCGCGGCGCGCATCGCGCAAGCGCGTGATCCATCGTCGATGATGCGGCGCCTGCACGCCTCTGCAGAGGGCCATGACGTTCTCGAGATCCCTATCGACGTGCGACTCGAGGCGTCCGCCACCCTCGCCCTTTTGCTCGAGCGCAAAGATCACCTCGACGTGAGACCGAGAGATGCGCGTATCGAACCTCGCACCCGCGCAGTGCTCCCCGAACGCAATGGACTGAGCCTCGACGTCCACGGCACGCTCGAGGTGCTCTTGCAGGCGATGCGCACGGGAACGCCCGAAGCGTCTGCGCGAGTCCTCGTCGAGCCCGCCCGACGAACAGCGGCAGAGCTCGAACGGATCGAGCTCGACGCAACGCTCGGCACCTTCGAGACGCGCTACAGCACCCTCATCGATGCCGCCGAGCGCACACACAATCTTCGCATCGCAGCAGCGAGAATCGACGGCACCGTCCTCATGCCCGGTGAGACATTCGACTTCAACGAGGTCGTCGGAGAGCGAAATGAAGCCAACGGATTTCGCCCAGCGCCCGAGATCGCGGCGGGTGAGCTCGTCGATGGAATCGGCGGCGGCACCTGCCAAATCGCGGGCACACTCCACGCAGCGGCATTTTTCGCGGGGCTCCGGATGCTGGAGCGCAGCCCGCACAGCCGTCCGAGCACGTACATCTGGATGGGTCTCGATGCCGTCGTCGTCTATCCGAGGCTCAACCTGCGATTCGCGAACGATCTCCCCTTCCCCATCGCGATCGGGATGACGGTCGAAGGAGGCATCGTTCGCGCTGAGATTCGTGGGGCTCGTCAAGCACGTGCGGTCAGCTTCGCGCGACGTATCGACGAGATCATGCCGTTCCGCGAACGCGTCGAAGAAGACCCGACGCTCCCCTCCGGTGTCCGCGTCGAACGACAACGCGGCGTGCCGGGTTTTCGCATCGTTCGATATCGGCTCGTTCGTGATGTCGAACGGAATCAGACCCGGAGACAGCGCAGCGAGGACACCTATCCGGCAACGGATCGAGTCGTGCGCGTCGGCACCGGTGCACCAGCACCTGTGGACTACGTCCCCCCCACGGGCGATTCACATCCTGAATACACGAGCGACGAATATCTCATCGTCACTCAAGGTGCGAACATCGACGGCATGGAGATCACGCGACGCGGCGGCCGCACCGTAGAACGCGGATGGACGGCAAACCACGTCATCCAATGAAGCACGATGGCTGCACAGCCTCGTGCACCGCGCGCCGCACGTGATCGCGAGAACGCCTGGCGGTCGCTGACCAACCCCGACTGAGCACGCCTCACCCAGTCACGCAAAACACTCTCTGCGAGCTCAGGTAGCTCGTGGTCATGATTCGAGGTGCACACCCTCTGGCAAGCGGAAGATCGGTTCGATGAAGATCGATCTCAGATGGGTTGCGGTAAGGCCTGGAACGGTGCGATCCACGAATCGCCGAAAGAGCGATCGATGCTCGAGCTCATCCTTTGCAGATCGGACCCACGCGCGTATCGGCTCGGTGCCGCTCGACTCGTCGAGCACCTGCTGTGCGATTCCCAGTGCCGCCACTCGCGAGTGATGACCGAGATCCGCCGTGATGATCGCCTCCAGGCAACACGAGAGCACCAGCATTTGACTCGCATGCTCGCGAACAGATTCGGATGAAACCAATTCGCGGCAACGTTGAAAGCTTCGAGCCGCCGATCTCCATGTTTCCCGATCTGCTTTGCTTCCGGTCGCTGTGAAGGGAATCGTGCTCCAGTCGACGAGCCCCAACACAGCAGACAAGTGCAAGCCGTTCTCCATCGGATACATCGTGGAAACCAACTGCGCCGCGCCCAGATTGAACAGGATCTCGCCGGTCAATTGCGGCTCATTGGCGAACTGCATCGCAGCCTCGATCACAGTGAGCGCTTGTTCGAATCCGACCCTTCGCTCGAATCCGATGCTGCTCCGTTGCGCAGCTCCAGCTTCGAGAATTCCCCAGACGCACCACAGTTGCGCGAGCGACTTCGACGTCTCGGCGTCGAGGGCCGATGCGTCGAGCTCCTTGCGAAAACGACGTCGCAAAAGCTGAATCGAATGAGATGGAGCAGTCAGGTAGGACGGCGGCGAAGCTGGAGTCGCGCGAGTGTTCGCCAAGTCAGCGCGCAAATCGTTCCACACCTTCGATACCCGTTCGTGAGTCCAAACGTCCTCCGTGTTCATGACGCCTTCTCCATCCGACGAACCAGAGGGAGATTTTTCGCGACGAGAGCTTCACCTGCAACCGCGGTCAATCCATGATCGCTGCTGCGCTCGACCGAGCCATCCGCGATCAACTCGAGGATTGGAAGATTCGCATCCCTGAGCACGATCCGTAGGGCGTTATCCAAACGGCGTTTGAAGCGCTTGGCCACCGCCTCATTCTGAGCCTGTGCTGCCCCGACCGAGGTCGATTTTGCATCGACCTGGATAGAGATTTGATTCTCCAGCGGTGAGCGCGGCCGTCTTGCTCGGCGCCCCCGCCCCCGCTTCCGCCTCCGCTTCGCCTTCCGCCTCCGCTTCGCCCTTCCGCTTACGCCTTCCGCCTCCGCCTCCGCTTCGCCTTCCGCTTCCGCCTTCCGCTTCAGCCCCCAGGCCATCGCAGACTGATAATCCGGCCTCTACCAAGGCGATCGCCGCACTCACCAAGCCGTGGTACGAGTCGCTCGTGGGACACCGTGTCTTGCTCGCAGTCACCGGCGGAATCGCCGCCTACAAATCCGTCGCGCTCGCACGCGAGCTCATTCGGCGAGGCGCCTCGGTTCGCGTGGCCATGACCGAAGCCGCGGCGCGCTTCGTCGGTCCCATCACGTTCACGGGAATCACGGGCACACCGCCCGTGGTCGATCTTTGGGACCCTTCGTACTCGGGCGAAGTGCATATCGAGCTGGCCGAGTGGGCCGATGCGATCGTCACCGCCCCTGCCACCGCCAACACGATGGCCAAGATGGCCTCGGGAAACGCCGACGACGTCGTGACGGCGACTCTCCTCTCCTGCGATCGACCGATTCTGATCGCACCAGCCATGCACCACCAGATGTGGCGACATCCCGCGACACGACGAAACGTCGAAAGACTGCGGGCGGACGGCGTTCATTTCGTGGGTCCGATGGTCGGTCCGCTCGCAAGTGGCGAAGAAGGCATCGGTCGAATGGCCGAGCCCATCGAGATCGCCGATGCGCTCGATGCACTCCTCACCCAAGCGAAAGATCTCGCTGGCAAAACGATCCTCGTCTCTGCAGGCCCCACGCACGAGGCGATCGATCCAGTTCGTTTCCTCGGCAATCGCTCGAGCGGAAAGATGGGCTATGCGATCGCGTCACGCGCCCTTCTTCGCGGCGCGAAGGTGATCCTGGTCAGCGGTCCCGTCGCGCTCGAGCCACCCCCTGGCACGCAGACGATCCGCGTCCGCACCGCGCTCGAGATGCAAGCGGCGATCGCAAAATACGAACGCGCAGTGGACGCGATCGTGATGGCCGCAGCAGTCGCTGATTTCCGCCCCGAACGAGTGTCGGAGCACAAACTGAAAAAGCACGACGGCGAGGACACTCGCTCGCTCATGCTCGTGCGCAACCCCGACATTCTGCAAGGCCTCGGTCTCGCCCGCATCGAACGTGGTGATTCACGTCCCATGCTCGTCGGGTTCGCCGTCGAAAGCGAGCATCTCGAAGCCGCCGCGAAAAAGAAGCTCGACAGCAAACACGTCGACCTCATCGTCGCCAATCACGCGAACGTCGCCTTCGAAGGCGACGACAATATCGCAGTGTTGGTCGATCGAAATGGAGCCACCCCCACAGGCAGACGAACGAAAATCACGCTCGCCGATCGCATCTTGGACCGCATCCGCGACACGCTTGAATAACGCGGTGTACTTGCAATCGAGGGCAGCTCCGGCCAGAAGATCCTTTGGCCGCTTGCCATCTGGATTGATCATGCGCTCTGCGAGCTCGCTTTCACGTCATCACACATTTCGGTGGAATCACGGAAGCGAAGTGGATGCCTACGCGGCCGTCGAAGTCCGAGATCACGATCTCGTTTGGTATACGTGGTCCCATCTTCCGGGATCGAGTGGTGGACGACAGCACGAGCTCACCCAAACGCGCGATGATTTCATCCGCCACGGCCCTCCGACTCGTCACGGAATCCAAGAAGTTCCTCCCACGCTCCTCATCGCCATCCGCACATGGATTGAAAATCATCCCTGAGACGTTTCTCGGAAGCGAATGATGGGACGTAAGGTGGAGTGGGTGATGGTTCGAACGAAACCTACGAAAAACAGAAAAAAGGACGTCCCCATGCACAGGTCCTTTTGCGTCACGATATCAAGTGTCTTACCCTGTTCCATGCAGGGCGCATGAATCCAGTCTCGGACGACTCGCTCGAGTGGCTCGTCGACCTCGGCCTCGTCGTCGTGGAGGAAGATTTCGATCGTCAAGCCCATATGATGGGGAGGGAACCCCACATTGGCGGATCGATCGACAGCTCCGCGGCCGCAATCGCCCACATCACAGGGCTCTCTCCAACAGATTCGCGGATCACCGAGCTTCTCGCCGAAGCCCGGCACATGGGCTCGGCTCGAATCGAGCTCGCAGGAGCACGAATCGCACTTGGCCGCAGGGCCGACGGCAGACTCCGCATCGTGATGGCCCCCCCCGATCGAACGGCCGCCGCGGTGGTCCACGAGCTTGCCAATGCCCTAACTGGAATCGCTGGGTGGACGCGCCTCGCAACGACAGCAGGATCCATCCCGGATCGTACTCGCAGCGCACTCGAGGTCTTGGAGCGGGCCAGCGCCGATGCGCTCGATACTGCCAGCACATTGCTCGCTTCATTGCGCGGACGGGCCGACGTGGGTTCCGGTTGCGATGTCGAAGATGTGATCACGGCAGCGATCGCCACTCTCCGTCCGCTCGCCGACGACAAAGGCATCACCCTTCGAGCCGATCTCTCGACGGGCCTCGATATCGCCGCTCGAAGCGCCGAGCTCCGCTCGATCGCCACCAACTTGATCAAAAATGCGATCGAAGCTTTGGATGGTGGCGGAGAAATCGTCATCTCCGCACACCGACATGCGAACGATATTCTGATCACCGTGATCGACGATGGTCCAGGCATGGATCCCATCACACTCGAGCATGTCTTTGACCCGTGGGTGTCAGGCAAGAGCTTTGGCACAGGGCTCGGGCTCGCGTTGGTTCGGGATCTCGCACGGGCGCGGGGCGGAGATGTCAGCGCAGAAAACGGGCCTGGACGAGGAGCGCGATTCACGGTCCGATTGCCGTCTCTCGTGCTCCAACCGAGCGAACAAGAGCGACACGCGACGGGCAGCGGCGTTCGCCAACGTTCCATCGCGCGTCGGTTGCCCGTGCGGGTGCTCGTCGTCGATGACGACGAAGCGCTTCGCGGAATGGTGTGCACGGCGCTCGAGCTCCGCGGTGCAGAAGTCTTCACTGCGCGCGGCGTGCAAGACGCGCTCGGGATTCGTGGCCCGTTCGATCTGGCGTTCGTCGACCTGACACTCGGTGATGGTCGTGGAGATGAACTGATTTCCAAGTTGATAGAGCGCGGCACGGCCCGTCGAATCGTGCTCATGAGCGGCGCCTCCACGATGTCCACGGAGCTTGGGTCCGTCGATGCCATTCTCCGCAAGCCGTTCACACTGGAAGACCTCGCAGAGACCGCGAACCGCTTGATTCCCGTTCGACGCTCACGGGTGCGCTAAACACAGCGTCGAACGATGAAGTTTCGAAACCAAAGCGTGCCCACCGGCTCAGTCGAGGACTTTCCCACCTTTGGCGACGACGGCTTCGATTCGACGCCCGGGCTCGTGCTCATCTACTCGAAAACTCACGAGCAGCTTCCCTCGGCCGTGCCACTCAAGGCCACCTCCACCACGATCGGACGCGAAGTCGACAACGATCTGTCGATCCCAGAGCCAGCCGTCTCGCGCTATCACGCCATCATCGAGAGGCACTCAGAGGGTGACTTCCAGCTGATCGACCGCGGCTCCACCAATGGCGTCATCGTCAATGGTGCCCGCACCCAAGCGGCGCGATTGCGAGCGCATGATCTCATCCGCATCGGCGATTCCATGTTTCGCTTCGCCGAGCACGACGCCCTCGCATATGTCGCTTACCGCCTCGATGGCGGCATCGATCATTCTGCACGCCCCGTCCACCACACGCTCGCCTCGAGACTCGTGGGCGGCTATCGAATCGACGCGCTCCTCGATCGCGTCGACAAAGTGGCGCGCACGACACTCGCGTGCGTCATTTACGGAGAGAGCGGAACAGGAAAGGAGCTGCTCGCACGCACGATTCACGACGCGAGCGCGCGCCCTGGTCCGTTTCGCGCCATCAATTGCGCAGCGTTGCCTCCGAATCTCATCGACAGCGAGCTCTTTGGTTATCGCAAAGGAGCCTTCACCGGCGCGACTCGAGACAAACCCGGACTCGTTCGAACAGCTCATCTCGGGACACTTTTTCTCGATGAAATCGGCGACATGCCAGCCGAAGCCCAGTCGAAGCTCTTGCGCGTTCTTCAAGAGAGAGAAGTTCTCCCCATTGGCGCCACCGAGCCCGAGAAGGTCGATGTGCGCGTCGTAAGCGCGACCCATCGCGACCTCGAAGCCGAAGTCGCGTCAGGGCGTTTTCGTGGCGATCTGTTGGCTCGGCTTCGCGAGTTCGTCGTGCGCATTCCTCCCCTCCGCGAACGACGCGAAGACTTGTACTCCCTCACGCGATATTTTCTGAAACAGGCGGGACGCGCCGACGCCAAGATGACGCTGCCCTTCATGCTCGGGTTCGCGCACCACGAATGGCCTTACAACGTGCGCGAGCTCGAAAGCGCGGTGAAGCTCTCAGTCGCGCTTGCCGACGGGGCGGACCTCGATATTCGGCATCTACCCGACACGATTCAACACGCGCTGCGACACCCCGCCCGACTCTCCTCCCGCCCCGCAGCTTCCCACCCCGCAGAGCCCCCCGTTCCACCGGCAGGAAATGAGCCCCCGACCGAGCACAAATTGCGCGCGTTGTTAGCAAAACAAAGGGGGAATATCGCCGCCGTGGGCCGCGAGCTCGGCAAGGAACGAATGCAGATCCATCGCTGGATCAAACGTTATGCGATCAATATCGACGACTATCGAGATTGAGTCCTGACCTGCCGTCGCGGCAATGACTGCGACGTTAGAGAACGCACGGATCGGGCTTTCGAGCTCGACACTCCGTCTGAAAAACCTCGAAAACCCCAGCATCCATTTCAGCATGGAGTTTGCTGTCTCGAAGCCCGATGGGTCGTCTCCCTCACATGCGTCTGCTTGAACGAACACCAGGCGGCATCTACGCTGCGCCGTTGGGCCGGTTGATTGAGGAAGCGACGGCCGCTTCCACCGGCCGCGAGGTGAGCATGCAGCAGGATCCGAGGGATTCATTGACTCCCATCTCGAAACTGCCCAGCGAAACGCATAGTGCGGTCACTGTTCGCCCACCTCCACCATTCGAACGACATTCTGCTCCTCCTCTCTTCGGTTCTCGCGCTGCGGGTGGATGCACGGGTCGAGACGCTGAAATCTCCGCCCTGCTCGAAGCCTATCACCGGGTCATCTCCAACCATGACCGCCAGCGCATGGTTCTCGTCGAAGGCCCCGGTGGAATGGGAAAGTCTCGCATTCTCCAAGAGTTGCGGGGACGTATCCGCCTCGAAGGCGGGGTCGTGCTGGAAGGGCGCTGCGATGCGGGTCGCGCCTTTGGTCCGTTCGCGGAGATCATCGACCGAGCCCTTCGATTCCTCGATGAGATGGGCATCGCGCCGAGCTGCGATCTCGAGGGTCTCTCGTGTCGCACGGGTTGCCATCGCCTTTGGCATCAACACAGCGGCCCTGAACCCGAAGTCGCCATTCGAACGGCCGACCTCGCTGGCGCAACTCCAGAAATCGCAGCGTTCGAGAAACGATTGCGCTTCTTTGACGCGATCCACCAGGTCTTGCGAGATGTCGCGACGGTGCGTCCGCCCGTCCTCGTGCTGCATCATCTCGAACGTGCAGACCGTGGAACATTGGATCTCCTCTCGTTCCTCCTCGATCTCGTCGCCGAGGGAACCGACACGTTTTCGAGTATCGACGACAGCCCTTTGCGAATCCTGGTGGTCGCATCGCTCCGAAATGATATCCAAGCCGCGAATCAGGAAGCCATCGAGAGGCTCCGTTCTCACGGAGACTCGACCGAGCTCACGGTGGGCGCACTCGATGCACAAGGGGTTCGCGCGTTTTTGTCGAGCGACGACACGATCGCACGAATCATCGAGCGCACCGGGGGCAACCCGGAGCTCATCGATCGGCTCCTCGAAGCCGATCCATTGACACCGCGCGACCGCATCGAACGGAAGCTCGGACAGCTTTCACCGATCAGTCGTGAGCTTTTGACCGCGCTGGTCGTCCTCGGACGGCCAGCCAGCCTGGAAACGATGGCGGCCATCGCAGAGGTGCCCATCGAAGTGTTTTCGAGTGATCTGTTGACGCGCTCGATCGTCGATAACGAAGTGCTCTTCGCGTTCGAACGCGAAAGCGATCGTGAAGAATGCTACGCGCTTCTCGGTTCTGCCAAACGACGTACGCTGCATACGCGCGCCATCGATGTATGTGTCGCGCGGCTCGATCTCCAAGAAGCCGTACGCCACGCGATCGCCACGAACGATTTCGCGCGCGCCGCCGATCTTGCAATCGCAGCAGCCGCATCGCTTGCTGCGCGTCATGCCCACACAGAGGCCGCCGCACTCCTCGAATCGCTCATCGAGGCGAGTGGAGGAGACGTGCCGCTCCCCATTCGCGAAGAGCTCGCCGACCTCTATCGGATTGCTGGCGCATATCGCGCGGCTTTGGTGCACGCGCGTTTCGTTCGCGCAGCGGAGCCGGAAAACCCCGCTGCAGCGCGCCGTGTCGGCTATTTGCTCACCGTCGCGGGGGAATTCGATGCCGCAAAGGAGCCCCTCGAAGCGGCTCATCGTCTGGCCACCCGGGGCGTCGAAGAAGGCAGGGTCAAACCAGCCGAAGTCGCCGATGTCGAGGCGCAGTTGGCCGAGCTCTGGTACCAGCAAAGCAACTACGCCAAGGCACGTGAATGGGCCGAGACAGCCCTCTCGAGAGCCCATGACGCCGACGTTCTCGCCATCGAGATTCACGCGCGCAACACGCTCGGAAAGCTCGCGCTCGCCCAAAAGGACCCTGCGACGGCCGCAGAACTCTTCGAACGAAATCGACAGCTGGCAGCGCATTCAGGATTGGGTCATCAAGAGGCGCAGGCCCAAACGAACGTTGGCGTCGCGCTCCTTTTGCGCCGTGATCTTCCGGCGGCTGAACAAGCGTGCAAACGCGCCATCGAAATCGCAACCCGCGCGAGCGATACGCGCGATCGCGCGATCGCCACTGAAAACCTTGCTGTCTTGGCTCATCTCGCCCGCGATTATCGGCGCGCTTTGATGCATTATCAGGTGGCCATCAATCTGCTGAAGCGCCTCGGCAACCGTGAAATGCTAGGACGGGTCGCCAACAACCTCGGCGAGCTTTATCTCTCGCTCGGCGATCGTCTTCGGGCCCGCGCGTTGAGCGACCTTGCGACGCACGTCAGCGGCAGCGATGGTCCGCCACTTCGCAGTGCTCAGGGCTTGAGGCTCCGTGGAAGAATCGAAGCGGCAGACGGCAACATCGTCCAGGCACGAGGCAATTTCGAGAGCGCGCTACTCGTGTTCCGAGCGCTCTCGGATACGCGCGCAGCGGCCGGTGTGCAGCTCGAGCTCGCCAAGCTCGCGCTCATCGATGGCGATGTTCGGCGCGCACGAGAAATCATCGATTCGTTGCCGCTCGAAGAGACGCATGCCGGAGAGCTCGCGCTCGTCAGGGTCGATCTCGAACGAGCATGGGGTGCGGATACACTGAGCGCCACCCGTCACGCCGTCGAAATGGCAGAGGCAGCGAGCGATGAGGAGCGTCTCTTGGCCGCGCTCGTTCGCCATGCGCATGCCCTTGGGGATACCGGCGATTTGAGCCAAGCCGCGCGCATACTCGAACGCGCTCAGTCGGTCGAGATGCACCTCACGACGCAAGTACCAGATGAAACACTGGCTGCTTGGCAAGACCGTCCCGCGCGGAGGGAGCTCATGCAGGTGCAAGCGAGGCTCGCCTCGACTTGGGCCGCCACACGACATGAATCGGTGCCGCCGCCCAAGGCGCTGACCCAGCGACCGCAGCCGTCGCGCCATGATTCGACCGAGATCGACTCTCGCTTCGACGCATGGCGCAAGCGCTATCCCGACATCGCTGGCTCATCACCAGTGATCACCCACCTCTTCTCGATTCTCGACAAAGTTTCGGCGTCCGACGCGATCGTCCTCATCCGTGGCGAAAGCGGGACTGGAAAAGAACTGGTCGCCGAGGCGATTCACAACAACTCGAACCGCGCAGGAAAGCCACTCGTCAAAGTCAATTGCGCAGCGCTCGTCGAGACATTGCTCCTGAGTGAGCTCTTCGGACACGAAAAGGGCGCGTTCACAGGCGCTCAAGCGAGAAAGAAAGGGCGTTTCGAGCTCGCCGATGGCGGCACGATTTTCCTCGATGAAATCGGCGACATCTCGCCGAAAACGCAGGTCGCGCTGCTCCGGGTGCTCCAGGAACGAGAGTTCGAGCGGGTCGGCGGAACCCAGCCCATTCGTGTCGATGTGCGCATCGTCGCGGCCACGCATCGAGACCTCGAAAAAATGGTGCGTGAAGGAACGTTCCGCGAAGATCTCTACTATCGTCTGCGCGGCATCACCATCGAGATGCCTTCTCTCCGCAAAAGGCAGGGAGACCTGCCCGAGCTCTGCTCGAGGTTGCTCGAGCGCGTGGCTGCGGAACGCAACGAGCCGCTCAAAACCATGTCGCAAGCCGCACTCGATTTGCTCAAGGGCCATCGTTGGCCGGGGAATGTGCGCGAGCTCGAAAACGTCCTTCGCTCGGCCACGCTCTTTGCCGATGACGACGAGCTCGGCCCGGCGGATTTCGAGGCCTTCGCCGATCACTTTTTGGCTCCGGATCCAGAGCTCGCTTCGCCTCAACGGCCTTCTCATGTTCCGAGTGGAGAGAATCACTTCGATGCCGACGGATCGTCCGAAGAGCCCATCGAATCTCTCGTCTACGAGAAGGTGCGGACCGGAACCACCTCGCTTTTCGAAATGAAAAAAGTCCTCGAGCGTGAGTGCATCGTGCGCGCTCTAACAGAAACCAACGGAAATATTACTCGAGCGGCAGGGCTTCTAGGAATGAAGCGGCCACGGTTATCACAGCTCGTCAAAGAGTATGAGCTGGGCGAGCTAGGGAAATGACCCATATGCACACTTCGAACAAACACTTCTGGCGTATCGCGGCGCTCGCCTTCGTCATGCTCGGCTGTGCCGATATCGATGGGTACGGCCTATCGGAATTCAGCTCCGAAGAACTCTTCTCGAATGAACCTGGACTCGAGCTCCTTTCCGAAGACGATTCCGTCGGATTGCCAGGTTGCGAAGGTTTGCTCCATGGCAACGAGCACTTCGCGATCGCATCGGCAGAGAAGGGACTCGTCATCGCCCTCACACCGGATGGCTCTCTTCTTTGCGTCGATGATCTCGGCAACGTGGAAGATGAGCTCACCGAAGCAGGTCTCGAAAACGAAGCCATTCATCTCGTCTTCGCGTTTGCGGCCACGCTTCGCTCGCTCGAGCTGGGGAGACTGTGGGAGATGCATTTGGGTTCGCCGCCTCACGCGGGAGATCCCGATCCTCAACCCAATACTGATTGGAGTAGGTTTTCACGCCGTGGCGACCCAGATCCGCAGCCCAACAGCAATTTCTAACTTCTGAACACTCCTACATACGGCAGCACTGATACGATCGACGCACCGTGGATCTTCGCACCCAGATCTCGCTCGTTGCGTCGATCTTGTGCTTCGCCATCGCAGCGGTCGTGCTCCTAAGGCCGCGCAAGAGGCGAGTTCATTTTCTTTTTGCGCTCTTCGATTCAACCGTCGGTGCCTGGTATCTCACGACCTTCCTCGCGAGAGCCGAAGGCGGAGATTTTTGGGCGAGGCTCAACTTGGTGTTGGCGGTGCTGCTCCCGCTCTCGGCGGTGCAGTTCTTTCGTGCTTTCCTCCAAAGTGAAACGCGACGCACGGGACAATTGAATCGCGTCGCACTGGGCCTCGCGGGCCTCATGATCGCTGGTGTTTTCACGCCGATCTATCGTCATGCACTGCTTGGTTCACTGATTTTCTCCTATGTGTTCGTCCTGCTCGCGACGGCGCTCGTCATCGTGTATCGCGCAGGTCGACGCGCCCGCTCGCGTTTCGATCGCGCACGGCTTCTTTATCTCGCGCTCGTCGGAACGTTCGCCGCCGTGTTCACCCTCGCCGAGTATTTGCCATACGTCGGCCTCGATATTCCCCCCGTGGGGACGGTGCTGATCCTCGTCTTCGTCTACGTCTTGATGCAATCGATCCTGAGCCACCGCATCCTCGATCTCTATGAGCTGGCAGGCAGGCTCGCGGTTCTTACCGCTCTCGCGTTCTCGCTCGCGGGCGGCATTTGGGTGCTCGTCGCGCTCGCTCCAGGCCTCTTCTTCCTTCACTCGGTCACCGCAGCCCTCGTGCTCTTACTTCTGACCGAACCTGTTCGCGAAAAGGTCGAACGTCAGATCTCACAGCTCTTTTTTCGCGAGCGACACGAATTCGAACGCACGATCACGGACCTCCGACGCCATCTCGCCAACGTCCTCTCGATCGAAGATTTGGTTCGCGACATCGTCGCTGCGTTCGAGAGTTCGCGAAGGCTCACACACGGCGCCATCTACCTGCTCGATGCCGACCGTAAGGGCTACGACCTCGCACAACATGTCGGCCCCGAACCCGCACGCCGCATCGACAGCGCGCCGGCACGTCCTTTCCTCGTTCGCCTGCGTCACGATGAAGCGCTCGTCCTCGAGAACCTCGAACGCGAACTCGAAGAACGACGAGAGCTCGGCGAACACCGCGAAGCCGAAACCCTCGCCGATATCATCGGCGTCCTCGATGTCATGCATGCATCCGTCGTGGTCGCGATGCGCGGCAAAGACGAGAGCTATGGCCTCATCTGCATTCGCGACGACCGCTTGCGCGACGCCTATTCCCCCGAAGAAGTACAGCTCCTGAAAGGTCTCGCGGCGCAAGCCTCGATCTCCATCGAAAACTCGCGCCTCTACGAACGCATGAAGGAACGAGATCGTCTAGCCACACTCGGCGAAATGGCCGCGGGGCTCGCGCATGAAATCCGCAATCCGCTCGGCTCCATCAAAGCGAGCGCTCAGTTCCTCGCGGAGCCTTCGGAGAGCGGAGAACCCGTGGTCAGTACGGAGTTCCTCGACATCATCGTCGAGGAGGTCGATCGCCTCAATCGCGTCGTCTCATCCTTCCTCGATTACGCACGCCCTGCGCACACCGGCGATGCTCATCCCATCGACGTCAACGCCACCGTACGACGCACTCTCCAGCTTCTCAGTCCGCAATTCGACGCAGGGATCGAAGCCAACATCGATCTCGCAACTGAACTACCGCTCGTCCGCATCGATGCGGAACGTTTGCGTCAGGTGATCATCAATCTCGTCCTCAACGCCGTCCAAGCCATGGAAGGCCGAGGACGCATCGATGTGCGCACTCGACAGGTCACACGTGCCATGACGACATGGGTGGAAGTTCATGTGGCCGATACGGGACCTGGCCTCGCACAAAAAGTTCTTTCGAACCTCTTCGTCCCATTCGTCACCACCAAAGATCGCGGAACAGGCCTTGGTCTTGCGATCTCTCAACGCATCGTGAGCGCCGCAGGAGGCAATATCGAAGCGCGCTCGAGCACAGGTGTCGGGACCACCTTCGTCATCCGACTCCCCGCGGAGAGCCCTCTCGAAGCTCAAGGAATCCCCAGCGCACTCGACGAAAGCGCCCCCCGATCGCTCGATGGCCAAGGCGACGTCGTACCCGTTCCAGAAGATGCTTGAGGTGCGGGCGAGCGCGCGAGACGCCTCGCGAGCAATCGATAGAGCCTCACGTCTTGGCGAACCGCCGACCCAGGCTCCATGTCTGAGTCATCGAACAGCGCCTCGTAGGCGCGCACGGCCGAACCTTCTCCGCGCTCCTTCGTCGCATCCGGCAAGAGATACCGCCACGTTCCCAAATGATCGAAGGCAACCCCGTGTTCGTCCGTAAACACCCGCTCGATGAACGCGGGTGAGCGGCTTCCCAACGTCCCATCTTCGTCCAGAAGAAACACTTCGACGTCCATCGAGCCGAGCTGTGCCAGGAGCGGCCCGCCCATCGCCGATTCACGCTCACTCCATCGCTGTCTTGCGACGATCGATGCTGTCAAAAGCGCCCGGGCGATCGAGCTTCCCCGCGCCGAACGCCAAAGCCGCGGACGATCGCCGCCCTTCAGCATGACCATCACTTCGACATTTCGAATGCGACGCAAGGGCTCTGGGAAACTCTGAACACGGGGCGGTTCAGCACCTCCAAGGATGCCGCGTGCGACATAGGCGAGCGCAAAATCATACGGTGGATGGAGCACGAGCCCTGTTCGAGGGACGTAAAGCGCAGCCCTCGGCGAAAGATAAACCGCCTGCAATTGCTCGAATGGCTCGTACCGAGAGAGTCGCGCCTGCAGCGTTTGCTCGGAATCGCTCGACGCGACCTCACGTCCATCGGCGAGCAGCGCCCCAATGCCCTGCGCGGAAAGCACGTGCACGAGCGCCTCTTCATCTTCGGCCGCGAGCGCCTCCTCGAGCCCTGGCACATCCGTCGCGTGAAGGAGCGTCGTGCCTTCGGCGTGAACCCGCAGCAGATCATCCTCACCGATCACCGCCACGCGGCCGAGATCTTCCATGTGCAAGCGAAGATCTTCGATTCCCTCGACGGCTCGATTCGACCAACACCAAAACAACACCATCCCCGCGCCCGCCAATGCGAGGAGTCCCATGACGGTGCGCGCTCGCGCCTTTCGAATCAACTCACTCTTCACGCGACGGCCCTACCCCGGATCGCAGGACACGCAACCCGGCAATGTCGTGAGCACCCTCGCGCAATGACGCGCCGCGTCGGTCGTTTCGTCCTTGGGACTTGGGCCCCTCGAGCGCTAATACTCGGCTTCGTTTTAGAGGAGGCAGTCCCGTGATCATCGGCGTTCCCATGGAGATTAAGACGCGAGAGTTTCGCGTTGGCATAAACCCTGGCGGCGTGAGTCAGCTCGTGCGCCAAGGGCATCAGGTCCTCGTGCAGAAAGGGGCTGGAGTCGGCGCTGGCATCGCCGACAAAGATTTCGAGGCGGCCGGCGCCCGGATCGTATCGACTGCGGCCGATGCATGGTCGGCCGAAATGGTGATGAAGGTCAAAGAGCCGCTGCCGGAAGAATATCCGTACTTCCGTCCTGGCTTGATCCTCTACACCTATCTGCATCTGGCGCCGCTTCCCGAGCTCACCGGAGAGCTCATGAAAAAGAAAGTCCGCGCGATCGCATATGAAACCGTACAGAATCCGGACGGTTCGCTCCCGCTCCTTCGTCCGATGAGCGAAGTGGCCGGCCGCATGGCGACCCAGGTGGGTGCGGCATGCCTCGAAAAAGAGCGGGGTGGCAAAGGGCTTTTGCTCGGCGGCGTGCCCGGCACCCGACGTGGTCACGTGGTGATTCTCGGCGGTGGGGTCGTCGGTTCCCACGCAGCACGAATCGCCGTCGGCATGGGTGCGCAGGTGACGGTGCTCGACCTGAACCATGAGCGGATGAGTTATTTGGAGGACATTTTCCAAGCCTCGGTCGAGACGCTCTACTCGAATCCCTCCAACATCGAGGAAGCCGTCGCGGGCGCCGATCTCGTCATCGGCGCCGTGCTCGTGGCAGGGGCTCGCGCGCCCAAGCTCGTCGATGAAAATCTCATCAAGCAGATGAAGCCTGGTTCGGCGGTCGTCGATGTCGCGGTCGACCAAGGGGGCTGCATCGCCACCTGCCGGCCCACATCCCACGATCATCCCACCTTCGAGCTTCATGGGGTCGTGCACTATTGTGTTCCGAACATGCCCGGTGCCGTGCCCATGACGAGCACGTTCGCGCTCACGAATGTGACGATCGGTTACGCCGAGCGCATCGCACGTGATGGCGTCATGGCCGCCGTCAAGAACTCCCCCGCGCTCGCACTTGGCGTGAACTGCTGGGACGGAGCCTGCACCTACCGAGCCGTCGCCGACGGCGTGGGCGTGGAATACACGCCGCTCGAACGCGCAATGAAGTAGGTATCTGACCTCGAGAAAAGGTGGGGGCCTTTTCTCGAGGTCTCAATACGACACACCGAGGCCTAGATCGACGCGCCATTGACGCGGCAAGTTGGGCAGTGTTTCGTCCAGCTCCCGGGGCTTCACAAGATCGAACGAAAACGCGCTCGTCAACGCGAACCATTCGTAACGCACCTGCGCTCCAAAGAACATTCGCGCGCGCAATGAACGCAAACTCGGAAACACCGAATCATTATTGAAATCGCTCCCGTCTCCGCTCCGACACGAGAACGAAGCGCCCACGGGCATCGGATCGGGATCGCATTCGGTGAAAGCGTCTCGCTCAGGCGTCAAATCGACGAGCTCAGTATCCGCAAAAATCCAGGCAAGCTGCGCACCTACATACGGGGAAATCTCGACGGTATCGGCAATGATGAATCGTTCGCCCACCGAGAGATCGAGCGAGGGCACGGTCACATTGAGTTCGGGCTCACCGAGCAAGGTTTGAACTGCACCCCGGACCGAAACCGACGGAAAGTAAAAAGACGAACCTTGTGCGCGAAACCCTTCGAAGAGGGCCCAGCGCACATCGAGCCCCAAAGACCAATACGACGTATTGACCAAAAATCCGGCGCTGCCCCCGATCTCGAAGCCGAAGGGCAGCCCCTTCCGAACGTTCAGCCGATTCCACGCAAGCACCGAATCCACGAACCGATTTCGTGATTCTCCGGGGATATCGCCCTCGGTTGCGCGCGCCCAATCGCCGCGTCCCGAGCTGATCCCGGTGATGGAGCTCTCGACCCCCACATGGATGCCCCGCATGCCTCGGGTATGGGCTGGCATGAGCACAGAAGGGATCAGTGCCGACGCAAATTGGCTCGCAACCGCCCGAAACGCAGGGGCATCAGCGCAAAATTGCCCTGGTATTTCGCTGACACACGAACCTTCTGGATGAGTCGCCGGGTCCTCTGCAGCCACCCGCAAGCGCGACAACGCGAGATCCATGCGCTGCGCCGATGCGCCCGCGGGAATGGCCCATGAGGTCAACCAAATTCCCAGGCAGGTCCACCTCCACGCACCCCGAAGACAACCCACGTTTTGTCTCAGGATTCGCTGTACATCGCGAGCTGCTGGCGGATCACGTCTTCTGTGATTCCGTTGGGCAGCTGCTCTTTCAGGCAGTCTGCGACCGTGACCAGCATGTCATCGACGCCTCTGTCCTCGATGAGACGGGCCAAAAGAGCGCGGGCTTCTCGCGAGTCGTCGTCGCGCAGGTATTGACGGACCTGCTCGATACTGATCTCGCCCGAGAAGTCGATCTGACAATTCTGGAGCAGAAAGCGAGCGAGTTCCTTCACGACGCCGTCCTCCATACCTGAGCGAACTCAGGGTGAGAGCAAGAGTGAGACCGAGGCAACCCCGGCCAGGGGGTGGTTTTAGACCTGGAGTTGCGCCAAGGGCAAGAGAAAGAATGTAAGATATCGGTTCCCCTGTGCTTTCTTCACCCGTGGACTCTCAACGCATCCGTGTGCTCGCCACGGCTTTTGCCGCCGTCCCGGGCTCGAGCCCGCATGGCGCCGCACTTCTCGCCATGGCCGCCGCCATCCGCGCTGACCTCGATCTGGTCACGCTCAAAACAGAAACTCTGTCGCACGTCGAGCGGATGGGAGAAGCCCGCATGTTCCGGGTGCCGACTGGCCAAGTCAGCCAGCACGAACAGCGTGCTGTCTTTGGCAGGGCCATCGCGAGGCAGCTGGAGTCGGAGCACTACGACGTCGTGCATGTTCGTGGCCCTTTCGAGGGAGCCGTCGCGGCCAGCAAAAAGGCCAGGTTGGGGTTTCAGCTCATCTACGAGATGGCCACGTTTCCTGACGAAGCGCTGGGGCCTGCGACAGAAAAAAGATGGGCCGATTCGCACGCGAACACGATGGCAGAGGCGGATCTCGTGCTCGTGCCGACAGAAGCCGCCCAACGAGCCCTGGCCGAGTCGGTCTCGCCGGAGCGCATCCAAGTGCTTCCTCCGGGGGTGGACGTCGGTGTCTTCGATTGGCGCAAAACGAGAACCGTGGCGGCTCCTCGACTTCTCTATTTGGGTTCTTTCACGGCCGATCGTGATCTCGTCACGCTGCTGGGTGCGATTCGAAGGGTCTCGAAGCATCACTCGATGAGCGCGCTCTTTGCGGGAGACACCGATCGAGAGCGGCGCAACAACCTGCGGACCATGGTGCAGGCCTTTGGGCTCGAATCCATTGTCGAGGTTCGAGGTGAACCGGTCTCGAGGCTGCTGCCGCAAATCATTGCAGGTGCGAGCCTCTGTGTGGCGCCGGCCGCCGAGACCCCCCGTTTCCAATCGTTCGGCGATCTTCCTCAACCGCTGCTCGAGTATTTCGCGTGTCATCGTCCGGTGATTGCGGCGGGGGTGCCCGGGGTCAGCGATGTCGTGCGCGACGAACAAGAAGGCCTGCTCTACCCGCCGGGCGACGAAAATGCCTTGGTCGAATCGATTCAACAGATGTGGAGTCATGCCGAGCTCAGAGATCGGACGACCGAAGCCGGATATCGAAAAGTCCGCGATGTCTTTTCGCTCGGTGCGCGACAGAGGCGTCTCGCGGATCTCTACGAACGAATGTTTCCTGGATCGCAAGTGGGAGATCCATGGATCGAAGCGTTCGACGAACCACAAACTGGCTCGTTCGCGACTTCGACGTCGGTCGTGTCGATGTGGAACGAGGAGCACAGCGAAACGATGAGGCCAGAAGAGGGCCAGGTTTCAGATGCCGAGCCTCGTGACACGATGGGCCCAATGAGACGCGATACGGACCCGTCTGTGCTCGCTTCGGAAGCGACGCGCGTGAGCGCGATGCCAGAAGGGGAGTCGTGATGGCTTGACTCGACTCTACCCCCCGAAATAGCCGACACTTCGACCGATGAGTCCCGAAGCCTTGCTCGAGCGCGTCATCGCCGAAGTGAATCCAGACGTTCTCTCGCGCGCCCGCGACGAGTACCACGCGCTCGCCGGTCCCTTTGCGCCTGCCGATCCATTTTACGAGGAACGAATCCGCGCATTCCTCGATTGGCTCGCCATCGAACGCGACCGAGGCGCCACATTACGAACATTTCTCGCGCGCCATGATGCGCTCTCTCCGCCCGATCAAGCGCTCGGGCGTGCGCTGCTCTCTTCGATGCGGAGCCTTTACCGCGTGCACCAAAGTGAACACGGCACCGTCATCCAATGTGTCTTCGATGGTGCGCGCTTCATGGTGCGGACGGATGACTTGCCCGCATCACGTCTTCGTGACGGCGATATGCTCGATGGACGCGCGATCGGCGTGGAGGGGATCGTGATGCTCGCGCCTGGTCCCGTCTTTCATCCGCGCGAGGCACACGCTGCGATCACAACCCTCGTCTGCGAAGCAAGAGCGCAAGAGCGAAGCGAGACGAACATCCTCGATGCGCTTCTGCGCATGCGCATGCGCTTCGATCGCTTCCATAGCATTCGCGCCGAACACGTGTACCGGCTGGACGCCCTCGATCGCATGGAGATCTTGGCGGCGTCCTGGGCGAGCTGAAGTCTCTTGAAAAGCGCGAAGCCCACGGCTTACGCCATGGGCTTCGGGTCGAAGTGGCTCATAAGCCGAGTTCTGTTCTCGTCTCACGTCACCGCGAAACGAGTGGTGATCATTCCTCTAGGACGCGCGTCACCACGCGCCTCATGCGACACACCCGGGAGCTTCGGACGGGCCGTCCTCGAACGCTCCCCTATTTGGTCTTGCTCCGGATGGGGTTTGCCGTGCAGTCGCCGTTACCGACGACCCGGTGAGCTCTTACCTCGCCGTTTCACCCTGACCGCGACGCCTCTCTTTCGAGAGGGGGGCGGCGGACTTCTCTCTGTTGCACTTTCCTCGGGGTCACCCCCACCAGTCATTAACTGGCATCCCGCCCTATGGAGCTCGGACTTTCCTCCCGCCCATGCAAGCACGGACCGGCGATCACCCAAGCCACTTCGACGCGCCCACTCTGTCCCGTAAACCAGCGATTGCAACCCCATCCCTCAAAAATTGGCCCACCCGATCCGAGCTGCGTAGGGTCGTCCCGTGCGCTGGGCGTATCTCTCGTTCTGCATTCTCTTTCTGGGCTGCGACTCGCCCTCGGCGCCGGAGGTCCATGCATCCGAACCCGCGTCGGAACCCATCGCCGAACCCGTGCTCGCGCCGGCAGAGCCTGCACCTCCGTCAAACCAAGTTCGAATCCCGAGAGGAATGGTGAACGCGGGCAGTCCCCCTGGGACGCCGTTCCGTCGTCCATCGCGAGAAGCCGATGGAGAGCCTCTCGAACTCGCAGCCTTCTCGATCGATCGGCTCCCCTATCCCAACGAACCGCTCTCTCCTCCCCGACTCGTTTCGAGTCGCGCCGAAGCCGCCGCATTGTGCGCCGCACGCGACGCACGTCTCTGCACCGAGCTCGAATGGGAGCGCGCCTGTGAAGGCGATTCGCACGCTGCATTTCCGGGCGGCGCGACGTGGAGCGCCGATCGATGTAGCCGAGATCCCGATGCGTGTGCGAGCGAGTTCGGGGTCCTGCGCCTCGGCGAGAATACTCCGGAGTGGACCGCCAGCGATGTGTCGCAAGACGCGATTCGTATGGGCCGAAGCGCCGTGCAACGCGGCGCTCGTAGCGACGCCTCCATCGATTTGCATCGCTGCGACTCGAGAGTCTTCGAAGCCCCTGAAAGTGCCACCCCAGCCGCGTTCCGGTGCTGTCATGGCGAGTTGAACTCCATCCCCTATCCCACCATTCATCAAGTCGACGAATCCGTGCCGTGGACGCTCTCGCCGAGCGAGCTTCGAACCAAGCTACGTTCGATCCCTGAGCTCGCCCCATTCGCCGATTCATTCGAACCCTATGGCGCTGCGGAGATGGAGCGCTCGCTCTCGTGCGACGCCGCGCGGGCAGGAGCTCGCAGTGTGTATGCGTTCGCGAATGGTCCATTCGTTTGGTCTCCTTCGCCCGGCGAAGAAGTGTGGGTCATGGCAGGGCGAAGCGCCGGAACCGCTCTCCTCATCGCGCTCTATCCGTTGCCGGACGGGCGCCTCGCACATGCGAGCAGCTTCGTGCTCGAAGCGGAGGACATTCCGATCGCCATCGCACGGAACACAGCGACCCGTCACGAGCTCGAATGGAGCACCTGCTGGGGGCAAACCGCGGAGGGCGGCGTGATTCGATTCGGAGACGACTCTCTCATTCGCATCACACAGCGGTGAGAAAGCGCCCAAGCCTCGATAAGATCGTCTGATACGTTCCTTCGACCGTGCGGGTACTTCGGATACGACACGAGGGACAAGATGTTTGGGCGACGCTCGCCTCGCCCCACGAGGCGCGGCTTTGGACCCACGCGCCGTGGTATGGAGGGTCGGAGACAGAGCGCATCATTCCGTTGGACAAACGGGCCCTGCTCGCCCCTGTGACGCCCAGCAAAATCGTGTGTGTGGGGCGCAACTATGCAGCACACGCCAAAGAGCTTGGTCACGAGCTTCCACAAGCGCCTCTCCTCTTCCTGAAACCGCCGAGCGCGTTGCTCGAACCAGGAGGGGTCGTCCGGCTGCCGCCCGAATCGACACGCGTCGAATACGAAGGCGAGCTCGGGGTCGTGATCGGCAAAACAATCCGACGTGTCGATGTCACCCAAGCCGCCGCTGCCATCTTCGGCATCACCTGCGCAAATGATGTGACGGCGCGCGACCTCCAACGAAAGGACGTCCAATTCACGCGTGGCAAAGGGTTCGATACCTTCTGCCCAGTGGGCCCCTTCGTCGACACCGACCCGGGAGCCCTCTCGCAGCTCGAAATCGAAACGCGTATCCATGGCGAGCTAAGACAACATGGACGAGTCATCGACATGGTGTGGTCCGTGTCCGAGCTCATCTCTTACGTATCGACAGTGATGACTCTCGAACCCGGAGATCTCGTGCTCACTGGCACTCCCGCAGGCGTGGGACCACTCGCGCCTGGAGATCGTGTCGAGATTTCCATCCGCGACATGATGACGCTCGAGCATGGTGTTGCCGCTGAACCCCCGTTCAAATCCTGATGAACCACCAATGACCCTCAAGACATCGATATTGTCCATCGCCTCGTGCGCCTTGATCAGCGGCTGTTATTTGAGCCACGAACACGGCTCTTCACCTCCAGGCGACGGTGCGATTTTCGATACAGGCTCCCTCATGGATGGCGGAAGCCTCACGGATGAAGACGCGGACCTCGACGCCAACGAAATCGTCGAGGCGGGATGGGACGCAAATCAGGCGCCGGATGCATGGGAACCGGATGTCGAGCCTCCCTTGGATCCTCCCCCCGACCCCACCACATGTCGGATCGAGCCGACCGTCCATCCCTTCGATGGTGCCGTCCTCGAGCGCCGCTGGCCGGAACAAGGTGGCTTCGTCGTGAATCCCGCGAGCCTGCATGTTTGTGCGACACCGCTGGTCATCGACCTGACCCCTCATGAGGGTGAGGACCTCCACCCTGTCGTTGTCTTCGTTTCCTACGATTCTCTTGGGGACTCCGAGTCGGGCATGCTCCGGATCTGGGATCCGCGAAACGAAACGACCCTCAGCTACCCTGAAACGACAGGTCCGATGGGTCCCTTCGGTCCACTCGAACCATCGACGAATCTCGCAGCCGGAGATCTCGACGGAGACGGTGACAACGAAATCGTCGGGTTGGGGGTGAGCTCAGGCACCTACGCATTTCACCACGACGGCACGCTCATGTGGGAATCGCCCTATCCCACCGCGCTCGAACGAGGGCTTCGCTTCAACCGAAGCATCGGCGGCGCCATCACGCTGGCCGATTTGGAAGGAGATGGAACCGTCGAAGTCATCGCAGGTCGCACCGTGCTCGAGGGCCGCACCGGGGCCCGTCGATGGACCGCGGCGGAGGACACTTCGCGCGGCACCAACGGGACATTGGGCCCGCTCTCATGCGTGGTCGATGTGGATGGCGACGGCGTCCAAGAAATCATTGTGGGACGGAGCGCATTGCGGGCCGACACCGGCGAATCGCTCTGGATGAGCGAGGAGGCCCACGACGGATTCTGTGCGGTTGCAGATGTGATTCCAAGCCATCCTGGCGTCGAAATCGTGTTGGTTTCAACGGGATACTTGTACGTACTCGACGCACTCACGGGGGACATGCTTTGGGTTCGTGTCATCGAAGGCCGCGGCACACGCCCCCTTGGAGGCGCACCCACGATCGCGGACTTCGATGGTGACGGACGCCCCGAGATCGGGGTCGCTCATGGTTCCATGTATGGCGTCTACGATTTGGACTGCGTCCGCCGCGATCCCGCCGCAGGATGCGTCGCCGAGGGGATTCGTTGGACCGCCGCGACCGAGGATGATTCCTCGGCCGCCACAGGCTCGAGTGTCTTCGATTTCAACGGGGATGGCCGTGCGGAGGTCGTTTACAACGATCAGTTCTACTTCCGCATCTACGATGGCTCTTCGGGAACGGAGCTCTTTCGGCAGGCCAACTCGTCTCGAACACGAACTGAAAATCCCGTCATCGCCGATGTCGACAACGACGGCGACGCGGAGATTGTGTTTTCGGCGAATTCAGAGGCTTTTTACCTCCAGCGCCCTCGGAACCGCACGACGGATCCTGGCGTGGAGATTTGGGGGGATTCCCGCGGACGATGGGTCGGAGCGCGACGCATCTGGAATCAACATAGCTATCACATCACGAACGTCTCGGAGAGCGGCCACATCTCGACACCTGCCGAAGCGAGCGCCAGCGTGTTGAATGCCTACCGACAAAACTTGCGAGAAGGTGGAGACGTCCTTGTGGTGCCTGATCTGTGGGGAGGACGCGGACGAACCACATGCACGGCTCCCCACCGCGCCACCATTTCCATCGATGTCCAAAACTGGGGCCTCGAGCGCACAGGGGCGGGTGTCCTCGTTCGTGTCTATCGCGGGCATCCATCCGCAGGAGTGGTCGCCGGAGAAGGGCACACGAGAGGAGCGTTGCTTCCGGAGGGCGGCTCCGAAACCGTGGAGATCGAAGTCGAGCTCACCGATGAGGTGGTGAATTATTGGGCGGTCCTCGATCCAGAGCCATCGGGTGGAGGCGCCATCAGTGAGTGTCGCGAAGGAAACAACGAAGTTCTGATCTGGCGCCCGGCTTGCCCTTCGACGCGGATGCCATAGCTTCCGGAAGCTCAGGTATTAAATGTGAGGAGTGGAGGCGCCGATGTCTGGAGATGAACGAAACGAGCCCGAGCTTGGCCATGAAGAGGAGACATCGAATGCTCCTACCGCAGCGAAAAGCGAATTGGTCGCGGCCCTCGGTCACCTGAAAAACGCCGCTGAGCTCCTCATCGGCGCAGCCGATCCGGCCGTGCGCAAAGCCGCGACACAAGCCGAAAAAGCATTGGAAAAGGTCGGTCGAGAGGCAGAGCCGATGGCGCGTCAGCTCAGCACCGAGCTCGGCAAAATGACGCGCTCTCTCATCGATGTGTTCGAGGGACGCGGTCACGCTCGAAAAAGTGAACCGCCCTCCCAAGAAAGCGATATCGAGCGGCTCGAGAGAGAAGCTTCACGCAGCGACGAGCGCAAAGACTGACCACCGATTTCCATGAGCGTCGCGCGACGGCTTCACAGCGCAATCGCGCGACACTTCATGGGAAGGCGAGGCTCAGAAACAATAGTCTTTCAGCCGATTGATATCGTTCAGGGCGGCGAGCTTCGCGAGCCCGGCCGTCTCGACCTGTCGCACCCGTTCACGCGTCAGGTTCATGATCTCGCCGACCTCCTCGAGCGTGATGCCTCCGCGATCCGCGATGTCCAGCGCGCACGTCTCCGTCATCTCCCACACGTCTGCGTCCGTGAAGTTGACCTTGATCGAACCACGGACGGGATGAACATCGAGATAGAGATGATACTTACATGATACGAAGGGACAGGGCCGCTCCATGTCGACGCATTCGGCGCGGGTCTTCGGCTTCCAGTAATCCGTTTCTGGAAAGAGCATCTTGCCGCGATTGAGCTCGGCCTTGCTCAGTCGCCGAATGGAAATCGTCCGCGCGCGGGACCGATTGCGACGTTTCCGCCGGCCGTTTTCATCGAGCTCACCCTCCGCGTCGTCGTCCTCTGGAGACGCCGCAAGCGCAAGTGCGAGCGATCCATCCACCGCCGGTGTCGGCATCTCAGCCTCACCACCATGCGCGTCTTCATCTTCATCGAGATCGCGCTCGTATCCCTGTTGCTCCGTCATCCTTGCCTCCGCCCTTCGCTCGTACTCACCCAGACTCCGCTTCGCCTCGCCCGCGATGCGTCATCCTTCACACTGCGGCCCGCGCCATGCGGGCTCGCATCGACATGCGTTGCTCGATTTCATCGAGCTTTTTGAGAAGCGCAGCACCGAGTGCACGCGCCTCGTCGAGTTGTCTTTCCGCGAGCGCATCACCGCCACGCTCGGCGAGCAGGCGCTCGATGCCCGTCACGACACGCTCGAGGTTTCGGTTGAGCTCCTCGACGTCGCCGCTCACGACCAGAAACTCTCGTTGAATCTGATCGATCGTGTACCCCTGTGACATCAACCGGCGGATCGTGTCGATGCGCCGAATCACCGTGGCGGGATAGAGCCCCTGCGAACCCTTGTGCTTGCCTTTCCGTCCGACACGCACGCTGCGAGGCAGAAGCCCCAGCTGAACGTATTTACGGAACGTCGCTTCACTGAGGTGATCCCCCGCCTGTCCGAAGGCGTCCACGATCTGCTGAACGGCGAGACCGTGCGGGTGCGCGCGCTCGAAAGCCCGAAGCGCATCTTCGCTCCAGCCTCCTCCTACGTGCGCGTCCAGATCACCCATGCTCTTATCCAGAAAGAGACGCTGGTTTTCTCGCCATATTGCTCGCCTGGCGGGACCAGCCGTTTCGAACGGGAGCGAATGTATTCTATTCGAGAGAATCGAGTCAAGATCAGGACATCAGCTTGTGAATTTCGTATTCAACACATTGATATTACATGTTTTTTGGGCGCCCTTCGAAGCTCTTCGAAATTTGGTATCAGCGAATTGTTTTTCTGAAAACAGAGGAGTGAGGAGATCTACTCTCTTCCTAAGAGATCGTCTCATCATGCCCAGTTCTTGCGATCTCACAGTCGACACGGCAGGCTCGATCCTTCATGTCCAAGCGATGCGCCATGGTGGCTTGTTTGATGCTCGTCAGTGGCTGTTCAGGGTCGCGAGGAGAACTGCGGTTCGGTGAACGCTGCGACGACGACCGTGCATGTCAGCGAGGGCTCTGTGTGAGTGGTGCGCATGGCGAAGAACCTGTGTGCACGACCAGTTGCGCACGTGATTCCGAATGTCCCGACGGTTGGTCGTGCCACGGGGTCACGGAATCGAATGTGCTCGTTTGTGCCTTTGGGGGCTCGACGCCCTTCGACCCACGTGGTTCGCGTTGACCACAACCGCCTCCACGGTGTAGCCCCAGCCGATGGACCCTCGGGCCTGGCGGCGCTTTCGTCGCAATCGAAGCGCGCTCGTGGGCGTGGCGCTCGTCACGTTCGTGCTTGGCACGGCCTTCGTCGGCCCAGCATTCGCGCCGGCGAATCCCGATCATCAGTTCGAAGAAGGGCTCGATGAAAACGGAACGCCGAGGACGCCTGGTCCGAGCATGCTGCTCGGGGCGGACACCATGGGGCGCGACGAGCTCTCCCGCCTCTTGCATGGCGGGCGCGCATCGCTCGGGGCGGCGCTCTCGGCCACTTTGATCGCGGTGTTCATCGGGCTCTCGATCGGAACCGTCGCTGGCTACTTCGGCGGGCGGATCGATGCGTTTTCGATGCAGGTCATCGATGTCATGCAGTCGATGCCGTTCTTACTCATCGCGATCACCGTGAACCGTGTGATCGATACGCCTTCGATCATCGTCTTGATCGTCCTGCTCGGGCTCTTGTCGTGGACCACGTTGGCTCGCATCACGCGCGCCAAAGCATTGCAAGTCGCGCAAGCCGAATACGTTCAAGCGGCGCGTGCGCTCGGCATGAGCGAATGGCGAATCCTCACTCGTCATGTGCTGCCGAACGTCATGGGGCCTGCGATCGTGATTGGGACCACGCTGGTCGCCAACACCATCTTGATCGAATCAACGATGAGCTTTCTCGGTGTGGGCGTGCCGCCTCCGACCTCGACATGGGGAACGATGCTGTACGAAGCACAGGACATGATGTCGCTCGCGCCGAGGCTCGTGCTCTTTCCTGGATTCTTCGTCGTCGCCACGGTGTTTGGGTTCAACTTGCTCGGCGAGGGATTGCGCGATGCATTCGACCCGAAAGACTGATCGCGCCATGGGGCTCGTCGCGCTCTTGGTCTTTGCCGGCATCGCTCTCGCCATCGCGTTCCTTTTGCCGCCGCTGCCCATCGGGCCGCTCTTCGAGGGCGCGGGCGCGAGCGAGCCGCAGCGCGGTGGGACCTTCGTCTTTTTTCATGAAGCCGACGTGCGCACCCTCGACCCTCAGGTCTCGTACGATGAAGTCTCGAACATGGCGCTCAGCCTTCTCTTCGAAGGGTTGATTGAGCACGGGCCTCATCTCGGTTTCGAGCCGCGGCTCGCGCGCGAGCTCCCTGAAATCAGTGAGGACGGTCGGGTGTACACGTTTCGACTGCGACCTGGAGTTCGTTTCCACAATGGGCGCGAGCTCGTGGCGGACGACGTGCGTTGGTCGATGGAGCACGTGCTCGACCCCGAGACGGCCTCTCCAGGTGCTCCCTTCTTCGAGATCATCGAGGGCGCCCCTGATTTTCAGGCTGGTCGCGCCGAGCATATCTCAGGCATTCGTGTGCTCGATCGTTGGACGGTGCAGTTCCGGCTCAGGAGCGCGGATGCGACGTTCTTGCACGCGATGTCGATGGCGTTTGCACGCCCGGTGGCGCGAGAGAACTACGAGAGCCCCGGAGCAGATCGTCGACCGATTGGAACGGGAGCGTTCATCCTCGAGAGTTGGGAGCCCGGACTGCGGCTCACGTTCAGGCGCAACCCCGACTTCTTTCGCCCCGGAGAGCCCTATCTCGATCGGCTCGTCTTCGAGCTGAACCTCTCACGCGGTCCCGCATTCATGCGCTTTCAAGCGGCGGAGTTGGATCATATTCATCGCTTCACTCCGACTGACTATCTTTGGTTCCGCAGACAAGAGGCGTGGCGGCCGTATTCGCAGCTTCGAGCGAGCGTCGATATCTGGGGGCTCGAAATGAATACCGAGCTCGCGCCCTTCGACAATCGCCACGTGCGGCGTGCTGTGGCCTTTGCGATTCATCGCGAGCGATGGAATCGACAACGCGCAGGGCGACTGTCCGCCACAGGACAGCCGATTCCGGCCACGCTGCCTGCGTTCGACCCTGATTTGCCGGGAGCTCACGTCTACGACCTCGAACGAGCTCGAGAGGAAATGGCGCTCGCGGGCCATCCAGTCACGTGCAGAGCGAACGCAGAGGGGATCGATGTGTGTGTCGCCGAAGGGCTCGACGCAGAATTCGATCTGTGGATTGGCGACGGAGTCACTGGGCGTGATTACGGCATGCTCGCGCAACAGGACCTCGCCGCGATTGGTCTTCGCGCACGACTTCGTCCCGTTTCATTTCCTGTGTATCTGCGCGAGAGCGGAACACCGCGCACGGTTCAAATGCTCTTTGGTGGCTGGTCGATGGATTATCCGGACCCGGCGAGCTTTCTCGATCCGCTCTTTCATTCACGTTCCGCGCGTGAGTCCGACTCGAGCAATCGCGCGTTCTATCGCAACTCGGAAGTCGATCGTTTGCTCGACGCGGCCCATGGAGAGACGAACGAGGCCAGGCGCACAGCGCTCTATCGGCAAGCATCGCGCATCATCGTCGATGACGCGCCGTGGGCGTTCCTCTTTTCGAACATGAAGTTCGAGGCTTGGCAGCCCTATGTGCATTATCGACCGCACCCGGTATTGGAGAACATGTATCGCGACGTGTGGCTCGATTTGCCGAGGCAAAGGATCGCGCAGCAGTTCGGCCGCACAGGCTCATTGGCCGCCCTTGCGCCTTTGGGACGGTGGCGCTGATGGGGCGGGCATTCGTGGTCCGCGTCCTGCGAGGCGTGCTCATCGTATGGATCGTGATCTCGATCGTCTTTTTGCTCGCGATGGGTGTCGGGGATCCCGCCGTCGCCACGCTTGGGCCGCGCGCACAACCCGCGCAGATCGAGGCGTTCCGGCATCGTCACGGGCTCGACCGACCACTCCATGAGCAATATGGCGCGTATCTCATCGCGATGATGCAAGGAGACCTCGGTCACTCGTATCGCGATGGACAACCGGTCGCCGAGGTGATCGCCACACGTCTACCGCGCACGATGCTCCTCGGTGGCATGGCACTTTTTTTCGAGCTCGTGATCGGGATCGGGATCGGCACGCTCGCGGCGCTCAGACGCAATCGTCCACTCGATACGATTGCGATGTCCATCGCCTTCCTCGGAATCAGCGCGCCCACCTTCCTCACAGGCCTTTTGTTCTTACAGGTCTTCGCCTTTCGGCTCGGATGGTTCCCCGTGGGCGGATTTGGGATCGATCCCATCGATCATGTGAGACATGCGATCTTGCCTGCGTTCACGATCGCCATCGTCGGAGCCGCAACCTACGCGCGCATCATGCGCAGCGAGATGATCGAGACACTCCGCCAAGACTACGTGCGCACGGCGCGCGCGAAGGGCCTCTCACCGGCTCGCGTCGTGTTTCACGCATTTCGCAATGCGCTCTTACCGATCGTGACTCTGATTGGCCTCTCGGTCCCACTCTTGGTCTCGGGCGCGCTCGTCACGGAGACCGTCTTCGCGTGGCCCGGCGTGGGTCGTCTTGCATTCGAATCGATCTCCAACGGAGACATCCCGATGATCCTCGGCGTCGTGCTCATCGCCTCGATCACCGTGCAGCTCGGCAACCTCGGCGCCGATCTCGCCATCGCGCGGCTCGACCCTCGAATCCGCCTCGGCGAATCACGCTGATGTCGAGGCGATCTCCGAACGCGAAGTGGCGACGGTTGGGCCAAATCGTGCCTCGGGGGCGACCCGAACCGCTCCGGGGCCATCGTGATCGGAATCGGAGGCGGCGAAATCCCACGCGAGGCCGCCGCTTCGTGAAACGGTCGCGCTGCGCGCGGAAAGAAGGCCGGCGCGAGGTTGAATCGGGCCACCCTTCCGCGAAAAGCAGGCCATCGCTCGGAAAAACAGGGCCGTCGTTTCGTGAAGGAAGGCCATCGCTCGGTCCATCGGAGCCGCCGCGCGATGAATCGAGGCCACCGCTCGCTCCATCGGAGCCACCGCGTGACGAATCGAGGCCACCGCTCGGGGAATCGGAGCCACCGCTCGGGGAAAGCCCCCCACCCAACGAACACGGCGACGCCGCGGATGCGGAGTCGCCGTCATTGAGTCGAAGCTCGGAGCCTTCAGAGCACGGGCGGCTCGGGCGCTGGCGTCACCGGATCGCTCGGCGCAGGCGCATTCGGATCGTCATCGACATCGCTCGTCGTCGCGCGGTTCGTGCGGAGCTTTTGCACGTCGGGATGCGCGCTCCCGAGCACGCTGCGCAGCGTCGCGCGGAAGCGGCCGAGTTCGGCCTCGAAGGCCGCGGCCGTATCGCGCGCCTCGCGCAAGAAGCCGTTGTACATCGAGTCGGCCGTCGCTGCTTCGTCGGTCTCCTTCTCGGCCATCTCACACTTCGTCCGCAGCGTCGCTGCGGCCGAGCTCGCCCAATCGGGCGTGGTGCCGCCCGGCCCCTGCACGAGATCGAGCTGCTCGGCCAGCATGAACCCGTCCTCGATGAGGTCTTCGGGAACACTCGGCCGATCCGCGATGGTGGTGAGATCGAAGCCCGGACGCTCTCGTGCCAGATGCGGCTTCCACGCATTGATCTCACGCCTCAGCTCCATCATTGCGCCGCGCCCTTCACTCATCTCGGTGCGCCACTTCACGACGTAGCCGCCCACCTGCGAATGCGCCTTGATGAAGGCTTCGCTCGCCGTGCGAATCGGCGCCACGAAAGCGCCGATGGCCGCGTTCGATTCTTGATGGCGCGAGAGAACTTTGAGCGCACGCGACGCGAGCCGCCGCAGCTTCCACTGAGCTGTCATGGAACCCCCTTTGGAACGCGGAGCCCCCGGCTCCGCGAGCGAGGACGCTCGGGGATGAGGAAGAGGATGTCAACGTCCTCGAGCGGCGACACGTGCATGCTCGATGAGCACTGGACTGCATCAGTTTCAGCGCGTCGATCGGCGACCATGCAGCGATCTGCTGCGAGCGAGAGCTCATTTCGATCTCTCGGTCACGAATCTTCGCCTGACTCCATTCCGTTCTTGTCTTGGCGACCGCAGTCGGAGACGATCGCGCCGTGTCTGGGGCAACGACAGCGCCATCGAGTCGGAGCGTACTGCTCTCCCTCACGAAGAACCGGGTGATCGAGATCGCTCGGGAGCTGAACCAGCCAGTCTCGACGCACGCGTCCAAGGAGGCGCTCGCCGAAGCCATGGCCGCGTCCGGTTCGGTCCGGTTTCGCGATCTGCTCCAGCGACTCGGCCGCGACGAGCTGCGCGTCGCCTGCCGCGCGCACGGCCTCCCCGCCGCGTCGCGCTCCCGCGTCGAGCTGATGAAGGTCCTCTTCGATGCCCACGGCGGCGCAGACTCCATCCCGCCGGCACCGCTCTTCGCGTCGCGTGGTCCGCGTCGCGATGTGCCCGTGAAGAACGATATCGTCCGATGCCGGCATCGCCAGTGGCTGGTCGAAGACGTCGTGCCTTCCTCGCAGCCCGAGCACGCGACGCTCGTGCGGCTCGTCTGCCTCGACGACGACAACCAAGGGCGTCCTCTGGACGTGCTCTGGGAGTTGGAGCTGGGCGCATCGATCTTGCAGCCCGAAGCGCACGGCTTGGGCACGGTTCAGCGCATCGATCCTCCCGCGCACTTTGCGGCCTACCTCCATGCGCTGAAGTGGAACGCAGTCACCGCAACGGACCCGAAGCTCTTCCAGGCGCCGTTCCGAGCCGGCATCGCGCTCATGGCGCATCAGCTCACGCCGCTTCGGAAGGCGCTCTTGCTTCCACGCGCGAACCTCTTCATCGCCGATGACGTGGGCCTCGGAAAGACCATCGAGGCAGGCCTCGTGCTCCAGGAGCTGCTGCTCCGACAGCGCGTCGAGTTCGTGCTCATCGTCTGCCCGCCGTCCGTCGCACTCCAATGGCGCGACGAGATGAGCGTGCGCTTCGGGCTCGGCTTCGAGATCTATAACCGCGCGTTCGTCGGTCGACGCCGGCAGGAGCGAGGTTTCGGCGTGAATCCGTGGTCGACGCACTCGCGCTTCATCGTGAGCTACCAGACCCTGCGCCGCCCTGAGCACCGCGACCCGCTGCTCGCTCACCTCGGCGATCGCGCCCGCAAGTCGATGCTCATCCTCGACGAGGCGCACACCGCCGCCCCCGCCGGCACCAACAAGTTCATCGCGCTCGACTCTCGCATCACGAACGTCATTCGCGATGTAACCCCGCGCTTCGAGAACCGCCTCTTCCTCTCGGCGACGCCGCACAATGGGCACTCGAATAGCTTCTCGGCGCTGCTCGAGATGCTCGATCCGAATCGGTTCACGCGTGGCGTCGAGGTGAGCCCGGCGGCGCGCGAGGCCGTGATGGTTCGCCGCCTCAAGGAAGATCTTCGGGTCGCCGCCCGCGCGGATTTCCCGCGCCGCGACGTGGTCCGTGTCGAGCTCACGCATGCCACCGCCACGTGGTCGGCATCGTACTCGGTGCGCGAATCAAGAGGCTCTTCGCGCCCACACGCGCCAGCACGCGTGATCGGCGAGGGCGAGCCAACCGAGCTGCGACTCGCGGCTCTGCTCGCCGAATACACCGAGCTGATGCGCCCCGAGCGCGGCACCGGTCGGCTCGTGTTCATCCATCTCCAGAAGCGCTTGCTCAGCAGCGTCGCGGCGTTCCACCACACGCTTCAGCTCCACGCAGAGAAAGTGCTCGGTGGCACCGCGCGCGTTCAGCTGAATCTCGCATCGTCCACGAATGATCTCTTCGAGCATGCCGGAATCGACGAGGATGAGAGCGACGAGTACGGCGAGAGCGACGACGCGCTGGACGCCGCCGAGGACGTCTCGGTGCTGGCCTCGTCCACCTGCATCGAGACGCCTGCCGGTCGTGCCCGCGCGCTCCTCGATGAGATGCTGCAACTCTCGCGCACGCACCACGCCGGCCCCGATGCGAAGGCGCTCGCGCTCCTCGACTGGGTTCGCGAACATCAGTGCAAGGGAGCCCGCGTCGGCGGCCTGCCATCGCGCGCCCCCAAGGCCGACAAGAGCTGGACCGACACTCGGGTGATCGTCTTCACCGAGTACGGCGACACCAAGCGTTGGCTCAAGTCTCTGCTCGCTCAGGCGATCGATGGCTCCGATGCCGCCGAGGAGCGCATCTTGGAGTTCCACGGCGGCATGTCCGACGATCAGCGGGCCGCCGTGCAGGACGCATTCAATGGCCCACCGGCGGAGCATCCGGTTCGCATCCTCCTCGCCACCGACGCCGCGCGAGAAGGCGTGAACCTTCAAGGCTTCTGCGCCGACCTCTTCCACTTCGATATCCCGTGGAACCCGGCGCGCCTCGAACAGCGCAACGGCCGCATCGACCGCACGCTCCAACAGGCGGACGCGGTGCGCTGCCATTATTTCGTCTACCCCGAGCGCGGCGAGGACCTCGTGCTCGACACCGTGGTCTCGAAGGTCGAGATCATCCGCCGCGAGCTGGGAAGCCTCGGCTCGGTCGTGATGGAGCGGTTCGAGCGCGTGCTCGCGCGGGGCATCGACAAGCAGTCGAAGCTCGACCTCGACACCGCCGAAGATGCCGGCGGCCTCCGCGAGACGGCGAAGAACGAGCTGGAGGCCGAGCGCGCCGACCTCGCCCGGCTCAAGAAAGAGATCGACGACTGCGGTCGAATCCTCGACAGCTCGGCGTCGGTGCTGAGCTTCGACCCGCCGCTCCTGCGCCACGCGCTCGATGCCGGCTTCGCGCTCGCGGGTGTTGGTTCAGGCCTCACGCCCGTGGCCGACGGAGAGGACGCCTGGAGCCTGCCGCCGCTGCCGCCCTCGTGGGACGTGACGCTCGACTCGATCCGACCGCCGCGCCCGCCGGGCGAGCCGGTCTGGGAATGGCGCAAGAAGCCGCTGCCCGCGGTGACGTTCACGCCGCCCAAGAAAATCAGTGATCGCCGGGTGCACCTGCACCTGTCACACCCGCTCGTCACGCGCGTGCTGAGCCGTTTCCGCGCGCAAGGCTGGAGCGCACACGACCTCTCGCGTGTGAGCGTCGTGCGGAGTCGCCACGGGCACACTGCCCGCGTGATCGCATTCGGACGTCTGTCGCTCTTTGGACGCGGAGCGAGCCGTCTCCACGATCAGCTCATCCCGATCGCGGCGCCGTGGTTCGAGGCTGGGGGAGAAGGTCACTTGGTTCCTGATGCGAACTCCGCCGCCGATCGCGCTGCAGTGGCCGAGCTCGAACAGCTCTTCGCAGAGTCCTCTGGATTCGATGCAATCCACCCCCAGACGCTCGACCGCCTTCGCGCAAGCGCCGAGTCCGATTTCCGCGCCCTCTGGCGCTACATCGAGCAGGAGGCCGAGGCCGTGACGATCGAAGCCGAACGGCGGCTGCGTGAGCGCGGGCAGAGCGAGTCGGCAGCCCTCAAGAAGATCCTCGAGACGCAGCGAGCCGGCATCATCAAGCGCCTCGGCGCGCGAGCCCAGCTCGACCTCTTCGCGGGCCTGTCTGGAGGCGAGGAGCGAGAGAAGCGTGATGCGAAGAAGCAGCTCCACGACGAGATGACCTACCTCGAAGGACGCATCCGCACGATCGAGAAGGACATCGAGACCGAGCCCGCGCAGATCGCGGGGCTCTACGAGATGCAGCGCCGGCGCCTCGAGCCGGTAGGGCTGGTGTACATCTGGCCGGAGACGAGGGGGTAGTGAGCGACCTCGAAGCACGTTTCCACGAGACCTGGCTCGGGCTGGTTCAGCCCACCGAGGGCCTCGTCGTTTCGCTCCCAGCGCTCATTGATGCGCAGTGCATGGCGCGTGTGTCGAACGAGACGGTCGAGCAGCTCCTCGCGCTCTGCCCCGCGGACGGCGAAGGTGAACGCTCCATCGCGGATCTGCTGCTCTTCTTCGAGCGGGTGCTCGGACACTCGCGCGACGCGTTCGAAGCGCCGCCCGACGCGGTCCAGCTCTTCGTGCCCGAGGGCCGGCAGACGTTGCGTCCGACCCACGGTCTCAAGCGCGGACCCATCCCGCTCGAATCCATCCCCGCTGATGCCTCACCCGCTGCGCATGCAGCAGCGCCTTATATCGCGCTCGTCTGGGACTTGCCCGAGGGGCTCGACTTCGACGCACCGGAAACTACGACTGGCTCCTGGGAGTACCCGGCGTCGGCGAAGTTCGATCGGCTGCTCCGCGAGGCGCGCGTATCGATCGGCATTCTCACGAACCGCCGCGCGCTTCGGCTCGTCTACGCTCCTCCTGGCGAATCTTCAGGCTCCATCACGTTCCGCATCGATCACATGGCGACCTCGGGCGGCCGTCCGATCCTCGATGCGCTCGTGATGCTTCTCGGCTCACACGCGTTCTTCACCGCGGGCAAGAAGCAGTCGCTCCCGTTCATCCTCGCCGATAGCCGCACCCGCCAAGCCAACGTTACAAATGAGCTGGCCGAGCAGGTCTTGGACGCAATCCAGATCCTCCTCCGCGGCTTCGAGCAAGCCTATGAGCGCGACGGCAGCTCGCTCCTCGACGAGGCGATCCGCGAGGATGAGTCGCGCGTGTACGGAGGTCTGCTCACCGTTCTGCTTCGCCTCGTGTTCGTGCTCTACGCCGAGTCATGGGGCCTCGTGCCCATTGAGTCGAAGATCTGGGCACGCGACTACTCCGTGCTCGCGCTCTTCGAGCAGCTCAGAGCCGACACCGGCGCGAGCCCCGATTCGATGTCGCGCCGCTTCGGTGCGTGGGGCCGCCTGCTCGCGCTCTTCCGCGCGATTTACCTCGGCATCGATCACCAGAGCGAAGCCGGCTCGCTCCGCATGCCGCCTCGTCGCGGCGACCTCTTCAACCCCGAGCGCTATCCCTTCCTCGAAGGCTGGCCGCCCGTCGGCGGCGCCCCGATCCACGACCCCGCGGCGCGCACCGCCGTACGAGTGCCCAGCGTCGACGACGAGACGGTCCTCGCCGTCCTCGAACGCCTCATCATCCTCCAGGGCCAGCGCCTCTCGTACCGCAACCTCGACGTCGAACAGCTCGGGAGCGTCTATGAGGGCCTCATGGGCTATCACGTGCAGCGCCTCGCCCACGACGCGGTCGCGCTGAAGGTGAAGAACAAAGCCTCCGCCGCACGTGCATGGGTCGAGATCGAAGCGCTCCTGAAGGTCCCACCCGCACGCCGTGCGGCATGGCTCGAAGACGAGCTGGGCTTCGATAAGGCGAGCGCGAAGAAAGTCGCGGCCGCGGTGGTGGACGCAAGCGATGCGATCGCCGCCCGCGAGGCGCTGCTCCGCGCGACAAAAGTACGCTCCACCGAACGCCGCGCCGCGCTCTCGGCCGAGGCGGGCCGCCTCGTGCTCCAACCTGGTCCCGAGCGCCGCCGCACCAGCTCGCACTACACGCCGCGCTCTCTCTCGGGCCCCATCGTGCGCCGCACCCTCGAGCCGCTCCTCGCCGTGATGGGCGAAGCGCCGCCCTCCGAGCGCATTCTCAATCTGAAGGTCTGCGATCCCGCGATGGGCTCGGGCGCGTTCCTCGTCGAGGCCTGCCGCTACCTCGCGGGCGAGGTCGTCAAGGCGTGGGGCCGCGAAGGCGTGCCCGGCACCGAGATGGACGCGCGCCGCCTCGTCGCCCAGCGATGCCTCTATGGTGTCGACAAGAACGGCTATGCCGTCGAGCTCGCGAAGCTCTCGCTCTGGCTCGTCACCCTCGCGCGGGAGATGCCGTTCACCTTCCTCGATCACTCGCTGCGTCACGGCGATTCGCTCGTGGGTTTGGATTTCCATCAGATCCGCGCCGGCCACTGGAAACCCGTCGCGCAGATGGAGATAGCGGAGCGCACGCTTCGCGAGGCGCTCGACGAAGCGATCGCAATTCGTCAGGAGATCGTCGAGCTCGCGACCGATCCGACGCCCGCCGCGCAGAAGCTCAAAGAGCAGAAGCTCGCTGACGCAGACGACGCCTTGAAGCACGCGCGGCTCCTGGCCGATCTCGTCATCGGTGCGTTCTTCGCGCACGAGAAGGACAAGGACCGGGAGAAGGAGCGGGCCAAGCGCGTCGATGTGTTTTCTGTATGGAAGAAGAGCGGAGAGGTCGAGATCCCCGAGCAGTTCCTCGCGTGGCAGCAAGAGCTGCGCGAGCGCCTCCCTGCGTTCCATTGGATGTTGGAGTTTCCCGAGGTGTTCTATGCGGAGCGACCGGATCCGCTCGATGGGGATCAGGTGAACCGGGCAGCGTATATGGACGCGTTCGTGGGCAATCCGCCGTTTGCGGGGAAGAACGGGATCACCGAGGCGAATGGCGAGGGCTACATCGAGTGGCTGCAAGCCGTGCACAGCGGCACCCACGGCAACGCCGACCTCAGCGCCCACTTCTTCCGCCGCGGCGGCGCGCTCCTGGGCCTGCACGGTACCATCGGTCTCATTGCCACTAACACCATCGGCCAGGGGGACACCCGCGACACCGCCCTCAAGCCGATGGTCGTTACTGGCGATCGCATCTATGACGCGACTCGCTCGATGATCTGGCCAGAACCGGGCGCAGCGGTCGCGGTCAGTGTCGTCCATCTCGCGCGCGGCAGCGCTGCGAGCGCTCCGAGCGGGAACCGCCTCGATGGTGCAGCAGTAGCTACGATCAATTCGCGCCTCACAGCAGGTGCCGAGCGCGCCGAGCAGGTGAGGCTCACGAATAATGCCGAGCTGAGCTTTCAGGGGAGCATCGTGCTCGGCCTGGGTTTCACACTCACGCCCGAAGAGCGCGACGCGCTCATCGCGAAGGACGTGAGGAACGCGGAGCGAATCTTCCCGTACCTCGGTGGTGAAGAGGTCAACACCAGCCCCATCCAGAGCCACCACCGCTTCGTGATCAGCTTCGGCCAAATGACACTTGAAGAGGCACAAGCGTGGCCCGATCTGATCGCGATCGTACGGGAGAAAGTCAAACCGGAGCGAGACCGTAATAACCGCGAGGTTCGACGAAAGTACTGGTGGCGTTTCGGAGAACCCGCACCGGCTCTCTACGAAAGCATCGCGAAGCTCGACCGCTGCCTCGTCACCGCGCAGGTCACAAAGCACCTCTGCTTCTCGTTCCAGCCCACCGACCGTGTTTTCAGCCAAAAGCTCTACGTGTTCCCACTCCCCGCCCTCACCTCGTTTACCGTTCTCCAATCGCGCGTGCACGAACGCTGGACTTGGCTGCTGTCGTCGACGATGAAGAACGATCTGAACTATTCCGCAACGGACTGCTTCGAAACGTTCCCATTCCCCCAGCCCGATCCACGCACCGTGATTCCCGCACTCGAAGACGTCGGACAGCGACTCTACGACGCGCGCGCAAAGTACATGCTGGACGAGCAAGTCGGCCTGACCATCACCTACAACCGCCTCAAGGATCCGAGCGTCACCGAGCCGCGCATCATCGAGTTGCGCCGCCTTCACGAAGAGATGGATGTCGCCGTCCTCGCCGCCTACGGCTGGTCCGACATCGCCGTCCCGCCCTTCTGCATCGCCACTGACGGTGACCAGAAATCTCTCGACGCCTTCGAGACCGAGGTCATCGACCGCCTCTTCGCGCTCAACGCCCAGCGTGCAGAAGAGGAGCGCGCCCTCGGCATCACGAAGATGACGCCCACTCGCAGAACCCAGAGAGCAAAAAAGCCAAAGGTGGCCGCGGAAGCCGGGCTCCCTTCTCAGCGCAGCCTGTTCGACGAGGACGATTGACCTGATGTCGCGATCAGCCAACGAACGACGTCCGACCGGAGCGAACGACGTCAGTGATGAAGGTGACTATACGAGCGCGCGAAACCTCCTCGAACTCACCGACCATCTCGAGCGCGGGGGCAAGGTTTCGATCAACTCGATCAAGAAACGCTGCGGGGTGAGTCAAGGAACCGCGAAGAAGTACTTGGCGTTCTTGAAAGAGAATCGGTCGCTATTGCCGAGTAGCCAGGGCGCTGAGAAGTTCTGGTCTCTCGCGGCCGGTTCAGCGAAGACGCGAACGCTCGACGAGGTTGCCGCTCTTGAGTTGAGTGTGCGCTCGGCGACCTGGCTCACGGGGACGCCCTACCATGACGTGTTGTTCACGCAAATCGCCGCCGCACGCGAGGGTATTCCGCCTGATCAGCAGGATCGCTTGCAAACGTTTGTGCGAACGTTTTGCCACCGCACGCGAGGTGACGCGAGCTACGCAACGAAGCGAGACGAGTTGGAGCGATTGCTCCGCGCGATTCGCGAGCGGCGTCCGTGCAGGTTGTCTCATACGCGGCACGACGGAAGCGCGAGCGTGTACCACGTGCACCCGCTGCTGATGGTTCTGTACCAGGAGCGGATCTACCTGCTTGCGCGAAAGGTCGAAGGGAACGTCCGTCGCACGTTCGTGCTCGACTCCATCTCCCGCGTCGTCATCGACGATGATGCCGCGCCGTTCTCGATTGCCGACGGGCGGTTCACCGAGGCCGAGCACGTGTTCCGCGACTCTTTCGGAATCTTCACCGATATGGGCCCAGCGCGACAGATTGAGCTTCGTATTCGGGGTGCCGCGATCGGTGCGTTTGCGCGGCGGCGCTTGCACCCAACGCAGGAGATACAGAGCGCGGGCGACGGCTGGTACCGCGTGCGCATTGCGGTCGCGATCTGCCCCGAACTTCGCTCCTTCCTGTTGTCGCTTATCCCCGATATCCGCGTCGTTGCACCGGACGATCTCCGGCACGATCTGCTGGTAGCCGCGCAAGCGTTCTGCCGCTCGGAAACAGAACAGTAGGTCAGAGAGCGATCCACTCGGTCACCCGGGCGATCCACCCCGCTGAACCTGGATCGCGCTGCGTGCCTCGAGATTGCAGCGCGCTCGGACATCGTCAGGATGCGCTTATCAGCTCTCGGAGATTTCATGCGACAGGCCTGCTTCTCGTTCCATTGCACCGATGCCTCCAATCTCAACCAGTTCCGGAGTAGCGGTCTGGTTCTGGGCTCACCCTCGATCGACTTCGCTGATCGCGGTGATTCGATGGAGCCCGCGCGGTCTGGGCAGAGCGAAGAGCCCTACACCGCTGCGCGGGTCGCCCACAATTTGGGGCTCGGGAGCTGCTCATGACTGTCATCGACGAGCGCGCGCTGCTTGCCAACTTCTCGCAGCAGATGGACGAGGATGCAGTCGCCCTCTTCTTGGGTGCGGGGATGTCGCGACCCTCGGGATTCGTGAACTGGAAGGAGCTGATGCGCGACATCGCACTGGAACTCAAGCTCGACATCGAACGTGAGACAGACCTCATCTCGCTCGCTCAGTGGCACAAGAACCTCCGCAAGAACCGTCACAAGATCAATCAAGTGCTCGTCCAAGAGTTTACGAGGGAGGCCAAACTCACTGAGAATCATCGACTCATCGCGGCCCTGCCCATCTCGGCGATTTGGACAACAAACTACGATCGACTGATCGAGGACGCTTTCAAGGCTGCGCACAAGCGACTGGACGTCAAGCAGCGTCCCAAGGATTTTGCGATCACGAAGCCGCGATCTCACGCAGTGCTGTACAAAATGCACGGTGATGTCGAGGAACCGGATGAGGCGATTCTGACCAAGGACGACTTCGCCACCTTCGAACAGAAGCGCGGGCTCTTTAGCACGCAACTTCGAGGACATCTGGTCTCGCGCTCGTTCTTGTTTCTCGGCTACAGCTTCTCCGATCCGAACATTGACTACATCTTGGCGCGGATTCGTGCGCAACTCGGTTCGAGCCAGCGCAATCACTACTGCGTGATGCGGAGGGTCGTGAAGGAAGGTGACATGACCGACGCAGATGTCGATTATCAGCACCGCCTGCTCACACTCCGGATTGAAGATCTTCAGAACTACGGCATCCAGACCCTGCTCATTGACGACTACGCGCACGTGACATCGCTCCTCCGTGAGCTGACTCGGCGTGCGGTGCGCAAAAACGTGTTCGTGTCTGGCGCGGCGCACGATTTCGGTCCGCTCGGGAGAGATCGCGTTGAGGCATTCGCGCGGAAGCTGGGGCGCGAGCTGTTGTGTCAGGGGCTGCATCTGGTGTCCGGTCTGGGGCTCGGCATTGGAGGTGCTGTCACCGTCGGCGCGCTTGAGGAGGCGTTTGCGGGTCCCTCACACGACCTGGACGACCGGCTGACGCTTCGTCCTTTTCCGCAGGAATCGCCGACGACGGGCACACGTGACCAGTTATGGGAGCTGTATCGACAGGAAATGATCGGTCGTGTCGGCTTCGCGATCTTCATCGCGGGGAACAAGTTGGCAGACGGTGCAGTGATCGAGTCGCCTGGCGTGATTCGGGAGTTCGACATCGCAGTTGCCAAGGGCGTGTATCCGATCCCGATCGGCGCGACTGGCCATGCGGCGGCCACGCTCGCAACCCAGGTGATCGCGGAGCCAGAAAAGTTCTTCCCCGGGCTCGCCGCCCACGTGGTCGACCAGGTGGTTCGGCACCTCACCGTTCTAAACGATCCTGTCGCGGGCGAAGACGAATGGCTGACCGCGGTCATCGCGATCGTGAAGGCGATCGCACCGAAGTAGTGCGAAACATGAAGGGTATGCAACGCCGACCGCGAGCCAACGACCTGTGCTTTCGACCTAACAACAACGACGGAGGAGAGCGTGATGAGAAGAGTCTTCTACAGCTTCCAGTACAAGCCCGACAATTGGCGAGCAAGTCAGGTGCGCAACATCGGGGCGATCGAGGGCAATCAATCGGTCTCCGACAACGATTGGGAGAGCGTCACGAAGGGTGGTGACGCCGCGATCAAGAAGTGGATCGCCGAGCAGATGAAGGGGCGGAGCTGTGTCATCGTGCTGATCGGTTCAGATACTGCCGGCCGGAAGTGGATCGATCACGAGATTATGGAGGGCTGGAATGCCCGGATGGGAGTGCTGGGTGTTCATATTCACGGCCTGAAAGACAGCGCTGAGAAGCAGTCCCGCAAGGGTGCAAACCCCTTCGCGGGCACCAGCAACAACCGGAAGGATATGTCGGGGATCATTCGTACGTACGACCCGCCCTTTGCTCAGAGTGCGAACGTCTACAAGCACATCAAGTCTAATCTTGAGTCATGGGTCGAAGAAGCCATCAGGATCCGCTCGGGGTACGCGTGAGCTCAGACCGCCGTGGCGCGCCGGCGCCGTATCCAACTTACCCACGGGCCCGACCTAGGTGCGTTCGGCGGACACCGGTTGCGTCAACCTCCCTTGGTTCGCCGCGCGTCTCGTAGCTGACGCCCTCTCGTCATCGCTGGGCTTTAGCCGTTCTCGTCGGACCCATCGACCTCGCGACGCCGGACGAAGTACTTCCTGTGCGTCAAACGCTCCGTATTTCACCGCGTTCCTTGTCCCCACCTTCGGGCGGTGAAACTGAGGAAGAGCCTGGCAGATGCTTCATTCCCCCGGTAGCCTACTGATCGCCACCTCTGATGACACCCGCTCACGCCGACGATATTGAAGATTGGGCATCTGAGGGAGAAGTGTCGTGAATTCCACGGACGTTAGGACCGAAGCTCAGGCCACGCGCGTGTGGGCAACCGGCCGAATGATCTTCATCGAGCTCACCGATGGTCGTCAGATCGGTTTCCCGGCGGACCGTTTCAAGCTCCTGAGCCGCGCGGACGATGAAGCGCTCGCGGCGGTGGAACTACGGCTCAACGGCTATGCCCTGCGTTGGGAGGCGCTCGATGAGGATCTGACGGTGCAGGGCATCGTAGAGGGCCGCTTCCAGCTCCCTTTCATGAGCGCCTCGAACCGGCGCGCCGCAACAGGGGACTGCATGCACCGGCGCTCCTGCGTGAAGTGCCCCGGAGCGCTAGCCCGTCGCTGCCCGGTGAGGAGCGTGGGGCCGCAACGCAAGGTGGGCTCGGCCGGGATGACTGGAGCTGCGCCATGACCACCCACGAGTCCCACACGCTCGATCGGAAATCGCTGCGCCTCGTCACGGGCGCGAAGCCCGACTTCGGCGAACTCGCGCAGGACTGCGTCTGCTTCGCCAACGCGGCGGGCGGCACTCTGCTCATCGGCATCGAGGACGACGTTGAGGCGCCACCCGAAGGCCAGCGCGTCGAGCCCGCGCTCCTCGACCGCATCCGTAAGCGCGTCGGCGAGCTGACCGTGAACGTGCAGGTGGTGCCGGAGCTGAAGCGGCACGAGAACGGTGGCGAGTACGTCGCCCTCACCATCCCGCGCGCGACGGGCATCGCCTCGACGAGCGACGGCCGCTACTTCCTCCGCGTCGGCGACACATGCCGGCCGATCGTCGGCGACGACGTGATGCGCCTGGCAAACGAGCGCCCGGCCACGCCTTGGGAGGAGATGACCTCGCTGCACGTCCCGAAGGCGAACGCCGACCCCATGAAGGTCGCAAGCCTCTGCGAGCGGCTCCGCGCGTCGGACCGGGTGAAGCAGTCGGTGAGGGAGAAGACCGACGACGAACTGCTCTCGCACTACGGGCTCGCGAGAGGCGACGTGCTGACGAACCTTGGCGTCCTGCTCGTCGGCGACCGAGACAGTCGCGCGAGCCTCGGGAGCGCACCCATCGTGCAGGCCATCAAGTACGACGAGCGAGAGGTGAAGGTCGCGAAGTGGAGCTGGGACGATCGGACGCAGTCGCCGATTGAGCTGGTCGACGCCATCTGGAACGAGGTCACTGACTTCCGCGAGAGCTACGAGCTGCCCGATGGCATGCTGCGCACGAAGCTGCCGGCCTACGACGAGCTCGTCGTCCGAGAACTGCTCGTCAACGCGCTCGTCCACCGGCCCTACACGCAGCGGGGCGATATCTACCTGAACCTCCACCCGGACCGCCTCGAGGTCGTGAACCCGGGCCGGCTGCCGATCGGCGTCACGCCGCAGAACATCCTCCACGAGAGCCGCCGCCGGAACGACGCGCTCGCGCACATCTTTCACGACCTCAAGCTGATGGAACGAGAGGGCAGCGGTATCGATCTGCTCTTCGAGCGCCTGCTCGCGACGGGGCGCAAGGTGCCCACCATCACCGAGGGGACCGACTCGGTCCACGTCACGATCCCGCGCCGCGTGGTGCAGCCCGGCGTCATCAAGCTGCTCGTCGAGGCCGACAAGCGGTACCAGCTCACGCAGCGCGAGCGCATCACGTTCGCGCTCGTCGCACAGACCGAGCGCATCTCGGCCACTGAGCTCGCCGAGGCACTGGAGCTGACCGACGCGAACGCGCTGCGCCCCTGGCTCGGCCGACTCATCATGTGGGGGCTCGTTGAGCAGTCAGGGCGCACGAACGCCACGCGCTACTTCGTACCGCCCGCGCTCTTGCGTGAGGCGGGGCTCGACGCGCTCACCACGCTCACGCGGGTTCAGCCGCACAGGCTGCGCGCGCTCATCCTTGAAGACCTCGAGCGCTTCCCGGAGTCGTCGAAGGCCGACATCTGGCGACGGGTCGGACCCGAAATCCCAGAGCGGACCTTCCGACGCGCGCTCGAGGAACTCGTCACGTCGGGCCGGGTGATGGTGACGGGCGAGACGCGGGCACGCAGGTTCAGCCTCAAGTCCGGCGTTTCTGGCCACGGTGACGACGATGGCCAATAATCAAGCCGCACGAAGTGCGTGACCATGAGGATTCTCGACGCTTTGATTCTGGCCACGTCGGGGCGATGGCCAGAATCCGCGGCCAGAAAGGACGGCCCGAACGCTTCGCCCAGCTTCTCGGGTATTCGTCCATAGGATCCCGCTGCCTCTGCCAGCTCATGTGGCGGCCTAGCGAAGAACTCTGCCGTCCACTGGGCAAGGGGCGCGGAGCCCACTGACCACCTTCTTCTTGCGTCAGTTTCTCGATTCGCCGATCGTCCCATGACAGATGCCCTCTCCCACCGACGTCCGCACTCACCTCGTCGCTGGCCTCGAAGCCGATCTCGTCGGCCCGTTCGATCCCGCGGTGCCAGACGAAGTGCTCCTTGTGTCACCCTCGCGCTGGTATCTCACCGGATTCCTCGTCCCCACGCTCGGACGCGAAACGAAGGATCCCCTCTCCGACGACGAGATCGGCGGCGGGGATGACGAGGATGACGTCGAGGCAGGCGCGGCGGAGCCCGAGAACAAGCAGAAGAACCTGTTCCCGGCGTCCATGGGGCTCTCGGTCCTGCTTCGCTCGGGCGGATGCTTGCGCGCGACGGTCTCGTTCGCCGACTACGTGATCGAGGAACGCAAGGTGCCGGACAAGGCGCGGGCGGCTCGTGTGTGGCGGCGGGTGCCACGGGGGCCGCTCGAGGTCGACATCCCGCTCGACGCGGAGGTGATCGAGCATGGGATCCCCGTCACGCCGGGCTCGAAGATCGTGCTCAAAGGCCAGCTCAAGCCGGTCGAGGCCCGCGGGCTTCCCCAAGGGACGTTGGCGCTCTCGCTGTTCGTCGTGAATGAGCGGCCGCCTGCCGAGGAGAAGAGGGACGCGGACACCCAGGCGATCTTCCAAGTTCGTCTCGCTCTCGATGACGACCATGGTTTCGTCCCGCGTCCGAATCGTCGCGGCGAACGAGCGAACGACTGGGACGAACAGGTCGCCGATCTCCACTTCCGCGATCGAATCGAGTGGGCGGTCGGACACAACGCATCGGTCGTTGCAGATCCGGGGGCCTCTCTGGTGACGCACGTGGAGACGACGTGGCTGCCGCGTCACGAGGTCCGGCGCGTGGTGACCACCGAGGCCGATGGGGTCGAGACCTCGATGGAGGCGCTCGCCGAGCTGACCGACGGCACCGCAGCGCGTGCCGCGCTCTCACCGATGGTCGAGGCCTACGCCGCATGGATCACACGGCAGCGTGCGATCACGCTCGACTCCGCTCCACGACGCGCTGCACGCGACGCGCTGATGAAGCGCGCTGACGAGGCCTGCGCACGCATCCACGCGGGCATCGAGGTGCTAGCGACCGAGCCCGAGGTGCTCGAGGCGTTCAAGCTGGCGAACCGTGCGATGGCGATGTCGGCGCGGCAGCGCAACGCGTCGAGCTACGAGGGCGTCGATGCCCAGGGCCTGCCGAAGGTGCCTCGCTGGAGGATGTTCCAGCTCGCGTTCGTGCTCACGAACCTCTCGGCGCTCGCCGACCCGCGTCACCCGGATCGGCAGACGGTCGATCTGATCTACTTCCCCACGGGCGGCGGGAAGACCGAGGCCTACCTCGGTATCATCGCCATCGCGCTCGTGCTGCGACGCATTCGCGGTTTCACGCGACCTGACGCGGGCTTGGGCGTGGCAGTACTCCTTCGGTACACGCTGCGTCTTTTGACGCTCGATCAGCTGGGCCGCGCTGCGACGCTCGTCTGTGCCCTCGAACAGATCCGACAGAGCGGCGGAAGACTCGGCGAGGTTCGCTTTGCGGTGGGCTTGTGGGTCGGCAAGTCGGCCACGGCCAACACGCTCGCCGAAGTTCGGGAAAAGATCACCCGGTACAAGAACGATAGCAGCGACACCGCGGACTCGGGCTGCCCGCTCGTCGAGTGCCCGTGGTGCCAGCACCGGCTCGGACGCAACTCGTTCTCGCTCGTGCCGACCAAGGCGCCCGAGGGGCTGGTGGTCGGCTGCCTGAACCCCGAATGCCCTTTCAACGCGCGAAAGGAGCCCGCGGGCATTCCGGTCGTCTACGTCGACGAGCAGGTCTATCGCGAGCTTCCGTGCTTCCTCATCGCCACCGTCGACAAGTTCGCGATGCTGCCATGGCGGGGCGAGACCGGCATGCTCTTCGGGCGCGCCACCGCGCGTGACGGGCGCAGGTTCTTCGGTCCGCTCGATGGCAAGCCGCGTAGCGACAGCAAGCCACTGCCGGGCGGGCTCTTGCCGCCCGAGCTGATCGTACAAGACGAGCTGCACCTCATCTCGGGTCCGCTCGGCACGATGGTCGGCCTCTACGAGACAGCCATCGAACAGCTCTCCGTGAGGCGCATCGATGGCGTCGAGATCGGCCCGAAGATCGTCGCGTCGACGGCGACGGTGCGGCGTGCACGCGATCAGATCCGCGCGCTCTTTGGTCGGCCCGAGGTGGCCATCTTCCCGCCGCCGGGCGTCGACGACGGCGACACGTTCTTCGCGGCGATCGATCGTGAGAGCCCCGGGCGGCTCTACGTCGGGGTCGCGGCACCTGGCCGCTCACTCAAAGCGATTCTCCTCCGCAGCTACGTGGATCTGCTCGCAGGTGCTCAGAAGCGCTTCGGTCCGACGGACAGCGAGGTGAGCGCGACGGATCCGTACATGACGCTCGTGGGCTACTTCAATTCGCTGCGCGAGCTGGGCGGCATGCGGCGCCTCGTCGAGGACGACGTGCGCATCCGGTGTCGCGGGATCGCCGAGCGCGTGCCGCTCGATCGCGGGACTCCATCACCCTGGTTCACCTCGCGCGAGGTGCAGGGCATCCCCGACGAGCTGACGAGCCGCGAGAAGACGAGCGCCATCGCTGCGAGCAAGGCCCGGCTCGCAAAACTGCACGCAGACAAAGAGCATGTCGATGTGCTGCTCGCGAGCAACATGATCTCGGTCGGCGTCGACATCGATCGACTGGGGCTCATGGTCGTTGCAGGGCAGCCGAAGACGACGAGCGAATACATCCAGGCCACGAGCCGTGTGGGTCGCAGGCACCCGGGGCTCGTCGTGACCTGCTTCAACGTCCGTAAGCCCCGCGACCGCTCCCACTTCGAGCGCTTCGCCGCATACCACGCGAGCTTCTATCGTTTCGTCGAGGCACAAAGCCTGACGCCGTTTTCGGGGCCCGCGCTCGATCGCGGCTTGGCGGGGACGCTGGTCGCGATCACGCGTCTTTTCGATCTCCGCGCGACGCCGCCTTCGGCTGCTGAGCAGACCGCGGTGACGCGACCGCTCGGTGACCTCGCAGCGGAGGTGCTCGCGGCGCGCTCGAAACGTCAGCCTTCGTTCGCGAAGCAGGGCCAGCGCGGCGAGGCGCTCGCACGGGACGTGAGGGCGCGCGCGAAAAACGTCCTCGACGCGTGGGACACCCTCGTGCGTGAGCTGACCGGCGAGGAGGGAGCTGGCGGCAAGCTCGACTACTCGCCGTATGACCGCGAGAAGTACGCGAGCGTTCACATGCTCCACACCGTCCTCGACGACCCGGCGATCCGCCTCGGGTCCAAGTACGAGAAGCTCCGCGCTCCGACATCGATGCGTGATGTCGAGGCGAACGTGCACCTCTGGATTGCGCCCGGGCGCTCACTCGGGAGCCGGAGCTGATGGCTGCGCCGAATGGAGGGCGGAGCCGCCGCACGCTAGGCAAGCCAGAGGACGCCGCGTACAGGGCGGACGGCACGGTCCGTCAGAGTCAGGCCGTGACGACCTACGGGCCGGGGTCCACATTCGACCTGCTCGATCACGCCGTGCTCGTGGGCGGTCTCGATTTCTGGGATTGGGGCAAGGGGCCGGGCAGGCCCGTCGAGAAGTTTTCGATCTTCGAGCCGCGCCTGCGCGACTCGCTCGCTGCGAGGTTTCAGGCGCAGGGACGCCGGCTCTCGGAGACCTGCGCGTTCATGGCACCGCCGGCGGGCGATGATCGCGCACCGCGCAAGAGCGTGGGGATCCAGGTGCTGGAGTTTCCGTCGTGGTTCGTCTGCCAAAACCAGCGCTGCCGCGCGCTCATCCGGCGCGATGCCCTCGCGCAGCCGAGGGCGGGCGGGCGCTACTTCCATCAGTGCACGCGCGACACGAAGACGCTCTGCGTCCCGGTCCGTTTCCTTGGCGCCTGCCGGCTGGGGCACATCGACGAGTGGCCGTGGATCGCGTTCGTACACCGCCAGCAGCCCGAAGGTGCTGGCTGCCCGAGCCCGCAGCTCCGTCTCGACGAAGACGCGACCGGCGACTTCAACGCAATCATCGTGAGCTGCACGACGTGTGGCGCACGTGCGCCCATGAGCGCGGCCTATACCCCTGGGTTGCGAATCGACTGCCGGGGTGAGAGACCTTGGCTCCCGCGCGACGAGACGCATACGTGCGACGAAGAGCTGCGGCTCTTGGTGCGGACCGCGAGCAATTCCTACTTTTCGCAGGTCGTGAGCGCGCTCTCGGTCCCCGATCCATCTGCGGTACTCGACGAGAAAGTTGCGGAGCATTGGGCGATCCTGGTGGTGGCGAGCGAGCAGACGATGAGCGCCTTCCGCCAGGTGCCCACGGTGAGGGCCGCGCTGGCCGGCTTCAGCGACGAAGATGTGCTCGCGGCGGTCGCGCGGAGGAAAGCGGGCGGCACGGGCTCCGTCGAGCCGCTGCGCACCACCGAGTTCCGACAATTCATCATCAGCGAGAAGGAGACACCCGGGGAACTGCCGCCCGAAGGCAAGAGCTTCTTCGCGCGCGAGGTGGAAACACTCGAACCGCTCCCCAAAGGCTTCGGTCCGCTCGTGCTTGCAGCGAAGCTGCGCGAAGTCCGTGCACAGATCGGGTTCACGCGGATCGAACCGGTGACGCCGGACCTTCAGGGCGAGTTCGATCTTGGCGTGCGCTCGGCGCAGCTCGGTCTGCTCACGGATTGGCTACCAGCGACCGAGGTGCGTGGCGAGGGAGTCTTCATCCGCCTCGATGAGGCCGCGGTGTGCGAGTGGGAGTCGCGCGACGCCGTCATCGAGCGTGGCAAGGAGTTGCTCGCCGGTTATGGCGAGTGGGTCGAGTCACTGCTTTCCGGATTGACACCGGCCGAGCGAGACGCTCGCCGGAAGGCGATCGCGCCCTTCCCAGGAGTCCGCTTCTACCTGCTGCACTCCCTCTCGCATCTCTTGCTCTCCGCCATCTCACTGGAGTGTGGCTACGCGGCGAGCGCGATCCGCGAGCGAATCTACTGCGCTCCCGCAAACGCCCCGTTGCCCATGGCCGCGATCCTCCTCTCGACGGGCACGAGCGGCACGGAGGGCACGCTCGGCGGCCTGGTCGAGCAAGGCCGTGCGTTGCGCGAGCACCTGCGCCACGCGCACGACCTCGGCTCGCTCTGCTCGAATGACCCGGTTTGCGCGGCACACTCCCCGCGAAACGACTACGCGGAGCGCTGGCTCGAAGGTGCGGCCTGCCACGGCTGCCTCTTCATCGCCGAGTGCTCGTGCGAGTGGTTCAACCGCTACCTCGATCGCGCGCTCGTCGTCCCGACGATCGGTCAGAAGTCTGAGCTGGCCTTCCTCCGAGAGCGGCCGTGAAGACAGGACTCGCGGCGATGCCGTCGGAGGAGCTGGAGCGTCTCGCTGCGGCGTTCGAGCGAGGTGCGATTGGCTGCCCGATCGAAGGCGCCGAGCTGCGCGCCCACGGCTTTGCTCCGGCGGTCATCGTGGCGGCGCTCGAGGGTCTCGACGCCCGGGCCGCGGTTCGACTCCTCCGTGCGCTCGTGGCGGACCGCAATCAGCGCCCGCCGCCTCGGCTCGATCTCGTATGGACTGGGCCGGAGACGCGCATCGCGATGTCTCGCGACACCGCGGTGCTCGTACGCGAGTTGTTCGCTCGCGCTCGGCATGACGTCCTGATTGCCGGTTTCTCCTTCGACCACGGGATCGAGATCTTCGAACCTCTCCATGCCTCCATGCACGACCACGGTGTCACGACCGCCATCTATCTCGATATCGAACGAGCTCCTCCCGGCGTGGATCTCGATGACCACGTGCACGAAGTCGCCAGCCGATTCCTCACGTCGAACTGGCCGTTCGGAGCCCCCGTGCCCGAGCTCTACTACGACCCGCGTACGGCCGCGCATCGCTCCGTCGCAAGCCTGCACGCGAAGTGCATCGTGGTCGATATCGCGAAAACGCTCATCACGAGCGCGAACTTTACTGATCGCGGTCAGACTCGAAACGTCGAGTTGGGCGTGCTCATCGAGGATCGCGATTTCGCCACGCGCGTGGCGGCGCAGTGGCGATCGCTCGCAGAGAGCGGAATCTTCGCTCAGATTCGATAAACGCGCTGCTCGGCCCACCGCTGACGCGCGCTGATACCGGCTCGTGTACGCATGGCTTTCCGCCAGACTTCGTGGAAAGCGGTGCACCTTTGCAAATCGAGCGGGTAGAAGCCCGACGACCGCGGGGAGTACTTATTGCCGGCCGAACATGACCACCAGCGAGAAAAACTTCGAAGGGAGCACGCCGCGTGGGACAAGGGGCGAAAATGCTGAAGCCGCCTCTTGCGAGACGCGGCTTCGTTGCTCCTTCCACACATGGTAGATGAGCTAGGTCCAGCATGTGGGCGAAGCCCCTCGTTTGCAAGAAGATGCGGTGGTCGTCGAGAGCTCCGGTTCCACCCGCCGGGCATCGCTCTTCGCGAATGCGCGCCGGCGGGACGAAGTCGCGAGCAGCCGGTGGCCTTCGCCACCTTTGACATGCAGCGCTCACTGAGCGCGTCGCGCTCGAGATACCATCGGCCCGCATGCGTTCTGACGCCAACAAGATCGCGCTCCGTGCGATTCGGAACATGGTCGGCATTCGGGTTCGGCTCCGCGAGCGCGCGCAATCGTTCGTGTGGATCGGCGACTTCAGCTACGACCTGACGCACATGCTGCTTCGACACACCTGATCGGAGCCGCAACGGACGCCGCAGTCGCCACAGTTGAAACGATCCCGCACGGTGTTGACGCAACGCCCACCACACAGCGATGTGGGTGGCGCACAGGCGCATGAACCTCCGATGCACGTGAGCGTTGGATCGCAGGTGCGACCGCACGCTCCGCAGTTGAGCGGGCTCGTCGTGATGTCGACGCAGAACCCTCCGCAAATCAGGAGCGAGCCTGGGCAACGACACATGCCATCGCTGCACGGAATCCCATCGGGACAAGCCGCATTGCACCTTCCACAATTCGCGGGGTCATTGCGAGTATCGACACATTCGCCATCACAAAGCGTGCGACTGCCTGGACACATCGCTGTCGTGCAGACCCCCATCGCGCAAATCTCACTGGGCGCGCAGCTGATACCGCAACCACCGCAATGCGAACCGTTCGTCAATGGATCCACGCAGCTCGCGCCGCACGTCAGGCGCGGCGCAGGACAGGGCGTGCCGCACATCCCATCCGAACAGACCGCTCCGAGAGGACAGGTCACACCGCACGCACCGCAGTGGGTTGGATCGCTGCTCGGATCGATACATCCAGACCCGCAATCAAGCCGCGGTGGCTCACAGATCGCGGTACACGTGCCCGCTTCACAACGGCTCCCCGGCGCACATACGTTGCCGCAACGACCGCAATTCATCCCGTCCGACGAGGGATCGACGCATGAGTCACCACAGCGCATGTGGGGGGCCATGCATCGGGTATCGATGCAGCGCCCCGATGAACAAATTTCAGCATCGGCACATGCGCGGCCACACGCGCCGCAATTCATGGGATCGCGACTGAGGTCTTCACATCCAGTAGGACAAAGCGAAAGATCGTCCATGCATGGTGTGAAGCACGTGCCAAGACCACAAATCTGACCTGGACCACATCGCCGTCCGCAACGTCCGCAGTTCGCGGGATCAATCCGGAAATCAGTGCACGACCCGCCGCAGGCCACGAGTGGAGGCCTGCACGCCGAGACACACGAACCAAACTGGCAGAGCTCTCCTTCGGAACACGCGGCACCACACGCGCCGCAGTTGGCGGGGTCCGTACTCACGTTGACGCATGTGCCGCCGCATCGTTCGGTGGGGAATGGACATTCGCTGACACACGTGCCGAGTGCACAACCAGCCCCCGGCGGGCAACTGCGGCCGCAGCCTCCGCAATGAGAAGGATCGTTCAGAGTGTCCACGCAATCGAGACCGCAACTCGAGCGAGGGGCAGCGCACGATGTGGAACACGTGCCACCAATACACACGCTCCCTGATGAACATGCTCGATCGCAATCACCACAATGAGCTCGATCGCTTCGAACATCGACACACAGGCCATCACAATCGATGAGAGGCATTTCGCACGTCTCTGCGCACACGCCGCCTCCACACACCTCAGACGGATCACACACACGGCCGCATCCACCACAGTTCTGTGGGTCTCGACGCAAGTCGACGCAGGCGCCTTCACAGAGGATTTGTCCGTCCGAACAAATGATTTCGCATTCACCATTCTGACAGGCCGCATCCGCCGGACAGATGAGTCCACACCCACCGCAGTTGAGCGGATCTCGTTCGAGATCGACGCATCCACGCTCACACTCCGAAAGCGGGAAAGGACAACCGCCGCTCACACAGCGCCCCATCGCACAGACGGATCCGGCCGAACATACAATATTGCAAGCACCGCAGTTGAAAGGGTCGTCCATGGGGTCGATGCAGCGCTCATCACACCGAAGGCGATCACCAGGACAAATGTCGATGATGCCGGTATCCCCCGCATCGATCGTCGCATCGAACGGACTCCCATCACGCGGCACGGCTCCGTCTGTCCCTGAAGGGGTTGGAAGCAAGGTGCTGCGGCCGCACGCCACAGCCATCACGAGCGACAAGCAAAAGAGAACTGCCGAACGGTGCGACATGAGTTCATCGTGAGTGAGCTCACTACGAACATTCAAGTCAATTCGAGAGGGTTTAGCGCGTGTCCGCGAGGAGGGAGGAGGCGATAGCCTGTGACCGACGAGTAACAACGCATGCGATGTTGCGAGCGAGTCAGGCGACGGGAGGATTTGCGGACACGACCTAACGCTTGCGCGGCCGCAATGAGAAGACTTTTCGTTCTCCTTCATGCCTCGGAGGCAGGACCTCGAAAAAGTCGAGTTTGATGGTCTTCCGAACCCCCGAAGGAAGGCGAATTTTGAGTCCCCCATCTTCGTCCTCACCGTCGACTCGGCACACGCCGAACTGGCGATGGTCGATATAGTCGCCTTTGAGGGGAACGGGCTCGTCCAAGAACGAGAGATCGGCGGTTCTTTCTCTGCTGTCAGGGATGAATGGAAGGTGCCCAAGAGGTTTTTCTTTGGGCTTTGGCGCTTTGTGGGCAGGCGGTAGCGCCGCGGTGATCCTCCGCTCGGCCTCTTCCGAGGCTCGAGCGGCTTGCGCCCAAGAAATCCCGTCTGCTCCCATCGACGCAGCCGGGACGGACGCCTCTTCACGAACGTGCTCCTCTTCCGGCACTCGTTCGGGCGCACGACTCGGTGGTGTAACGGGTGCGGAGGTCTTTCCTTCACGTGTTCGCGCGAAGACGCCTCGCACACTCGACCCTTTGAAGAGCGACAGCCCCGTTTGCGCGTCCTCATCGCGTTCGAGTCGCACATCGTCGTAAACCTCGATCGCAAACTCGATGGCGTAGACACGTGCGGAGGCGAGCGTGCCGCCGAGCGTCTCGACCGAAGAAGGTCCGGTTTGTCGCGACAACATCCCATGGAGCTGCACCCACGGAGGTCCGTTACGAATCGACGCGCTCCCCTCGAGTGAAAGCACAGTCAAAGGCCCCTCGATCCGACGCGGAGCGCGCCACACTTCGCGCTCGACATCCCATTCGGTGAGTTCCACCCACTCGAGGATCCCTGCCCCATGAATCCAAGCGGAGCGAATGCGCTCGTGTTCACAAAGCTGCGCAAGGGTCTGAATGACTTCCTCGCCGCGCTCGAGGCGCCCCACGAAACGGCGCGCGATTCGACTCTCGAAGACGATCATGGACGCGTCGATACCACGCCCCTCGCCAAGCGCCACGGCGCGCGGTACACCCCCGCGCATGTCGATGAAGGTCGTGCGAATCGAAGAGCTCGGAGCCCATGTGGGCGACAAAGTCTCGCTCTCAGGGTGGCTCTACAACAAACGATCGAGCGGAAAGTTGCACTTTTTGGAGGTGCGCGACGGCAGCGGCATTTGCCAATGCGTCATTTTCAAAGGTGAAGTGTCGCCCGAACTGTTCCAAAAAGGCGATCAGCTCACCCAAGAAACGAGCTTGAGAATCACGGGCACGGTCCGGGAGCACGCCAAGCAAAAAGGTGTATTCGAGGTGGGTGTCAGCGATCTCGAGGTGATCTCTGGACCGACGCGTGAGTATCCGATTTCCCCCAAAGAGCACGGCACTGATTTCCTGATGGATCACCGCCATCTTTGGCTGCGAAGCCGGCGTCAGTGGGCCATTTTGCGGGTGCGCGCCGAGATCATCGCCGCGGTGCGCGACTATTTCGACTCACACGATTTCACGTTGGTCGATGCGCCGATCTTTACGCCGAACGCGTGTGAGGGCACGAGCACGCTCTTTCAGACGGACTATCACGGTGATCCCGCCTATCTCACGCAGAGTGGCCAGCTCTACATGGAAGCTGCCGCCGCGGCGCTCGGAAAGGCCTATTGCTTCGGTCCCACGTTCCGCGCGGAGAAGAGCAAGACGCGACGCCATCTCGCCGAGTTCTGGATGGTCGAGCCCGAAGTCGCCTATCTCGATCTCGCGGGAGATATGGATCTCGCGGAGGACTTCCTCGTCAGCGTCGTTTCACGGGTGCTCGAACGACGACGCAAAGAGCTCGATGCGCTCGAACGCGACGTACAGTTCCTTGAACGTGTGCAGAAGCCTTTTCCACGGATTCGCTATCACGAAGCGATCGAAATCCTTCAAAAAAACGGGAAAGAAGCCAAGGTCGGCGATGATTTCGGTGGGGATGAAGAAACGGTCATCTCCCAAGGCTTCGATCGTCCCGTGATCGTCCATCGCTATCCCATCGAGCTCAAAGCGTTCTACTTCAAGCGGGATGAAAAGGATGAATCGCTCGCCCTCAACATGGATGTGCTCGCACCCGAGGGTTATGGCGAAATCATCGGCGGAGGACAGCGCGAAGACAGTCTCACTCGCCTCGAGGCAGCCATTGCCACACACAAACTGCCCAAAGAAGCGTTCGAGTGGTATCTCGACCTGCGTCGTTATGGGAGCTTCCCGCACGCAGGGTTCGGGCTCGGCATCGAGCGCACCGTGGCGTGGATTTGCGGATTGCCTCACGTGAGAGAAACGATCCCATTCCCGCGCATGCTCAATCGCATGCACCCTTGATCGCGAAGTTCGAACACCGGTGAACGGTCGATGCGTTCACTGGTGTTCAGTCTTCATGAGCCGCTTTTCTTTGACTTCCAGTGCATCGACGAAGATTTTCACGTACTCGCCCGCGCTCGTGATCGAGAAAAACACGCTGATGTACAAGAGTGAGAGTCCGACATCGTGGAAGCTCACGCGAAAGGGCGGGACGATGAAAAAATTGATTTCATACGTTTGCCGAATGATCAGCATCAGAATGGCGAGCATCTGAAGGGCCGCCTTTTCCTTCCCGCCCTGCCCTGCCGCGATGGAAACGCCTTCACTCATGGCGATGACACGCAAGCTCGTGATCGAGAGCTCGCGCGCAAGGATGATGACCACAGCCCATACCGGGACGCGGCCCATTGCGGTCATGGCGACGAGCGACGCCATCACGAGAAGTTTGTCCGCGAGAGGATCGAGGAACTTCCCGACGACGCTGATGAGGTTCATTCGACGCGCCAGCCAGCCGTCGATGGCGTCGGTGATGGCGCTGATGAGAAAGACCATCGCCGCCCAGAAATTCCCTCGGGGCGTCCCATCGGCGATGAGCCACAGCACGACCGGTATCAAAACGATGCGGAGCATCGTCAGCAGATTCGGAAGATTCAACGCATCCTTCCGAATGCTCGTGCCTCGCTTTTTCGAGCCCTCTCGATTCATGTTCTCGCGTCTCTCATAGCAGGTCGTTTGCCAAGCTGCCCACACATGCCAGAACGGCAAAAGATGGCCTCAGACCCTCCTCATGAACGCTTGGCGCAGCGAGTGCTCATGGGCACTGCTCTTGGCGTCCTCGTATTCGCGGGGCTTTCGCTCTACGGCGACGTACACTCCCTCTACGTTCACCTCGCAGCCTTCACGTGGACTGCTTTCGGGCTGGCTCTCATGCTGGCGAGTGCCAATTACGCGCTCCGATTTCTCCGGTGGCAACTGTACCTAAATGAAATCGGAGTGGAGGTCCCGAGAAAGACGAGCCTATGCGTCTTTCTCTCGGGTTTCGTGATGAGCGTGACCCCGGGCAAACTCGGTGAGGTGTGGAAATCGTTTTTGCTTTGGGAAATATACGGAATATCCGTCGCCAGGACGGCGCCGATCGTGATCGCAGAACGGGTGACCGACTTGCTCGCGCTCGTTCTCCTGACAGCACTCGGCTCGTTCTTCTTCGACGGGGGGGCGTGGATGGCCGCCGTGGGTGCGTGTGCCGCATTGGGTCTCATTTCGTTCATATCGATTCGCCCGCTCGGCGAGTTCGCTCTCCAAGCCATCGCGAAGATCCCCGGGGTCCGACGTTTCGTTCCACGGCTTCATGAGGCCTGGCAGTCCTTGGCGGTGTTGGTTCGTCCCTTGCCGCTCTTGTGGGCCACAGGGCTCGCGACGTTCTCTTGGGGGCTCGAATGCGTCGCCCTCTGGCTCATCGTCAATGGCTTTCATGGAAGTTCCATCAACCTCGGCCCCGCATCCTTCACGTATGCGGCTTCGACCATCGCCGGTGCACTCGCGATGCTTCCTGGTGGCTTGGGCGTCACGGAAGCGGGGATGGCGGGATCACTCCAGCTCCTTGGCGAAGGAATCACCCCCACCATCGCGACCGGCGCCACTCTCCTCGTGCGGCTCGCGACCTTGTGGTGGGCTGTGGTCGTGGGCGCATTGGCGCTGTTTGTCTTGAGGAGATGGATGAAGCAAAGGCGCCGTTAACCAAGCTACATCAGCTCTGTGGGGTCAGGGGGGCTCTCTGGCATACTCGGAGTCGGCATCGGCTCTCGAACGAGCTCAGCCGGCAATAGCCCTCTCAAATCACCCAGTACGATATCGTTTTCGTCGGCGTAAAACGGTTCACGTCCGTAAATCGAATACACGCGCACACGACCGAGAACCGGATCGTCCCGATCATCGAGCCGCAAGAGAGTCACATCTCTCACGATCTCCATCGATTCGCGAATATCGAGGACCGACTCACGGAGTCTGCCGCCAGGAGCCAATCGGGCTCGGCGAATCCACATCGAAAGAAGCCCCATTCCAGGCCCGATGATCGCGCGAGGCATCGTTCCACGGAGCTTCCAATGCTCGAGCGCGCCCGTGACGGTTCGCTGCGTCAGTGCGACTCGTTCGGTGTCTCGCAACTCGAAGCGACGGACTTCGAGTCGTTCCCCCGTTTCCCCTCCAGGCGAACGAATGCGTTTCCATGCTCGGAGAGGAAGTCCTGTCTGAGCGTCATACACCACATCGAGATCGTTCGAAGACATCGCCCAATCTTGGCGCCCCCGAAATACCTCGACGCAATCCCGACGTCGAATCTCGAAATGCTCCACGATGGTTCGCTCGGGCATCACGGGCCCCGCACGCAGCGTACGAGACCCGATGAGCTCCCCCTCCGGCAACATATCGTGACCGCAACTCGGATATCCGCGATCCACCTCCGCACTCGCACGTTCTCGAGGCGGTCGAACGCATCCCCACAAGACTGCGAGGATGCCACATGCGACGAATAACCTAGTGTTCACTACCTGCTTCCGCCGGAGCTTCGATTCCCAGCTCTGGTTCCTCACCTGGAAACACCCGATCGATTCCACCCGGCGCACGTTCGCCGGTCCCCGGCAACACATACACACCGTTGAAAGGATCGACCGCCCCGCGGTGTTCCGTATCGTTCATCGTATAGGCGAGGAAGATCCCAACGAAGATGAGTGACCCAGCGAACACAAGGACATTGAAACGATTGTCATCCTTGAGATGCATGAACCAAGTCGCGACGAAAGCCGCTTTGGTCGTCGCGATCAGCATGGCGAGCGCCAGATTGAATCCTCCCGAACCAGCAGGAGTCCCAGGCACGACAAAGCCGTCGATATCGATATACGATGTCGCGACCGTAATGACCGTAAGCGCAATGAGCGCGAGGAAAATCATCACATAGAAGCGCACAGGGTGCACATGAACGTGAACCGCACCCTCGTGATGCGGGTCCTCAGCGTCAGAAAAATCGCTCTTCATCATCATGCGCCTCAGATCAAATAGAGAAGCGGGAAAAGATAAATCCAGACCAAATCGACCAAGTGCCAATAGAGAGCAGCAAGGTCGACCGGAGTCCAAAAGTCTTTGGTGAACTCACCTTGGTTGTTCCTCCACATGATCCAACCGAGCACCCCGATGCCGATCAGTACGTGAACGCCATGAAGACCGGTCAACATGAAGTAGAGACCGAAGAACACGTGGGTGTGAGCAGGGAAAAGCGGTTGTCCTGCTTCGATGTGAGGATGCCAATACACGCCAGGAAGAAGGCCGTGCTCAAACTTCGTCGAATACTCGAAGTACTTGATGACCAGGAACATGCACGCACACGCGATCGTGATCCCGAGCCATCGATTGACTTCGGCCTTCTTACCAAGCTGAGCCGAGCGTACAGCGAGGGCCGCTGTCAGCGAGCTGAACAGAAGAACGATGGTGTTGCCACCGCCCATGATCTTGTCGAGCTGTGCAGAGCCTGCGGCGAAGGCCGTCGGATATTGCGCACGAATGATGAAATACGCGACGAAAAGGCCGCTAAAGAAGAGGATCTCCTGCGCGAGGAAAAGCCACATTCCGAGCTTTGCCGCCTCGAACTGCTGGACGGGCAAGTCGAAATGATGCTGAAGCCACTTCGGACCATGATTGCCGTGCCCATGCACGGCTTCGGCATTGGCGCCGGTGCTCGAACTGGCCATCGCTCAGCCCTCTCCCTCTTCTTCAGCACCTTGGGCCGACACGGCCTTTGATGAATCGCTTCGTCCCGAAAGTTCCTCGTGAAATCCGGTGTACAGCTCTTCTTCCGTCGCGAGCTGATAGTCATACGGACCACGCGTCATGATTGGAGTCTCGTGGAAGTTGTGCGCGATCGGCGGAGATGCCGTCTGCCACTCATAACCAGCCGAGCCCCACGGATTCGGGGGTGCTTTGGCGCCGCGCATCAACGACTGAACGAACATCACGAGCATGATGACAAAACCGACGCCCAACACATAAGAGCCAATCGAAGAGAAGCCGTGAAGGGGTTGGTACTGATCGAGATAATCGTAATAACGACGCGGCATGCCGTGGGTGCCGAGCAAGAACTGAGTGAAGAAGGTGATATTGAAGCCTGTGAACACGAGCGCGAACGAGATTTGCGCGAGCCTCTCGTTGTAGAGCTTGCCCGTCATCTTCGGCCACCAATAGTGCAGCCCACCAATGAAACCGAACACGGTTCCACCCACCATGACGTAGTGGAAGTGCGCTACGACGTAGTACGTATCGTGAAGATGCACATCGGTCGCAACCGTCGCGAGCGGCAATCCGGTCAAACCACCCACCGTGAAAAGAACGATGAACGCGAGCCCGTAGAGCATCGGCGACTCGAACGAAATCGAGCCCTTGTACAAGGTAGCGGTCCAGTTGAAGACTTTGACCGCTGAGGGAATCGCCACGAGGAACGTCAGGCCAGAGAAGACCATGACGGCATATTCGCTCATGCCGGAAACAAAAAGGTGATGAGCCCACACGAGGAAGGAAAGAAGCGCGAGAGCCACCGAGCTCATCGCGACGAACATGTAGCCGAAGATCTTCCGGCGGCTGAAAGTCGCAATCAGCTCACTCACGACCGCCATCCCAGGAAGAATCATGATGTAAACGGCCGGATGCGAATAAAACCAAAAGAAATGCTGGAAAAGCACTGGATCGCCGCCGAGCCTCGGATCGAAGATGCCGAGCGTGAGCGCCTTTTCCATGATGAGAAGGAGCATCGTGATGGCGAGCACGGGCGTCGCGAGCACCTGAATGACGCTCGTCGCGTAGATCGACCAAATGAAGAGCGGCAAGCGCTTCCAGTGCAGACCTGGTGCCCGCAGCTTGTGGGTCGTCGCGATGAAATTGACTGCCGTGAGAATCGACGAGAAGCCCAGAATGAAGACGCCGAGCGTCATCGCAATGACAGCCGTTCCGCTCTGCGTCGAATAAGGGGTGTAGAAAGTCCATCCCGTGTCGACTGAGGCAGCAACGATGCTGTAGAGCGCGAAACACGAGCCAAAGACGTAGATATAAAAGCTCGCCAGATTCAACCTTGGGAAGGCGACATCTTTCGCACCCAACATCAGAGGCAGAACGAAGTTCCCAATCCCACCCGGAATGCTTGGGATGATGAACAAGAAGACCATGATCGCGCCGTGAAGCGTGAACACCTTGTTGTAGAAGTCCGGATCCATGATCGTCCGGCCTGGGAACAAGAGCTCCGTTCGCACGAGCAGCGCCATGATCCCGCCCGCCAAGAACGCGATCAACACGCTGACCAAATACATGATCCCGATCCGCTTGTGATCGAGCGTAAACGCCCACGACCGGAAGCCCGTGGTGGCACGGAGATAATCCGCGTCATCGTGTGACGTGTCGTGAGTCGTCGGGTGGGTTGCCCCTGCCTGCGCCGTCATTGTTGTCTCACCTAAAATGCTGCTTGAGGTCGCACCTACGGCGACGGGATTTCATGTTCAAAGCGTTTCGAGATACGCGATCATCGCGTCGAGTTGCTGCTCACTGAATCGAATGCTGGGCATCACGGGGTTGAAACCCTCGACGACCTGCGCGCGCGGTTCGAGAATGGACTCACGAACATAAGCCTCATCAATGGTGATGGTTCCACCGCCCGTGAGTCGCTCTTGACGCCCAAAGAGACCATGAAGGCTGGGCCCTGCAAGCTGAGGTCCCTCCTGCCGCTGATGGCACGCAGGACATCCTTTGGTTGTAAAAAGCATCTCTCCCCATTCGACCTGCGTGCAGGGATGCGCGTCCGCGCCTTCACCGCACGTCGGCGGAGGGGGATTCCTATACCACTCGTCGAAATCCTCGGGGCGTTGCACAAGAACCTGCGCATACATCGTGGCATGGCCCGCGTTGTCACCCCAGCTGCCGCCCGCGCCACAATACTCGGCGCAAAAGACCTGGGTCCGGTACCACACACGATTTGCATCTGCGGTCGAGAGGTCCCCTTCAGGGATCACATCGCTTCGCTCGATCGCCTGAAACCAAAGCGAAGTGAACATCCCCGGGACGACATCGCGCTTGATCCGAAAGTCGGGGATGAAGAACGAATGAATCACGTCCGAAGAAGACATGACCAATCGAACGGGACGGCCCGCCGGCACGTGCAAGATGTTGTCCTCGGTCGTGCCATTCGGGTGCTCGAACTCCCACGCCCACTGTCGTGCACGCACTCGAACGTTGTACGAGTCATCAGGTGCCACCGCAGAAGCAATGTAGCTCTGGAATCCCCAATGGAACATCAGCGCCAGCACGATGAGAGGCGAAAACGTCCAAAAGAGTTCAAGGGTATTGGCGTGCCCCGTCGGCTCCGGCTTCACCCCCGGACGACGACGATAACGCCACATAAAAAAGACGGTCGTCACGATGATGCCGAAGAAGGCAACGACGCTCACCCAGAAGATGAAGTCGTAAATCCAATCGACCTCGGGCGCTAGAGTCGAGAGCTGCGGTGGCAGCTGCCATGTCGCGTGGGTGATGTATTCCTGATCATCCATCGGAATCAAGTCTCCGTTGCGCGCTCCGACTCCAAACGTTCAGCGCCACTGATGTCTGGAGAGGGGCTTTGCATTCGCTTCGAGGTGCGCTTCCGCTCTCGTCGCCAAAAGGTAAAAAGCATTCCGCCAAGGACCACGACGGTGACCACACCGCCGAGACGCATGAGACGCCATGCCATGAGAACGTACCGGCCATCGGCATGGTCCCAACGAAAACAATAAAGGAGGCTCGCTCGAATCAGTTGCTCGGAAGTCGGCAAATGCCGACCCTCACTGGCCTCCATCAACGCGATCCGAACGTCATTGAAGGGGAATTCGAGCCCATAGAGATATCGAGACACACGTCTCGACGGCTGAAGCACCGTGAACACACCCGGATGTGCGAACTGCTGCGTGCGCTCGTCCCACTGATAACGATATCCAATGGCATCCGTCACCCGGCGAATTTCACTCTCGGTCCCGCCAATGAAATGCCAACCGTGTTCGGCTTCCTCACGACCATAACGACCCAACGTACGGGTGCGTGCCTCCGCGAGCACAGTCGGAGTGTCGCGCGGGTCGATGCTGAGGGTCACGACGTCATATTCGATTCCCACAGTCCACGGTTGCTGCGCAAGCGATTCGGACATCCCTCGCAGAGCCATATCACAGAAGCTCGCACACTGATGGTAGACGAGCATCAGAACGACCGGACGAACCCCATCGAAATAATCTCCGAATCGAACCTGCCGCCCTTCGTGATCGACGAACCTCGCGTCGGCTGGGATCGCAGTTTCGAAATCTTCCTCGATGCCCACCCCCGGAATCTCATCAGGCACCGTTCCAGGAGGAATATCAGGGCGAATCGGAGCGCTCGGACCCTGTGCACGCACGATCGCATGGCTCATCCCAATCGGGATGAGCAGGAACGCCGCGGCAAAAAGGGTCATTGACTTACGCATGGCCTACGGAGCGGACACTGGGCTCGCTTTGATTCTCGGTGAAGGGGTTAAGGCGCTGAAGGCGCCTGTGCCGGCACAGCTTCCTCTTCCACAGGAGCCGAGTCACCTTGTGGCGCAGCCTCGGCGTCCGTGGGTGCTGAGTCCGTGGGTGCTGCAGCTTCGGGAGTTGCTTCTTCGGGAGCCGAGGCGGCCGCCCGGTGAGGCAACTGATTCCAACCTTCGAGCGGCCCCTGATCATCGGAGGCCATGGGGCGAATCAGCGGGAATGCTTGACGGTTCTGTCGCGCGAAGTCTGCCATCGCACGTTGGATTGGCATTCGTCCTCGTTCGAGGGCGTTCGTCTGCCCCTCTCGGTAGAGCGCGAGCGTCTCACTCGTCCAACTCCTCTCGGCGTTCGAACGACGAGTCTCTCGACGGCTGATGTCCATATAAGAATCGAACAGGAAGCCAAGCGCGACGAGCGCGATGACTGACATCACCGTATAGGCGAAAATCACACGGTTACGCGGCGGAGTATCGTCCGGCCGCGGGACAGCGACCGTCCGAGCCGACTCAGTTTCCGGATGAGCCATCTCAGTGTACCTCGAGGTGAATCGCGCGATTGAGTCGCGGGTCTCCAATAGGGACGAGTGGGTAACGCCCCATCATGAAGAAGACAAACGTGAGATAGATCCCGCCCACCGCAAAGAGCGCGGCGAGGTCGATCCAGTGCACGGTGAGCTCACCAGGGCTCACATACGGCATCACGAGCCAAAACACTTCGGTCACATGCATGACCAAGAGCCATGCTGCACCGAATGCCAAGATAGGCAGACGCCGCTTCACGTTGCGCGACATAAGGAGAAGGAATGGCAGGACGAAGTGTGCGATGACCATGAACAGCGAGAATGTACGCCAACCGCCCGCCCAACGAAGATGGTAATAGGTCGTCTCTTCAGGAATCGATGCGTACCAAATCAGCATGAACTGCGAGAAGCTGATGTACGCCCAAAACACGAGGAAACCGAAGAGCAACTTACCGAGGTCGTGGAAATGTTCGACGGTGACAGCTTCACCAAACACTCCCGCAGACTTCAAACCAAACATGAGAAGAACGACCATCGCAAGGCTCGCGACCGCGCTGACCGCGAAGTACTGCACGCCGAAGATTGTCGAAAACCACGTTGGCTCGAGTGACATCATCCAGTCGAATGCAGCGAACGTGAGCGTGATGGCGAAAGCAAATGTCGCAATCGGCGAAAGCGACTGCATTCGACGGGTGAGCCCGAGATCGCGTGTGGTGTCCTGCTTGGTCGACGAGGTGAAGAAAAACCACGCAAGCACGACCCAGACTGCGCAATAAAACACAGCGCGGATCAGGAAGGACGGCAAGTTGAGATAAGCCAGCTTGCTCTTGATGACTTCCGCGTGGGCTGCGTGTTGCGGGGTGTGGTGCGCATCATGCCCTTCTCCATGGACTTCGGAACCATGGGCCTCAGAACCATGGACCTGCGCCCTGGCCACCGATGCTCCAATGAGGTGCTCCTCCGACGCGTGGGCATCGTGCGATTCTTCTTGCTGTGATTCTCTCCAACTCTCCATCCATGGATAAAGCTCATCCATTTGGAAGAGAATCGGGGTTACGAGCAGAGCCAGGACAGGCAACCCTGACATCAGGAGTTCCGGAATCCGGCGAATCGAAATGCTCCATCCAGCCCCAGAAAGGTGTTGCCAGAGGACGAAGAAAAGAGCGCCGAGGCCGATCGCAAGGAACGACATCAACCCAAACAACCATGAAAATGCGAAGCGGTGAGGGTCGCTATTCCATCCGACCAAACACCCAACCACACCGAGTCCACCCAGGGCTGCGCTCAATTTCCAAGCGCTGGCCCATCCGCCTTCACGCGGCAGCCGGTACGTCGGACTCGACTTGCTCTCGGCGGTCTTCTTCTTTTTTTCGGCGCTCATCGAGTCGCCTCCCGTGGCATTTGCTCTTCTCGAGGTGAAAGCGATGCCGTGCGTCCGTCCGCTTGACTCAGCTGGAGCGCACGTACGTAAGCGACGATGGCCCAGCGGTCCGCCACAGGCATCTGTGCCCGATACGCAGGCATCGTGCGGATTCCGTTTGCAATCGTTGCATAGATTTGACCGTCTGGAGCATGACGAAGGCGGTCATCGTGGAGATTCGCGGCTGCGAACGTGTTGCCAATCGACTCGGCGCGACGAGCGATCATGCCGTCCCCGTTGCCGGTATATGCATGACAAGGACTGCAATAAATGTTGTAACGGCCATGGCCGCGCTCGAGCAGTGATTGCATACCGCCCGCTTGCTGCACCACGGACGTCGGAATCGTCATCACGTAGGCTCCACTCTCGTCGATGCCTTCAGCGATCGCTGAGTCGAGCACCATTTCCTGTGGGACCGTCCCTTCGACCGGAGGACGCATGGTGCGTCCATCCTCGAAGTAGCGGGACGCCTCTTGTGCATCATAGCGAGGCATCTCGTGCATTCCTCGAAACGGAATGATCGGCGGCTCTTCCGAGGTCTGCCCACGGCAGCCGACCAGAAGCGACACGCCGATGAGACAAACGACGAATACCTGCCGGCGTGCAGGAATCTTCACGGCCGAACGGGTCACGACTCCTCCTGAATGAGCTCGAGATGCGTCGCACCCACGGACTCGAGCAACTCGCGGGTGTCTTCGAGGTCGAACTTCTCATCGGCGGCTTCGACCGAGATGAAGAAGCGGTCGTCGGAAGCTCGTGAAAACCGATCTGAATAGAAAACAGGATGATGATGTCGTGGGAGCTGATTGAGCCCAAACATGCCGAACACAGCCCCGAACGCACTGAGCAAAATCGTCAGCTCGAACATCACCGGGATCATGGATGGGAAAGCATCCGGTGGTTTGCCACCGATCACGAGCGGATAGTCAATGCCATTCGTCCAAAAAATCAGGAAGAACGCGGCTGTACATCCCGTCAATCCACAGAGGAATACAATCCATCCGAGTTTCGAATCGGGAAGGCCCATCGCGCGATCCATTCCGTGGACAGGGAAAGGCGTATGCACATCCCAGCGCTTGTAACCAGCATCCCGCACCTTCTCAGCAGCCTTCATGACCTTGCCGGGAGTTTCGAACTCAGCGAGATAGATCAGCGGACGCTTCTGCGTCACGCGCTTCACAGGGCGATGTTCGTCGTCGTGGTCGGATGCCATCTCAGGCCTCCTTCATGGCTGCATGCGGAGCATGCGCGTGGTCGTCATCATGATCATCCGCATGTGGATCGGCTTGCGGAAGAACCATCTTCACCTCAGCGATTGCGATCATCGGAATCCACCGAATGAAGAGCAGGAAGAGCGTGAAGAAGAGGCCAATCGAGCCGAGATACGTGAGCCAGTCGAAAGCCGTCGGGCTGAAGTATCCCCAAGAGCTCGGCAGGTAGTCGCGGTGGAGCGTCGTCACGATGATGACGAAACGTTCAAACCACATTCCAATGTTGATGAGAATCGATGCGATGAACATCCAGGCGATATTCGTGCGCAAAGATTTGAACCAGAACGTCTGCGGGACGAGCACGTTGCAGGTGATCATCGACCAATAGGCCCACCAATATTCACCCGTGGCGCGATTGATGAAGACGTAGCGCTCATACGGGTTGCCCGAATACCACGCAATGAAGAACTCCATCGCATATGCGTATCCAACGATGCTGCCTGTCGTCAGCATGATCTGATTCATCAGATCGAGATGCCGCATCTGCACGAGGTCGTGCATCTGAAACACCGTTCGCGCAATGAGCAGAAGCGTCATGACCATCGCAAAACCGCTGAACACGGCGCCTGCGACGAAGTAAGGAGGAAAGATCGTCGTATGCCAGCCAGGCTCAACCGAAGTCGCGAAGTCGAACGAAACGACGGAGTGAACGGAAAGCACGAGCGGAGTCGAGATCGCAGCAAGGATCAGATAGGCGCGCTCGTAGTTCGACCAGTGACGATTGCTGCCACGCCAACCGAGCGCGAGAGCTCCATAAGCAAGGCGTCGCGCCTTGCCCGCGACGGTATCGCCCATTCTCATCGCACGATCACGAAGCGTCGCGAAGTCGGGAATCAGGCCGACGTACCAGAAAAGGAGCGAAACCGTGAAGTAGGTGCTGACCGCAAAGACGTCCCACAGAAGGGGCGACTTGAAGTTTGGCCAAAGGTTCATCCCATTGGGGATGGGAAGCGGATAATAGATGTGCCACGGACGACCGGTGTGAATCGTCGGGAACATCAACGCACAAATGACGGCGAAGATCGTCATCGCTTCTGCGAAGCGGTTGATGGCCGTTCGCCAATACTGGCGAAACAGGAAAAGAACGGCCGAAATCAGCGTCCCAGCATGGCCGATGCCGATCCACCAAACGAAGTTGGTGATATCCCAGGCCCAGCCCACGGGGCTGTTGTTGCCCCACACGCCGATACCCACCCAGAGGAGGTATGCGAGTGTGGCCCCGAGAACGCCCGTGATGCTCGCCGAGAGTAAAAAGAGGATCCACCAGCCGCGCGGAGCTTTGTTCTCCGTCACACGACTCACGATCTCGGTGACATCGCGAAACGTGGTTCCGGGCTTCGCGAGATAGGTCTCACCGAGCTCCGCAATGGGCTTCGTGCCAGCCATCAGACCAACTCCGGGTTGAGGTTCCGGATTCGACCAAGAAACGTCGTCCGGGGCTGCGCGCCAATATCGGCGAGCAGCTTGTACTGGCGGTCGACTGCCGCCCATCGAGCCGCTGCGTTCTGGGGATTGTTGAGATCACCAAAGGTGATCGCATGGCTCGGGCATGCTTGAGCGCATGCGGGAATGACTTCTCCGTCGCGGATTCTGCGATTTTCATTGCGAGCGTGGATGCGCGCCGACTGAATCCGCTGCACACAATACGTGCACTTCTCCATCACACCGCGCATACGGACGCTCACGTTCGGATTGAACTGCATTCGGCGCAACTCTGGCACATCGCCTTGATATGCGAGGTAGTTGAAGCGACGGACTTTGTACGGGCAGTTGTTCGCGCAGTAACGCGTGCCAATGCAGCGGTTATAGGCCATCTCGTTGAGACCTTCGGGAGAGTGCACCGTGGCATTGACGGGGCATACGTTCTCGCAAGGCGCCTCTTCGCAGTGCTGACAAGCCACGGGCTGGAAGGCCACTTCGAGGTGATCTTCGTCGACGGCGTCATACAAACGCTGCCGCGAAGTTTCATTTCCCAAAATGTCGGAAACGAGCTCCGAAGCGCCATGACCAAGACCAAGAGAAGGCCCGGTTTCCTGCTCAGTGAAGTAGCGGTCGATGCGTATCCAGTGCATCTCACGGCCACGGGCAACCTGCTCTTTGCCCACCATCGGAATGTTGTTTTCCGAAATGCACGCAACGACACATGCATTGCAACCAGTGCAGGTCGTCAGGTCGATGTTCATGCCCCACGCATATCGCGGCGGTGCATTGGGCTCGGGCTCACGCCCTTCGGGCAATAGCGCCCAACTCGTTCCACCCTGTGCAGGCGGCATGGGCGAAGCGTAATCGACTTCGGTCCAGAGCGGCCCGACAGCCGGAGTCGGAATACGCCATTGCGCGAAATCGGGAGTCTCCGAATATTGCGTCAGTGTTGCATCGATCGCGAGGGGGCGTCCCTCCATCGAATGATGCTCTTGCTGGAGTGCGAGCGGATAAGACCGGCCGGTCGAACGCACCGAATATCCATCGCCGAACCAGAACGACTCCGCACCACGCACAGGATTCACGTCGAATCCTTGCGAATTTGCGTATTGTCCTCCGCGGGTGCGACCCCAACCAAGAGGAAGTACGACGCAGTGATCGGCGATCCCAGGGACGATCACCGCAGCGATCTCGATGCCATCACTGAGCCCGTCGCGCTCGATCCGAATCATGTCGCCGTTGCGAACGCCGAGTGCTTGCGCCGATCCCCAGGAGATCAGTGCGGCGTTGTCCCAGCTCACCTTCGAGATGGGATCGGGCAGCTCGAGCAACCACGGATTGTTCGCCCAACGACCATCGAGCACTTTGTTGCAAGGAACGAAGTTGATTTCCCAGTTGCTCTCGCCGAGTGCACGAATCTCGGTCGAGGCGCCCTGTCGCACCGCCTCCGAGACCGTCGATGCGTTGAGTGAGACATTGTTCGCCAACGTCGTCGAAGCGACGCCTGTCACGACCCCGCGCTGAAGAGCAGCTCGCCACGCGCGATCGAAAGCATCACCACCCACCATCGTGCCGAAGTAACGACGCACGGCATGGTATGCGCGCCAGCTGCGTTCGCCCGACGCGAACGAAACGAGCTCGATGGCATTGCGACCACCACGCAGCGGTGCGATGAGCGGTTGCTGCACCGCATACACCCCATCGAGTCCACGGTGATCGGCCCAGCTCTCGAGCTCATGCGCCATTGGCAGATACCAATCGCAGAGCACAGACGTCTCATTGTCATGAGACGACAGATGAATCTTGGTCGCAACACCTGCGAGAGCATCGGCAAATCCGAGATCCGCAGGGGCGTCATAGACCGGATTTCCACCCAACATCACGAGGGTGTTCACGCGGTTCGCACCCATGTCTGCAACGAGCGCGCGAAGGTCCTCGACAGGCTCCCGTTCGCTCGAATCAACCGGGGTGTGGAACGTCACGGTCTGCCCTACGTTGTCGAGTGCAGCGTTGAGCGAATGCGCGAGCGCATGCACCCATGCTGGCTGACGCGCCCCGACGACGATCGCAGAACGACCGCGATTGCGTACGAGATCACGCGCCACGGCCTCGACGAAGCCCTGCGGGAACTCGCCCGCGTCTCCCAACGCCCCTTGGACACCCGACACATCCGCGCCTGCGGTGCGAAGAGCACCCGCGAGCGCTCGAGCAAAGCGACCCACATCACGCGAAGACAAACGCAGACGATGATCCGCATTGCTGCCCGTGACCGACACGCCCGACTCGACGACATAGAGTCGGTTCATGTCTCGCGACTCTTCGGCGCTCATGAAGCGTCGAGCGGTCGCGAAGAGATACTGAAAGCGCGTATTTCCCGTCTCGGTCAGGAGGAAATCGTTGTCCAGCGAGACCACGACCTTCGCTCGCGAATAATCGATGAGCGTGTGGAGTGGTCGACCGAACGCGATGCGCGCACCTTCGAGTGCGTTCCAGTCGGAGACAGGCGAGTAGTGGTGAAAACGAGCCTGCGGGAAACGTCTGAGGAGCGCCTCACGCGCTGCCATGAGAGTCGGTGAGGTCGTCGACTCCATGAGGAAGCGCAGGCCCTCTCCGGCAGCGCCTTCGAGACCGCGCAAATGCCCTGAGAGGAACTCGTCGAACTCACTCCAACTCGACGTGGAGCGATCATCGCCAGCGCCATGAAGCACGTGCGCGCCGCGATCCATATCGTAGAGGTTCAGAATCTGCGCCTGGGTTTGCAGATCCGTGCCGCCATGGGCTCCTTCAGCTGCACCCCTCTGCCCCGGAAGGCTTCCCGAGTGCAGCGGGTTTCCCTCGATTTTGGTGGGACGACCTTCGTGAGATTCGACGATGACGCCGATCGCATCTCCTCGACGGGTCAACACCGAAGCGTAATGTAAGGGAATCCCTGGCAACGAATATTCGGGTTGCCGTGTGTACGGGAGGATGTGCTCGACTGGACGACGCAAGCATCCGCTCAGCGTCGTCGCTGCAGCGGCAGCTCCCGAAAGAGTGAGGAACTCGCGGCGTTTGACACCCGTCGACTCCCCACTCTTTTTGCTCTTCGTGTTCACGCGCAACGTGATCAGATCGCTTTGTTCGACCTGCACTGCGGTCTCGCTCGCGGCGGCCTCGATCACGCGATTCGGATCGTTGCGGTCTTCGAGACTACGCCAAGCACGCCGTGCTCCCGGCGGAAGCACATCGGTGGAATGGGTCACATGAGGACGCTTGCTCATCGGTGGCACCCCGAACAGGTCTCCGGCGGAGTGACATAACGGGCATATTCGATCTCCTCGCCCGGTTCGGCCTCCCACGCCATGTTCGTGATTTCGCTAACGGGCCGGAGATTCGGCTCGGGATTGCGGTGGCAATCCAAACACCAGCTCATCGAGAGTGGTGTTTGCAAAGTAACAACTTCCATTTGGTCGATACGACCGTGACAGGACGCGCAACCAACACCCGCGCTCAGATGCACCGAGTGATCGAAATACGCGTGATCCGGCAGGTTGTGCACGCGTACCCACTCGACGGGCTCGCCGGTCTCCCAGCTCTCGCGCACGGGTCGAAGCGACGCCGACTCAGGACGGACCACCGAGTGACAGCCCATACACGTTTGGGTGGGTGGCACCATCGCTTCACCGGAACGCTCGACGTTGGCGTGGCAATAGCGGCAGTCCATCCCGAGCTGTCCCGCGTGTACACGGTGACTGAAAGGCACGGGCTGGACTGGCGCATAGCCAACCTGGACGTTCCAAAACGAGAAGTAATACGCGACGATAAATGTCGCAACACCGCCGCCTACCGCAAGAGCCACCGCGGCGACCAGTGGCAGCAGGTTGAGGGATCTTGGGAATATCTGCATGTCGCGCTCGCTCATGAACGAACCGCGAGAGGCGGTTCGTTCGGGGCCTGAAGAACCCCGGGTGACATCGTCGTCACAGTGACACAGTCATCACGGTGGACAGGCTGTTCGCCTGGACCGTCGTAAGTTTCCGCGCTCCGGGGTTGGAGGCGGCCGCTATATACTGAGCTCTTGGTCGGTGCACAACCCCGATCACGGTCAAGAGTGTTCAATGACTCTGACCCGCCAACAAGATTCTCGACACTTCGTCGGCATGCGTAGGGCAATCGCGCGCCAACACCGTCAATATCACGCGACCAACATGTTCGTGGCTGCGCGTCATCACCGATCCAGCGGAGATCACCAGAGGATCTCCGATGGCAAGGGGCGCATCCTCGCGCAGATCGACTCGAATTGCCACCAACATTCCATTGTGGAATTCGAAATGACTTTCTCGATCGAATTCCCCCGCTGGCTCGCGTATCAGACGAAGGTCCGATCCGTCGATCTCGGTGCGCCAGGACGCGACCAAACCGCCTTCGAAACGTTGACGCACTTGGTTGGGGGTCATTCCCAGGCGCACCTCGCCGATCGTCGGAATCGCAGGCTCTGACGCAACTGCGAGGTTCCAGATCAACGACATCAGCGCAATCCATGCAGGAATGAGAATGAAAACGGGATACCACTTCCAGCTCTTTCGAACTCCGCCAGCGGCGGGCTCCATTCGTCGTTTGGGGCGCAAAGAGTACACGATGAGGCGCCTCAGCCGGCGCTAGGGCCCTTTTACATTCAGGTCAACCCTGTTTGTGACGCATATACACGAGGGCCCGATCTACCCTCACTCTCGACCCCGTCAAGGGGTGGAATGAATCCTTCCGGATTTGTCATGCCGGGCGTCCTTGACGTGGATCTCCCACGCTGATAGCCCGAGCATGGGGCGAACTGCCCATTAGGAATCAAGGTGAACGGATGGCCGTGGTCGTAGTGGTGGGGGCCCAGTGGGGTGATGAGGGCAAGGGCAAGGTCGTCGATCGACTGACGCGCGAAGCTCAGGTGGTGGTCCGTTACGGAGGCGGCGCCAACGCGGGGCACACGCTCGTCGTGGACGGTGAGAAGGTGATCTTGCGCCTGATCCCGTCAGGCGCGTTGCACGCGGATGCCACCTGCGTTCTCGGCCCGGGCGTCGTGATCGACCCGGAGGTGTTGGTCGCCGAGATGAGCACCCTTCGGGCTCGAGGTCTTCTTCGAGAGGGTCGCCTTCTCATTTCAGATCGTGCCCATGTCGTGCTCCCCCACCATGCAACCGTCGATGCCCTCCGAGAGAAAAAGCCGGGGGCCATCGGAACCACCAAACGTGGGATCGGACCTGTGTACGAAGACAAGGCCGGACGTCGCGGCATTCGCATGATCGATCTGCTCGATGAGCATCGATTTCGTGAACGCCTCATGGCCAACATCGAAGCTTGGAGACCCACCCTCACGGCACTCGGTGGTGAAATTCCCTCGGCAGACGATATTGTCATTCGCTATCGCGAACTGGCAAAGGAGCTCGCTCCGCATGTGACCGATACAACCTCGGCGCTCGCGATTGCGCGTGAATCAGGGAAGAACATCCTGCTCGAAGGTGCGCAAGGAACGATGCTCGATCTCGATCACGGAACGTACCCGTTCGTGACGAGCTCGACGGTGACATCTGGCGGCGCATGTGCGGGCGCTGGCATGGCACCTACGCATATCGATCGAGTCGTAGGAATCACCAAGGCATATACGACGCGCGTTGGCGAAGGACCCTTTCCAACCGAGCTTCTCGGCCCTGAAGGAGACGCGCTCCGCATCGCGGGACATGAGTTCGGATCGGTCACTGGACGACCGCGCCGCTGTGGTTGGCTCGATATCGCCGTGTTGCGCCACGCAGTTCGCATCAATGGCCTGAGCGAGCTTGCGGTGACCAAGCTCGATATTCTCTCTGGGCTACCGAAGGTCGCGTTGGGTGTCGCTTACGAACTCGACGGCAAGAGGCTCGAGTATCCGCCTCCGGATCGACTCGATCGCGTCAAGCCGATCTACGAAGAGTTCGAAGGATGGTCCGGTGATCTATCAGGCTGTCGCCGAATCGAAGATCTTCCGAGCGCCGCGCGCAACTATCTGGAGCGAATCGCGGCGCTCACGGCGACGACGATCACGCTCGTCGGAGTTGGCGCAGATCGCGAACACGTGATCGAATATCAGAGCGTCTTCCGCTGATGTGACCGATCCCAAAGACGAAAGGAGCGTTGGACATCCAACGCTCCTTTTCTTTAGTTCGAGAACCTCATCAACCCTGAGGTTCAAACACGAACGGGAACTGGAACGTGACGCTTCCGCCATCGGGCCCCGGTGTGAAGCGGAAGCGCTGAATCACGCCCACGATACACGACGCGACAGCCGCATTGCCCATCGAATTCTCTGTCGCTCGAACGTTCGTCACCGATCCGGTTTCCTGAATCGTCAGCGAAATCCGAATCGAACCATTGAGCGTGGGATCGCTGCGCAGTTCGCGCTCGTAGCACGCTCGAATCGCAGCCTGCCGCGTCTGGATCATACGTACGACGACACGAGCATCGAAGGCGCCCGCCCCCGACTCGTCATCCGCATCTGCTGGCGCACGGAATCGCCCGCGAACCACTCGTTCTTCGACAGCACCACCTTCGGTACGCGCTTGCGTTCCTGCCTTCGTCGCAGCAAGGCCACCGAGACCTTCCTGTCCACCGCCGATCGTTCCACCGCCAGAGCGTTCGCGAAGCTGCCCGCCTCCCGCCGTCGTCGCAACGCCAACCCCCGTGGCTTGCGCCATGATGTCCTCGGCGCTGCCCGTCACAGCACCGCCCGCCAATACGTCAGCGAATGCGCCTCCTCCTTCGGAGCTCAACGCGCCAAGCAGCAATTGATCGACTTGTGCAGTGGCAGACTCCACGGCCATTCGCGCTTCTGAATCAGCCCGCTCCTGGCGCTCACTCGGAGGTCCCGCTTCAGAAGAGGAAGATGACGAACTCGAGTCGCTGCGCGGCGCGGGTTCCGCCTCAGCCACTTCAGTCGCCTCTTCAGTGGGAGCCTCTTCGTTGGGTTGAGTCTCCTCTTCCACTGGCGGCGGCTCGGGCTCGTTGAAGATCAGATCGGCCAGTCGGTCATCGATCGTCGCGAGCGTCGGAGAGATTGGCCAATCGGCATTCTCGAGGAAGATGACGAAGCCAAAGTGGCTCATGAACGAGAACATCACGAAGGCTGTGAAGAGCCAGTCGATGCCCGCGATGAATCCGCCCACGACCGCGGCAGGGAGCTGTGGCCTCGGCTGAACCGGCGGAGGGACCACGAAGTGGAAGAGCAGCGTTGTTTGACCGATCGTGACTTTGCCACGAGAGCTCTCGTTGAGCTTGACCTGCCAATGGTTGCCGGCATTGCGAGCTGCACCGCTCGCCCGCAGCTCTTCGAGCTTTTGCACCCCGCCCGGCAGGCCGACGCGCCCCCGCATTTCCTCGGTGAAATTCAGGATGTAGTCCGAGCCAACGAGCTGAAAAAGCTCGAATCGCGGGGGCATCCCAGGCACGATGAAATGGTTTCGTTCGGATGAGCCGACCGTCACCGTCTCGCGTTGCCTGACAATCCGCTCCTCGACGATCTTTTCGCCCTGGATGACAGCGATCTGAAGGACTTTCGGCCCAGACGTGCGCACCTGGACGGCCTGCATGGCCATCGTCATTGCGCCAGGACGTCCGGCGGGTCCTTTGGTTCCCTGCTGTTGCGGTCCCTGCGGCGTGCTCATGAATCGTGATCCCTCGAAGGAATGCCCCTGATGTCATTCCTGAATCGATACGACCACGAACCTCGCTCGAAGTTCCCGGTCGACCCACCGACGCGAGCGACACTACCACCGACGCCTCGTCGCGGTCTATCGGATGGTGAATGATTCGCTCTCATTCGTCTCGAAATTGCCCCCTGACCCGGTCCGCCACACGCTCACATTCGCGGACCAACCGGGTCGCTTGTGCGCGCAAGGCCATCCAAGAACCAAGCGCGAACGAAGACCCTCCGACCCCGAGCGCAATCGACAGCGCAGCACCGTTCATGCCGAGCGCTGCGATGCGCCTGGGATCCAGCGCGAGCAATCCGTGATCCCCTGCATAAATCCATGACAATTCGATGGCGACGCCCACGAAGCCCAGAAACGTGGAGACGTTGGCTCCGATCCGGAGCGCCCCCAAGCCCCGTTCGATGCTTTGCCGTGCGTCGACGAGCGACTCCTCCAGATCGACATCCACGAAAGCCGCTTCGGACGAAGTGAACGTTCCCAATACTCTACCCAGGAACGTCTCTTGAATCGCCGTCGCGATCATTCGTCGCTCTTCGAGCCCAGAAGCGCGGGAGAGGGTATGGAAGATCGGCTCGGGATCGATAGGTCCTCGAAAACAAAGCACTCGCACTCGATCGATGACGAGCACCACCAACCCCAGAATCAACCCCAGCTGCAGTGTGTGAAAGAGGCTCAGAACGGTTCTCGCTGAACACTGCGCACGACATCGCGTGTGAAGCTCGTGCGGAGGTCGAGCACCTCGTAACCAATGCTCGATCGATTCAAAATATAGAACGCATTGGGCTTCTGGACGCGCCCCTCGATCCGAATCTCATCCAGCTGAATGACGCGTGGCGCCCTCCCCTGGCGACCTCGACTCTGGGCATCGGCCTGCGCCGGAGCCATCGCGAGGGCCGTCGCAACGATACATCCCATCATCAGCGTGTGAATCCGAGTCATGCTCGCCTCCCTATTGCGCAGCAGCGCCATCTCCAGCCTGACGTGCCGCTCGTTCACGCTCCCGTTGAGCGCGCGCCGCTTCACGCTCGATGCGCCGCTGTTCACGCTCGATCTGCCGTTGAATCTCCTCGAGGTATGCGCCCGACTGGTCGTCGCGCGCAAGGCGCGGCCCCATCAGTTCACGATACGCACGGAATTCTTGCTGGGCCCGTTGAAGCGAGGCCATCAAATCCAAACCCGGGAATTCGCCGCCAGCTTCCATATAGAGAAGCGCGAGTCCGTAGTGCGCCTCGGGATTGCGTGGGGAGACCGCGACCACCCGTTCGAGCTCATTCTTCGATTTCTCCCACTGTTTCGTCGAACGGTACGCGTTCCCGAGCCCCAAATACACCTCAGGAACGTTGGAAACGAGACGTGCAACGGTCTCGAATTGCTGCACGGCTTCCGCGTAATTCGCGCCCGCGAGCATCTGGAGCGCCAATGCCATTCGAGCATCTGCGAAGTCAGGTCGAAGCTCAACGGCCCGACGGTATGACTGAAGAGCTGGGCCGAGCTGATTCTGCTCCTGTTGCATTCGCCCTTTGAGAAAATGCAGCTCAGCGTTGGCTCCATCGATCGCGATGGCCTGATCGAGAATGGATTGTGCGAGTTCGGTACGTCCGAGCCGGGTGTTTGCCTTGATGAGCACGATCATCGCGGGAACGAAACGCTCATCCCGCCGCAATGCTGTCCTCGCAGCAGCGATCGCATCTTGAGGACGATTCGCGAAGATCAGAGCCTCTCCGTAAATGGCTTGAAGATGCAGGTTGCGCACCCATCGACGGGCCAGCGGCTCGACGAACGCCACGGCCTCCGCCGCCTGACCACGTCGAACGTGAATCGTGACAATGCCCTCGGCCGCACGTTCGTAATCCGCCTGAACTCGCAACGCTTGCCGATAGTAGGTCAGGGCCTGATCCGACTGTCCTTCCCGATCGGCGAGCACTCCCAAATTGTAGGCAGCGCGGAATGCATTGGGATCGGTTCGCAATGTTTCTTCGAACGCACGACGGGCTGTCGCCGTATCGCCGCGCTGTCCTGCTTCCACGCCTCGACGGTACGAGTCGCGAGCCGAACTACTGACAGGTTGACGCTGCGGAAGTGGTTCCCCACTCTCCCCTTCGGGCCGCCCCCATGGACTCTCGGTTGGAGTGGTCTCGGCAGAAGGACCCGTCGAAGTCCCCGACCCAGTATCCCCACCTGCCCCACTCTCCGCCTCGAGGTCATCCGGATCTGGCTCGTGGGAGCCCGGAGGAGCTTCCAAATCACGAGGACGGCTGTCGGACGGCTCGCGCTCTCCTTCATCTCCGGACGAACTCGAACCACCACGGGTCACGGTCCCCGTGCTCCCGCCCTGATCACACGCGGGAGCAACGAGACCCGTCAAGGCCAAGCAGCATCCCCAGAACACGAGCTTCAATACCGACTTCCGAGGAGCCATCATTCCTCCTCCCGCGCCATGGAAGGCGCTGCGATATCGGCCTGCATCGGGAGTGTACGACCGGCACGCGCTCGCTGGAACTCCCCCGGCTGATACGCCGCAAACGAAGCGTCCCTCTGTTGCTCGGCCGCAATGCACTCGGCGATGCGCTCGTCACCATAGGCTTGGAGCCGATCGACCGCGATGCGTGTGTATTCGTTGTCGAGAGCACCCGCACGCGCAGCACGCGCAGCAAGCGCGTATCGAACGATCGCAAAACATTCGACAGGTCGTACTTGCGCATCCAATGCCTGCCGAATTCGGTCTTCGACCTGCACGCGCAACTCCTCACGAACTTCCTGCGAAGCACCTCGAGCTTGTCGTGCGAGATCTGCCGGCATGGCGAACGGGGTCGTCAACACCGCGCGTGCGAGGATTTCGTACACACGACCTTGTCTTACGAATGCAGCGATGGTCCAGGTGGGGCGCCCATATTCCAAAACGGGTGTGTATCCGTTCACGATGGTCTGCGCTCGAGCCGATCCATCTTGAATCTGTCGCGTGACAGTCTGGACGTATGCCTCGAGAGTGGCTGGCGTTCCGGGAACGATCGCGAAGCTCTCGAAGGGCGCCAAGTTCTCATCGACGATCGTGAACCTGGCCTGAGCCGCATACTCTGCAGCCATCGAGCCGCGACTCTGACCACTGCGAGAGAACGCATCTGCAACGTCTTGAAGCGCTTGCCGATAATCTCGGGTCTGGCGCGATTCGAGCCGAGCTTGCGCGATGCGCCAATACGCCGTCACCAAGAGCTCACCCGCTTCAGCATCGTTGCGATAGCGATCGATGAACGCACGCATCTCACGGACCGTTCCAGTCCAATCGCGCCGTTTGAACTGCATCTCTGCTGCACGGAACGCCGCGTTTCGCTGATCAGCTGGTGCTGCACCCGCAGTTTGCGTGATCCGCCTGTAGTACTCGGCCGCGCGCACGTAATCCTGCTGGTATTCGAGGATACGCGCTGCGTTGATCAACGCATCGGTGCGGTATTGAGCGATCGCGGGATCCGACGATCGAGCAAACCGCTCCGCATCTGCGAGCGTGCGATAGTTCTGAATCGCACGGTCGTAATCGAAATATCGATTGGCTGCGTATGCGAGGCGGAAATAAGCCGTGGCCAAGATGGAATCGAGTCGTGTCTGCGCATCTGCGTCGTTGGCACGACGGGAGCCGAGCTCATCGACCACCCGCTGATACAAACGCGAAGCCGACTCGTTTCGGCCCGTACATTCGAGAGCGACAGCCGCCTGAATCAATGCACGCGGCGCGTCGTCATGGCGCGGGTCATCGTTGACCGCGTTGACCATTTGTGTTGCAGATTGTTCGAAGAGCTGGACTTGCTCCGCGCTGGGTTGCGCAGGACAAAGCTCCTCGCTCGGCGTATCTCCTCGAGCTCGCTGATAGAGCTCGAGTGCACGCTGGAAGCGAATGTTCCCGAGGTCGCGTGAAAGCAAACACTGTGGATTGCTCTCGTTCGCGGGGTCGTCGCAGTCGACCGCCACAGGCGCATTGACGTCTGCCGTGAACGTGCACTGACGCTCTTGAAGATCATGAGCGAGCCGTTCGACTTCCGCGGTGTCGCTCAGCTGCACTGCGATGTTACGAAGCGATATCCAGGCGACTTGGCCTTCCTCGCTCGCCATGGGACCACGGCAACGTTCGAGATAAATTCGGCGGAATCGCTCCCTGGCCTGGTCCCACCAGCCATAGTTATAGAGCAGAAGCGTGTTGTTGTAGTCGTAGGCGGGACGCACACGCTCGCGATCCTGCGCTTCGGGCACTCGTGCGAGGTAGATCTCGCGCGCCTGGGCCACACGCTGCACGAGCTCTGGCATATCGACCGGTGAGACCCGAAGCGGAGGCCCTGGATTCACCTCAGGCGGCTCAGAACGCACTTCGACCGCATTCTGACGTTGCGCATCCTCCAAAAGATACTGCAACGAAAGCACGACCCGCCGCGCCGATTCGCTCAGATATCGGTCATCGAGATTCGAATCGCGGACGATGGCATACTGGACCGCAGCCTCTTCATATTGCTGGGACCAAAACAGCGCATCGGCCAAGTTGTAGGCGAGATCATAGGCATTCGGGCTATTTGGATATTGCTCGATATAAGCCCGATATCCCATCGCAGCGGCGTTGTATTCTTCGATCGCCTGAGCCAGCAGATTCGCGTCTCGATCGTTGACCGCACGCTCACGCAGGCGCTGCGCGGTCTGATGGTGTTGTAGAGCTGCGTTGAAGATGGACGCTTCTGCAAGTTGCTCGGCACGACGTTGTTCGATGGGATGCTCGAGATTTGCTTCCCACCAATCGCTCCCTTGAGCATAGTTTGCCAGTTGGAATCGCTCTCGCTGCGCGTCTTCTTGTCGACCACGACGGTCATGTGCACGCGCGATCTGATTGACGATCTCCGGCGCGCGGTGGTGGAGCGGCCACCTTTGAATCGCGTAGCTCCATACTTGAATCGCGTCGTCGTAGCGGTCTTCTTCGAAGTAAATCTGACCCAACTGGAAATAGATCTCGACCGTCCACGGTCGATCCTGCGGCATCAGTTGTGTGTCTTGAATGCGCTGGAAACCCGTCGGTAGGCCCTGATCTGGATCCTGGACTTGGTCCTCGTTCCAGTCGTCGTACGCGAACGTGATGCCCAAATATTGCACTGCCTCGGCGCGCAGCTCAGAGCCCGCCCGCCCCGTACGCTCTCGCTCACGATCGGACCAATCGATGAGTTGGATGAAATGTTCGATGGCCTCGGGATAGCGACTCGCTCGATAGTACGCCCAAGCAACTTTATAGAGCGCGAGGTTGTAATTGCGATCATCCGGGTTCGCGAGAACACGTCGATATGCACTGATCGCGCGATCGAGCGCATGAGGCTCGAAGTCGAAATCGAAGTGGTATTCCCCCACGCGAAGCCACGTCTCGTTGACGAACTCGGCTCCCTCCATGACCGGCGTACACTCGATGTATGGGTCGACGAAGGGTTCGTCGATGGAGCTTTGCGGTGTGGGATCGAGGGTGAGCGCGGGATGAAGCGGTGCTGGTTCGGAGTCGTCACCCGACCCCATATCCCCACCCGCCACTTGAACCTGCTCGGGAGGAGGTGATGGAGAATATCGATATCGGTTGTTGCAAACGAGAGCGAGCCAGGCGAGCCGCGCTTCAGCCATCTCGCCCATCTCGTTGAGGGTATATCCAATCAAATAGTACACACCATCAATCCGTCGATACTCAGGGAATCGACGAACGAGCTCCCGATAAAGTCGGATCGTAGGAGTGAAATCGGGGTGTCCCTCCTCGGGTGCATGACCGGCCAGCGAGGCATCTTGGAACGCGATCGCACTGCGCTCGTAATAGAGCTCCCCCAACCTGAACATCGCGTCTGCGGTGTAGGTTGGATCGTCCGGATAACGTTCGATGAAGCGCTCGAACAAACGAATCGCTCGCTCACGCGCTTCATTTTGCAGGCGTTCTTCTTCGCGAATCTGACGGGCGTAGCCCTGCTCGCGATCACGACGGCGCTGAGAGTATTCGCGCCTCAAAATCGAACGGATCGCCTCCCGATAGGAGGTACCGGATTTGGTAAATCGCGCGACCTCCGCTTCCATCTCACGCAGCGCCCGTACCTGCTCGGCCGAGGGCGGTGGGCGTTCGTCACGGATACGACGGTCCGTCGTATCGAGGAACGATGGGAGAGGCACGTCGGTGGTGGTGGCCCATGGCGTGGTGGGTCCAGTCGATGCACCAGCATCCGCCAACGGTTCCGTTCCCATACCAGCATCGACGCCTACACCCGCGTCCACGCCAGCATCGACCTGCGCGCTCGCGAGCGATGCGCTCAGGGTCACGACGGGTGCAATGAAGACACCCATCAACCAATGGTTCGACACGATCCCTCGGATCACGGTGTGTTCCCCTCAGACGCCGAGCCAGCGGACGATGCACCGCCTTCATCCATGATTTCCTGGAATTCGTCATCCAGCGCACGAAGTTCTTGCGAGCGCTCGCGCGTGAGCGTTTCGACACGCATTCGATGCTCCTCGCGTTCAGCCCACGACACGTCGATTCGACCGACATCCGCGCGCAACACGAGATCGTAGAAATGATGTTGAACTCGTTGGAAGTTGTCGTGTGTCACGGCCCCAACCACGATCTCAGCCTCGGTTTCGAGCGATTGGAGCTCTGCTCGATAGCGCTCGATATGTCCTGATTCTTCTTCGACTTCGGATCGGATCGAGGCTCGCCTCTCCTGCACGATTCGGTCGATCTCCGTATCACGGGCATCGAGCTGCCGTTCGACAGCAGTCATTCGCTGAAAGAGGGAATCGAAGCGCGAGCCACCGCCAAGACGTCGCTCTTCCTCGACGAGACGCGCGTGCTCCGCCCGCAACCTCTCATGACGAGCATAACGGTCATCACCCACACCGACCTGAAGTCGCGCGGCTTCCAAAAGGACTCGGAGCTCGGCGATTTCAGTTCGATAATTGTCGATGGCTTGACGCTGCTGGCGAAGCTCTTGGCGAACGGCTTCCTCCGCGTTTGCATCGCGACTTCCCGTCGTATCGGCAATGTAACGATCCGTCGCAGTGGCCCTCGCCTCCATCCCGAGCAACTCGACCTCCATTCGCGAAAGTTCGCGCTCGAGTCGGCGATAACGACTGAGAACCACGTCATCCATCGCAACGAAATCCTCTTCACTCGTCGGCATGCGATCGATGAAGCGCTCGATTTCGCGGCGTCGCGATCGAATCGCCTCCAGCTCCGCGCTGCCTTGACCTCCCTCCGATTCGATCGCGATCGCCTGACGACGCAAGCGAATGAGACGATTGCGGAGTGCTGTGGTCAACTCACGCTGACGACGCAGATCTGCAAACACCGCAACGCCATTGGGTTGTGACAGTGCAGCACCGAGACGCTGAACGAGCAGAGAGGTCTCCTGCACGAGCTGTCGGGCTTCGGCGAGATCGGAGAGAACACCAAGCGCGCGATCCATGTCCCCCTCCACGTTCGCCCAGCGTTGTGCGAGCGGAGGAAGGAAGGCGTTGGCATCGAACGACTCCATGTTCTCACGGACGAGCTGCCGAAAATAAGCGCGTTGGTCGTCGTGCTCCGCGAGCATTTCGTCGAGCTCTCGTCGAACAGGCCCGAACTCGTTGGCCACTTCGCGGAACACACGATTGGCTTCTTCGTAACGTCCATTTCGAAGAAGTAGATTTCCGCGGAGAATCTTGGCATCAGGGATGCGCGACGAATCAGGCGCAGCCACACCGAGGACCTCGAGCGCGCGTTCTGCGCGGGTCGCATCACCCATTCGAATGTAAACCCACGCAATCTCGTAGAGCGCTTCATCGAAATTGGAGCTCGTTCGAGGGATTGCTTGGTAAGCCTCGACGGCTTGCTCGAGTTGATCGGTTTCGTAGTGAAGTCGACCCAGAGCAAGCTGAGTCATCTCGGCGATCTGGATGTGCTCTTCGGTCGTCGCTGGCGCGCGGAGAACCCGAGTGAATGCTTCGATGGCTTGTGGGTATTGTTCACGCAGCGTGAACACGACGCCGACAAAATATCGAGCCTGAGGATAGTAGGGGCTGCCTTCCTGCACCGCATCGAAGGCTTGTCGTGCTTCATCGAGCACCGCCAAGTCGATGGCATCGACTTGAGGATGGCCCGTATCCCTGCTGCCCGTCGGTTGACGCAACACATCTTCGGTCGGAACAGCTCGATTGAAGAGGTATTTCGCTCGAAAATACGTGGTCGCGGCTTCGATTTCAGAGGGAGGCAATCGGTTCAGTTGCGCAAAGACTTCATCGATTCCTTCGAAGTCACGCGTATGAATGGCCACTTCGATGAGTCGGCCGAGCGATCGCTGAATGTAAGGGCGGAACAGCGGCTCCCCCGAATGGGAGAGAACTTCACGAAATCGCGTTCTCGCTCCCAGATAATCCCCCGCTCGAAACAACGAATCCGCAAGCAAAAAGAGGGCGTCTGGATACGCCGCATGCCGCGGGTAGTTCTGAGTGATATCCGTGAAGATGATGGAGGCGCGAACGTAGTCCTGGAGCCGATAGAAGAGCTCGCCATCGGTCAAACGTTCTTCGACATGGGTCGGACTGCGCAGGCTCTCCCGCCTCAGAGGCTCACTCAGGAGCGCTCTCGTTTGCCCCTCGATCTCGAGGAGCTCCTGCTCCATTGGGGCCGTCTGAGCGCTGCCCCGCGATGCCGGCAACACGGCGACGACAACGACAGCCACACATGCAACTGCCCACGTGAGCGTCGGACTCGGCTCTGCCACGCCGATGGCGCAGACTTCCGATCCATCGCGCAGCCGCTGGGGCCGCCTGGTCATCACTGGCCCCCTTCGCCCTCGGCGCTCCCGCCCCCGAGAACTGCATCTGCCGCGTTCTCGCTGCGCGCGGTGCCCTCGAGGTGTTCCATGTATCGGATGGCAGGCCGATCTTCGAGAGGAGCCGTGGGCCCTCCCTTTTCGTAGCCGACCACACGAATGGTCATGCGCTTCCCTTCGGGCGCGCTGAACGTGTAGCTGCTCCTGACACGAAACCGATAGCCCTTGAGATACGAGAAGATCCCGTAACCATGGCCTCGATATTCGAGATTCACCGTCACGTTGTGCTCACCAGGCACGATCGAGCCGTTGTAAATCTCGAACTCTTCTTGCTCCCCGAGCGAGCCCTCTTCATCGGCTTTACTGAAAAGCCGCGCTCCGTCGAGCGCGTACACGGCTTTGACGAGTCGATAAGAGGAGCTCATACGATTTTCGTGGATGATCACGGCTTGTGCACCCGCAACCACACCTCCGAGCACCGTCTCCGCAAGCAACGAAAGACGCGCCTTGCTTCGGAAAATCTGCTCTTTGAGCGCATCGATTCGTTGCTCGAGATCGCGCAAGCGAACAGCGTAGGTTCCTGCATCCATGTCCTCGGATACCGAACTGGTAGCTGGGGCAGCTCCCACGCCGCCCGGCTCCGCACCCACGGAGGAAGTGCTCCCCTCCTGTTGCGAGCCGTCCTGCGCGACCGCAAGCCCAGCAACGAGCGCGGCGAGAGTCACGGACGTCCAAAGCGCCATCACCCTGCGCATGCCATCTCCTCTTTCTTTGGCGACTTGATTCGCGGGAACACGACCTCGCACACACTTTCTCGGGAATTCATGACGATGAGCGAGAACCCTCGACGCCAATGAGGACCCGATCGATCGACCCCCAGAAGCAACCCGGCGCTTCGGCTTATACCAATGTGCACAGATAGGGTCAACGAAGGCTTCTGACTCGAAGAAGGCCGCGAACTCGGCTTTTTGGTCAAGCGCATCTAGAATGCACCTGCCCATGAGATCGTTTCGGTACGCGGTGCGTCATAGACATCGAGGACACCTCCGGAAGGTTGCTCCCGGAGGGGTGCGCACGTGATGTACGCCCACGACGGCCGCTCCGACGAGGAGCTGGTACGCCAATTCACCGAAGGAGATGCCTCCGCATTCGATGTAATTCTCCGCCGATACGAACGGCCGCTCTTCAATTTCATCGTGCGCTCGGTCCGTGACCCTCAACGTGCCGCGGAGCTCCTGCAGGAAGTGTTTCTCAAAGTGATCGAGAATTCATCAAATTTTCAAGGCACGTCGAAATTCAGTACGTGGCTTTATGCGCTCACTCGAAATCTCTGCATCGACAACAGCCGAAAGATGGTGTTTCGCAGGCATCCATCGCTCGATGTGCCTGTGCGCTCCGAAGATGCCGAGGGGGCGACATGGCTCGATCAAGTCGAAGGCCGCGCCATGGCGGCGGATCGGGAGGTGATTGGTCAAGATCTTCAGGTTCGAATCACGACCGCCATCGATGAGCTGCCCGAGGAGCAGCGTGAAGTCTTTCTGATGCGGGAGCTACAGAACATGGCGTTCAAGGACATTGCCGAGGTCGTCGGCGTGCCTGAAAACACAGTGAAAAGCCGAATGCGATACGCGCTCGAACGTTTGCAACGCGCACTTTCCGAATACGAAGACTATGCACGGGAGCTGGGCTGATCGCTGAGCCACTCATTTCGTGACACACCTTACGTGAATCAAAGGCAGGCAGAACCGATGGATTGCGAAGCCGTTTCGAGCAAGCTCATCGATCTCGTCTATGGCGAGGTCGATTCGGCAGAAATGCCTTCGCTCGAGGGGCATCTTGCAAGCTGCGTCACGTGTGCGCGCACTCTTCAGCGCCTCGAAGGAGGACTGCGCGTGACCCGAAAGCTCGAAACGATCGATCCGCCTGTCCAAGCCCTCGATGCGATTCGCGCGGCGGCGGTGGCCCGGACAGCCCAGGTCGAACGACCTCGAACCCACCCCGAGAGTGCCGCGGAGAAAACGCGAAAGGACACGTCCACATCCTCCGAACCGCAAACCTTTTGGGAGTGGATCGTCGGCTTTCTCGGATCCTTTGCGATGGGCCCACAAGTCGTGACGGCCACTCTCTTGCTGTTGATGGTGGGGATCGGTCTTTGGTCGGTTCCCCACCTTCGTGCGCCAGCCGTATCGAGACATGACTCGGTGTTCGAACACGAGACGGGCAATGAAGTCAGCCCTTCGGCGGGGGCGCTTCAACCCGCCGAACCGCTCGCATTCGATTTCGATCCGCGGACGCGGAGGCTCGCGCCCATTGGCGACAAAGATCAAGACGTCATGGCCGCTCCCGCGACACCGAGCGCCCAAGTCGCTGGTTCGCCGCAGGCGCGCCCCATGGCGTCGGGCGAACGGCGGGCAAGTGCAGTCTCCCGCGAAGCTCCCCCTCCCATGCCGGTCGAAGTCGCTGCCACGGACGAGCGCTCACGCACCGAATCCGAAGATATGCTCGGCCAAAGTGCAGATGCCACCGAAGGCATCGCGCGGGCCTCACGAACACGCGCTGCGGACGGCGAAGAGGCTCCTGCGTCTGCGCCAGCCGCAGCGCCCCTTGATGCCTTGAGCGCGGGAGCGCTTCACCAAGAAGCACGCGCTGCCTCGGGAAGAGGTGCGGATGCCGAATGTGTACGGCAGTACGAGGCGCTCATCGCACGCTTTCCGACGTACGAGGAAACAGGGCGCGCGTTGCTCGAGCTTGCTCAGTGTCAACGACGGATGGGCGAACTCAGCGCTGCCGCGCACACCTTGGAGCGCGCCCGCAGACACGCATCCGTGCGAGCAGAGGCCGGCCGCGAGTTGAGTCGAATTGTGGGCGACGAAGCCCGAGAAGCGGCTTCGGCACCGGCATCCGCCGAATAAGGGCCTGAGCGGCGGGCCATTCGATGTCGTTCATCTCGAGGATGATCCCGCGATTCGCTCCCACAACCGCGCGAGCGATCCAGCCGCACGGATCTTCACTCCCGCCACTTGAAGGGCGTGTTGCAGTCCTTCTTCGAACGCCTCGTAGTGAATGATGCGCGACAGATCGACGCGGCCTTCCGCAGCGGCCCGCCATCGTTCGTCCACACCACAAAACACAGCCTCCACTCCGATCATCCGCGCGGTCGAATCGAATGTAAAAACTTCACTCACGAGTTCCTCGCTCGGCGCACTCACCAGATGCACGAGACACGCGCACGCATCTGCATCGAGCATCGTGCGACACGCTCCATCGAGCGCGACCCGCAATGGGTCTGCCATTTGTTCCCCCGCAACGAACACGGCCCAGCAACGTGGTGCGATGCGGGTCGGGCGTAGCTCGCTGGCCGCGCGACGCGCGACATCGTCTCGGGTGCGTTCCTCGATCGCCGCGCAATACCCCTCGAACACCACAGCTCTCAGGGCTTGCTCGATCTCGCGTGTCGGCACCCGTCCGATGGCCTCGAGGCCAGCCATGATCGCGTCGATACACACGAGCTGGGCTGTGGGAGTGATGCGCCAGAGCGCCGCTCGATGCCCCAAATGCGCAGCCATGCCGAACGCATCGCGGTACTCGAACGCCAGCGGATTCGCTCCTGCCGCCTCGATTGCGAATGCCAATGCCTCCAAGAGCGGTTCGACCTCATGACCGAGCCGTTCTTTCATTTGTGTGTCTTCGTGAAATGGAAGCTGCAATCGCCGATAAAAGGCTTCGAGCGCCGGTCGTTTCGCGTCAGACACGCTCCGCATCGTACTTCACGCGTGGCACTCCCTCTCGCATTTCGTTCCGCGTGGTAGGTTTGCGCGCACCGGAGAATTGAGCCGATGGCAGTGGTCGTTCAAAAATATGGAGGGAGTTCGGTTGCGGACGTCGAGAGGCTCGGGAAAGTCGCTGACAAAGTCGTCGCGGCCCGCAGCGCGGGAGACGATGTCGTCGTGGTCGTATCGGCCATGGGCAAGGCGACGGATCAACTCTTGGCGCTGGCGAAACAAATCGACGAGACCCCACCCCGACGAGAGCTCGATATGTTGCTCACGACCGGCGAACGCGTGTCGATGGCGCTGCTCTCCATGGCCATCCAAAAACGCGGTGTCGACGCGATCTCTTTTACGGGCTCACAAAGCGGAATCATCACGAACGATCGACATTTCGACGCGCGCATCATCGAGGTGAGGCCCCATCGAATCGAGGATGAACTCGCGCGCTCACGCGTGGTGATCGTCGCTGGGTACCAGGGGATGAGCTATCGACGGGAGATCACGACCTTGGGGCGAGGGGGAAGCGACACCACCGCCATCGCGCTCGCCGCGGCTCTCGGAGCAGCGCGAGCTGAGATCTATAGCGATGTCGATGGCGTCTACACGGCGGACCCACGTGTGGTGGATAGCGCACGGCATATTGCGGAGTTGACGTATGTCCAGATGCAAGAGATGGCGGATGTCGGTGCCAAGGTGCTGAACGCACAAGCGGTCGAGCTGGCACGCAAAGCGCGAATCTTCATTCATGCACGGAGCACGTTCGAAGACAGCCGTGAGAGCATCGTACGCGATGAGAGCTTGACTCAGGCGGTCGCCGTGGTCGGTCAAAAGGATGTGTTTCGGGTGCACGTGGCCGATCATGGGGCGCTCCACCGTGCGTTGGCGGTCTGTGATGAGTTTGCCCTCCCGACGCGCGACGTCGTGGCATCGGGCAATCGTGCGGCATTTCTTCTCGCGGCGTCCCTCGCGCCCGACTGGGCGCGGGCGCGGGCACGGCTCGAAGAAGAGGTCCCAGCGATCGAGCTCGAGAAAGACTTGGCGACGGCGTCTCTGATCGGCGCCATGGATGGGAAAGCATTGATGAAAGCGATGTCGAAGCTCACGCGCGAGAACGTGATGACATACGGGCTCAATCAAACCGCCACGCGCATTTCTTTGTTGGTTCATGAGCGCGATGTCGATCGCACGGTTCGCGCACTTCACGACGAGTTCGTCGATGTCCCATCGAACATGCCGAACCAGGCTGGATTTCCCGATGCCCGGTGAACAGGTCCTCGTCATCGATGACGAGAAGAATATTCGACGCACCTTGCGCATGGTCCTCGATGCCGAAGGCTTCGTCACCACCGAAGCCTCGACCGCCGAAGAAGCGATCTCACTCATGATCGAAAGCGACATCGATCTGGCCATCCTCGATTTGCGTTTGCCAGGGATGAACGGGCTCGATGCGATCCTGGAACTCCGAAGAAAGCGCGAACAGTTTCCGATCATCGTGATTTCGGGCCACGGCACGATCGCCGATGCCGTCCAGGCCGTTCAACGCGGCGCTGTCGACTTCATCGAAAAGCCTCTGGATCGCGATCGCATTTTGGTCTCCGTGCGCAATGCACTTCGGGCTTCGAAGCTCGAACGCGAAGTGCAGGAGCTACGGCAAAGCGTTTGGGACAGGTACGAGATGATCGGAGAAAGCCCTGCCATGCAGCGGCTCTATACCGAGCTCGAGAAGGTGGCTCCCACGCGCGGTCGCGTTCTCATCACGGGCGAGAGTGGAACCGGAAAGGAGCTCATTGCGCGCGCGATTCACCGGTTGAGTCCTCGACGTGATGCGCCTTTCGTGAAGGTCAACTGTGCCGCGATCCCAGCAGAGCTCATCGAGAGTGAGCTCTTTGGCTACGAGCGCGGCGCGTTTACGGGAGCGAACCATCGAAAAAAAGGGCTCTTCGAGCTCGCTCACAACGGCACTCTCTTCCTCGACGAAATTGGAGACATGAGCCCCGCAGCGCAAGCGAAGGTTCTGCGAGCCCTTCAAAGCGGTGAGATCACGCGCGTGGGAAGCGACCATGCGATCTCGGTGGACGTACGCGTGTTGGCCGCGACGAACAAGGACCTCGAAGCCGCCGTGCAACGAGGGGAGTTTCGTGAAGATCTCTTCTTTCGTCTCGCGGTGGTCCCGATCCGCTCACCATCTTTGCGCGAACGACTCGAAGACGTGCCGCGGCTCGCTGCCGCATTTTTTGCGGATTTCTGGCGCGACAATGGCGTCAAACCGAAAGCGATCGAGCCTCGAGTGCTCGATGTGCTCGCCGAACGCTCCTGGCAAGGAAACGTTCGCGAGTTGCGCAATGTCGTCGAGCGCATGGCGATTTTGAGCGGCGACCGCATCGAGCTCTGCGATGTGCCGGAGCGCGAAAGTCGACCGCTCATGAGCCCTTCGGAGCGCCCATCCAGCATGCCGCCCGCGGCTCCCCTCACGCACGACTCAGGAGAGGCGTGTGCACGCGAAACACTTCGAGAGCGTCGCGATCGCGCAGAGCGCGAGTATATCCTCGCAACCCTTCAGTCCTGCGACTGGAACATCTCGCGAGCCGCCACACTCCTCGGCCTCGAGCGAACGAATCTTCACAAGAAGATGCGCACGCTCGGGCTGCGTCGCGAATCATGATCGCTTTATGCTTGGATATTCAAACGCTTCATCTTGCGCCACAGAGTGGTGGCGGAAAGGCCGAGCACTTCTGCCGCTTTTTCTTTGTTGCCGTCGACCTCTCGCAACACTGCCAAAATCGCATCCCGTTCGGCGCGATCGACCACATCCTGCAGCGTCTCTAGCCCCCCCTGTGCAGGCGGTACGAACGGCTTGGCCTGAGCTTCCAAGGGCACGATGTCTTCGAGACGAACTCGCGAGTCGAGCGCGAGTGCCACTCCCTGCTCGACCATGTTCTCGAGCTCGCGAATGTTGCCCGGGAAATCGTACGATTGAAGATAGTCGACGACCCCTTCACCGAGCTCGACCCGACGCCGCATCTTTTTTGCGTATTTGTCTTTGAAGAACTCAGCAATGAGCGGAACGTCCTCACGCCGCTCACGGAGCGGCGGCAAATGGAATCGTGCGACATTGAGGCGGTAGTAAAGGTCTTGTCGGAACCTTTTTTCGACGATGGCCTCCTGCAGATCCTGATTGGTCGCGGCGATGATGCGCACGTCCACGCTGACTGACTTGTTGTCGCCGAGACGGCGAATCTCGCCTTCTTGAATCGCACGGAGCAATTTCGCCTGAAACGCCGGTGGCGTCTCCGCGATTTCATCGAAGAAAAAGGTCCCGCCGTTGGCTTCTTCGAAGAGCCCCTTTCGCGTTGCGACAGCGCCCGTGTAAGCGCCTCGCACGTGTCCGAAAAGTTCGCTCTCGAGCAGAGTCTCGCTGATGGCGGCGCAGTTGACGCCCACGAAGGGTTTGTCGGCGCGCGCCGAGTTCGCGTGAATCGCACGCGCCACGAGCTCTTTGCCGGTGCCGCTTTCCCCCGTGATGAGCACTGTCGTCTCGGTGGGTGCGATGCGAACGATGCGGGCCAACACATCGCGGATCGCGCTGCTGCGGCCAATGATGTTTCCAAAACCATAACGCTCGCGAAACTCGGCCGCCATCGCGTGAACTTCGCCGGTCAGCGTCCGCTTCTCGACGGCGCGATCCACCTTGACGAGCAGTTCCTCCTCACTGAACGGCTTTTGGATGTAGTCGTACGCCCCAATCCGGATCGCCTCGACTGCGCTCTCGATCGTCCCATACGCGGTCATGACGATCACCTCGGTCAGCGGAGATGCTTCCTTGGTGTGTCGGAGGACCTCGATGCCATCTTTTCCGCCCATTTTGAGGTCGGTCAGCACGAGATCGTAATCGTCTTCGCGCACCTTCTCGCAAGCTTCATCCCCATCGACGCCTTCAGACACGTCATGTCCGGCTCCACGCAACATCAAAGACAACGTGGTGCGCATGTTCCGCTGATCATCGACGACAAGGATCTTTGCCATTCCGCTCCGCGAAGATGGTATGCCGAATATCGAATCGAGGCTCGTTCAATCCTCTGTATCGAGGGTCGGGGCCGGCCCAAGCCCTGGCGAGCTCTGCCATCGTACCGCGCGTTGCAGAGCGACACGCAAGGCACGCAGCTCAGATTCTGTCCGCCAGGCGCTGAAACCCGCGAACACCAAAGCGAGCAGAGACACCGCGAGCGCGACGACAGAGACTCGCCGCGCCATTCGATCTGGGCTTCGATGTTCTTCCGACTTCACTGCGCGTCTCTCTCCGGCATGTGACGCACACTATACTCAGGATCTCCTTCGCGAATTCGGATCAACGCAGGAACCCCTACGAACGTGCCCGTCGGGGTATCGAATCCCCAACGCGCCCCGCTTTGCTCGATGTCGAGCATGGGAGTGACTTCATATACGCCAGCCGCTCGAAAGGAATCCGAACAATAAAAAGACGGATCGAGCGAGAACGACGGGCCGCTACGCGATGAAATCCAACCAAACAACTCGGGCGGAGCGGCTCCTTGTCCGTGCGCCATACCGCAATCGAAATCTCCTTCGGGTCCATGCACTCGAAAGCGAATATGATCCGAGCGTACGTACGCTCGAACACGTCCTTCACGTGCAAGGACACGCACGCGAAACGAAAGATGACCGGCGCGACGCACATCACGATCGCTGAGCACGATTCGGATCGGCGCAGTTGAGTCAGCTTCGGCCGGGTCGGCGACAGCATCGACGTGCAGTGGGCCGAGGAGCTGACGGCGAGCGACACGATAAAACGCCGTGATCTCCGCGCCAGACCGCAACGTCTCGAGCGCACGCCCCCAACAATATTCTCGGAGATCGATCCATTCCGCCCAGCGCTCACCGGCTTCGAGATGAACCGCCGTTCGAACCGCTCTCCGGCGCTCGGGATGCTCGCAGCGAAGGCCCCGTCGTGAATCAGGAGCACGCACTTCGAAATAGAGCAATCTGCGATCGGCGACCATGTCGGTCGCCGCGTTCGCGCGGAACGCGAGCACGCGTCGGAACGGTTCATCATCGGATGTCCGCTCGAGCGTGAAATCGACGGATGGCAAAGGTTCGTGACGGGATTGAGCGCGTGCGATCGAGCCAAGAGTGGTCGCGACGAGACATAGCGTGGTGATGAATCGCATCTTCAAAAAAGCCCTTCGAGCACCTGACGCACCTCGTCGCGTACCTCGGCAGGAAAACACAACCGCGGTCGCACGATGGCCTGATTGCGAAGACGCTGCAGAGGGAACGAAATGTCGCCCAAACGTCGTAATGGTTGATGACGCAAGAGCACCCATAGAGTCTGGTTGGGATCGTCGTGCTCTTCGGCATAGGGAATATCGTTCGCCACGTCCAAGAACACGTGTAGGTCTGGACGCAACCCGTGCGCCGCGACGATCGTCTCGACCCGGTGCTTGGCTTCGTCCCAAAGCGCCGCGTTCGAATCATCTTCGGGGAGCGGAATCGTTTTAGGCAAATCGCGGCGACGCAACCGTTCGGCAAGACCAGCGAGCAAAGGATCGGAATCTCGCTCCCACTCGGCGAGACAATGCATGAGCATTGGATCATCGAGTTCGAGATAACTCTCGAGCGAGAGCGGTTCACCGAGCACGGCCGCGCGCATCGCCGGGGGGGCGACCGAGGGGGAGCGACCATCACGAATCAGTTCCGCCACACGCACGAAGATCGCCCGCACCAGAGCCTCTGCCGCGCGGGTCGCTTTATGATGGTAGACTTGCTGATACATGAAATGCCGCGCGAGGAAGAATCCCTCGATGGGCGGCAAGCCCTTGCGACCTTCGATCGCGAGCACCCAGCGATCTTTTTCATCGATGGCGCACTCCGAAGGCAACTCCGCGAATGCGAGCGCTCGAAGGAGCCACTCCAAATCATAGATTCCGTACGCGACGCCCGTCATGTGACTGTCGCGAAGCAGGTAATCGCAACGATCGACATCGAGCACGCCGCTCACCATCGATGCGAGCCAAGGAAGCGGATGCGTTCCGGTGATGAGCGACGCCACCCGCGTGGGCATTTCGGAATCGATCGTCCGCAAAGCGCGATGCACTTCGGTCGAAGGATCGAGAAGCATCGCCACGGTCCACTCTTCGTGGGCTCGTGCATGGGGCAGCACCTCTTCGAAGAGGTGCGAGAAGGGCCCGTGTCCCAAATCGTGCAAGAGCGCCGCCGCGAGCGAATCACACGCCGCCACATCATCCAGCGCGAATGCCGAGGGAATCCCATCACTCGCTTGTCGCGCGCGGATCCGCTCCTGCAAACGCGTCATCACGTACGCCGCTCCCACCGCATGGGCGAAGCGCGAATGCTCGGCGCCTGGAAACACGAGCGAGGTCAGGCCCAGCTGCCGCACGCGACGAAGCCGCTGCACCTCGCGCGTGTCCAAAAGCTTATGCACGACACGCTCGGCGCGCCCCTCGAATGCGACCAATCCATGGACGGGATCCCGGAGGATCATGGGCCAGCGTCATAGCACGTGATTGGATCATGCGAAGTCGATTCGCCGAAACCGCCAGTCTCATGTAGCGTTCAGCGCAATGCGCCTCCGAACTTGTGCCTTTTTCCTGCTCGTTTCGCTGGCACTCCTGTCGCGTGATGCCGCACGCGCGCAGGTGGGTTCAGGAGCGGCTCTTCAAGCGCAGTTGAGCGCGCTCGTGGCAGAATCAGGGCTCGGTGAGCAGGTCACCCTCAGTGTCGTCGACACGACGACCACCACGACGCTCTTCGAACATCGCGCCGAGGTTGCACTCAACCCGGCTTCCAACATGAAGCTCGTCACCGCAGCCGCAGCGCTCGCGCGGCTCGGCCCCGAGTTCCGCATTCGCACGGCCTTGCATGGGCGCGTCGATGGCGATGAGGTCAGGACTCTTTCTCTACGTGGATTCGGTGACCCCTCGTTGACGCAGGCCGACCTCGTCGAACTCGCGCGCGATCTCGCGGACCATGGGGTCCGTCGGGTGGGTGAAATCGTCGTCGATGCGTCGTATTTCGATGCGCAGCTGCTCCCACCCGCATTCGATCAACAACCTGGCGAAGTCGCTCCGTTTCGTGCGAGCACAGGCGCGATTTCGGTGGACGCCAATGCGTACGTGCTCCGCGTCCTTCCTGGCGCAACCGTGGGCGCGCCCGCTCGCATTCGCCTCGATGGAGCAGGTTATTTTGCGCTCGAGAGCAGCGTTCTGACCTCCGATGGCGGAGCGCCTTCCATCGTTGCGATTCAGCGTGAACAAGAGGCGCGAATGCAGCTCGTGCTGCGCGGTTCGATTCCGGCGGGTGTCACGGGGGTTTCTTATCGGCGTCGTGTGGAAAATCCGCTGCTCTGGGCAGGCCACTTGATGCGCGATGCGCTCGCTGCCGCGGGTATTCGCAGTGGTGATGTCGTGCGGGTGGGCGCAACTCCAAGCGATAGCGCGCTCTTGGCGCAGCATACATCACGCCCTCTCGCCGAACTTTTGAGCGCGATGGGCAAGCAGAGCGACAACTTCGTCGCCGAGATGATCTTTCGTGTGTTGGGCGCCGAACGTCAGAGGCCTGGTCGGGTTTCAGATTCGATCGCCGTGGTTCGCGAAGTCCTGAGCGATGCCGGAATCGATCCCGCCCGCGTTGAGATCGTCAATGGATCTGGGCTTTTTGTGGGGAATCGAATCTCCTCGCGAGATCTCGCTCGGCTCTTGGTTTGGATCCATCGAGATCCTGGGCTCCGTGCAGAATATCTTTCGCATCTCGCCATTGCAGGAGTCGACGGAACTCTTGCGGGTCGCCTTCGCGACCTTCCGCGTCCCCGCATCGTGCGCGCAAAAACAGGAACATTGAACGACGCGATTGCGCTGAGCGGTTACGTCCTCGGTCCGCGTTCCGAAGACACCATCGCCTTCAGCGTGATCGTCAACGAAGCGCGCGGGCGACACGGAGCCGCGCGCGCGCTTTGTGATGGAGTCGTTCGGGCAATCGCTGCGCAGCTCTGGCGCCAATAGCGAATCACTCTTTGATCTGACGACGAATCTTGGCGAGCGCCTGTTCCTGGAGCTGCCGGATGCGCTCACGAGACAAGTTGTATTTGTCGCCAATTTCCTTGAGCGTGAGCTCGTCTTCGTCGTCGAGCCCGAAACGCCACCGCAGAATGCGCGCCTCCATCGGAGAGAGCGTATCGAGCAAGCGTCGAACTTCATCGCTCCACGTCTTGCTCACGAGCTGTTCGTACGGCGTCGGAACGTTCTCTTGCTCGAGGAAATCGATGAATTTCCGACCGTCTTCATCGTTGACCGGACGATCGAGCGAGAACGGTGTTTCCGCCCAATATCCCTTGATTTTCTCAAGTTTTTCGGCGGCGATCCCGGTCTCTTTCTCAAGCTCCTCGGGCGTGGGCTCCTGCCCGGTTCGGGTCGCAATCGCCTGAGTCGCGCGGGCCACGCGGTTGTACGTGTCCAGCATGTGCACAGGGATTCGCACCGCTCGGCCTTTGTCCGCCAAGGCGCGCGAGATCGCATGGCGGATCCACCAAGACGCATACGTCGAGAAGCGATAGCCGCGGTTGTGGTCGAAACGCTCGACCGCCTTCATCAGGCCGATGTTGCCCTCTTGAATGAGATCGATGAGCGGGAGCCGTCCCCGGTTGTAACGACGCGCAATCGATACGACCAACCGAAGATTGGCAGCCACGAAGCGGTTCTTCGACTGTTGCTGCGCCTCTCGCGCCTCCTCGACTCGCGCGAGATATTTCTTGAATGCCGGCGTGAGCTGCACTCCGTCGACCACCAAATCCCGCTCCGCCGCAAACTCGCCCGCTGCGCGATGCACCGCCCGGTCCGATTCATTGACGAAGATTCGATCCGAATCGATCGCGCGCATGATGGTCGAGAGCGCTGTGGTCGTCTCGTCCCATTTGTCCTGGTCTTTTTTGACGAATTTACCAGGCGTCTTCCCTTTGCTCGCGCTCTTCGAGAGCTTTCGCAGCGTGGCGAGCTCGCTCACCGGCGGCTCGGCAACGAATCTCTCGATCGTCGTCGCCACCGTGTCGACTGCAGGCGGATAAGAAAGAAGAGCCTGCCAGAAGCCGATCTCCAATCGTTCGACTTCCTTCGCGGCTTCGATTTCCTCTTGTGGCGTCAGCACCCGATGGCTCGCCATCTCCCGGAAATAACGGCTGAGCGTGGAGTCACCACCGCCCTGACGCTCCATTTCTTTGAGCGCCTTTTCAGCCTCGGCTTGGGCTTCGGCGAGCTGCTCCGAAGAGGGCTCCTCGAACTCGGGCTCGTCCTTGACCTCGACGTCCTCTGCGTCGTCCTCACGCGCAGGAGCCGCTGTGGCCGTCGTGGTCTTCGAAGCGGTGACTGCCTTGCCCATACCGTCTCGTCTCCTATCCCTACCCTGTCCAGAAGCGATGCCGGACGGGGCGTTCTCCAGTGAGGATTCTTCGACCTTCTCGCGCGCCTTCGGGGCGAGCTTCGTGCCACGTGCCGGTTCCAACCGTGTTTCGGCCTCCACCATTCCAGGGCGCCCCGATTTCGTGGGACTCGCCTTTGCTCGTTCCGAAGCTCGGGACGGCACAGGCTTGCTTGCCCGCTCTTTTTCTTTCGCGGGCTTCTGCTTGGGCGGAGACTTGGATTTCGCTGTCGTTTTCGATACCGCTGTTTTCGATGCGGTTTTTGACACTGCTGATTTGGATGCGGCCGATTTCGATGCGGCCGGTTTGGATGCCGACTTCGAGAGTGCTAGGGGCCTCGACGAGGTCGATGCACGCCCGGCGCCGGAGGCGCTAGCACGCGACGTGCCGGTGGTTGCACGCTTGCTCACAGGGTCACCTCGGGACGGGGGCTCATCGGCATGGCTCGCATAGGTGGTTCATGAAGTTAGGCTCGGTGAAAATGCGATGGGGTACAGCTTGCGGCGCCACGAGAACGGAAAACAAAAACCGCACCGCAGAACTCGAGTCCACAAGAAAACAAGCATTGGGGCTCCTCCGGTATCTTCCGCAAGCCCCTTGGATTCAACTGCAACGCTCCACATTCGCGAAAAAACAGCTCCCGAAACGCACTTCCCAGCATGTTGGAACACCCGCCAACACCTCCCGCGACTGTGACGGCCTCGCCCTGGAGGCCGCAACATTTGCGGTAGGCATCGACGCACCGGTCAAGTTCGCAACCGTTCTCCCGGCGCGATTACTCCTTCTATCGTTCCAATACAACAACTTCGTGCATCTTCTTCTACGATTGATGTGCTCTTGCGATACCCCGGCTATGACAGTGGCCGGCTACCGCAACTTCCGTGACCAGATTCGTTCGACTCATCTTCGCACAGAGAAGATGTTCTGCGCGTGGCTCTTGATTGCGCTTGCAGCAGTTTCGATGTGGTTTCCGGCAAGCGCGCACGCCGCTGGGCTTCCGTTCAGGGCGGCCATTTCTTTGGGCGAGCCGGGCGTTCGGGCCGAAATTCGGGTCGAAATCGAGCAAGACGACACATGCATCACGGTGCGCACCCCGCGAGGCACGGCGCAAACCACGGTTCGAGCCACCTGGACGGAGGTCGATCTCGAATCCGTCACGCTCGCCTCCGGAGACATCGTCGGGGTGCTGCGAGCCACAGGATCCTCGGGACGTGCTGCTGCGCTCGTCGTGGCGTCGGGAGGACGACCGAGCATTCCGTGGGTCGGTCGGCTCGACATGCACGGCGACCCTGGGGAACGGACGGCCGATTGGCTCGATCTTTCGGACCGCACGGGGGATGGCCACCCCGATCTCGTGATCGCTCAGATTCGCGAAGGAGTGGGCCTCTGTGGCGAATCGCCAGCCCTGCTCTATCCGCGAGCCTTGGACCCTGCCACCCATGAATTTCGGCCAGTGGTGCTCAGGCGTGTGCCGACCGATGGCGAAGAGATCGCGATTGAAGCCACCTCCACGAGCCCTGGCCCCACGGAGCCACCCATCGTGCGTGCCCTCATGGCAGTCGGGGCATCCAGTGAAGTCGGGATCGGAGAGCAAGCCGCGCAGCTCCGTCCCCCTCGGGCGCTCGTCGACGGAAACCACGAAACTTATTGGGCTGAAGGACGGGGCGGTCCGGGAGAAGGAGAATTCGTTCAATTCCGCTTTGGAGCGGGCATGCCGATCCGCGCCATCGCAATTTCGACGCCCTCCGACGCCGCCACATCCGCGCCCGAAAGCCTTGTCTTGATCGGAGATCGCGGCCCACGCCTGCGCGTCACGATCCCTCGCGATGGGGTGGGTCGGGTGTGGATCGTGCCGCCGACACCACTGGAATGGTCGTGTTTTTCGCTGGTGCTGGCCGATGCCCAGGGAGCGCCCTCGGTGCGAACCGCGATCGCTGAAGTCGAAGTGTATACGAGGGTCGATTTCGAAGGCGGCATCGATGCCTTGGTGCGCGAGCTCGTCCGTGATGGTGATGCCGGAGATCGCGCGGCAGAGCTCCTCTCGCGATTGGGGTCCGCCGCCCTCCCGAGTTTGGAATCGGCGTGGGATCGACTCGGCGTTCGTGGGCGAGAGCGTGCCTTGCGCGTGGTGACAGGACCTGCACGAGCTGGAGAATCAATCGCGCTACGGATCCCAGCGCTCGCGGCCAACGACGATGCGGAAGCCGTACGTGAACGCGCATTGTCGATCCTTGGAAGTGCTGGAGCCGCAGGAAGAACCCTGGCCGTTGAAATTGCCGCGGGAGATGGCGCTGGAGCAGAAGATGCCGCCAATTTCTTGGTGGGAAGCGAAGAAGCGTTTGATTTCGACCCCTTGTTGGCTGCGATCTCACGCGATGGAGGCAGCGAACGCCCCGCCCTTCGCGCAGCGCTCTGCCGCGCCATTGCATTGAGCGCCCCAGAGAGCGCGGAAACCATTCTCCATTGGCAAACCGAAGCGCCCATCGCAGCGAGAGCATCTCTCGCCCTCGGTCTGGTGAGAGAACCACGTGCCGTATCTATTGCGATACGAATCATCGACGACTCCATCGAGGAAGCTCGGGATTTTGCGGACCGCTTTCGGATGGTCAGAGCTGCGATGTCGCTCGAAACCACCACGTCTTCCATCGATGATTGGCTCGCTGAGCTTGCGATCTCGGCCGAAGAATGGATGCTCCGCGCCACTGCGATCGAAGCGCTCGGCACACGTCGCCCGGAGGTCACCCAGCGAGCCATGCGTGATCCCTACCCGCGAGTCCGGGCGGTTGCGGTTGGGCGGATATCGAATCCCTCGGAACCGACGGTTCGAGCGCTCGCCTCGGAAGATCCATGGCCTCTCGTACGGATCGCAGCGCTCGATGCCCTCGCCCAAGACGGGCAAGCGCGCCCTTCACTCGAAATTGCCATCACCGATCCAGCACCAAGCGTGCGACGGCGAGCGATCGAGCATGCCACGCGACTCGACATTCGAATGCCCGCGCTTCGTGAGCGTCTCGACGATCCCCGAGAGCACCCGCGTGTCCTCGAGTCTGCCCTCGAGCATGTCGAACACGTCTGTGATTTCGATGCGGGGCCATCTCTCCTCGGGTTGATTCGCCGAGGAATTCGGCCGGATGCTCGACAGAGTGAAATCGAAATCGCCGTGCGCGCGCTGCGTGTCGCCGCCCGCCTGGGCGGGCCCCTCGCGGAAGACGCCCGAACCATTGCGGCACGTGGGGGCGAAGTCATGCAAGCCGCCATTCAGGCGGCTCGCAATGATGAGGTCCGATGCCAAGATCCCCGTTCATGAAACACCGAGAGCTTCCCACAGCGGATCTCCCATGTTAGCCTCCGCTCGCTCGCTCGGGTCGCGTGGCTCGGCGCGCGAGGAATCCATGCGCCAGTCCTTGCGATCCTTCGTCGGATGCATTGTCGCCCTCGGACTCTTGCCCGTACTCGCTTCGTGCGGACAACATGCCGCGGCCGATTTACAGATTGAACGTTTGCCGGACGTCAGCCCGAGCTTGCCGAACGTTCCGACGCTGCCTCCCCCTCCTTTTCCTGCGCAGCATCCGGACCAAAGCTATAGCGTGTATGGGCTGCGGCACCGCCAAGCGGTCACCATGAACTCAGAAGTGTCCGTCACCGGATACATCGTCGGGATCTACTCGGCACCGGAATGCCCAACAGGGCGCACCTGTCCGACCCCTGCTGCCCCCCACATCTGGATCGCCGACACCCGAGGCGAGACCAACGACGCCCATCGGCTGATGGTCGTGGGGTACGCTGAAAACCAAACTCAGATCGACGAGGCGATGGCGTTGGCCGCGCGTGGCCGTTACGTGCCGCCTGCTCCTGAAACAGGGCTTTTGCCGATTCCAACCGACTTTTACGTCGGTAACAAAGTGAAAATCAGCGGTCGCTTTGGTCGCATCTCGGGCAGTGGCTTCAACGTCTCGGAAGGGCTTCTGGAATATCGCTCCCATGAGACTCAGGAGTTGTCCGAAGAAGCGCAAGCGGCGACCCAGCGTCGCCGCTGAGCTTCTCTCATCTGCTCAGGGCCGATAATCGAGCAGTGCTTGCACCACGGGTGCGCCCAAGCGAAACGTCGCGTCGAGCGACTCGCTTCGAGCGTAATACCATCTGTTCTCCTCCGCGGTGTCGCTCGCAGCACCAATCCGCAGTTCATAGGCAGGGCCTCCGCCTCGCCGCTCTGCGTGGATGACCAATGTCGGCGATTGGAAGCCGAAATTTCCTGACGCCCCGTAGACGTTCGCTCCAAGCGCGCGAAGGGATGCGAGTCGATCGAGGATCAGAGTGGTTCGTGCTTGGTCAGCCACGCCGTTGCCCGCACTCCAACCGCTATCGACCCGGCGAAGCTCGAGTCGCTCTGCGCCACGTTGGATGGTGAGCATTTCGATGTCGCTCGCCTCGATCGCAAGCGAATCTCGACTGACGAGCGGATCGACGAGATCGTCGACGAGCTCGCTCGGGATCACAAAGACGGTGGGGTCGGTCCCCAATTGTGCAAACGCACCGCCTTCGGTCGGATGTCCGATCCGAAGCACGATATCGCGAGGGGGCGCTGGCTCGCCTTCTTCTCCATGTCCGTGGTCGTGATCGTGGAGTTCGTCCCCCTCGACCGTGTCTCCACTCGGAAGAGGTCCTTCGAAATGCGCCGTGAGCACGATGCGCGGACGATCGAGACCATGTTCACCCGTGGCGGTGGCGTTCACGAAACGCACGGCGCGTAGTGATGCCATGGCGCGTGCGACATCTCGTACGATCACTCGATCCGCCGGAGCGTCGAGCGGTGTGACGACACGCCATTCGGACCCTGTACGCACGATCTCTTCCGTAACTCCCCCACGCTCGACCTGAAAACGTCGCGCATTCGCCTCGGCATCTCGCACGAGCTGGCGATCACGAAATCTCGTCTCGGAAGGCAAGAGAAGCTCTTCTGCGCCGAGCGCGAATCGAACCAACCGAGGTTCTTCGTTCCGACGCACCCAAAGCCCGTCGGCGTCTTTCGCTCCGATCGCGACGGTCTCGGTGCGAGTCCCGTCCGTGCTCTCGACCGTCAATGTCGCGCGTGGGGATTCGAGCCCGCGTGCGCTCGCATTCGCAAGCGGCTCATACGACACCGCTTGCTCGGCTCGCAGCAACCGCATCCACTCGGCTACCGAATCTCGATCGGCTGATTTCGCGTCATCGCCGCGCGCGACTCGCCATGACATATCCTCGCGTCGCAGCTCGAAAGAGCGATCGCCCGAAGCAAAACTTACGCGCTGAATCTCCTCATCACGAAATGTGATGAGTCGATTCTCTCGAAAACGCTCGAGCCCCCCTTCGAACACTTCGAGAGCGCGACGTTCCACACACACGACGGGCCCATCTTCACCTGCAATCGCCGTGACTTCGCCTTCATGACTTGGACACCCACCCCCGATACGAAGACGCAATGGTGTTCCCTGTTCACGGTCCGTCCGCTCACGACGGACGAGGATCTCATGAGTGGGGTGGTCGAGGCCGTACGAGTCAGCGGCATCGAGACGCTCGGCGAGGAATCGAGTGGCTCGAAGATCACGCATCGCGCCCATGAGTGACTCGAGCACAGAAGCGCGCGCCCATGTCTCCTCGGGAGTACGCATCCACCAGCGACCATTCGCGAATTCGAATCGTCCCTCTCGAAGCTCGACGCTGCTCGCTTCGAACGCAAGGAATCGTTCGAAGAGCTCTTTACGTCGAAAATGCGCGACATCGTGCTCGAGGGCTTCACGAAAATCGCGTCCGACGATGAACACTTCGCCTGGCCGATCCGACACGGCGACGTAGACGCCTTCATCCCTCGGATCATCGATACCGAGCATCACGGTCACATCTCGATCGGCGGCACGAAATCTCAGCGAGGCAGCAGGCTGTGTCAGGCCGAAACGTTCGCGATCTTCATCGGTGACGCCACGGAGCGAACGTCGCGCCTCGAGCCACTCCAAGACCGACAGCAGCTGGTCCACGGATTCCTGATCCGCATCGGAGACCATCGGCGTCGTCAGAGACCAATGACCGACCTCGAAATCATCGAGGTTCTCCTCGCGATCTCGATGGAGCACGACGTGGACATCACCCCGACGCACTTCGACTTCACTCACTCGAGGACGCACGAAGCTTTGGAGCACCCGCCCGCGGCGCGCTTGAAGCTCACCGGTCGAGAGAGTTCCAGCCTCGAAGAAGAAGATGTAGACCGCCATCGAAACGGCGATCGCCCCAAGGATCAGAATGGTCCGCCTGCTCATCGCTTCCCGTTCAGGTTCGACGGTTCCACCACGCAGCGAATCCAAGCAAGAAGATCGCCGCGGGCAAAAGCACAATCACACGGAAGCCGAGCGCATTGACATCGTCTTGACTCATGCGCACGGCGCGCGCCTCCACGCTTCGGCTCGGCAGCTCGATGAGCGCCTCACGCTCCGTGAGCCATCCGACGATCGCGCTCGCAAACTCGTAGTTCACGACTTCCTGCATTCCTAGAAAGTTCGAGTCGAAAATATCGGCGTCGCCGAGTACCACCACGCGTCCGCCAGCATCGCTTTCCCGTTCTTCGGACGACGGCTCGCCAAGACGTTCGACACGCGTCGCCACCGCAATGGAAATCGGCCCCGCGACGTCCGCGTCATCCCGCATCGGTTCGCCATGGCGAATCATTTCGCTGACTTCTGTCTCCGCATACGAAGAGTCGCTCGTCGAGAGAAGAGTCGAAGCGCGATCGGGGTCGATCGGCCGCACCGAACGCGCGATCTGCGTAAGCACCGCTGGGCCCGAATCACGAAACGGACGCGTGATCGCATGCTCTCCCCAACGAGCCGCGAAGAAGGGGCCCACCGGAGATGTCACATTTTGCGGTAAAAACCGGGGATCGAGCTCCAGGACGATCGAACCATCGAGGCGGATCCCAAAATCACGAATCACGGACTCGAGCCCCGTCATCGCGATTTGCTCTTGATGGAGCTCGGGATCGACGGCGATCAAGAGATTGCCGCCACCGCGCACGAATTCCCGGATGAGCTCGGCCTCCGGAGCGCTGAACGCGGTGGTTGGACCCACCACGAAGAGCGCGTCACATGAGGCGGGGACGCGTGACGCGCCGCGTGTTTCGAACGGTTCGATCTCCAAATTTTCGCGGCGCATCTCATCGCGCAGCGCACCCAAGTCACGCTCGGAGCCTCGGCCCAACGTCCACTCGCCGTGCCCTTGGGTGATGCAGACTTGGGTACGTCGTCCCGAGGTGACCTCGAGAATCCCACCGGTCAGCGCTTGCTCGGAACGCACATCGATGCGTTGCGCGCCCTCGGATTCGAGCGCGTCGAAGTCGAACGCAACCAAATCATCTCGACCAATCTTCCATTGGTTCTCGCCCGACTCGATCACCACGGCGACGTCCGAGGCCACGCTGCCACCCAAATCGACGGCGCCCACATGAAGCCGCTGTGCGAGCACTCGGTAGGCCGCTGGATCACGATCGGGATCTACGAAATGGAGCGTGATGCGCTGAGATTCGGCGCGATAGCGCTGGAGCAATTCCCGAAGATCTTGATGGTTCGGCTCGCCGGTCGAGAGCAGAAGCCAGATATCGAGATCGCGGTCGAGTTCGCGCAGCACCGCACGCGTGCGATCGGAAAGCGTGAAGATCTTCTCCGACGTCCAATCCCATCGCGCGTAGTGGCGAAACGAAAGATAGTTTCCCATTCCCACGATCGCGAACACGATGAGGGAACCCAACGCCACGTGGGCGCGACCGGTCATTCGGCGGCGCGTGGCCTTGTCGGCCTTGTCAGGCTTGGAGTTTGCGCCCGCGTTCGCCGCGGGATCGCGCGTTTTGTCGCTCATCCCTCGTACCTCCGCGACTCGAGCACACGCACCGCAAGAAAAAGGGCGAACGCCGTGATCGAGAAATCCCACACGAGATAACGCGTATCGACGACGCCAGTCGCGTACGTGCTGAGGTGGCCCCACACGCTCACGTATTCGAAGATCTCGCGCGCTTCGTCGGTCGTCACGACGAACTGGCCAAGCCCAATCATGAAATGGCCTCCAACAGCCAAGAACGTCAGCATCGCGGCGACGATTTGATTGCGCGCGATCGCGCTCATCAACACGCCCAGCGCCATCCACGAAAGGCCGAGCGTCAAAAGACCGAAATAAGTGGCGCCGATGGCGCCGAGATCCACGTCACCGAAGCGACTCGTGAGCCACACATACATGATGGTGGGCAAAAAGAGCGCGACCCAAAACGTGATCGCCGCAAGGAACTTCCCAATGACGAGCTCAGCTTCGCTGACGGGTGCGGTCAAAAGTGATTCGATCGTTCCCGAGCGGTTCTCCTCGGCGATGAGGCGCATCGTCACGAGAGGAACGATGACGAGCACGAGAATGTAAAAGAGCGTCGTGCCTCCGAAGAACTGAGTGATGGGGCTCGAGCTGCTCGATCCCGCACTGAGCGGCTGGGACGCCGCGAACGCTGCGAGCAAAAAGAACTGAAAGCCCATGAGCAAAGTCGATGCCGTGAGCACGACATAAGCGAGCGGCGAGACGAAGAACGACACGATTTCGCGCTTCGCGATAGTCCACGTATTTTTCATGGCGCCTCGTCTTCTTCGTCTTTGGCGCTCGAATGGCCTTCGTCCATCGTGAGGCGACTGAACACCTCTTCGAGTGAGCCGCCGCTCTCGGGATGAAGCGCACGCAAGACGAGATCGGCCTTCGCGACCGCCGCAAACACCCGCTCGGCCGTCATGTCCTCGGGAGAATCCGAAGCACGGAGCCGCGCGCGGACGAGCGTGTCTCCCATGGCCTCGATGCTGAGGAGCTCGGCACCCTCGATATCTTCGAGCACATCCCGGAAACGCCCGAGGGCATCCCCTTCTTTCGCGCGACCATCCACCACGAGGATCGTATCCCCGAGCGCGCGCCGCAGTTCGTTCGTCGTCCCTTCGCGCACCACGCGCCCGCGGTGAATGATGACGACGCGATCGCAGGTCGCTTCGACCTCGGGAAGGATGTGCGTCGAAACCAGCACCGTCTTTTGGCCAGCGAGGCTCCGCACGAGACTGCGGACCTGCCGAATCTGATTGGGATCGAGCCCTGCGGTGGGCTCATCGAGCACGAGGATGGGCGGGTCGGCGACGAGCGCGTCCGCAAGACCGACCCGCTGTCTCGTGCCTTTGCTGAGCTGACCGATGATCCGATCTCCAGCCTCCATCACACTCGCTTGTTGGAGCGCGCGTTCGACAGACTCCCCGATGAGGCGGCGGGCAACGCCTTTGAGCTCGGCTCGATAGCGCAAATATTCGCGGACGCGCATCTCCGGATAGAGCGGAGCGGCCTCGGGCATATAGCCGATTCGCTTTTTCGCTTCGATGGGGCGATCGAGCGCGTCGATCCCATCGATCCGGATGGCGCCCATCGTCGGCGCCAAAAAGCCCGTCAGCATGCGTAACGTCGTGCTCTTCCCGGCGCCGTTCGGCCCGAGAAAGCCAACGATTTCACCCTTGTTGACAGAAAACGATACGTCCTGAACGGCCGGGCGGGGGCCGTAGCGTTTCGTGAGGTGCTCGACCACGATCATGGGGGGCGACCCGTACAACGCGCAGCGGGAGACCGCAAGCGCGAGCACACCCGGATTTTTGACCAGGAGCGCCATTTGCCCGGAAGATATCGGTTATGACGGTCTTCGCAGCTGCGATTCTATTCGTGCTCGCCACCCAGGACCTCCTCGATTGGGCCAATCGGCGACGCGCTCGCTGAATGTTCGGGCGCACCAGGGCAACTGTGTTCTGAAAGCCTGTTGCCCTTGCCATGCTATCCACGCCCGATGCCATCTCCTGCGCGAGTGATTTGCTCGCCCCGATCCAGTCGGGCAGAACGAAGAAGAAGTCTCGTGCCCAGGGCATTTCAGGGATGGATCCGGACCAAGCGCTGATCGAACGGGCGCGCGCCGGAGATCCATCGGCATTCCGCCAGATTTTCGTGTCGCACCGAAACGATGTGACTCGCGTCGTCTTTCGCATGATCGGCCCGAGCGCCGAAATCGAAGACATCGTTCAAGAGGTCTTTCTCCACGTCTATCGATCGCTGAAATCGTTTCGAGGCGAATCGCGGTTCTCGACTTGGCTTTATCGGCTGGCGGTCAACGTGACGCGGATGCATTTGCGTCACGCTCGCTCACGGCCACGACTCGCGCTCGTCATCCCGCCCGAAGACGCAGAGGAAAATATCGTCGTCGAATCCCCAGACGAAGTCGTCGAACGACACAATCGCGTGCGGGCTCTTTATCGACTGCTCGAGTCTCTTTCGGAGAAAAAACGCGAAGTGCTGGTGATGCACGATTTCGATGGTGTCCCGGCCAAAGACATCGCTGAAATCCTGGCCATTCCCGTGCTGACAGTTCGAACTCGCCTCTTTTACGCGCGCAAAGAACTGTATGCGGCGATGGCCGAAGAGCCGCACTTCCGACCCGACGAGCGAAGCGACGAGCCACGAGAGGATCCCAGGTGACACACTCGCCTAAGATCGCGGCGCTGACCGCACTTCACGAAGGGCTCCTTTCGCCCCGAGGACGTGCTCGCTTGGAGGCACATCTCGCGAATTGTGAGGTGTGCCGTGAAGCGCAGGCGACCATGGCGATCTTCGACAGTATCAGCGGCGATATTCGAGCTTCGAAAGTTCCTGAGCTCGATTGGGAGAAGATGACGCAGCGATTGGATGCCGCGATCGCGGCCGATCGACCCATCTCTTCCCAAAAACCAAAGAAAAGCAAGCGTTTGTTCTGGCCTCTCGCGGTGGTGGCGGCGGCGGCGGCGCTCATCCTTCGGATCGCGTTCGATCCCCAAGCTCCTCCCGAACGCGTCGAAGCCCCTGCTCGTTCAGCCGGGATTCGGATCACACATGATCCGCAAATCATCGACGATACCGAGCTCTGGGTCGCGACGGTCATGCTGAGCGCTGGAGACGTGACGATACGCGAGGACGGTATCGAGCATGAGGCGGACATCGATGATGAGATCGCGGAAGGCGCCGCGATCGAGACGGAGTTGGACTCGGAGCTACATCTTCGGATTGCCGAGCGGACTGCAATCGCGCTGTTGGAGGAGAGCACGGCCCGATTGACTGCGCTCCAGCATGGACACGTCGTTCTTGCGTTGGAGCGGGGTCGGATTGCGGGCGTGGTCGATGGGGAGGTGTTCCAGAGCGCATCGCGCTTCGTCGTGATGGCCTCTGAACACCGCTTCGTGGGGCGCGCGACGCATTTCGAAATCGAGCTCGCGCCCGATTCACTTCGGTTGGATGTCGCGGAAGGCGAGGTCGAGGTTCATCGCCCCGATGGGCGGGTCGACATCGTGCGGGCACCTGGCCATTGGTCGACGAATGGATCGTCGAGCGAGGACGAGCGAGCTGTGCAGAGGCCGTATGGGCTCGATGGCGAGGCGGTGTTGCGTGCAAATCATCCCGATATCGTGCGGTGGGAAATCGGCGACCTCGCGTTCGAAGGCAGAGGGCGATTGGCGATGCGCGTGGGGTTGGGGGGGCTTTCGATCGCAGGATTCGATCAGGAAGGGCGCGGATTCCGCAGGGTGGCGGACATCGGTGGAGATGGCCTGACGATCGATGCTTTGGGGCTCGTGGAGGATGGGCCTCGGGTTCGCGCAAATGGTTTCTTGCCCGAGCGTGAGATTCGCGAGGTCGTCGAGCGAGGTCAGCTCCGGCTTCGACAATGTTACGAGCAAGGCCTTCGCGAGCGCCCGGACCTCGAGGGGCAGATGCGGGTTCAGATCACGGTTGGGCTCGACGGGTCGGTGATGCGCTATCGGGTCACGAGCGGCGATATTCCTGAGGGCATGCAAGCTTGCGTACGAAACTACGTGGAACGGTGGTCTTTTCCGCCGCCGCGAGGGGGAACCGTGACGTTCGAAGCACCGCTGTCGTTCGGGCGCGCGGGTCTGTAGAACGATCCCCGACAACTTCCCCCGATGCTCGCGACTTGGGGCACGGCCTCGGCAGCACGATCACACCCCCGCACCAAGAGCGGCAATACACGCCTCACGCGCAGACCAGACTGCGTCGGGATCGAGGCGCTCTGCGCGTGCCCATCGCTCGACAAAGTCCCGATGCCAGGCGAGCTTGACTGCGCCGATCTCCTCGGGTTCGATATCGCGTTCAGCGATGAACCGCTCCGTGCAGCGCCCGCTCGAGTTCGGGAAGGTGACATCCACCCGCTCGCGCCCGGCGACGAGAACACAGTGCGCTTCGGGGATGCTCGAGAATCCACGCGACCGGAGGGTCTCGCCAATGCCCGGCGTGTTCATCTCGTCCATGAGATAAATCCCGATTCGCAAAGGGACATGCACCTGCTCCTCACGGGCCAGTGCGGCGAGCAGTGCGTGTTTCGTACTGCAGGTCCCCCGCTGCTCCACGAGGACCCGTCCGTAGTTGGCACGATCCGCATTACGGCCATAGGGCAACGCGTGAACCCAGCCGACGGCGGCGTGAAACCCGCACATCCCGAGAGCACGGAAGCGGCGCGCGAGTTCGCCATTGGTGAGCGGGAAGTCGGGGCAGGAAGCGAGGAAGGCTGGTGAAGCGGACATCATGGCGACACGCGTTCAGAAACGAAGTTCGGTGATCGACTGCTCGATATCGTTCTGCTGCGCAATGAACGCATCCTCGCGACCGCCAGCGTCGACGATCCACAAGTACTCGTCGCTCACGAAGATCGCGATCGTGTACCGGAATGCATGGCCGTTCAGATCGCGACCCAGACGCACGAGCTTGCCAACTTGACCGTTTGCGGCGCGCGTGTCGGCCTCGGAGAGCACCGCATACCCTTCTTGGTCTCGCAGACGTCGCACGATGGCTTCGTGCCAAAACTCGAGCGATCCCTGAACTCGATGTCCGGTGGGGCCGATGGATGAAGGTCCAACGCGTCCCGGTGCGACTCGATCGCGTCGCGCAAGTTTTTGGATCTCTCGGAACACATCCACCTACACTTCGGGAATGCCGGCCCGAAGTCGACAACTCATCGGTCGCGTTCTGCTCTGCGCGGGAGCGCTCATGGGCGGCGGCCTGACCGCGTATTTCACTCGCCCCCATGCGCAGTCCTTGACCCCTGTCGCAGTCCACACCGTGGAAACGCCCGTCCTCACGACAGTCGTTCAGCCCACCGAGGTCGAGCCTCCAACCCTCGACATCGCTCCCGAACCCCCGCCGCCCGATTCGTTCGGTTCAACCATGCGCGACGGTTTGGCGATCACCGGCGGCACGCCCCATCGCCTCTTGCTCTTCACGTTCGATGACGGACCCGATCATCGTTACACCCCAGGTCTGCTCGACACGCTCGATTCGCTCGGCATCAAAGCCGTCTTCTTCCTCACAGCGCGGCGCTTCGAGGGCAATACCCCGCGAGAGCGCCTCCTCGCGTCGATCGCCGAGGACATCGTACGGCGTGGTCATATCGTCGGCAGTCATACGATGGACCATTTGCAGCTTCCGCTGCTCGCCCCCGAGCAGTTGGACGAGCAAGTCCTCGGCACCGAGCGCGTATTCGAGCGGGTGCTCGGACAAAGACCTTGGCTGATTCGACCGCCAGGCGGCGCGCGTTCGACGCGGGTGGACCGATGGCTCGCCAGCCGCGGATACACTCAGATGCTCTGGAATATCGGCACGGGCGATACGCAAGTGCGAACGAGCGATGAGGTCGTCGGCACGTTTCATCGTGTGCTCGCTCGCCGCGAGATGGACCACGGCGAGCGGGGTGGCGTGGTGCTCTTGCACGACATTCATGCGTGGAGCGTCGAAGCCTTTCCGCGCATCGTTCGCGATCTCGAGGAACGCAACTGCACCCTCCTCGAACAGGGAGAGGAGCTCTACGACATCGTGAGTGATCCGCGTGTTTTCTTCGCGGCACGTGGGGCGGCCGAAGCCTCTGAATCGGCGCCGCCGCTCATGCCCGACACCGCATGGCTCGAAGCACGCCAGGCCCGGCTTCGTGAGCAGGCCGAAGTAAGATGCACTCGGCTCGCGATGCGTTAGAGCGCGTCCGCATATTCCGGACCGAGCATGGCGCGGAATCGCAGGCGATAACCTGTGACCGACGAGCAACAACGCCTGTGGTTTTGCGAACGAGCCAGGCGATGGGAGGATTTGCGGACACGACCCAATCGAACTTGTTTGCATACGAGCCATTCGCGTGGCGGAATCGCGGGCATGAACCCGGCGACTCAGGTCTGTGGCCACTGTAGTTTCGAAAATCCGCGAGCGTTCCGTGCATGTGCGGGCTGCGGGCTGGCTCTTGGCACAAATCCCCGTCCGAGCGGGCGGACGTATTTGGAAGCAAGCGCCGATCGCACCCAGGTCGGAGGTCCGCCGACATTCGAGCCCTCGGATGAGATTCCGGAGCCGAAGCCCAAGCCCGACACCTTGCCGCCGATGGACGATACGGAGCCTCCACTGGTCGGACAAAGCGAGGCGTCGGCCGCGATCTTTTCAGGCATCGAGACCGCCTTTTCACGCGGCGAGCCGACGCTCGTCGCGCTCGAAGGAGAACGCGGCGCGGGGCGCACTCGATTGCTCATTCACGCCGCTGAGATCGCCGCTCGACTCTCCCGCGAAACCCGCGTGCAATACGCTTCGTTCCGCGAAGGAGAAGGACCTCATGCGCCCTTTTCACGCATGATGCTCGAACGCTTCGGTGTCATTCCGTCGAGCGCCCCGAGCTCGGTGCGTGGACAAATGGCGACGATCGTCGCGGAGACTTTGCCCAACGCCGATGCGGTCACCATCAGCGAAACAGCACATCTACTCGGACACCTCTCGGGTGTGCCGTTTCCGGACTCCCCTTTCTTGATGCCGCTCGAAGACCGCCCCGAGGAGCTCGATCGCCGCGCCCGCAATGCGTTCGCACGATTTCTCGAGGCCGACGCGCGCAAGAGACCCTTGCTCGTCTTGCTCGACAACGCGCAACTCGCAGAGAGCGATGATTGGGAGCTCTTGCAGGTCATCCTCTCGATCCATGCTCCCATCTCCATCGTGATCGCAGGAGAAGCGCCCATCCTCGAACGGGCCACGAAGCTGGATGCGCCAGGGGGCGTCGCCGCGGGACCCATCGCTCCTCTGGGAGAAGCCGATGTCGCGTCGATGCTTCATGTGCTCCTGCCAACACTCATCCATGCGTCGGAGCCCGTGGTCGCAGCGTTGACGCATCGTTCTCGTGGCAATCCAGCTGCGCTCCGTGAGCTGGTCTTCGCGTTGGTCGAGCTCGGGCTGTTCACCAGGGGGCCCACAGGGCTCGTGGCCGATCCGACGAAGCTCGAAACAGGAGGCCTTCCTGTCACGACCGAAGACGCCATTCATGCCCGTTTGATGCGCCTCGATGATCTCGAGCGCGCCACCTTGGATCGCGCAGCCGTCGTGGGCGAAGTGGCGTCTGACCGCGCCGTGCTCGCGCAGATGCGTTCCGAGCGAAGATCCCCTGGAGATCGAACCGAACCACTCTCGCTTTGGCCGGACGACGACGACGAAAGCGCGCTCTCCGAAGCGCTGCGGAGGCTCGAGGAGAAAGGATTCCTCGAACGCCTCGAGGAGACGGAAATCGCGGGCGCGCGCGAGTACCGATTCGTTCATGCCAAGACCCGGCTCTTCGTGTATCGCGCACAAGATCCCGAGCTTCTTGCCAAACGTCACGCGACCATCGCGCATTGGATCACGGTCTCACTCGAGCTTCGAAGACAAGGTGTCGCGGCGATGGCCGCGCCGCATCTCGAGAAGGCGGGGATGTCGAGCCGCGCAGGGCGCGCCTACCTCGAAGCGGCCAAAGACGAGCTCGCGCGAATGCACACGCAAACCGCGCTGCGCCAGGTGGAGAAAGCACTGGAGCTCGTGCCTCCGAGCGAGATCTCGAGGAGAATCGATGCGCTTCACGTCCTCGGTTCGCTCCTCACGACGCTCGGTCGCTATGACGAGGCGATGAGCGCGTTCGCCGAAATGCTCGAAGTCAGCTGGCGCGTGGGCGCGCGTGGAAAGGGGGGCGCCGCGCTCAACCGCATCGCGCGGATTCACCGAATGAAGGGGGAAGAAGAGCAAGCCCGTGCCATCTTGCTTCGAGCACTCGAGCTCTTCCGAGCCGCAGAAGATTTGCGCGGCGTGGCCAGCACACTCGATGATCTCGCCCAGGTCGAACGTCTGCGCGGCGAGCTCGAACAAGCGCTCCGCGCCGCGCGAGAAGCGCTCGAGATTCGACGCAATCATGGTGACACGCGCGGCGAAGCCGTTTCGCTCTCGACGCTCGGTTTGATCGAGCACGCGCGCGGCAATCTCGGTCGCGCCGAGCAGAGTTTCCGTGCTTCGCTCGAGATTCGCGAGTCCATTGGTGATCGAGCAGGCGTGATGCAGTCGTTCAATGCGCTCGGCGTCGTTGCGTTCGAGCGCGGAGACGTGGAGCGCGCCGAGAGCGCATGGCGGGCAGCGCTCCAGGAGGGCCGCAAGATGGCGGACCGCCGGACGCAGACGTTCGTCCTGAACAATCTCGGCGAAGCCCTCGGAAAGAGTGGTCGTTTCGATGAGGCCATGGCGTGTCTCGAGGAAGCGCGCGCGCTGGCACACGAGCTCGGCGATCGCCGTGCGATTGCGGAGATCGAACGAAATCTCGGGCTCATTGCCTTGGAGCGAGGCGACGAGAACGCGGCCGAGATTCTGCATTGCGCGCTCGAGATGGCGAAGGCTTACGGCTCGAAGGAAGCGATTGCCTTGGCGCATCGCGCCATTGGACAGCTGCGCGCACAGACACTCGTACAGCTGGGAGATCACTCGGACCGCCGCGCCGAAGAAAGTTTCCTCATCGCGATCGATTTGTTTCGTGAAATCGGTGACGAAAAGGACGCCGCCCGGGCGCTCTTGGATCTCGGCCAACACCTCGCAACACGTGGTGATGCAGAAACGGCCAAGGAGCGCCTCCGCGAAGCACGCGCGATCATGCGACGCATTGGTCTTGCTGAGCTCGAACGAGTCGAGCAGACGTTGCTCGAGCTCGGGTGATCTATCGATCGATGTACGCCCGATTCAGCATCTTCATCGGCGCCGTTTTCTGCATGGTGCTCGTCGGACGCGGAGCGCACACGTGGTTCGTCGAGCTCCGAACGCCACGCGATCTGCATGAACGTGAATATGTCGGCTCGGGCGCTTGCCAGCGATGTCATCCGATTCACCACGCGTCATGGGCGCACACGTTCCATCGCACGATGACACAGAGCGCGGAGGACGAATCCGTGCTCGGTGCATTCGATGGACGTTCGCTCTCCTATGGTGGATTCGACGCGAGAATGCTTCGAGAAGGGGGCGAGTTCGTCCTGTCCATCGCGTCGAATGGCGAAGAGCTCGAGCGCGTCCGTATCGATCGCACCGTCGGCTCCCGGCGTTATCAACAATACCTCGCTCGTAAAGAAGACGCGTGGTGGCGTTTGCCGATCGCGTGGGATGTCGAAGAGGCCCGTTTCTTTCATATGAACGCGGCCTTCTTGACGCCCGATCCGGAAGGACTCGACGAGCAGAATGTGACCCGCGCCGAGTACGAACGACACGTGACACGATGGAACGACAACTGTGTCTTTTGCCATAACGTCTCTCCCAATCCCGGGCTCGACGCCTCGATGGAACGCTTCGATACCGAAGTGGCCGAGCTCGGAATCGGATGTGAGGCGTGCCACGGACCAGGAAGCGAGCACGTCGCGCGGAACACCGATCCATTGCGACGCTATTTGCTTCACTTCGAAGATGATGATGGGATGGGTGACCCGACGATCATCTCGCCGAGACGCCTTTCCCCAGAACGTCGCGCCGATGTCTGCGGACGTTGTCACGGACAACGCATCACCGACGACGTGAGCGACTTTCTTGCGCATGGAGATCCCTTCGTGCCGGGCGACGACCTCGCGCTTTATTCGAGCCCGCTTTGGCACGACACGACTCTCGAGGAACGCGAGCGCGCATTCGAAGCGCGGTTTTGGGGCGATGGGACCGCGCGACTCACGGCTTACGAATATCAAGGTCTGCTTCAATCGCGATGTGCGAGTGAAGGAATGCTGACGTGCACGGATTGTCATGGGATGCACGAGGGGGATCCTCGCGGACAGCTGCGCCCTGCGCTCACTCGAGGAGATTCGATGTGTGCAGGCGCGTGTCATTCGGAGTTGGCGTTGCCAACGCGAGCACGTGAGCACTCGAGGCACGATGACGTTCGATGTGTCGATTGCCACATGCCGCACATCGTGTTTGGCGTGCGCGATGTGCATCGAAGTCACCGCATCGATGTGCCGCGCCCGATGGCGAACGCGCGCGCTGGACGCACCGATGCGTGCACGCTCTGCCATCTCGAAGAGAGCGTCGCGTGGGCAGAACGGATCGTGGCGCAAGGAGCGAAGCGGATTCCTGAAGCAAGCGAAGATACGGAGCCTGTGCTCATCGAAACCGGCTTCGGCGGCGATCCCATTCAGCGCGCAGTGATCATGGCGGCACCTCTCCATGCGCCGGACCGCGATCGCGCACGAAGGCTCGGTGTCTTGCTCACGGTGATGCGCGAAGATGACTACCCTGCCATTCGCCATCTCGCATGGAGGACACTTCGTCGTATCGCGAGAAGCGAGCTTACACCGACGCTCTACTCAGCGACCGAGCCTACATCGATGCGCGACCGAGCCATCGAGACGATTCGCGCCGAGCTCGGAGAAGCTGTGCACTTCCCCGATCCAAACCAAATCTCCGAACTCCGCGCCCGTGCACGAGAGATCGCGATCGAGATCGGCGAATGAGCAACACCGAGCAAAAACGCTGCCGCATCTTTGGATGGAGCGCCCTCTTGGGCTGGGCGGTCTTTGGGTTGTTCTTGGAAGCGATGCACGGATTCAAGCTGAGCGCTTACTTGGACGATGCGCTCACGCGCGAGCTCCTCACGCTCGCCCACGCCCATGGTGTCGGGCTCTCACTCGTGGTGCTCGTCTTCGGCGAAGCCGGGCTCCCACTCTTTGATGAACAGGAGCGCAGAAGCCCTTCACGCGCGTTGCAATGGGGCGCGTTGATCGTCCCCGTCGCATTCGCGCTCTCGGCCATCGATCATCCCGAAGGCGATCCCAACGTGCTCATTTGGCTCGTCCCGGTAGGAGCGCTCGCGATTCTCTATGCGCTCGCCAACACAGCATATCGGGCGATCCTATTTCCGTGATCGGAGCGCCAACACGCGATAGACAGGCAATCCGTCTTCATCGGCGCGCACCTCGCGATTCGATCGCGCCCCATACGTGTTTTGCGCGTTGTCCGCCCACTCGAACCCACCATGCGCTTCGATCTGCGCGCGCATCGAAGCCGCGCGATCTTCGACGTCGGTCTGCACGAAGAGCTCGCCACCTTGGACGAGCAATCGAGCCACGTGATGGAGCACGTCTTCATCGAGCACGCGTCGCTTCGCGTGCCTCTTCTTCCACCACGGATCTGGAAAATGAATGAACACACGCGCGACGGATTCATCGGGACCACAACGCGGCAGCACCGCGCGTGCGTCTGCACGGAGCGCGACCGCGTTCACGAGCCCCTCTCGCACCCGCCGTAGCTCCACGAGATGCGCCCATTTCGCTTTGATTTCGAGACCGATGAGGCGCGACTCGGGCGCCGAGCGGGCGCGTTCGAGCAAAAAACGCCCTCGCCCGAAACCGATTTCAATTTCGATGGGGCCCGTGCCAGGCACGAGAGAGCCGAGGTCGACATTCCCTTCGGGAACGGTCCGGGCCATGAGGTCATAACGAATCGGCGGAGCAGTGGTCATGGTGGTCAAAGGTGGGTGGCCACGTACGATACGCCACGCGAATGGGCAAGCGACATCGATTCAACGCGCATTATGTGTTGCGTTCTTGACCACGAGGCCTGCACCATCGTATCCAAGTTGCGGCGATAATCCGTCGCCAACGTGTGTCTTGGAGGGCTCGTGCCGAAGATTCTGGGCGTCGACGACAGCCAGACGATGCGTCGCATTCTCGAAATGACGTTCGCAGGTGACGGAAACTCGTCCATTGCGACGGTGGCAGATGGCGATTCGGCCGTTCGGTGGGCAACCGAGAACGGCGCCGACATCGTGCTCGCCGACGCCTCGATGAAGGGGACCGACGGCTACGAAGTGGCCCGTGCACTACGGACGAATCCAGCGACCCAACACGTCGCCGTGATCGTGCTGGCAAGCCAGCATCATCCGTACGACGCGGAAAAAGGTCGAACGTGCGGCGTGGACGACCACGTGCTGAAGCCGTTCGAAACGCAAGCGATGCTCGACAAGGTACGCGATGTGCTCGGTCGCCCTCGCGTTCCGGCAGCGGGTGCCGCCGCACGTCCAGCCGCCGCGCCCGTCGCGACATCCACGCCAGGCTCCACGGTCGCAGCACGCCCCGTCGCGCCTCCTTCTCCCCCGAGGCCTGCTCCGGCAGCCCCCGCCGCACCGATGGCACCTGCACGGCCTGCGGCTCCGCAACGCGCCAATACCATCGCCTTCGGAACGGCCGCGCCCGTCGCACGACCTGCGACGGCCGCGGCGCCTCCTGCCGCTTCGCTCTCGGCGTTCCCCACGCCTCCTGCCCGGACCACGGCTCCGTCGACTGCACCCAATCCGGCCTCAGGGATGCTCCCGCTCATCGCGGGCCAACCCGCATCAGGTCATACCGCAACCGCGCCGCAGCCCGCTTTCGTCCCTCAGCCTTCCCGAGCTGATGCGCCGAGCGTCGCTGCAGCGATCCCCGCCCCGAAGCCGACCCTCGAGCTCCAAGACGAATCGCCTGCGGCCCCCGCCAGCACGACGGCCGTCACAGCCGCAGCGAGCGCCACCGCGAGCAACGGCGAGATGGCCCACCGCCTCTCAGGCATGGGGCTCAGTCCGCAGCAGATCGACGGTGTGCTCGCGCTCTCGCGTGAAGTCATCGAACGGGTCGTCTGGGAAGTCGTCCCCGACCTCGCCGAAACGATCATCCGCGAAGAAATTCGACGTCTCACGTCTCAGTGATCGGGTCGTGCGCCTCGCCGTGCCGGGGCGCGCTTGCTCCAAGCAGCTCAAACCGTTACGCCTCGCTTCTCTACATTTCGTGCCTCCTCCCGAGGCCACGCGAAGCGAGCACCCATGAGCAAGCCGTTCCGGACGATCGACCCCCTGACCCTTCCCTCCCACTTCGACGCGCCCGCCGCCGAAAAGCGATGGGATGAGGCGTGGGAGAAAGCCGGCATCTACCGCTGGGATCCGAACCGGAGCCGCGAAGAGACCTTCGTCGTCGACACGCCGCCTCCGACCGTCTCGGGCTCGCTGCACATGGGTCACGTGTTCTCGTACACGCAGACGGATGTGCTCGTGCGGCAGCGCCGAATGCGCGGAATGAACATTTTTTATCCGATGGGTTGGGACGACAACGGCCTGCCCACCGAACGGCGCGTGCAGAACTATTTCCATGTTCGGTGTGACCCGACGTTGCCGTACGAGCCTGATCTGACGCTCGAGCGTTCGACGCTGAGCGATCAGGAGCGCAAGAAGACGCCTCCGCGCATCGTGTCGCGCCGCAACTTCATCGAGCTTTGTGGACGCGTCACACACGAAGACGAAAAAGTCTTCGAGGACCTCTTCCGACGCATCGCGCTGAGCGTCGATTGGACACAGGTCTACGCGACGATCGACGCGCGTTGTCGCACGCTCGCGCAGCTGTCGTTCCTCGATCTTTACGCCAAAGGCCACGCCTACACGGTCGAGGCGCCGACGATGTGGGACGTCGACTTTCAAACCGCGTTGGCCCAAGCCGATCTGAAAGACGAAGAGCGGCCGGGCGCGTTCCACCACATCGAGTTCGCCGTGGAAGGCGGCGGCGCATTCACGATCGCCACGACGCGCCCTGAGCTCTTGCCGGCGTGTGTGGGCGTCACCGCGCATCCGGACGACGAACGCTTCAAGAAGTACTTCGGTAAGCGCGCCATCACGCCGCTCTTTCGCGCGCCGGTGCCGATCTTCCCGAGCGAGCTCGCGGACCCGAAGAAGGGCACTGGCATTTTGATGGTGTGCACCTTCGGCGATGCAACCGACGTGCATTGGTGGCGCGAACAAAAGCTGCCGCTTCGCCAGATCATCGGACGCGATGGGCGGCTTCGTGATGTCCAGTTCGGCAGCGAAGAATATCCGTCGCTCAATCCGGCGGCGGCCAATGCACTCTATGCGGAGCTCTGCAACAAGAGCGTGGCGCAGGCCCAGCGTGCGATCGTCACGATGCTGCGCGATCCAGCGGGCAGCGCGACGGGAAGCAGCGCTCCACTTCAAGGCGAGCCCAAGCCCATCGTGCATGCGGTGAAGATGTACGAGAAAGGCGAGCGTCCGCTCGAGTTCATCACGACCCGTCAATGGTTCGTGAAGCTCATGCAGGAAAAGGAAGCCCTTCTAGGAAAGGGCCGAGAGATCCGGTGGTGGCCGGAGTTCATGCATGCGCGTTATGCGAACTGGACCGAGAACCTCGGCCTCGATTGGTGTGTCTCCCGTCAGCGTTATTTCGGAGTGCCGATCCCGTGTTGGTATCCGATGAAGGCCGACGGCACGATCGATTACGAACATCCGATTCTGCCCGATGCCACACGTCTTCCGGTGGATCCAATGAGTGACGTGCCTCCCGGATACGAAGAGTCGCAACGCAATCAGCCCGGTGGTTTCAGCGCCGATCCCGACGTGTTCGATACGTGGTTCACGAGCTCGCTCACGCCGCAGATCGGCTCGGGCTGGCTCCTCGACAAAGAGCGGCACGCGAAACTCTTCCCCGCGGACATTCGCCCGCAGAGCCACGAGATCATCCGCACGTGGGCGTTTTACACGATCTCCAAAGCACTCCTTCACGAGAGCACCGTGCCGTGGCGCAACGTCGTCATCAGCGGATGGATCCTCGATCCCGACCGCAAGAAGATGAGCAAGAGCGCGGGCAATGTCGTGACGCCGATCGATCTGCTCGATACGTACACCTCGGACGCGATCCGTCATTGGGCGGCCTCGGCGCGCCTGGGGACGGATACGCAGTTTGCGTCGGAGCAAGAGCTCAAGACGCAGAAGTGGCGCTCCGGCCTCGAAGGCAAACGCCTCGTCACCAAGCTGTTCAACGCAGGCAAGTTCGTGCTCCATCAATCGGCCGAACCAGGGCCGATCGTGAATGAGCTCGATCGCGCATTCATCGGCGAGCTGCGGACGCTCGTCACCAAAGTGAGCGCCAGCTTCGATCAGCTCGATTACGCGCAAGCGCTCGAGCTCACGGAGCAGTTTTTCTGGTCGCGCATGACCGATAGCTACCTCGAGCTCGCCAAGAGCCGAGCACGAGGAGACGTCGGTGATGCGGCCTCGCGCACGAGCGCCGTCGCGACATTGCGCCTCGCGCTCCACGTTCTCTTGCGGCTCTTCGCGCCCGTGCTTCCGTACATCACGGAAGAGGTCTGGAGCTGGGCCTTCGCCGAAGAGTCGGGGCAGCCCAGCATTCATCGCGCGCCGTGGCCGACGCTCCGCGAGTTCGAGAGCATCACGCCACCCGAAGACGCAGGTTCACTTCAGATCGCGATCGATCTCCTGACCGCGATCAACAAATCGAAGACCGAACATGGCGCGAGCGTGGGACGCGTCGTCGAGAAGCTCGAACTCCGCGCGAACGCCGAGAGCATTCGGCGTGTGATGCCAGTCGTGAGTGACGTGTTTGCGAGTGCGCGTGTGCGAGAGCACCAGATGAACGAGGCGAACGTCGATGCGTTCGAAGTCGGCTCGATCGTCATCGCTCCAAAGGAAGCCAAAGAACGCTCGTGAGCCTTTGATTACGACGTGGCCGGCCTCGGGGCTCGTGAAAGGATGTTCGTCATGACTCGTCTTCAGCTCCTCACCTCGATCGGATTCATCTTCGTGATGGGCTGTTCGGACGCTCTGCCACCGTCTCATGATGACGATGGGGGCGTCCAGACAAGTGGCCTTCCTTGTGAAATCGAACACACGATTGCGAACTACTGTCGCCGCTGCCATCAGGCGCCCCTCCTCCATGTTCCGATCGAGCTCACTTCTCACGCAGATCTCACCCGCATGTCCTATGAGGATCCCACAGCGACCTACGCAGAACGAGCTGTGATAAGGATGCGATCGTCGACATTGCCGATGCCCCCCTCGGGTGCTCGTCCGACAGAGGCCGAGATCGCAGCATTCGAGGCATGGGTCGTGGCGGGCGCTCCCGAAGGAGAATGTGAGCCGTAGCGGGGCTCAGAACCGAATATGCACTGAGCTTGCTGAACGTTGCGCAGGGCCGTGATGCACGACCTCCACGTTGTTCCCGTCGGGATCGAGCACAAACGCTGCATAATAGCCAGGGTGGTAAGGACGCTGGCCTGGTGCGCCGTGATCGGTGCCGCCCGCTGCGATCGCGGCGCGATGAAAACGATCGACCGTCACGCGATCTTGCGCCTGAAATGCCAAATGTACTCGCCCCGTGACAACTCCGGCGGCAGCGGGGCTTTCGGGGGTGGAGACGAAGAGCTCGTCGGCCCAGAAATACCCTGGTCCCTCGCCGCCGAGAGGAATCCCGATCGCATCGAAGACGGCGCCGTAAAAGCGTCGACTGCGCTCGAGATCACGCGTGACGAGCTGGAGATGATCGATCAAACGCCCGCGGTGTAGCTCCATGGTTTCCATGCATACGAGAGCGTAGTCGCAGAGGCGCTCTCTTCCAATTCGTGCACGATTTGTTCTCGTCGGAAACAGGGACGAGATGTGAGCGCGGTTCTTGTGCCGTGACCACCATGATTTCCGCGCAGCTGAGAGGCATCACTATCGAAACGCGGATGGCACATGACCCAGCAGCCCGCGCCTCGGCGATCGTCCTGTCGATCCATGCGAGTTTGGTTAGAATCTGCGAAATCTAACGAGGGCGCCATCGATCAGCACGAGGAGCTCGGAGACCGAGCACGGCTCACGCGCGGTGATGGGCAGCGAGTACGCGCGCGTCACGCGCGCTCGCTCGAGCAAGCGCGTGAGGAGCGATGTCGCGTGCGTGTTCTCGGCCATGGCGCGCTCTCGACAATCACGTGCTTGGCGAACGACTTCGAGGACCTCGTTCACATCGGCGTGCGGCACCGATGCGAGCAGCGCGACCGCCTCTTCCAAGGTCCAGTCGCCTGAGGACGAGAGCGGATGGTACGCGCGGTTCATGATGACGAAGTCCAAACGCACGCCGCGCGATTCGAGATCGTCTCGTAAGAACATCGCGTCATGGAGGTGCGCTCCAGACGGCGCCACCACGAGCACGAATGTCGCCGAGCCACCGAGCAGGTGCGCGCGGATTTCGTTCGCGCGCATGGCAAAACCGTCCTTGAGCGGCATGAAGACGCTGAAGAACTGGAAGAGATCGGTCACGAACGACGCACCCATCAACTGACCCAAGATGCGCGTCACGAATGCCGTGCCTCGCGCCTCCAGGTTGAACATCGGAAGGCTCCGCTTGCCGAGAAAACGCTCGAGATTCGAAGGCGCATCGATGATCTCGAGCGCACTTCGCGTGGGCGGCGTGTCGAGCACGATGAGATCCCATCGCAGCTCACCACCTTCCGTGCGTTCCGTCAGCGCACGATGCAATCGCTCCATCGCGACGTACGCATGAGAGCGCGCGAGCGTGCGCGAGAACGCTCGATAGACGCGGTTGTCCATGATTCGTTCTTGCACCGTCGAATCAGGCGCCATGCGCGACACGAACTCGTCCCAGCTCGAGCGCGTCTCGAGCATCGCAGCATAAAGAGCGCCTTCTCCCTCGATGGGCACCTCACACTCGGCATCCCCGAGCGAAAGTCCGAGCGCGTCCGCGAGACGTCGCGCCGGATCGATCGTCAAAAGGAACACACGCTTTCCGTCGCGCGCCGCGCGAGCTGCGATGGCCGCGGCAACCGTCGTCTTTCCAACGCCTCCCGGCCCCACGCAGACCACGAGCCGCCCTTCGGACACGATCTCCGCCATCGAGCTCATGAGAGCCCCTCGAGCGCCGCCCGCCCGAGCCCCAAGAGCGCCCTCCGATCGAGCACCCCCGGAGCCAATTCGGGCAGCAAGATCGTCGTCCGTTCCGTCACATCGCGGAGCCGTTCGATGCGCGCTCGGGCTTCTTCGGCACGCAACAGCTCGATACTCAAACGGCCCAAATCACGAGAGAGCTCCGCATGTCCCTCGACATGCATCCGGAACCTCTCCACACGTTCGCGGCAAAGCGTCGACTCACGAGGCGCACGTGACACGAAGAGTGCTCCGTGGGGCACACGATGCTCGGTGCGGAGCTTGTGATCGAGCTCGATCGTCTCCTGCACGGGCAACGCGAGAGGCAAGGTCACGAGATGAAGCGCGACGTGATCCGGATCTCCGAACAGCTTCTGCGTGCGCGCGATGAGCGCCGCCACGGGCCCACCGACATCGAGCTCTTCGAGCACCCGCGGGAGCTCCAAGAACATGAGCGCATGACCGCTCGCATCGGCATCCACGAGGACAGGATCCCAGCCCGCTTCGAGAAGCGAGATGATGCGCTCCATCGTCGCGACTTCGGTGACCCCCGGAGCGGCTCCAATGAACGCGTGCAGCGCTTCGCTTCGAAGCGCGCGCTCGGCCCACGCACGAACACGCAGCCACCGCACGAAGACTTCGAGCACGGCGCGCCGGCCATCGATGGTTGTCGCGTGAACCCCGGGCGCGACCTCGATCGGATCCCATCCCACGCGCACATCGCCAAACACGCCATCCATCGAAGCCCGCTCGCCGAGCTCGACGACGAGCGGCCTTCTCCCTCGTTCGGCCCACGCAAGCCCCAACGCGGCGGCGAGCGTCGATTTGCCGACCCCGCCTTTGCCCGTGATGAGTTGCAAGCGGCGAGCGCGCGGATCGTTCATCGCGCGCCCGCCATATCGCTCATGTCAGCTTGCACGTGAGGCAAGCTGACGAAGCACGAACTGCAGAATGCCGCCGTGCCTCAGATAATCGACCTCGGCCGGCGTATCGATGCGCGCCTTGACGTCGAAGGTCTTCGTGCCATTGGGCCCCGTCGCACGAACGCTCAGCATCTTGCCCGGCTTGATGCCGCTCTCGATGCCGGTGATCTCGAAGATCTCCTGGCCCGAAAGGCCGAGTGAGCTCGCGCTCGCGCCGCCCACGAACTCCATCGGAATCACGCCCATGCCGATCAAATTCGAGCGATGGATGCGCTCGAAGCTCTCGGCGATGACGGCCTTGACGCCCAACAGATACGTGCCCTTCGCCGCCCAGTCGCGCGACGACCCAGAGCCGTACTCTTTGCCCGCGAGCACCACGAGTGGAGTCTTGCTCGCGAGGTACTTCTCGCTCGCTTCGTAGATCGACATGACGGGCCCATCCCACGCCCCAGCGCTCGCGAAATACTTCGTGACGCCGCCTTCGGTCCCAGGCGCGATCATGTTGCGCAAACGAATGTTGGCGAAGGTGCCGCGCACCATCACTTCGTGATTGCCGCGACGCGATCCGTACGAGTTGAAGTCTCGCGGCGAAACACCGTGATCCTTCAGGTATTGACCCGCAGGCGAATCAGCCTTGATGTTGCCCGCAGGCGAGATGTGATCGGTCGTCACCGAGTCCCCGAGCATCGCCAGACAGCGCGCCCCCTTGATATCCAAAGGCGGCGGCGGCACGTCCTTGCTCATGCCCTCGAAGAACGGAGCCTTGCGGATGTAGGTCGACGAGTCTTCCCACACGAAGGTCGCGCCCGTCGGCGCTTCGGTCTTCTGCCACTGCTCGGGCCCCCGGAAGACATCGGCGTAACGCGACGCGAACTGCTCGCGCGTCACGTTCGCGGCCACCGTCTGGGCGACCTCCTCGGAGGTCGGCCAAATATCCTTCAAATAGACGGGTTTGCCGTCTTTGTCGGCGCCGATCGCTTCATTCTGCAGATCGAAATCGACCGTGCCCGCGAGCGCATATGCGACCACGAGCGGAGGGGACGCGAGATAGTTCGCCTTCACATCGGGCGAGATGCGACCTTCGAAGTTGCGGTTGCCCGAGAGCACCGAGACCGCCACGAGATCGCCCTTCTTGATCGCCTGGCTCACCGGCTCTTCGAGCGGCCCCGAGTTGCCGATGCACGTGGTGCAACCGTACCCCACGACGTGGAAGTTGAGCTGCTCGAGATACGCCAAAAGCCCTGATTTCTTGAGATATTCCGTGACGACTTGCGAGCCTGGCGCGAGCGAGGTCTTCACCCAAGGCTTCACCTTGAGCCCGCGCTCCACCGCCTTCTTCGCGACGAGGCCCGCCGCGATGAGCACGCTCGGGTTCGAGGTATTGGTGCAGCTCGTGATCGCGGCGATCACCACATCGCCGTGTCCGACCTCGAACGTGCCTGCGCGCTCGAGCGCGACCGGGACCCGCTTGCTGATGGTGCTGTGAATCTCTCGATCGCCGATGCAACCGGGGCCTTCACATGGCGCCCCCCCTTCACCGAGCCAGCGATCGAGGCTTTTCTTGTCGCCCTTCAGATCGCCATCGAGGAAGCCCACCAGCGATCGCCGCCAGGTGCGCTTCATCTCGGAGAGCGCGACGCGATCCTGGGGGCGCTTGGGGCCCGCGAGTGAAGGGACGACATCGCCGAGGTCGAGCGAGAGCGTATCGGTGAAACGGAGCGGCTTCGTTTCTTTCGTGCGAAAGAGCCCTTGCTCCTTGCAGTAACGCTCGACGAGCGTGACTTGCTCTTCGCTGCGGCTGGTCAGCCGCATGTACTCGAGCGTCTTTTCATCGACAGGGAAGAAGCCCACGGTGGCGCCGTATTCGGGCGCCATGTTCGCGATGGTCGCGCGATCGGCGAGCGAGAGCGTCGCCACACCTTCGCCGAAGAACTCGACGAATTTCCCGACGACGCCCTTTTTGCGGAGCATCTGGGTGACGGTGAGCACCAGATCCGTCGCGGTCACGCCCGGCTTGAGCTTGCCCTCGAGCTCGAAGCCGATGACCTCGGGGATGAGCATGGCCACAGGCTGTCCGAGCATCGCCGCTTCGGCTTCGATGCCGCCCACGCCCCACCCCACGACACCCAGACCATTGACCATCGTCGTATGCGAATCAGTGCCGACGAGCGTGTCGGGATACGCGATCTTCTTGCCGTCCTCTTCACGGACGAACACGACCTTCGCGAGATACTCGATATTGACTTGATGCACGATGCCGGTGCCGGGCGGCACCACGCGAAAACCGTCGAAGGCGCCCTGCCCCCACTTGAGGAAGCGATAGCGCTCGCCGTTGCGCTCGAACTCGAGCTTCACATTTTCATCGAACGCACGGAGCGTCCCGAACGAATCCACTTGCACCGAGTGATCGATCACGAGGTCGACGGGCTGAAGCGGATTGATGCGCGTCGGATCTCCGCCCATTTTCGCGAAGCCCTCACGCATGGACGCGAGGTCGACGACGCAAGGGACGCCTGTGAAATCCTGCAAGAGCACGCGGGCCGGCGTGTACGAAATCTCGGTTTCGCCTACCTTTTTCGGATCATATTTCGCGACCGCCTCGATATGCGCGCGCGTGACGTTCTTGCCGTCCTCGTGGCGCAGAAGGTTCTCGAGCAGCACTTTGATCGAAAACGGAAGCGTCTCGATGTCGCCGATGCCCTTGAGGGCGTCGAGCCGAAACATTTCGTAGGAATTTGCGCCAACCTGAACGGTCGCGCGGCTCTTATATGAATCGGGATGCGTCGTGGTCGCCATAGGCGGCCTACGTACCACGAAGCAGAGCGGATGGCATCGTCTGAAGCCGGAGCTGGGCTGCGATCTCTCAACGCTTCACGTTCTTCTCGTAGTGAGCGATCCACTCCGTGGGGGTCATTTTTGTCGCCAGCTCCCCGATCAATTCGTAAGGGATGAGATCGACCTTCTTCAGGCGCACGCAGCCCTTCCCCATATCCAGCTTCGTATCGCTCACCTTCTTCCACTCGGCGCGCAGCCAGTCGAGGAGCGCTCCTTCGTAGAGGCCCATATGGTAGAGCGAGATATAGTTCTTCTGTGAAGCCAAGCTCATGAACGGCAACGGCTGCTTGGGGTCACTATGATAACCGGCGGGATACAGCACGTGCGGCACCACGTAGCCGATCATTCCGTATGTCATCGTGTCGACGAACCCCTTGGGCAGGTTCTCCTTGATGGTGTGATGTAGCTTGGTGACAGGTACCTTCCGTTCGGGGTCGAGTGACGCGAGATATTCGGCAGGTGTCGCCGCCTTCGATTGCATGAGGCGCTCCTCGTGAGAGGCGCAGTCTGCATCAGCGCGCGGCTTCGCTCCAAGCCCCCTTGGTCCTGATCGCTCCCGACTCGGGTGTCACGAGCGTCTGTGTGCGGCAGCAGTCAGGCTTGGAATGACACTCGAGGTGGTGGGGACTTCGGCACACGCATAGGATGGCTTCGCGCCTGTGATGACTTCGAGCGCACCTGCGGTGGCTCCACACGCGCATGCAACGGCTCTGCGCACATCTACAATGGCTTCACCCACGCATGTAATGGCTTCACCCACGCCTGCGATGGCTTCACCCACGCCTGCAATGGCTCCGCGCACGCCTGCAATGGCTCCGCGCACGCCTGCGATGGCTCCGCGCACGCCTGCGATGGCTCCTCGCACGCCTGCGATGGCTCGAAACACGAGCGCAACGCACGAGCGCAAACATATCCGCGGCGATACGGTCGCTGCGGATATGTTTTCTCCGCGCTCAGCCCTGGGTCGGGCCTTCCAGTGGCTTCTTCGGAGAACGGCCGCTCTTGCGGTACAGAATCTTGAGGTTGTACTTCGCCGCCAGCTCGGGCGTCGCCGCGTGGAGCTCTTGCCCAGCGTCGTGGATCACTTTGATGCCGAGATAGAGCAGCCCTTTGGCCGCATAGAAATCCTTTATTTTGGTTGGCATATTGGCGAACAGCGCTTGTTCCTGCGAGGTATCGACCGAGCCAAGCTCGGAGTGGAGCCGGCGACCCTCCTCCATCAGCGCCCTCGCTCCCTCGCCCAGGAGCGCGACGTGCGTCTCCATCAGTCCGAGCGCTGTGTTCATGCTCGTAAGCACATTGGGCACGCTGCTGGCGCGACCGATCATCGCGAGCGACTCCGGCACCCCCGTCTGCCCCTGTCGTCGTACTCGCGCCGCGCGCTTGGCGACCTTGCGCCGCCACACCTTCGCCTCCCGCAGCTTCGCGTTCTGATCGCTGGTGAGGCTCTTCGATTCGGTGGCGAGCAGATCCTTGTCCCGCATCGCCTCTTCGACCTGTGCACGTGCCGCTGCGACACTCTCGATCAGCTGCGGATCTTCGACAGTCGCCTCGATTCCGCCCTCCTCCGCCGCTGCGATGCCGAGCGTGTAGCCGGCCTGCTGAACGAGATATGCGGCGCGAAAACGGGCGCCAAGACGAATGAGCTCTTCACGATTCGCTGTGGTGATCACGACCATTCCTCCCCAGAAGTAAAACGACGAACGAGACGGAACTGAATCGCAGATCCGTCGCTCCATGAGCAGTTGTTCGTTGCGATCGGCTCTTTAGAGATCGCAGCGGCGGAGCTTCATCTGCACGTCGCTCGACCAATGCGCTGCGAAGGCGCGGACGCAGGTGTCGAGATAGCGCTCGTAGTCGACATACACCTGATCGCCCCACTGCGCGCGGATCTTGGACTCGTTCATGCGCAAGCGGCGAAGCCATTCGCCGGTGGTCTTGCCGTAGCTCTCGCGTTGCGTGCGCATCTCGACGCACTCCCAATAGGGGCGGATCGCCATGATCATCTCTTCGAGGCGCGGATTGAGGCCGCCCGGGAAGATGACGTCGGCCGTGAACTTCAGGTCTTCGAGATCTTTTTTGGTGCGCGGCACGCGATCACGAAGGATGGCTTGGAAGCCGAACCACGCGCCGGGCTTGGCGAGCTCCCAACAGCGCTTGAAGTAGTTGCGATAGAGCTCGACCGCCATGCCCTGGTTCGCCTGCTCGGGCGAGACGACGTGATCGACCATCTCGATCGATTGGAGCGCGTCGTATTTCTCAGTGGGATCGAACTTCCAGAAGTCTTGCAGCATCACCTTGTAACTGCCCGGCAGGTGCATCTTGGTGTTCGCCCATTCGGCCTGGGCCGTCGAGAGCGTGATGCCGTGCGCCACTTTGGTGTTGCGCGTCGAATGGTAGAGGAGGTTCGAGCCCCAGCCGCAGCCGATGTCGAGCACGAGCTTGTCAGGCGTCATCTCGGCGAAGTCGTAAAGGATGCGCGCCTTCTGGATCTGCGCCTCTTCGAGCGATTCCTTCCCGGTCAGGAAACTCGCCGACGTGTAATGCATGTTCTCGTCGAGCCAGAGTTGGAAGAACTCGTTGGAAACGCTGTAGGAGAGATCGATCTCGGATTGGGTACTCGTCATGACAGGCGCGTATTTATTACGGTCAGGTCGATTGTTCCAGTCGAAGAGCGTGCGAGCTCTCTCGGCTGTTGAATCTCGGATGCCACCGTGCTAGCAATCGCCCTCTATACGGTGCCGTAGCCAAGAGGTTAGGCAAAGGTTTGCAAAACCTTCATACACCGGTTCGAATCCGGTCGGCACCTTCGAGAGACTAGGAAAAGTTCGAGAGCGCAAAACCGGCTGCCGGAAAAAAGATGCGATCCGCCGATGCGGACACAACCTCACTCCGACCCGCTCACTCACCCCGTCGGAAGTGGCTCCGTTCTGGATTCGGACTCAAACGCAAGTCCCAGCTTCACATCGCTGGGTGGCCATGCAGCGATTTCCGCAATCGCCGCAGTGCTCGCGATCGCTCGAGGTATCGACGCAGTCGTAGTTCTCGAATCGGTCCCCACAGCAGCGATCCGCGGGCGTTCCTGCGCACTCGCGTCGGGTGTTGCCACACATACAGCGTCTCGCATCACAGCGATTCGCTCGCATCACATCGCATTCGTTGCCACACGCGCCGCAATCAAGCCGATCGCGCACCAGGTTCGCGCAGTGCGCCACGCGCTCTTCAGTCGCAGCGCAACACGTCGACTCCGCCGTTCCCACACATCCAAGCGGGAAACCACCGCACGAACATTGGGACGCCTGACAAGCGTCCCCGCGTCCTCGAGCCACACAGTCGACTCCACACGCGCCGCAATTCCGAATGTCGCTGACGAGCTGGGTGCATGACGCGCCCGATCCATCGTCACAGCACGATTCGCGTTCACCACACACGGGCTCGCACATGGGCCCCGCATCGAAGGACATGGAGGCGTCCGCTCCAGAATCACTTCCGCTGTCCATCGCCCCAGCGTCGTTCGCCCCCTCGACCGAGCTGCACGCGACGAGAAACATCACTGCGCTGATCGCAATTTGGACACGAAATGGAAGTCGCATCAGGAAACTCCAGAGGCAAAGCCGCGAATCACCCGCAATGAACCCTCACTCCATCGAACGATGGCGACGAGTTCGGGCCCTGGGCCGATCGCAAAGATGGGCTCGTGCTCGGCTGGCTCATCCCACCGAAGCGGACGCCCACACCGCAGCTCTCGCACGCCTGCCGAGTCGACTTCGATCTTCGACATCGATTCGATCGATGGCACCAAAGGACGCACCGCGGCGCGCACTTCGGCGCGCGCGGACTCATCCTCTCGAGCGCAACGGAGGACCTCTCCAGCAAGAGCGTCCTTCCCATCGAACAGCCCACTTCGAGTGCGACGCAACGAGCGCAAATGCCCGCGCGTACCGAGCGCGAGCGCGAGATCACGCCCGAGGGAACGCACGTAAAAGCCCTTCCCACAGCGCACCCGCAGGTCGATCTCACGCTCGCGAATCGCGAGCACATCGATGCGCTCGCAGCGCACCTCGCGCAGAGGAGCGCTCACCACTTCACCACGCCTCACCCGCTCGTGAAGCGGCACTCCCTCTTGCTTGATCGCGCTCACCGCGGGCGCGACTTGTCCATAGACACCCACGAAATCGCGGAGCGCGAGCTCGATCTTCGCGCGCTCGAGGGCAGGAACAAGCGCTTGTGCGATGACGCTTCCATCCGCATCGAGCGTGTCGGTCTCACTGCCGAGCGCGAGCGTCGTCTCGTACTCTTTGTCCTCCCCCATCAAGTACGACGTGAGCTTCGTTCCTTCGCCGATGCCGAGGACGAGCACTCCTGTCGCCATCGGGTCGAGCGTTCCAGCATGACCGACGGTCCGCGTTCCAAGCGCTCGCCGAGCCCATGCGACGACATCGTGAGAGGTCGGCCCCGAAGGCTTGTCGATGACAAGCACCCCACTCGTGGCAACGCCAGGGCTCATGGAACCAATTTGCGAAGCTCGCGGATCGATTCAGCGCGCAATCGCGCAGTGGCGCTCGCGAGGTCACCCGAGACCGAAGCCCCCGCCGCCGCGCGATGCCCACCGCCTCCAAGCGCAACCGCCACCTCGGCCACATCAGCGCGCCCCGCAGAACGCAAACTGATCTTGACGTCGCGACCCCCATTGGGAACCCAGAGCAGCGCCGCGATTTCGACCCCATCGAGCATACGACAGTAGTTGACCATGCCTTCGATCATGTCGTCGGTCGCTCGGCTTCTCTTCATCATCGCGGCATCGACACAAACGATGGCGAGCTTTCCATCCTCATCGATCTGCATCCCGCGCAACACCTCGCCGAGAAGCGCCATCCGCTCGGGCGCCCACTTCTCGAAGAGGTTGGACGCCACATGCCAGGGATCGACACCACGCTCGAGCAGCTGTGCCGCCAGGCGATGCGTGGTCGCGTTGGTGCCGCTATATCGAAAGCCCCCCGTATCGGCCACGATCGCCGCGTAAATCGGCTGCGCCACGCGGGGCGGCACTTCTGAAAGACCGAGCGAGTGCATCAGGCGAAGCACGACCTCACCGGTCGCCACAGCATCGATCTCACGCACCACCAAATCACCGAACTCACCGTGCGCCGCGTGGTGGTCCACCACGACGAGGGGGCCCGTTCGTTCGCGCTTCGGCAATTGCGGCACGAGCTCACACGCCGCTGCGTCCATGACGAACGTTGCATCGAAACGTCCCTCCGGAAGCTCCGCACGGACATCCTCTCCACCCTCGAGGAAGCTCAGCATCGGCGGCACACCGCCGTCGCTATATACGATCGCGTCCTTCCCTATCGCCCGCAGAATCCCAGCGAAGCCGATCGCAGATCCCAGCGCATCCGCGTCCGGGCGCACATGACAGGTCACGAGAAAACGTTGCCCCGCATGAATCAGGCGCGCTGCCTCCGCACGGCTCATCACTCATTCCCCTGTTTGGCGCCCTGCTCCGACGCGAGCTCCTGAAACAGCGCTTCGACCCGCGCCGCGCGCTCCGTCGAAGCGTCCCATTCGAATCGCAGCTCAGGGACGCGTCGCAGCGACAGCGTGCGCCCGAGCTCGCGACGAATGAAACCGCTGGCGCGAGTCATCGCCCGAACGAGCCTCTTTCGTCGCCTCTCGTCGGCATTCCCATCGAGGTCTCGCAGAAACACACGCGCCAACGAAAGATCGCTCGTGACATCGACACCGGAGACAATCGCCCCCTGGAGCTCCGGATCACGAATCTCCCCCCGCAGAAGAAGATCCATCAAATCGGAACGGATCCGCTCCGCAACCCGCTTGTCCCGGTTGCCACCGCTAGCGCTCATCGTCCTGTCCTACATCTTCGTCGTAGGGGAGATCGGCCTCGTCGTCCAGTCGGGATTCCCCCCTGCCACTCAGCTGATCAGTCCCGAAATGAGCATCCATTCGGATGAGCTCCATGGAGCGATCCACCACCAACGCTTCACTCGTGCCTGCGATGAACGCCACGATCGTGTCGATCATCGAGTTCGCATGTCGAGAGTCGTTGGAAACGACAGCAAAGCCGAGGACCGCGCGACGATGGGCGTCCATGTCCGCGACCTCGGCAATGGCCGCGTTGAAGCGATGACGCGCTCGATCGACGATGCGTCGAACGATCGAGCGCTTCCCTTTCAGGGAATCAACGCCAGGAAGCGCGAGCACGAGTCGGCAAACACCAACGACCACGAAGCCTCATTCTGTACCAGAGGACATTCGAGCATCAGAGCACGGCCTGAACCTGCTCGAGCTCATAACACTCGATGACATCCTTTTCGTGGATGTCGTTGAAGCCCTCGAGCGCAATACCGCACTCGTAACCCGCAGCGACCTCGCGGACGTCGTCCTTGACGCGACGGAGGCTCGCGATACCGCCTTCCCAGATTTGCACCGAGTCGCGGACGAGTCGCGCTTTCGCGTTTCGCTTCATCACACCGTCGAGCACGTAGCTTCCCGCCACAGAACCCGCCTTCGGGATGTGGAAGACCTTGCGCACCTCTGCATGGCCAAGCTGCTTTTCCCGGAACTCGGGCGCGAGCAGGCCAGCCATGGCCTTCTTCACGTCGTCGACAGCTTCGTAAATAATCGAATATATACGAATTTCGACGCCTTCGCTCTTGGCGACGGCCGCCGCCTGACCTGCTGGACGCACGTTGAAGCCGACGATGATCGTTTTCGACGCGCTCGCAAGCATCACGTCGTTCTCGGTGATGCCACCCACACCCGTGTGGATGACATTGACCTTGACCTTCTCGGTCGAGAGCTCGGTCAACGCCTTCACGAGCGCTTCCATCGAACCGGACACGTCGCTCTTGATGACGAGGTTCAGCTCCTGAACCTCGCCTGCCTGCATCATCTTGTAGAGGTCCTCGAGGCCCTTGGCCGTCGACGTCTTCTGTCGCGCCGCCGCTGTCTTCTTGCGCGCATCGACGAGCTCTTGCGCCTTCTTCTGATCGCTGACGACGTAGAACAGATCACCCGCTTGCGGAAGATCGGGAAGGCCGAGCACTTCGACCGGAGTGGCCGGCCCCGCCATCTTGAGACGGCGGCTACGATCATCCGTCAGCGCGCGAATACGGCCGAGCGCGACGCCCGCAAGCACGAGATCGCCCTGATTGAGCATCCCGTCCTGCACGAGCATATTGGCAACGACACCACGCCCCTTGTCGAGATACGCCTCGAGCACGACACCCGAAGCCGCAAGCGTCGGATCCGATTGCAGCTCCATGATCTCGGTTTGGAGCGCGATATTTTCGAGAAGTGTATCGACGCCTTCTCCGGTCAATGCCGAGACGTTGACGAAGAGCGTCGAACCGCCCCAGTCCTCAGGCTGAAGGCCCAGGCCGGAGAGCTCTTGTCGAATATGATCGGGACGCGCACCGTGTTTGTCGATCTTGTTCACGGCCACGATGATCGGGACACCTGCGGCTTTGGCGTGATTGATCGCTTCACGCGTCTGCGGCATCACCCCATCGTCCGCTGCGACGACGAGCACGACGACGTCGGTCGCCTTCGCGCCGCGAGCACGCATGGCGGTGAATGCCTCGTGGCCAGGCGTGTCGAGGAACACGATCGGCCCGTGCGGCGTATCCACACGATACGCGCCGATATGCTGCGTAATCCCGCCCGCTTCGCCCCCTGCCACGTTCTCTTTGCGGATGCGGTCGAGCAGTGAGGTTTTGCCGTGATCGACGTGACCCATCACGGTGACGATCGGCGGCCTGGGCTGACGTCCCTCAGTCTTGTCGGCTCCGCCTCGCGCCTCGGAAATGAGCTCGTCATCGCTCTTGGCGACGTTCTCGACCTCATAGCCGAACTCGCTGGCGAGGATCATCGCCTCGTCATAGTTGAGCGTGCTGTTGATATTGACGCCCGTCCGGCCCATCTGAATGAGCTTCATGAGGACGTCGGTGGCCTTGAGGCTCATCTTCTGAGCGAGCCCCTGCAAGCCGATATTGTCTTCGATGCGAATGATTCGCTTCTGGGCCGACGGCGTCGTGATCTCCGTCTTCATGCCCTTCTTGCCGGGCATCGGACGGCGCTTGCTGCCAGGGCGCTGACCAGGCATCGGTCGGCCCGGCGGACCCAGGCTCCGCCCCTGCACCTCGACGCGACGCGCCGGACGCTCACCGGGTGTCCACGACGTGCGACCGCCGATGTTTTGGGCATGTTGCGAAACGATGCGCGAAACAGTGGCCGCGCTCGGAGTCGGCGCGCTCGGCGCTGTCACGTTTCCGCGTGCCACGACGCCCGGCGGCAGATTCGAGTGCGCCAATCGGACCGACGCCGGCGGCGGCTGTGAAGGACGTGTATGCGACTGCGTCTCGTTTGATTCGCGAGCCCGCGGAGGGCTCGGGGGCGCTTCCGGCAACGTTTCGCGAGCGGCTTCTACGACCTCCGCGGCCGGCGCCGGCGCATTCGGAGCCACCGGATGTTCCTTGGCAGGAGCTTCCGGTTCCAACGGACGCACCTCTTCGGCGGGACGCGATGCATCCACACGCACGGCCTCCGCCGCACGCGTCTCCTCGACACGCATCGCTTCAGAAGAACGCGAGTCGATCCCACGCATCGCATCCGCAAACGTCGCCGGTGACGGCTCCGGCGGACGCGGCTTTTCCACCGTGCGACTCAAATCCACTGTTTCCATCGCGCTCGTGTCTTTTGCTTGCACCCGCTCCGCGGACTGCTCGGTCTTCGCCTGCGTCGAGGCAGTGACATCTCCATCACCCTCACCCCGATCCGGGCTCGCCTTCGGCGCAACGGCACGAGGCTGCACCATCGATGCACCCTGTCCATGATTGTCCGGCCGAAGCTCGATGCGTGCCGACGCAGTCGGAGGTTCCGGGACCGGCGCCGCTGCCGTGCGGCGACGCACCACAGTCGGACGAATTCGCTCCTCGACCGTGTTCTGCGCCTTGTCCTTCTCGAGGGCGCGCTTGACACGATCAATCTCGGCCGGCTCGAGCGCGCTCATATGGTTCCGCACCGGGATCCCCAGCGCCGCGAACCGGTTCATGAGCTCCCGATTGTCTATCCCGAGCTCCCGAGCCACTTCGTAGACCCGCACCTTATTGGTGGTCGCCGTCATTCCGCCTCCGACACCCGAACAGTTGCCCCGCCTTGGCACTGTCCGTCCTTCCCTTCGGGCTCCGAGCCCTCGGGCGACTTCTTCAGCTCGGCTGCATGCGCTGCAGAACGCACGATCTCATCCGCGATTCCGCGATCCATGATTCCGAGCACACCCACTTCATCTCGGCCGAAGAGGCGACCGAGCGAGTTTTTCGTTCCGAGCACTACACAACGCCTTCCGAGTCTCTCGGCCAAAGCTTCGAGTTCCTCGCGACGACCTTCCGCATCGCTGGAGACGATGAGCGTCTCCACGAACACTGGCGAACGCTCGTCTCCACTTCGAATCGAGGAGCGCAACGCCTCACGCACCGCATCTGTCCCAATCGCAAGCTTGTGCCGCCTCGCAGCGGCGATGAGCAGACTCTCGGCTCGCTTTTCGTAAAGCACAACCGCGGCATCGCACAGAGCATCGATGTCGATTTTTCCATCCCGCGTGACATCGCGCTTGAGGGCTCGAGCAAAACCTCCGCGCCTCCAAGCCAACTCCACACAGGCACGCGTCGGATGCACCGACACACCACGTCCCCCCAACTTACGTTGAGGATCGGGGGCGAGATACGGGGCTTCCGGACCTATGGCAAAACGCAACAATTCCTCACGCGAATCGTTGCGTCGGCATCCCACACACAGTCGCTCCGAGACGGATCCCCGCCCCGAAGCAGACGTCGACTCGACGGACGAGGCCAGCGAAGCCGGCTTGATGCCTGCCCCCCGTTCGCTCGTCCCGCGTCGCTGTCCTCCGTGTGCCATTTCGAGCACGTCGTTCAGCCCTCGTGAACCCCATTGGTCGAGCTCGCCTCTGCGGTCTCCACCGTACGCATCCCTGCTCGCTCCCGCTGCGCTCGCCGAATTCGGTCGAGGTCCTCTTCCGCAAACCGCGCCGCGGCTTCCTTGATCTCCCGGGCACGCTGGTTTCCAAGATTCGTTTTGATCGCCAGACGATCGACATCTGCTTCTCGGAGAAGCTCGTTCACGTTCTTGTACCCACCACGCTCCAGAGCGTCGACCACACGGTCGCTCACCCCTGACACAAGCAAAAGAAGTTCGCGTTCACTCAACGACTCACCGCGCTCGACCGCTTCCTCGATCCGTCGCTTGCGGTACGCGTCCGCCGCCGTCAACGCTTCGACCTTGATGCTCGCAGCACGCTGAGGCGTCCCAATCCCCTCGATCGTCGCGAGTTCCTGGTCGGGCGACTCGAGGATTTCATCGAGACTCCGGAAACCAGCGCGATAAAGCGCCTTCGCCACGTTCTCATCAATGCTCGAGATCATCGAAAGAGCATCGATGGCCTGGTCCTCGATCTGACGGAAGCGTGTCTCGTTGATGATGTCGAGCCGCCAGCCCGTCAACTGCGAAGCCAAACGCACGTTCTGTCCACGTCGACCAATGGCGAGCGAGAGCTTCACGTCCGGGACGACCAACTCCATCGAGCTCGCACCTTCATCGATGATGACGCGCGAAACCTCGGCCGGAGCGATCGCATTGCACACGAACCGCGCCGGATCACGGTCGAACGGCACGATGTCGATCTTCTCGCCGCGCAGCTCCTGTACGACGGCTTGCACGCGCGAGCCCTTCATACCAACGCATGCACCCACCGGATCGACATCGTTGTCACGGCTCGTGACCGCAATCTTCGAACGTGCACCGGACTCGCGTGCCGCCGCCACGATCTTGACAATGCCCTCGTAAATTTCGGGCACTTCCATCTCGAACAACTTCACGAGCAAACCCGTATCGGTACGCGACAGAATGATCTGCGGACCGCGCGCCTCACGATCGATGTCCTTGAGCAAGGCCACGATTCGATCTCCAGGCCGGTAGCTCTCGCGCGGCGTCTGTTCACGCGCCGGAAGAACCGCCTCCGTGCGGCCCAAATCGACATAGAGATTGCCCCGTTCGAACCGGCGCACGATCCCCGTGATCAATTCGCCGCGGCGATCCTTGAACTCATTGAAAATGAGCTCGCGCTCGGCATCACGGACCCGTTGGATGATCACTTGCTTGGCAGTTTGCGCCGCGATTCGACCGAATCCGCGACGGTGTTGCTGCATCTGGAGCAGATCACCGAACTCACGATCCTGCTGACGGGCCTTGTCCGTGTCATCGGGCAAGTAGAAGATCTGGAAGCCCAGCTCTTCGCCGATCTCCGCCTCGAGGCCGTGGCGACGAGCATCCTCCTCGGAGATCTGCCGCTCCTCGTCCCCCACATCATCGACCACCGTCATGTACTGGAACAGATCGACATTCCCCGTCTCGGGGTTGTAGCGAGCCTCGAGCTCACGATTCATCCCGAACGTCCGCTTGGCGGCCGTGAGAATCGCTTGCTCCATCGTCTTGGTGAGAACACTGGGATCAATTCCCTTCTCTTTGCTCACCTGCTCGATGATCTGCTGCAGCGAGAAGCCTCCGCTCTGCATCGAACTCACCTCTTCCCCGAAACCTTTGACGTCCGCTGAATACTCAGCGGCCCGCCCGCGTGAACTTGTAAACCACGTTCGCTTTGACGATGTCGTCGAAGCGAACCGAATGCGTTGTTTTATTCTCTTCGATCTTCACCACGTCGCCGTCGAGCCCTCGAAGCACGCCTTGTACCTTATGGCGGTCGGTCGTGCCCGCGAGCGGAGCGCGTGTTTGTACTTTGACATCCTGCCCCACGAAACGCTCGAAATCGCGCTTCTTTACAAGCGGACGATCCAGCCCAGGGGAACTTACTTCGAGACGATACCGCCCTGCGGGGACCACCCGTTCGTGCACATCGAGTGCTGTCGAGAGATCTCGACTCACACGCTGACAATCATCGATCGAGACTCCACTGCCCACTTCAGCTGCGTCTTCACGATCGATCAACACCCGGAGCACGGCTCCTCCGCGATCCGATGACCACTGCACATCCACGAGCTCCACCCCATGGGCTGCACACACAGGCTCTGCGATCTCGAGGATCGTGTGCTTGTCCACCATGCTGCTTTGGGTTCCGGTCGCCACTCGTTCGTTGCTCAGGTTCAGTTCGCGCTACACACAACACACCGTCTATGAGCCGTTGCCGGCCCCCCCGAGCGCCTCGTCGCCTCGTTCGTGCGCCTTCGACAAAGCGCTCCTTCGAACGAAAAAGGCGGACCCAAAGGTCCACCTCGGCAACGACACCCTGCGGGGATTCGCTCCCTACCACGACCTTCGTCACTGATCAAGCAGGCAGATGTCGACGGCTCGACGATCCATCCCTTGCCTGCTCCCCATTCACCAGCTACTTTGCCGACCCCGCATTTTCGGAGGATCCCTCATGGCCCGCGTTACCGTCGAAGATTGCCTCCAACAGGAAGACAACCGATTCGCTCTCGTCCTCCTCGCCTCGCAGCGTGCTCGGCAGATCATGAAGGGAGCGCCCGCGCTCGTTCGAAGCAAGAATCGCCCGGCTGTCACGGCGCTGCGCGAAATCGCCGCAGATCGGGTTCACTGGAATCGTCCGGTCGAGGAAGTCGTGCACGAGTTCATCGCGGAGCGCAAAGCCGCAGACTTGTCGCGCTGATTCGCTCGAGCTTCTCACGACTGCCCAGCCGATAGAATCGCCGCAGCTCGCGCATGAGCGCGCCGATCTCTCCCCTTGCGACCAATTCCTCTTCGAGAGTTTGAACATAGCGCGCACCGAGACGTGATGCGGTTCGATAGCGATCGCCACGCTCGGTGCCTTGTTCATCGAGAAATCGCATGCCTTCGAAGAGGCGATCTCGAAGCGCGCGGCTCCTATCTCGAAATGCGATCGCACCCACGCCACGCCCCATCAATAGGCGCGCGTGGTCGAAGTCTTGAAAAGGCGCGAAGAGCCCGAGCGCCCATTTGTCGATCTCGGCCTGGAGCTCGAGCTCCAGCTCGCTCACGTGTTGCTGATGCTCCGCCCGGAACACGAGATAGACGAAATGGCTGACGCCTTCGGCTGCAAGGCAGCACGCGCGAAAGTTTGAAGCACCGCCGAACCATCCATCGGAGCGCGGATGGCGCGCGCTCGCTTCGAGAAACAACGCCACCCGAGCACCTCCTTCTTCTGGAAGGACGAAAAGAACCTCTCCCCGAAGAGGCGCGTCATCTCCTCCGAGTGCGCGTGCGAACTCTTCATCGCACACGAAGTCATCGACGGAAGCCGCCTGCTCCAGGTCGTAGAGCTCCGAGAGACGAGTTTGCAGCGTCGTGAGCGACATCAGTGCAGCGTGGGTTTGTCATCCCCTAGAACGGGATGGACGCCTTCGGCGCTCAATCGCTCGGCCAATCGCGGCGATCGCGTGCGACGCCATTTGTCGTAAAGCTTCACGATGTCCTGCGGAGTCCTGAGCGCGGTCGTCTCGCGGAGTTCGTCGAGCACCTGCGCGAATGGCACGAATTTTCGAGAAAGTTCGCGATACACCGCGATTCGCGACGCCTCACTCGCGCTGTGCATCGCCAATACGCCCGCATTCTCGTAGGCACCGCCTCCCATCGTATGCACATATCCAGCGCTCAAGCCGCGATGCTCCAGGTGATCGGAAAAGAAACCACTCAAGCAGAGCGCCTCATCGCCCAATGCGCGATACATCCGCAAACGCTCGAGCGCATCTCCCGCATCCCGGGCGTCGGCGAGTTGAAGCGCAAGTGGGCGTTGCCCTGGGGCCCGGCGACGACCTGTTCCGAGCGCGCTCAAGAGCTCGACCAAGTACGCGCGGGTACCTTCGTCCGCATCGAGCCGATGTTGGGTGAATGCGGCATCGAGCCGCTCACGGAACCAGAACCTCAAGTCGGTGAACGTTTCAATCACGATGCACCTCCGAGCCAACTCACCTTCATCTCAAAGGTACTCCTTCGCATTGGCTCCGCGGAGTTTCCTTCGAGCCCATGTCGGGGGAGCCGGGAGGGATCGCTCAAAGAGCGCTGGCAATCGCGCGATGTGAGTGCCAACGGAACAATCGACGCGCAAGGCCCATGTAAGTGCGCACAGTCACAGCATTTTCTGTGAATGCAAAAAAATGGAAGCTGGGCTCTTGACCCCGTGGTTCGGCAACCTAGATTGCCTCCCCGTTGTCAGCACTCGTTCATCGCGAGTGCTAACGAAGTGAACTCACGAACCCTAGGAGGGCTCCAAAGATGGCGATTCGTCCCCTGCACGACCGCGTGCTTGTCCAGCGCGTCAAGGAAGAAGAAAAGACCAAGGGCGGGATCATTATCCCCGACACCGCGAAGGAAAAGCCCGTCGAGGGCAAGGTCATCGCGGTTGGCAATGGCAAGGTGGCCGAGGACGGCTCGGTGCGGAAGCTCGAGGTCAAGGTTGGTGACCGAGTCCTGTTCGGCAAGTACAGCGGCCAGGAGATCAAGGTCGATGGCGAAGAGATGATGATCCTCCGCGAGGATGACATCGTCGGCATCGTCGAGTGATTTTTCCCATTCTTTCGGATTAAGACGGAGAACGAAGAACATGGCTGCCAAGGAAATTCTTTACGATACGGCCGGTCGCGACCGGATCCTCACGGGCGTCAACACGCTCGCCAACGCAGTGAAGGTCACGCTCGGCCCCAAGGGTCGCAACGTCGTGATCGAGAAGAGCTTCGGCGCGCCGACGGTCACCAAGGATGGTGTCACGGTCGCGAAGGAGATCGAACTCGCTGACAAGTTCGAGAACATGGGCGCGCAGATGGTGCGCGAGGTCGCGAGCAAGACGAGCGACGTGGCGGGTGATGGCACCACCACGGCGACCGTCCTTGCGCAGGCGGTCTATCGCGAGGGCTCGAAGATGGTGGCCGCAGGTCACAATCCGATGGAGCTCAAGCGCGGCATCGAGCGCGCGGTGGAAGCGATCACGGAAGAGCTCAAGAAGCTCAGCAAGCCCACCAAGGATCCGAAGGAGATCGCCCAGGTTGGAACGATCTCGGCGAACGGCGACCAGACCATCGGCAAGATCCTCGCCGAGGCGATGGAGAAGGTCGGCCAGGAAGGCGTGATCACGGTCGAGGAGGCCAAGGGCCTCGAGACCACCCTCGATTTCGTCGAGGGCATGCAGTTCGATCGCGGCTACCTCTCGCCCTATTTCGTCACGGATCCGGAGCGCATGGAAGCGGCCCTCGAGGACTGCTTCATCCTCATCTCCGAGAAGAAGATCTCGAACATGAAGGATCTCCTCCCGGTGCTCGAGGCGATCGCGCGTCAGCAGAAGCCCCTCCTCATCATCGCGGAGGACATCGAGGGTGAGGCGCTTGCGACGCTCGTCGTCAACAAGCTCCGTGGCACGCTCCATGTCGCAGCCGTCAAGGCGCCTGGCTTTGGCGATCGCCGCAAGGAGATGCTGAAGGACATCGCCGTGCTCACGGGCGGCGAGGTCATCAGTGAGGAGCTCGGCCTCAAGCTCGAGAACGTGACCCTGACCGATCTCGGCCGCGCCAAGCGCGTCAAGATCGACAAGGAGAACACGACGATCGTCGACGGTGCAGGCGCCAAGGACAAGATCAAGGGCCGCGTCGACACGATCAAGAAGCAGATCGAAGACACCACGAGCGACTACGATCGCGAGAAGCTCCAGGAGCGTCTTGCGAAGCTCGCGGGCGGCGTCGCGGTGGTCAAGGTCGGCGCGGCGACCGAGGTCGAGATGAAGGAGAAGAAGGCGCGCGTCGAAGACGCGCTCCATGCAACGCGCGCGGCGAGCCAGGAGGGCATCGTTCCCGGCGGCGGCGTGGCGCTCCTTCGCGCACAGAGCGTGCTCGAGTCGCTCAAGGTCTCGGACGAGCAGATGGTCGGTGTTCGCATCGTGCGCCGCGCCATCGAAGAGCCCCTTCGTCAGATCGCGGCAAACGCGGGTGTCGAAGGCTCGATCGTCGTCGACAAGGTGAAGAACGCCAAGGCGGGCTTCGGTTACAACGCGGCGAACGACACCTACGAAGACCTCATCGCAGCTGGCGTCATCGATCCGACGAAGGTCGTGCGCACGGCGCTCCAGAACGCGGCATCGGTGGCGGGCCTCATGCTCACGACCGAGGCGCTCATCGCCGAGCTTCCGAAGGAAGAGAAGCCCGCGATGGGTGGCGGACACGCGCACGGCCCGGGCGGCATGGACTTCTGAGGACGAGCGTCTGACGTAGACACAAGCGAACGGCCGCGCTTCCGAAAGGAGCGCGGCCGTTATATTTTCGTGAAGGTGGCTACAGCTCGATCGCTTCGATCCGACGATTCTGCTGACGACCTTCCTGGGTGTCGTTCGAGGCGATGGGTTGCTGGTCACCGTAGCCGACGGCCTCGATCCGAGTGCTCTCGATGCCGTGCTCGATGAGGTAGTCGCGAACGGCCTGCGCACGCTGCTCCGACAGCGCCTCGTTCACACGTGGATTGCCCACATTGTCGGTGTGTCCAGCGATGCGAATGCGCGTGCCCGAATGATGCGACAAATACTCGACGAGGCGATCGAGGCGAGGATATGACTCAGCTTGAATCGTGGCGCGACCGCTCTCGAAGAGAACTCCCTCGAGCACAAATCCGGGCTCCGGCTCGGATGCTTGTTCCAGTGTTGGTGCCTCCGCTCCTTGCGCAGCCCTGCGAGGACGTCGCGATCGATGACGCATGGTCAATCGGATGTCTTGATTTGGCCCTGAAGGCACATCCACCCGCGTTGCGACGGACCGCCTTCCCAGACTGAGATATTCGATCTCATACCTCGCGCCGACAGGCACGAGCACCTCGGCATAGCCAACCGAATCAGTTTCGTCAGTGAAATAAGCCGTGCCGTCGGGCCCCGTCATCTTGATGACGATGCCCGGGATCGGCCCGGCGTCCGGATCGACCACGAAGAGTCGCATGGCGGCCATCGTCGCCGTCGCCTGGATCTCCGAGGGACGCTCACCATGAGCCTGACCCGCGGTGTCCGAGCGATGAAGTTGGAATGCACCTTCCTCGGCGCTCTGCTCCGACCCAGTTTCGGACTGCGATGTCGACTCGGTCTCAGAGATCGATGAAGCCGATTGGCTCCCTCCGCAGGCCACAGTTGCTATTGCGAGCACTGCAAAGACAATCAGGCGAACGCGATGCATGGACCTTTGTACCATGCATCCCATCCAGCGTTCACCATCCGTCTTCGCCGACTCAATACCGCCGCAACGACCTGAGCATGCTCGCGATGCGATCTGCGGCCTCGGCGCGCTGATCGTTTGCGATCTCGGCGAGCAACGACTCGAGCCCTGCACGTGATTCCGCGAACACCTCGCGCATCGCGCGGGCAGCCCGCTCGCCTTCGGCAATCCGTTCTTCGAGCGCCATCAGCTGAGCATCGCGATCGCCCAAGAGCTGCTGGGTGCGCCGGAACTCGGCGTCTCGCTCCGGACGAGCATCCATGGCAGCCGCTCGTTCGAGTTCCTCGACACGTGCCTCGGCGCGGCGCAACTGACGACCAAGCTCGCTGGTGCTCGATGCGAACTCGCTCGGCCGTTCTTCGTCGCTGTCGAACCCGCTCGCGAGCTGAGCCAAGATTTCACGCGCTTCAGCGAGCGTGCGGCGGGTCTCTCCGTGCTTCTCCATCTCGCGCTCATGCGCCCGTCCGAGCTCAGCCATGCGATTCTCGAGCTCACGTGCGTGCTGACGTTCGCTCTCGGCCTGGCCCTCCGCGAACCTGCGCGCGGAGTCGATCGACTCGCGCAACTCTGCACTCGTCTTTTCGAGCTCACGCACCTGATGCGCAAGACCGTCGCGAGTCACGGCGAGATCCGCCATTTCGCTCTTGAGACGGACGATCATCGCGTCGCGAACCGTCAATCGATGCGCGAGTTCATCGGCTCGTGCCGTTTCTTTTTCACGAGCGGCGTTCGCTTCGTCGAGCGCGCTTTCTTCGCGAAGGGCAGGCGCAGTTCGAGTCGAAGCAATCGCGATCTCGGCATCTTCGAGACGCAATCGCAGCCCGTCACGCTCTCCTCTCAAACGCGCGAGCTCCGAGCTGTGTTGCGCGTGCTTTTCACGAAGCTCTGCTTCGTACGCATCCCGAACGCTCTCCAGCTCTTTTTCGGCGTGTTCGAGCTGTCGCGCGAGATTCCGCGACTCGACCTCGAGCTCGACAGCGCGTTCGTGCTCGACGGGTGCGTCATGGACACGCGCCAGCGCATGCTTCAGCTGATCACGCGTGTCCTCGACTTCACGCTCGAGGTCGGACGAACGCGATGCGAGCCCACGCGCCGTCCCTTGGGCGAGCGCGATCTCTCGAGCCGCCTCTTCACGTTCGGATTCCCGCTTCTTCGTGCAAAGCGCGAGCTCACCGCGGAGCTGATCCAAACGAAAGCCCATCTCGGCCACAGCCGCCTCGGCCTCCACTGCCCGCGCTCGGGCATGCGCCACCATCTCCGGCCAATCTTCGGAAGATCCACTCGATGGAGGAGCCCCCATTGGAGGCGTCGACTCGACTGCATTCGCAATGCGCCTGAGCTCGGTCAGCTCCTCCACGAGATCGCGAACCAGCACGCCACGACGTTCGATCTCGTGTCGTAGCTCGATAAGCTCATGCGCGCGCTCCGCGAGCGCCGATTCGAGTCGAGTGTGATCCTCATCGGGAGGGGGCTCACACAATCGCGATAGCTCGTTGCGGGCCTCAGCGAGCTCTCGAGCAAGGCTCTCCACCTGCTCTCGGGCTTCCCCGAGCTTTCGTGCGTCTTTTGCGCTCTCCTGTCCGATCTGCTCGAGACGGCGTTCCGCTTGCTCGGCACGTGCGCGCACCGTCGAGAGCTCTCGGCTGTCTGCTCGCGGCGCCTCTTCGTGACGCGCGAACGGAACCTGCACGATCGAATAAGGGTCGAGCACGATCTCGCGGGCGGCGCACAACGCGAGGAAACGCGCCGGCGCCTCACCCGTGCCGCCCAAAAGAGAGCCGTCGAAGGTGATCTCCACCTCGTCGGGGGGCGTCGCGAAGTCGACGACGGACCACCCCGAAAACGGCGCTTGCCCGAGCATGCGCACCCAATCGAAACGCTCCGACAGAAGTCCGTAGAGAGACTCGTAATCAACCCCGTCTTCGCGCTCCTCGGCCCCGACGACGAGGACCCCTCGAGGCGTGAGCCACTCGGCCATTTCGGCGATGCGCTCGGTCGCTGGCGCTCCGGCCCACAAGAGATCGGGGACCAGCACGAGATCCCACGAGTGGGCATCCTGGGGTGAAGGCCAAGGTCGAGGGAGAATACGGCCGCCGCGACGGGTGCCCCGCGTTCGGGTGCGAGGCGAAACGACCTCGACCGAACGAGCCACGCTCGAAAGGCGCTCGGGAACGGCGCTCGCAGCATCGCCTACGAAGAGAACGCGCCGGCGGGCGGCAAGTTCTTCGACGTACACCGCGAGTGCCAGATCAGCGTGCTCACGGGTGCTCTCGGGAATGGTCCTCTGCATGGGGCCTCCACATTGGCCGCAATCGCAACAATTTAAAAGGGTCTCGATGAGACCCGCGCACGTTTCTCACCGAGCGGGGCTCATTGCAAGGTGTCCGATGCAGAATCCTGCGAGCAACCCCCCGAAGTCACGTCGATTCGAGGCGAACGCGGGGGGTTCAGGCGATCGATTGCATGATCGTCCCCCAAAAGGGTGTCCTTCCAAAGCGGGCTGCGGGTATCCTCGTCGTGCCTCATGACTCATCGTTACTTTTGGTCATCTCTCCTTGTCGTTGGCATGTGCGCATGCTCGGAGCCCTCCGGTCACGTCACCGACGCTGCGGCCCCTGACGGAACGACTCCCGCGGAGTCTCTCATCCCACTCGTCCCGGGCCTCGTGTCGGGGTCACGTCTCGAGATCGTGACCGTGCACATCGACGGTGCCCCACCCGCATTCGTGGGCTTCTGGGACAAAGAGCTGGAGGTCCGCTGTGCGTTCGTGCCTGCCGAAGATGGGGCGCTTCGCTGTTTGCCCGAGCCCAGGGTCGACATCGACAATGTCCCTTATTCCCGCGATCCTGCTTGCTCTGACCAATTCCATTACACTTATTTCGCCGACTGTCTTTCTACCCCTTACATGATTCAGCATGAGAGGCCGGAAGGTGTCTGCGAAACGCGGTCGATCGTTCGTCGGCTCGACGCCATCGATCTTCCGCTGACGTACTACCACCAGGGCGAGTCTTGCGAGGGTCCGTTTGACTTTGAGCCCAGCCCAAACAGTCGCGCCTATATTCCAGGAGACGTTTGGGCTGCGAGTTCGTTCGTGCGAGCGCGCCGCGTCGAGCAGCGAATTTCGGATCGGCTGAGCGCTCGGGTCCTGATTGCAGAGGACGGAACGGCAAGAGTCGAAGGGCTCAGCGACGCGTCATTGGGCCCGTGCACACCAGCTCCCGATCCCGACGGAAACCTGCGCTGCTTCCCAGACACTTTTTTTCAAGTCCGCCCGATTTTCCAGCTCTTCGCCGATTCGAACTGCACGGATGGTCCGCTCGCGAGTGGAGGACTCTTCGAGGAGTGCCCCGCTCCACATACCGTCTCGGTGTTGCTCCCCTCCGTCGGAGGCGAGATCGCCAGACGTCACGCCCACCGGGCCGGCCCACGAATCACCGGCATGGCCTATCACCGCAGTGGCGAAAATTGCCTTCCTTACCAAATCTCAGAGCGAGAAGGTGTCTACCGAATCGGTGAAGAGATCACCTCCGAGCTCGTGCCGCTCGACCCCACTGTGCTCGGTGATGGAGAAACGCGTCTGCGTGGCTACGCGTACGAAGATGCGCCCGTTCTTCTCGTCGACGGCTCGTACGAGCCCTTCGTGCTCGCGTCAGGACAGCGTTGTGAAGTGGCGCCATTCACGAATGGCGGTCACCGCTGCGTGCCTTCGCGCTTCGAATCGAGGAGCGATGGCCTCTTTCGGGATGCATCGTGCATGAATCCCGTGCTCCCCCATTCAGGGGAAGGAGAGCCTCCTGCTTCGATTTACGAGTATGAAGAGCCGATGTGTGGGCAGCGCTCTCCAATCATGCACGCTTGGTTGGTGGGGGATGCGTACGAAGGACCCCTCTGGGCCAGTGATGATCTGGGTGGATGTACATCGGTCACACCCACCCCTGAGTTCAGCTTCCGAACGCTTTCTCCGCTCGATCCGCTCTCGCTGCCCGCAGTCTCCATGTCGCACTGATAAATCCGTCGGCAGGATTCGATGTTCGGGTGGCAACACAGACGAACGCTGCCCATGTATGTTGGCTCAGTGCTTCGCCCTCCGGCCACCTCGATGCTCGATCGCTACCTCGCCCAACTCCGGCTGCGAGCGGCATGTTTCCTCATCGCACGGGGAATTGTGGCGGGGGTGGGCGCCGGAGCGCTCCTCTTTTCGTTGGGGGCGTGGACGGCGGGACCGCTGGCGGGTGGAAAAGCCGTCGCGATGGTCTGGGCCATCACGCTCGCCGGGGTCCTCGGGACCTTCATCCTGACCCTCCGGCCCACGCGGCGGTGGGTCGGTGGAGGGGCTTCTCGTTTGCTCGGAAGCGTGCGCTCCGATCTGGTCTCGAGAGCGCGCTCCGCATTCGAGCTCATCCAAGCCGAGGACGGTCTTTCGCGAGAGCTCGTCCTCGCCCATGTCGAGCAGGTCGGACGAGAACTGGGAGAGATTCCTCCTTCTCGAGTCGTTCCATGGACTTGGCTCAAACACCCCTCCATCGGCGTAGGTTTCATGGGTGTGCTCGGCGCGATCGTGTTCGTCTTCGCAGTGGATCGCGCGGCAGGGGGAACGTGGGCGTTGCTTCATCCGGGACAGCACGACGAGACCGGCACGCCGATCGCAGCCGCTTTCAACGATGTGCAAGCGCGTCTCGTTTTTCCCTCGTATCTCGCGCGTGAGCCCCGCATCGTTCGCGACATGACTCGGCTCGAGGTGCCCGCGGGGACGACCGTGGAGCTCTCGGGGCGAGTGCGAATGGACGCCTCCGCCGCTGAGCTCGAGTTCGCAGGGGCCCGCATCGCGATGACGGTGGACGGCGAACATGTTCGCGCGCGCTTTCTTTCGAGGGTCGATAGCGCGCTCGGACTTCGCGCGAGAACGAGCGATGGCACCTGGGTGCGCGATGCCACGGCGCGATCGATTCGCATCGTACCCGACGAAGCGCCCGCAGTCGTGATGATCACGCCGAATGAAGACGCCACCGTCGAGCCCGACGAGAGCATCGCCGTGATCGCAGACGTCAGTGACGACGTAGGAATTGGCTCCATCGATCTCGTGGTGCGATTTCCGGAAGGACGTGAGCAGCGTCGCCGTGTGCTCACTCCCCAGCCGTCCATCGCGCATTGGACGGGCAGCGACATTCTCTCGATCGCGGAGCTCGAGGTCGCTCCAGGCGATCGCGTCGAGGTGTGGATCGAAGCCGCGGACAACGACGACGTGACGGGGCCTCATGTGGGTCGTTCATCGTCGCGCACTCTCACCGTGGCATCGGCGGCCACCCGCCGGCAAGAGTCGCTCGCGGAGCTCGATGCGCTCGTCGACCTCGCGATCCATACGTTGGCGGATCGTCTCGAGACTCTCGCTCCCGAAGAAGAAAACGCGGCGCGGGCTCGACGCACATCGCTGCGGAGCGGAACGGAGCGATTCGTGCGCGCGCTTTCGGAATTCGCGACCCACGCCCGAAGCGGCGTAGCGCCTCAGGATGCCGCGCTCTACGGCGAGGCCGCTCGACGTGTCCGCCGCATCGACCAGGCCGAGGAACAGCTCCACGGCGCCACGCTGGGCAGCTTTTCGGCGCGGCAGCGCGCCGATGAGCGCATGGTCGCCGAGCTCGAAGAAGACGTTCTTCTCCTGAACGATCTCTTGACACGGGCCCGCATCGGCGACGCGGCCGAGATCGCGCGCGAGCTCGAGTCGCTGAGGCGTGAGATCGCGTCTCTCTTGCAAGAACTGCGGCGCGCGGACACGCCCGAAGCACGCGCCGCGTTGCTCTCGGCCATCGCGCGTGCCGAGCAGCGCCTCGCCGATTTGCGCGCACGCATGTCGCGCCTCGGCACCACCGTGCCAGAGGAGTTCGCCAACGCGCGTCAGAACGAAGCCGCCGAAAGCCAGGATGCTCTCGCCGCGATCAGGCAAGCCGTGGAGAGCGGCAATCTCGATGCGGCGCAGCAGGCGCTGACTCGGCTCGAGCAAGAGATCGACGCACTGGCAGGCGCGCTCGGCAACCATGAGGAGTCGTTCGCCGAAGAGCGGTTTGGTCCGCGCAACCGCGCCCTGGCCGACGCTTACGATCGCATGATGGGCCTCGAAGCGGAGCAACGTGAGCTCGCACGGCGCACGACCGAGGTGCGTGCGGCGGCCGCACGGCGCGCGCTCGAGCGAGCGGGTGAGCGTGGGAGCGAGAATGCGCGGCGCCTCGCACCGCGGACGCGAAACATCCGGCAGGCGCTCGCCCCCATCGATCGGGAGCGTCTTTCGAGCATGGAGAGGGAAGCGATCGATGCCGTGAGGCAACGCTTGCACGACGCGGAAGACGCGCTTTCTACGGGCGACCTCGGCGAAGCCAACCGAATGGTCGAGAGCGCCGGGGAAGAGCTCGGCAACCTCGCGCGCGATTTGTCGCTCGATGCGATGATGTTTTCGGGACATGACGGACACACCGCGCGTGCAGCGCAGGCCGCGAACGATGCCGAAAGGCAACTTCGCGATCTCCGACGTGCGCTGGACGACGCCCTTCCTCGTCTCGGTTCACATCTCGACGCGAGTGAGAGCGGACAGATGCGAGCCGATGCACCGCGACAGCGCGAAGCAGAGCGCGCAGCATCCGATCTTGCAGGGGCGTTCGAACAGGGCCCGGATGGAACGCCGCTCTCGCCCGAAGCTTCGGCAGCGCTCCGTGAAATCAGCCAGTGGATGAACGAGAGCGCGCGGCACCTCGACGGCACGGATCCGGCTCACGCCGCGCGTGCGCAGGAGGAAGCCGCACGAAGACTCACTGAATTGCGTGAGCAACTCGATTCGGAAAGACAACGCTCTTCTGGGGGTGGAGGGGGCGAAGGCGGACAATCGCGCCCCGAAGTCGCAGGCCGCGTTCGCATCCGTGATCGCAGCGACTTCGAAGGCCCCATGGAGCTCCGACGACGTTTGCTCGATGCCATGCATGATGCGCCGCCCGATGGATACGAAGAATCGGTGCGCCGATATTACGAAAGTCTGTTGCGATGAAGCGCGCCGTTCTGCTCTCCATCGCCATGGGTTGGCTCGCGGCGAGCGCACCTTTGGCGCACGCGCTTCCGCCCGGAGAAGATGGCGCGCGGTTGAGACGCGCTGCCATGCTGCTCGACGAGCTTCGCATCGAGGAGTCGGGCTCGGAGATCGATGCGCTCATGGATGCGTATCCGCGCGATGCGGACGTGCGCTTCGAGCGCGCCATGCTGCGCTTCATTCGCGGAGACTACTCGGGTGCGACGCTCGATGGCGCGGCGGCCGTCGTGCTCGCCAACTCGATTCGTTCGCGCCAAGAGCGCGTCGAAGTGTATCGGCTCATGTGGGCAACGCGCGAGCTCACGCAGAACTATGTGGAGCAGCGCTCTTCGGATGGGCGATATATCGTGCGCTTCGCGCCGGGTCCGGACCGAATCCTCGCGAGCTACACCATCGACATCGTGGCCGCGGCCGATCGAGCGCTCGAGCGCGAGCTGGGCGTGCGCGTCCCAGGGCCGATTCGCATCGAGATTCATCCGACGCCAGCGAACCTCGCGCAGGTCTCGAGCCTGACCGTCGAAGAGATCGAGCGCACGGGCACCATCGCTCTTTGCAAGTGGGACCGCTTGATGATCACGAGCCCACGGGCGTTGGTTCGCGGCTATCCATGGGCCGACACCCTCGGCCATGAATTCGTGCACCTCGTGCTGTCGCACGCATCGCGTGATCGCGCGCCCGTGTGGATGCAAGAAGGGTTTGCTCGCCTTCTCGAGCGCTCGTGGCGCGGGATCGAGCCCACCGTGCGGTTGGATCCGGCATCGGATTTCCTTCTGGGACAAGCCGTGCGCAATCGTGCGCTCCTCCCTTTCGATAGGCTTCATCCATCGATCGCCATGCTCCCGAGCGCTGAAGATGCCGCGCTTGCGTTCGCGCAAGTCTCTACGTTCGTCGAGCGCTTCCGCCGTTTACACGGGTCACGCGGGCTCCGTGACGTCGTCGCACGCGTGGCGAATGGGATCGATGCGCGAGACGCATTTTCGGAGGTGGCCAATGAATCATGGGACGCCATCGAGGACGGATGGCGCCATGATCTCGCGCTTCGCCAAATGCCCGGAGGAAATCGACCCGAGCTCGAACGTTTGCGGTTCCGACATGGGGAATCGGAGCCCGATGACGCAGACGAAGTTCGCATCGAGAGCGCTCGAAGACACGTGCGCCTCGGAGACCTCCTCTGGGCAAGACAAAGGCCGCTTGCAGCCGCCCGCGAATACACCCGTGCGTGGGAGAGCGCCGATGGCGATCCGATCGTCGGCAGCCGCCTCGCACGTGCCTCGCTCGCCGGTGGCGATGCAGCGCGCGCGATCGAAGTGCTCCGTCCTTTGCTCGAACGATGGCCCGATCATGCGCCCCTCTGGTCGGTGCTCGGTTCGGCTCATCTGAACCGCGGAGAGCGAGAGGCGGCGATCGAAGCGAGCCGAGAGGCGCTCTTCCTCAACCCCTTCGACCCCCAACCCCATTGTGATCTCGCACAAGCTTCTTCGAACGAGGAGGAGCAAGCGCGCGAGCACGGACTTTGTCGCGATCTCAGCGCGGAGCACCGCGCCCCTTGACCAATGCTATAGGCGAAAACCGATGGATGTGAGTGCAGAAAACATGGCTCCTGGGGTGGCAGACAACGAAGGCTCGGATGTCGAACGGATCCGCCGTCTTGCCGCCTCGAAACAACGTCTCGTCGCCGAGATCAAAAAGAAGATCGTCGGGCAGGAGTCTGTCATCGATTTGCTGCTCGTCGCGCTCTTCGCGCGCGGCCACGGGCTTTTCGTGGGGGTTCCGGGGTTGGCCAAGACGCGGCTCATCGCGACCCTCGCAGAAGTGCTCTCGCTCGAATCAGGTCGCATCCAGTTCACGCCCGATCTGATGCCCTCGGACATCACCGGAACCGATGTGCTCGAAGAAGACGCCGCCACGATGGAGCGGCGGTTCCGCTTCATCCCTGGGCCGGTGTTCACGAATGTGCTCCTCGCAGACGAGATCAACCGAACGCCGCCGAAGACCCAAGCCGCGCTCCTTCAAGCCATGGCCGAAGGCCGCGTCACCGCGGGCGGCAAGACCTATCCACTCGAGCAGCCTTATCTCGTCTTCGCCACGCAAAACCCGATCGAGCAGGAAGGCACCTATCCGCTCCCCGAAGCTCAACTCGATCGCTTTCTTTTTCAGATCGACGTCGGCTATCCGAGCGCCAGTGAAGAGATGGAGATCGTACGGCGCACCACGGCTCCCTTGGACGAGGCGCCCCAAGCGGTGCTGAGCCGCGAAGAGATCCTCGAGTTCCAAGAGCTCGTGCCCCGCGTTCCGGTCGCGCCGCACGTGATCGAACATGCGGTTCAATTGGTGCGCAGCACGCGCCCTGAGTCCGAAGGAGCGCCCGAGTTCGTGAAGCAATACGTTGCATTTGGCGCGGGTCCAAGGGCCTCTCAGGGGCTCGTGCTCGCCGCAAAAGCACGTGCTGTGCTCGAGGGGCGTTTCGCCGCGGAAATCGAAGACGTCCGTGCCCTCGCGATGCCCATTCTGCGGCATCGGATCGTCCCCAACTTCCGGGCCGATGCAGAAGGCATGCGCTCGTCCGAGCTCGTCTCGAAGTTGCTCGATGGAACGCGAATGAAATGAGATTCGTGCCGTGAGTCGCGAAGACAAGAGACTCCTCGATCCCGAGCTCCGCGCCCGCGTCGCGCACCTCACGTTCGAGGCGAGGCGCGTGGTCGAAGGAGTGCTCTCGGGCTTGCACCGAAGCCCGCATCGCGGTGCGAGCGTCGTCTTCGTCGAGCATCGTGAATATCGACCTGGCGACGATTTACGCCTGCTCGATTGGCGCGCGTATGCGCGGAGTGATCGCCACACGATCAAGCGCTTCGAGCAGGAGACGCAGCTCCGCGCGCAGCTCGTGCTCGACGCGTCGGGTTCGATGGATTACGGCGCAGAGCTCACGAAGGGCGAATATGCGGCGACCTTGCTCGCCGCGCTCGGCCTCGTGCTCCTCACCCAGGGCGATGCGGTGGGTGTGATGCGCTTCGCCGACTCTCTCGTGGGTTCGCTGCCTGCGCGCTCGCGACCTGCACACCTCGAGCTCGTCTGGAATGAGCTCGGGATGGCCATCGCCAAAGAAGCACCCACGGATTTGGAGCGCGCCCTGCATTTGGCAGCCGAGCGCTCCGGTCGACGAGGACTCGTCGCCATCGCCAGCGATTTTCTCGACTTTTCGGACGCGCCGCTCGCGACCATCGAGAAGCTCACGCGTCGCGGTCACGAGGTATGGGCTTTTCAGATCATGCACGGCGACGAGCTCGACCTTCCGTTCGAAGGCCCCTCGCGGTTCGTGGGACTCGAAGGAGAGTCCTCCCTCGAAGCCGATCCCACCGCGCTGCGCGAGGGATATCTCGCCGAGCTTCGCGCCTTCCTCGATGCGTGCCAAACGCGCTGTCTTGCGGCGGGCGCGCAGTATCGCCGTTTGCGTGTCGGCGAGCCGATCGAGCATGTCCTCGGTGACATGCTCGCGAAACGAAAGAGACGGAGCTGAGATGGGGTTTGCTGCACCGTGGGCGCTCGTTGCGCTCGCCGCGATCGCACTCCCGATCGTCGCGCACTTGCTTCGCCGTCGCGACGTGCCCGTTCGGGCGCTGCCGACCATCGCACTCTTGCGCAAGGCCGAAGTCTCGAGCCGCAAGCGCGTGCGGATCGTCGATCTCGCGCTCCTCGCCGCGCGCATTGGGCTCGTCACGCTCGCCGCGATCGCGCTCGCGATGCCGTTTCTTCTCTCCAATCTCGCGTGGGGGGATGGACGGCTTACGAGCATCGTGCTCGTCCTCGACGATTCGATGTCGATGTCGAGGAACACGGGCGGTCAAAGCACGCTCGAGCATGCGATCCAACGCGCCCACCAGATCCTCGATTCACTCCCCGCCGGTTCGGAGGCAAGCCTCGTCATGGCGGGCGAGCCGCCGCGGGTGCTCGTCCCTCGAACGGAAGAGCTCGAACGTGTCCGCGCGGGTCTCGAATCGATCCACGCGAACACTGCGAGAGGCACGGCCATCGGCCCTGCCCTCGCGCTCGCACGAAGGCAGCTCTCGAGCGCTCGCCATCCAGCGCGCCGTGCGATCGTACTCTCCGACTTCGCACGCCACGCCGAGCTCGATGAGTTGCAAGCACAGCAACGCGATGTACCGATCGACTTCGAGCGGGTGGGTCCAGACGAAGATACGCCCAACATCACGATTTCTGACGTGACAGCGAGCCCCGATCCGACTGAGCCCGATACGCTCGCGGTCGCGGTCGAGGTGCGTTCGTTCGGCGCTCCGCGCATCACGGAGGTGCCGGTCGCGCTGAGGCACGCCGGCAACGAAATCGCACGCGCAGAGGTCGCGATCGAACGAGGTCGAGGAACGGCCCTTTTGAAGATCGCGATGCCCACGGGCAGCGATCCGAGCGCAGAAGCAGTCATTGTAAGCGATGCGCTCGACGCCATGCCGATCGATGACCGCCGCGGTCTGCTCTTGCGTCCCCGTTCCGCACCTCGTGTGCTCCTGGTGGATGGCGACCCGCGTCCGCTCGGGCAACGCCGATTGGGCGGAGGAGGAGAAGAGGTGCGCTTCGTCTCGCAAGCGCTCTCGCTCGCGCCGCGTGAGATGGGCTCGTTCACATCGCGCGCAGTGGACCCCGAAACGTTCCTCTCGACGCCTCCGAGCGAAGTCGATGTCGTCGTGCTGGCCAACGTGTCGTTACGAACGCGCCCTGCGGTCCGTGCACGGGTCGAAGAACATCTCGCACGCGGCGGCGGGCTCCTCATCGCAGCGGGCTCGAACATCGAGCCCGGAAGCGTCTCGTTGTCGCACATGCCCGCGCGCATCGTGAGCATCGCAGCTGGCGAGAGCGTGGGGCTCGAACACAGTGATGACAGCGCCATCTTGCCGCCCGGCCCGACCGGGCTTTCGGCGGTGCGCGCCCACCATCGACTCGTGCTCGAGCCCAACCCTAGCGCGGAGATCGCCCTTCGATGGAGCGACGGATCAGCGGCGCTCGTGCTCTCGGAGGATCATCGCATGGCGATGCTCGGAACGACGCTCGACGACGAGTGGAGTGACTTGCCGTATCGACCAGGCTTTTTGCCGCTCATCGTTCGAGTGCTGCGTACGCTCGCCCCCAAAGGCGCGATGCCCGACGCGCCTTTTGCTCCCGGACATGCACCCACGCTCACGCTCCCTCGCGACACGACCGAGCTCGTCATGATCGGTCCGGGGGGTCAAGTGATCGAACGAAACGGCACCGAGCTCGAACGACCGATCGATCTTTCCGATGCCGTCATGCCAGGCGCATGGCGCGTACAGATGGCGAGCTCGGGCGGTCCGCTCGCCGAAGCCCCTCGCTCGGCCTTCGTCATCGCAGCACCGATTTCGGAGAGCGATCTTTCTTTGGGCGAGGTCCCGGAGACCTCGGACGAACGCGGAGACGAATCGGAGGGAGCACGCGTCGTGCATCGTCCACTTTCGTCATGGTTCTTCGCTCTGATGGGGCTCGCTGCCGTGCTCGAAGGGGCGTTGCGTTTCCGGCGGCGCTGAAGCTCGCCTCACTCCGCACCCGCAACGAACGCCCAACGCTCGAGCGTCCAATTGCGGACATACGCGATCTCCGCATCGAACTCATTCAAGTCGGTACGCGCGGCCCACAGCGGATAACTGCGCCGCATCTCGTGCCACTTGCGATCGTCGCGACGTGCTGACGGCGCGATCTCTGCTGTCATCTCATCGATCAGCGCAATCACCGCATCGACATTCATCTCATTACGCAACGCCTCGAAATATCGCTCTTCGAGCCTCATGCGCAGAGAATCGATATTCGCCATCCGTTCCCAAACACCATTCGCTCGAAATGGCCCTCCAGAAAAAGGAGGTTCAGTCGTGGGCGGCACGCGCCATGACGCCCAATTTTGCCCGAATGACGCGTTCATATCCCACGGTACGAAACGCCATCGCGACGTTGGATCACTGGGATCGTGGTAGAGATGAGAGTTTTTGCCGTAACTATCGTCGGCGATGATCACCGTCGAGAAAACATACCAGTGCACGAAATCTTCAGTGCGCAGCCGCGAGTCAATCTGAGACGCGAAATCCTCGTCGGTGGTGTACGACACCCACTCGAGCAACTCGACGAGGTCGGTGAAATCGTCCTCGGGTTCCCCTTCTGCCTTTTCGTATCCAGCCCAGATGGGCAATTTGGGAGAACCATTGCGCGTCGCGCGTAGATCGCCGCTGTGAGATTCGGATTTGAAGAGATTGCCGTCTTTGTTCAATCCTTGAGCAGCGAGCAAATGATCTCCAACGTCATCAGTGACCTGATAGAGCCCCTGATACTCGCCATCGACGTAGACGATAGCCGTGGATTGCTCGATGCGAATGTGCTCGGGATCGAGCATGTTCCATAACTCAAACGCGAGCCTCGTGCGGATTTGGGAGCTGTCATCGAAGGTCTGAGTCAAGATGAGCCGCCGGCGACCGTCGAAACGAGCGAGCTTGCCTTCACCCATGAAAGGATCGGCGCTCGCGAATCGCAAGGTGAAGCTCTTCTTCGGAAAGGCCAGCGATGTCGCGCCACGACAGCGCATCTCGGCTTGCTCGTAAAGATGCCCCCCAATCATGATGTCGGCCGGCACTGCGTCCCGACGGACGTCGTCACGACAGTAATTCGGATCATCACTGTGCCACCTCACATGGATGACCGGCAGACCGAACTCACTCGTGTATCCCTCGATATCGATCGGCGGCGTGTTGCCGGGAGCGTCGAAGCGATCTGCGACTCCAATCGTGAGAGGAACTCTTTCATCCGTTTCACTCGACACGAGTTCCAGATGCCACAACGCCGCTTGGTCCAGCCGAGGCGTCCACGAAAGCACACCTGATTCCGGATCGAAGCTTGCCCCATCGGGCAATGGCTCCATACGCAGCTGCGCTGTCGAGCACGCTGGGGTCGTCGAACATGGTTCGAAACGGAGCTCATCGCCCTCTTCGATCCACTGTGCACCATCCGCCTCTACAACCCATGACGACGCACATTCGTTAGGAATGCACGAGGGAAGCGTTCCTCCGTCATGAAGGTCAGCGTCCGTTGGATTCCCTCCATCATGAAGGTCAGCGTCCGTTGGATTCCCTCCATCATGAAGGTCAGCGTCCATTGGACGATCACAAGCGACAAGCGAATATCCAAACACAAGAATTATAAGCGGTAAGACATGAGAATACATGTCGCAACATATGCCGTGTGGTTTTCACTCGTGCAACATCATCACGTCCATCTTAGAGACCGCAGTCGATGAGTGGCGTGAGGTCGGTTCCATTCAACATGAATGCTCCTCCGGACCAGCCGCCATCGAGATAGCCTCGGAGGAGCAACTCGATTTCATCCACGGTCTCTGCGCCCACCGTCGCTTCTGCGGTGGTGCCTGCGGCGCACAAAAACTTCGGCGTGCCGCACGCGTCGATCGTTTCGCACAACGGGTTGGCCGCGGTGCTCTCCTCGAGATTCATATCGCCGTAGTACGCCACTCCATCGATCATGACGAGACGCACGTCTTCGGCTCGGCTGTCGGTCACCGCCTCGTAAGGATCGGCACCCGTGCGCCCAAAGACGACCACATCGGCGCGCAGGCCTGGAGCCAGTCTGCCGATCGAATCCGCGAGATCGACGGCGCTCGCTCCCATCTCGGTGGCCATCCGCACCAGCACTTCGGGGCTCACTCGAGGGATCTGCTCGGCGAGCGCCCAGTCCAACGCAAAATGCATTTCAGTCAGCAGGTCGTCGCTCCCCGACACCGTCCAGTCCGGCCCGAGCGCGACGGGTAGATTCATCTCCAGCATCTGCTGAATCGGCGCGGTCCGCCCATACAGTACGAGGTTGCTGGAAGGCGACCACACGAAGTGCACCCCTGCCATCGCCGCCTCTTCGAGATCGGCCTGGGTGAACGGAACGGCATGAATGAACACACCTGCGCGATAAGGAGAGCCGTCTTCGTCGTAGAGAAGCGAGGTCGTCGCACGATAGCGACCGGCGTAGCAGTCGAGCTCACGGGTCGGATCCGTGGCCACGCCGCCTCCCGCGGTTCCCTCTGCCATGTGCACCATATGTCGGGTCGCCGTCCCGCTGCGGAACGCGTTGACCAAGGCGACCCGAGCCGAGTCGTTCAGCGTGGTCTCGCATGCACCCGAGATCGTCGTTCGCATGCGGTTCGTTCCGAGCTGATGGTGGTGCTCTGCGTTCCGCATCAACCCATGGATGCAGGTTCGATTCGGACACTGCCCCATCATCGTCGTCGTCCCATGAACGATCGCCTGGAGCTCTCCCCAACGCAGCGCCGCGCACATGTGTTGTCGGTTTCTAGGATCACCCGTGCCCCACGATTCGAGTCTCGCCTCGGGCTCGACGTGCGCGCGGTACTCGGCGTTCCCCCTCCACTCATAGCGGTTGCCAAAGAGGCGCATGTCGCTCGGCACCCACTCGGGAAGGAAGTTGTACGAGAGGTGATTGTGGGCATCGATGAGACCAGGGGCGATCGTCGCGTGGGTCTCGATGATCGTGACCGTGCCCGCCGAAGCCAAGGAAGAGCAGTCTTCTGCGACGCACACGATCGTATCTCCGACGATCAACACCTCGCCGTTCTCGAGGGGACCATCGGGCGCCAAGACCGTTCCGCGAAGCAGGATTCCACCCTCGCCAATGCGCACGACCTCTGCAGGTCGAGCCACGACGGTGCCGTCTTCAGGATCGACATGCGCGTCCAGTGGAATCGCGGCATCCACGGACCCTGCATCCACGAAGTCGGCATCGACGGTTCCCGTATCGATGGGCCCTGCATCAGAGCGCGGATTGCGTCCTGGACAACCGCACAAGCCGATCGCGAAGAGCAACCACACCGAAAATCGCTTCACGAAGCCTCCGTGGGATGAGCATACGTGGTTCGAGCGTGTCGTGGACCTGCGATCACAAGGATCCTGCGTGCACTGCGAGGGTGGACTTCACTCGCGCGGCACACTCCACCCTCCATTGCGAGTGCGGATTTCACTCCCACGGAACACTCCACCCTCCATTGCGAGGGTGGACTTCACTCCCACGGAACACTCCAAAGAGGCTTTCAGTCAAAAATGAAGGCCTACTTGGATGAACACGCGCCCCTGTGCGCCGATCGCATCGCCTTCACGTGCTGGACAAAACTCGGTCACGCCCATGCACGGCTGCCTCGGGTCGGCTTGCCGAGTCATGTTGAGGAAATCGACCCCCACACCGATCCCCAGGCTGAACCACCACGCGAGGAAAATATCGACCCCGAGCGCACCTTGGATGGCCCATCCATGCACCGTCGATGAGCTCATCATCGGATCGGCATAGTTCGCGTTCCCTTGCCACGCATAGCCCGCGCCCACGCGAATCCATGGCTCCACGACAGGCACGGGAAGACGAAACTGAACTTCTGCGCCCACCGTGCCGATCTCGAATCCCGGATAACTCGCGAGCGTGGCGCGCGCCCCGAGCGCGAGGAAGAAGACACGAAATCCAAGGCCCACGCCGAACATCGGGCCCACGCCCGAGGTCTCGGAAAATCCAGTCGAAGTCCCCCTCCCGCCCGCGAACGCATTCTGCTCGAGCGCGATCAAATCGACGTACGAGGCGCCGCCTTCGACCTCGAGCCAAATGAAGTCCACCTTTCTTCCATCGTCCTCTTCATTCACTGGAGTCTGTGCGCGCGCTCCGTTGCTGAATGTGCAGAGCGCCAGCACCAAGGCGCTCGTGAAGACACGAAGCGCAATCAAGAATGTGGTTCGATGCGTCATGTTCGAGCCTTGCATCCCGAAGGCGTTTGCTCAAGTTGAACGCGCCTCGACCACGCGCTCATGCCCGCCGAGATCCACATGTGTCCGAATCTCGGCAAGCCCCGCCGCCGCAAACAACTCCGAAACAGCCGGAGCCTGCCCCGCTCCGACTTCAACCAGGATCGAAGCGTCTTTTGCGAGCCACGTCAACGCCTCGGCGGCAAGCCGCGTCAACACCTCGAACCCATCTCTTCCACCAAAAAGCGCGAGCGCGGGCTCGAACGCTTCGACGTCCGGTGCGAGAGACGCGCGCTCCGTCTCCGGAATGTACGGAGGATTACACACGATGAGCCCGTACTCGCGCTTCTCCGGCAAGGCACCGAACAGATCTCCTTCGTACAAACGAACGCGGCTTTCGACGCCCAGCGCGCGCGCATTCGCGGATGCCACCTCGAGCGCGTCAGGGCTCAGGTCCGTCGCATCCACTTCCACATTCGAACGCTCCGCCGCAAGCGTCACGGCAATACAGCCGCTGCCTGTACACAAATCCAACACTCGAACGGTCCCCTCATTCGGCAACGACTCGAGCGCTCGTTCGATCAAGACTTCCGTATCGGGACGCGGCACCAAGACTGCCTTCGATACTCGAAAGTTTCGGCCAAAGAACTCGCGGCGCCCGAGGATATACGCGATGGGCTCGCGTGCACGGCGTCGCACCACGAGCTCACGAATTCGCGCGAGTTCGTCCGGTGTGAGCGGCCTCTCGAGATCCATATACAACTTCACACGATCGATGCCGAGCGCGTGCCCTACGAGCAGCTCTGCGTCGAGACGCGCCGACTCGATACCGCGCCCGGCAAAATCATCGGTGCTCCAACGCACGACGCGACGAATCGTCCAAATTTCGGGCACTTGGCCGCACATCTAGCGAAGAAGTGGGCTTCGAGCAACGCATGGTGCGTGAAAACTCCCGCTCTCCGCCTCCCCGCCACACCGACTCCATGTCATCTTACGCACGCCGCGCCCCACCTCTGCAACGCCGAGTGTGCTTATGACACGTGTCTTCTTCGCTCTGTTCCTCGTGTGGATCTCAGTTGGTTGTTCGACCTTCGATGTAAATCGAGTGCCTGTCTCACGTGGCACACTCGGCGAAGAGATCGTCCGCGTCTTCTGCGAACGAATGGCTTCTGAAGCGAACCCAACGGACATCATGGGGTTGCGCTGGAAACCCATCTGTCGTGGGGAAGCGCCACTTCCTTCGGACGCACCACCGCGGCTGGCCCTTCTCATGGAAAACCGTGTGCGCCTCGCACGCGCGCTCGATCGCGTATTGCCCGAGGCCATCACAGACGATCTCGCTCACTTCATGGGAGAGCTCCTTCCCCTTTACGATCCGCCAGGGGCCTATCTTCCACACAACACCGAGCTCACGGCAGAGCTCTTGGATTTGCTGATCGAAGATCGCGAAGCCTTGGAGGCCTTGGCGCGCGTCGGCACGCGAAAAGGGTACGTGCCCCGCCACCTCGCGCTCGGCTTGATGCAATCCGTGCTCGCGTATCCAGAGTTCGACGACTTCACTGGTCTTTTGCTGCGCACCTTGGTCGATCTTCCTGACGATGAAGAAGACGCCAGTGATGGAGTCGCCGCCGCTGAGATGCGCGAGCTCCAGCGAGCGCTCGCATTCGAAATGGCGACCTTCGAGCTGCCCGAACCTGCACCTGACGGACAGCGCACCACGTTGGAGCTCACACGCGAACTCTTGGAGCGTCAGGATCCTCTTTTCGGTATCAGCTCCACCCCGCGATGGGCCGTCGTTCGCGATTCACGAGGAATGGCCTCCCCCGCAGGTGGCAACATCGTCGCGCCGTTCGTCGACATGAACAGTGATGGGCTGGCGGACATCGATGCGCTCGGCCGTTTCGCCGATGCGAGCGGCGCACCTCTCGAGATCCCGAGCCCTTTCCGCGTGGTGGGAGAGATGGATGTGCCGCGCGATTCGGGCGGACGAGCGCTCCGAAGCGATGGCAGTCGCTATTACGAATACATCGATGTCGAACATTCTCTCCTTGCAGGTGTGCTTCGAGAATCGACACCTCTCTTCGATCCCGCTTCGCCCGCCGTGCTCCAGCTCGCCCGCGGGATTCCTCTTCTTCTTGGGCCCGACACGACGCTGCATCAAACCTACGGCAGCGCGGAACTGACATACACAGGTCCCGACACTGATCGCGGTTCACTCCTCGACTTCGTCCACGCGCTCTCTGTTCTGATTCCGCGTGCCACGACCGATGAAACGCTCGTGCTCACCGAAACGTTGATGCGCGATCACGAGCCCCCGATCGCGTCCTTGATCGCCGCGGCCGATCACATGCTCGATCGTGATGATCCGAATGCACGTCTCGCGCAGCCGAACGTGCTCTGGGACGACATCATCGAACTCGGCATCGATTTCTCTCAGCAGCCAGGGTTGATGGAGGCGCTCCTGCGCTCGTTCACAAATCCGCAGTCCGCGCGCCTCGGCCCCGTGCTTGGCGAGATGATGCGGCATCGCGATCGAATCGACTACAACCCATCGAATCCGAATGGAACGCCCCTCGGTTGGCCACTCGATGAGCCGGTCGATCGTGCGGTGGGCGACGTGGATGGCAACGAGAGCGTGTTGCAAAGGACGATCGCACTGATTTCCGCGTTCGATGGGGTGCGGATGTGCAATCGCGCAGGAGCCGTGCTCCGATTGAATGTGCTTGGCGTTTCGGTTCGTTACCCACTCATCGGCGGCGCCGATGAATGCGAAATCATCGACATCCCCAACGTCACCGAAGCGTATTCCGATTCGATTCTCGGTAACTTCGAGCTCCAAATGCAGAGCGGATTTCTGCAAACCATGCAAAGGGTGGCCGATGCCTTGGGTGTCGATCTCGATCGCGCGATCGAGATTTCGTCGGGCATCGATGGATTGACACAACACCCTACGCCTCAAGCGCTCAGTCGACTCGTCTTCTGGGGACTCGACAGCCGTCCGGGTCAGACTTGTTCGCCCTCCACGCCCGAAGGATGCAATAGCGAGTTCGCCGGTCAGCTCTTCGCACCGGTTCGCGATCGTCACGGCAACGATGTCATCCGCACGTATCGCGGCACCATCTTCTCGTGGGAGCAACCGGGGTTCTTCGAGGGCATCAGCCCCTTGCTCCAAGTGCTGCTCCGCCCCGAATACCGCACCACCCGTGACGGCGAGCACCGTTTCGGTCGCCTCGTCACGACGATTCATCGCCACTGGGCCACCGAAGAGCATTGGCTCACCCAAAGCACGACCCCCACAGGCCGCAACTTCTCCTATCAGAGCGGCGCGCGTCGATACGAAGAGACCATCGCCGATGGTCTCCTCGACGCAAACCTCCTCGCACGACTCCACAGGATGACAGTCATCCTGGATGAGATTGAGCTCGCCCCTGGGCGCGATGCGATCCGCATGTTGGCCGAGTCGAGCCAAGACCTCATCGACCCTGCTCGCAACGTCGGCCTTTCGACACGTGATGGACGCACCACCATTCCACGCAACGACGGCTCACGTCCGATGGCAGTCACGCCCCTCCTCCTCGTGCTCGATGCGCTCCGCAACATGGACCGCGATCTCGACGCCGCACCAGAGCGGCAACAATCCTGGCAAACCGGGCGCAACGCCCTCGCCACACGCTTTTTGGGCACCGAGCCTCTCGGCACCGAACATCGACTCCAGAACCAACGTGCCCGCGCCATTCTGCTTCACGCCCTCCCGTTCCTCCGCGACCGACTCGCAGAACATCGAAACCGTGGTGACCTCGAAGAGTGGTCACGTGATCTCGTCCCCGACGCAGCGGAGCTCCTTCGTTCCCCGCTCGTGAGCGCCCTCGTGCGCTTCCTCGATCGCGTGCAAGACGATCCCGATGTCCCTGACGCGCTCTCCCGTTTCGTCACCTATTTGACGACCGAGCCCTCGGACAACGACGCGTTTGGCGCCACGCTCGTCGGCGCCACCGATGGGGTGCAACTCCTCGATGAAACCGAGAACATCGTCCCCTTGATGCACGCGTTGGCTCATGCATTTGCGCCCAACGTGCACCAGGTCGTCGCAGGGCACGATTCCGAGCTCGACATCGATCACAGCGTCGCAGACAACGGCCTCGGGTTGGTTCGCCGAATTCAGATGCGAGATTCGCGACATGTCCTCCGCGTCATTCTCGGAAACCTCGTCGAATTTCCCGAAAATGACGACGAGTACACTCCTTTCGAAGAGATCCTCGACATCATGGGCGAGCTCAACCGCGAAGCGGTGGGCGCAGGCGATGCCTTTGCTCCCGACGATTACGAGATCTTGCTGAGCTCGATTCGCGATTTCATCCGCGATGAGCGTCGTGGGCTCAAACGTCTCCTCAATGTCGTTCAAGAACGAGAGATTCAGTGATGCATTCGTCCCTTGGGTTGCGTGCGACGAGCGTCGCCGTTCTCTTTGTATGCGCTCTCGCGCTCACGCCATCGCGCGCGAGCGCCGGAGGGTTTTATCTGCTCGATCGCGGCACTCGACCTTTGGGTCGAGGAGGAGCGTTCATCGCAGGCGCCGATGATCCAGGTGCTCTTTGGTACAACCCCGCAGGCTTGGGTCTGGCCGGCGAGCAACTCCTCATCGACGGCACACTCACGTTTCTCGACGTCTCATTCACTCGAATCGACGATGGCGGAAACACGATGCCAACGGTCCATGGCCATAATCTGCCAGTTCCGATTCCGACCCTCGGCGCGAGCTTCGACTTTGGCCTCGAACATTTCACGTTCGGCGTCGGCCTCCTTGCCCCCAACGCTGCGCTGATGAACTACCCGGAGTCGCTCCAAGTCGACGGCGAGGCTTACCCCGCACCTCAGCGGTATTCGCTTTATTCGATGGAGGGCAGCACGCTCGCGACCCTCGCTCTCGGGGCCGCGTGGACGCCCTTACCCGACGAGTTCTCCATCGGCCTCGGCGTTCATCTCATTTTCGGAGCATTCGCAGCGCGCCTCGCGCTCAGCGCATGTGAGGGCGCCATCTGCACCTTCCCCGAAGACCCCGACTATGACGCCACCGCGCAGATCACGCTCTCGCCCATCTTCACGGCGAGCGCCATCCTAGGCGCCACATGGCGTCCAGATCGCGGTCCTATCCGCATCGGCGCCTCCATCTCCACCCCTTACTCCCTCTCGGGCACGGCTTCGACCGCCGTGCGTCCACCGAGCGCAACCATCTTCGAAGGCGCGATGGCACGCTCCCGATTCGAAAGCTGTGGCGCGGTCAGCGACGAGGACGTGGCCGCCGATCCGAACCATCCATGTCGTGCCACCACGGCAGACGTCAACATCAACTTTCCATGGATCGTACGCTTGGGCGTGGAGCTCTTGGCCGTCGAAAATCTTCGCCTCGAAGTCGCTGTCGTGTACGAGTCGTGGTCGGTCCAACAAGACGTGTATGTCCGACCGCGCGAGACATGGCTCACCGATGGGTTGGGCTTTCTCGATTACGAGGTCGGCGAGCTCTCGACGCCTCGCCACATGCGCGACACCGTCAGCGTCCGGCTCGGCGGCGAATACATGTTCGACGATCGTTTCCAAATGCGCTTGGGCGGCTATTGGGAAAGTGGCGCGTTCGATAACGCCTATCTCTCGCCGCTCACCATCGACAGCGACAAGATCGTCGTCGCAGCAGGCTTCTCGGCGCGGATCGACGCAGGATTTTTCGCCGATGTGATGGTCGGCTACGCGCATCTCTTCCCACATCGAGTCCGGGACAGCCAGGTCCATCAGAAAAATCCAATTCGCCCTCAGATGCCAGCCGAAGGGATGCAACCCGATGGCGCACCGGCTGTCGGCAATGGCGATTATTCCTACACGGCACCTTTCGTTGGACTTGGCATTCGATGGCTTCCCGATTGGGGAGCTGCTGCTCCGAGCACGGAGGAGCCGCAAGAGACGCAAGAGTCCGAGAGACCGGAAGAAGCCCCATCCGATACACTCGACGTCGGATGAGATCGAAACCAGAGCGTCGATGTGCGCGTGAGCTTGCGATTGTTTTGGCATCCGCCATCGCCGTCGTGCTCCCGTTCGCCAATGGCGTGCTGGCTGGCCGACCCGCCGAAGATGCATCGCTCGATCTCCGTTACGCGCTCGTGCTGAGCGGCGCAGTTTTTGGTCAGCTCGCCATCCTCGCATGGCAAACGGCCCACAGTGCGTTTTTCCGAGTCCACATCGTCGGTGTGGTCTTGGCGCTCATGCCCGTGGCGGGTGCACTTCATGCCCCCCGCAACGCGTTCTGGATGAGCCTCTTGACGCTCGAGCTCATGGTGCTCGCACCCTGGATCATGGGCTCCGCGTTGTACCGTCTTGCACGCATGGCGGACATCGCCCGACCGATCCGTCTCGGCATCGCTGCCTCGATGGCTGTCGCCCTCGCCTTTCCATGGATGACTTTGTCATGGGGCTTGTTCTCAGTGCAGCTCGGAGTCGCGCCGGTTCGCCTCGCTCACCAAAGCCCACTGCTTCACCAAGGCGAAGAAGAGGTCGAGTTCCCGGCCCGCGATGGCACCATCATCCGCGGCACCTACACGCCAGGTCGACGCAATGCGGGAGGCGTCGTGGTGCTTCACGGCGTCTCCGACGGTCGCACCCGGATGGCCGGTTGGTCCAACATGCTGGGCGAGCGCGGATTTCATGCCCTCCGAATCGACTGGCGTGCCCACGGACGCAGCGAAGGCAGCATCGTGACCTTTGCGGATCGCGAACGCCAAGACCTCGAAGCCGCGTTCGACTGGTTGCGCAATCAGCCCGGAGTCGATGGCTCGAAGATGGAGATCGTGGCCACTTCGATGGGCGCAGGAATCTCGCTTTCGAGCACGCGAGCGCTCGTGCCACGAGGTCTGGTCGGCATCGTCGCGTTCGCACCGCCTTCAGACTATTCGATGGTGATCGATCGCCGCATCTCGAGCCTCGGGCCGGCTGCATTCGTCGCGCGATTCTTCATCGAATTCGTCTCGCGTGGACTCGGCCACATACCACCACTCCAATTGCGCCCTGCGCGCGAGCTCGAAAGAGGCCCTCGGGTGCCCGTTCTTCTCTTCCACGGCGACCAAGACACGACCATCCCACTCGAACAGTCGCAGAAGCTCTGCACTCTCGTCCCGAGCATACAGTTCCACGTCCTCGCTGGCGTTGGACACGACGAAATTCCCGCCGCTGTCCTCCACGACGATGCCGCGCGTCGTCGCGTCCTACGGTTCCTGAGACACCCAGAGTCCGATTGATTCAGACGACCGTGTGCGTCCATTTTCCGCGCGTAAAAATCCATACGAAACACGCCGTGCGAACGACCCAATCGAGGGTCGAGCCGAGCCAGACGCCGAGGAGCCCAAGCTCGAACCGGAACGCGAACACATACGTTGCAATGAGGCGCACGATAAGTCCTCCGAGCAGCGTCACAATCAACGTCGCTCGAACCGCCCCTGCGCCTCGGAGCGCCTCTCCGAGCACCACGGACTGCGCCATGAATGGCTGCGCCAACGCCATCACGGCTAGACAAGGCACCACTGCCTCGACGATGACTCGATCGGACGAAAATGCAGATGCCAAAGGCTGGGGGAACGACAGGAACACGAGCCCACAAGCTGTCAGCGCAACCGTTCCCATCACGACGGCCACGCGCGCGCCGAGCCGCGCCTCGATCGGTCGCCCCGCGCCGAGCCGCTGCGCGACGATACTCGCTGCGGCGATCCCAAATCCATCCGCGGACAAAAATGCGATCGACTCGATTCCGATGAGCACCTGATTGGCCGCCATGGCCACCGTCCCGAGCGCCCCGATCATCGCCGTAAACACAAGATATCCAGCGTATTGCAGCGCTCGCTCCAGCATCGCGGGAAGCGTCACCTTCGTCATTCGTAGGAGCTCTGCGAGCTCACCTCCGCGTCCGCGCATCGAAATCACGCCGCGTCCACGCCACAACAACGCACCGAACACCACACACTCGAACGAGAACGCGAGCACACCTCCGATCGCCGCTCCTCGCGCCCCCAACGCGGGCACGCCAAGATGACCGAAGATCAGCACCCAGTTGGCGCCAGCATTCACGACGTTTGCCCCGATCGCCACGAACAGGGGTGTGCGAGTGTTGCCTGCGGCTTGATGCACGGACGCCGCCATCGCAGCCATCAACCAGAGAGGAATGGCCGGCAGCATCGTCGTCAGATACGCACGGGCCTCTTCATGCACGCTCGGCCCTGCATGCGGAAAGACTCCATGGAGCAGCGGCAATGAGACGAAACCGATCGCCCCCGCCATCACTCCGAGCACGAGCGCCGCAAAAAGCCCTGCTCGTACACCGGCCGAAGCTTCATTCGATCGCTTCGCACCCGCTTCGCGCCCGACCACCGCGATCGCTCCGACTTGGATCGCACCCATCATCGCGACCAGGCTCCACACGATGGGCCCGCTGATCTGCAAAGACGCCAGCGCATCGGACGAGAACCGCCCCAGCATGGCGCGATCGACGAGAAAGACGAGTGTCTGAAGGAGCGATTGCCCAATGACGGGCACGGCCAGGCGCGCCACATCGCGCCAAATGTCACGCGCAGCGGGCCTGCGCGAAATCATTTCGTTCACGTGCGCTGAATCTTGCTCTTGGCACGGGTCGCAAAACCAGCCTCGGCGAGCACCTCACGCACCGCTTGTTGCAACTCGGCGTTCGCCCCCTTCATCGCAAAGGGCGCGAGCTGATTCGGATCGTGGCTCGCCAGTTTGACCATCGCTTTGCGCATGAGACCGCGATTTTTCGTGGCGAGAAACGTGTAGACCTGCGCTCGCAAGAGCACCATCGCAACCTCGCCATATTCGGGGTCATCCGCGGAGTAGGTCTCGAGCAATTTCTTTGCTTCGACGGCCTTGCCCGTTCGGGCAAACGTCTCGGCCATGACCGCCGCATACATCGCTTTGCCCTTCGGATTGGGTTGTCTATCCAATCGCAGCTCATCGACCAGAGGCCGTGCGTCCTTCGGACGATTTTGGGCGAGATAAAGAAACGCAAGGTTCGACCGGACTTCGTCCTGCACCGGCCCCGGCTCTTTCTTGAGATCGATCCCTTCGAGCACCGACAACGCACCTTGGGGGTCGTCCCGGAGCATCAACTGGGCGCGCGCCAATGCAGCCATCGCGTCTTTGCTGCCTTGTGCTTCGAGCTGCGCAATCGCCGCTTGCCGTCCACCCTCATCGGTCGCTTGGCGGAGCACTGCCATGATCCGCTTCTGACGACGCGTGAAGTTCCAAACCCAAACTCCGAAACCAATGAGCACGCACGTCAACACCCCGACGATGCCCACGCCCCAATAGTCGATATACGGAATGCTGCCGATGGCCAGCGTCCAAATGATGATCACCGCCAGGGCGATCTGAATGACGATGTTCCACTTGATGCGCGGCGTCTCAGCTTGCGCAATCGCTTGAGCGGCATCGGGTGCAGTGGGGGCGGGGAGCTTTTTCGGCTTGGCCAAAGGGCACTTCTCCAACACAGGCGCGAAGGGCGCGGCACGCCCGTCTACCCTCCCCTCGTGGTCCGTGCAACCACGCTGCCCACACGTCGTTCGAGGCAGGACTGTGCGGAAACGCGGATGCCAGGCATCGCGCACTCGATCAGGGATTTTCTTCCCAATCAGCGCGCATTTCCAGACCTTTCTCCACCCTCGATTCACAGGGGTGAATGTAATCAAATGTAGCTCACATCTTACCCATTTTCCTTGCCCTCGCACCGATAGTGCTCATTGACCCTCGCATGACCGACTTTCCGTTCAGTAAGAATAGAATCGTCGATAATCCAAGAACTCTCTGGAACTCACGAATGGCGCGGATGTTCGCGCTTGGCTTGGCTTTGGCGCAAGGATCGACCGCACCCGCCAAGGCACAGAGAGCCGAGCTTGCGAACGTGCATCGAGGCGAGACTTCGTTGCGTGTCGACGCGCAACTCGCGCTTGCGCGGATATGTGCATCCGAGATCGGCCTGACGGGCAGCTCCGAAGAATGCGCGGCGATCCACGATGTGCTTTCGCGTCGTTCGTCGCGTCGAGGCAATCCGTTCATGTGGACGGCTCGCGCCTATTCGAGTCGGGTCTTCGACCCCTCACGACGCGACGCGCGGGCGTGGATCGCTCATTTGAGACCCGACGGTCGCGCGCCTCACGGATGGCCCACTCACGTCACGGTGCGTCGAGGCGGTGAGACTCACGTGGTGCGACATGCCCCATGGGGCGCTTATCGCGCTCGATGGCTCACCCTCTATGAAACCGCTGGTCGTATTTTGCGTGGAGAAATCGACTCTCCATGTGATGGAGTCGTCGACCACTGGGGGATGCGGAGCGGCGTCGATTTGGAGCGAGCTCAACGTGCTGGGTGGCAAGAAGTCCACTGTGGCGAAACGCGAAATGCGTTCTGGCGAGTCGCTCGCGAAGCCCAAGATGGCTGAACCGACGATCTCTTCATCGATTGGCGCTAAGAAACACAGCTCCTTCGGGTATCGGATGTTCCGTGACATGGACGAGCTCTCCGAGCTCTTTGATTCGCAAAGCCAGCTCGTCCGCGTGGCGTTTCACCACATCGATGCCCGAATCCAAACACAGCCACGCCCGATAGGCGCGACATGAAGCATCCATGGCGGTTCTGAGCGGAGGACACCGACGTACTCGGGGACCTAGCTGCTCCATCTGAACAATGACCAACTCACGGAGAATACAAAGCTTTTCGAGTTGTTCCTCCGGTAGTTGTTCTTTCAGATAGGTGTCGTCGTGCAGTGTCCGTTCGATCGCCTGATGCAACTCGACCAACGCAGAAGCTGCGCGGATCGCACGGAGCTCCCTCAGCCGCGCCATGAGGCTCATGATGCACCCACGTTGCACCGCACATACCAACCCTCGATTCGAGTTCCAATGGATGGAGCGGCGTCTAAATTTAGGGCGTGTCCGCATGCGATGTTGCGAACGAGCCAGGCGACGGGAGGATCGGCGGACACGACCTAGGGCGAAACAGTGGAGGAAAAACGGCTTTTAGGGGTGGCGGTCCTCGTCATCGAAGATCACGAGGATACGCTTGATTTATTCACGCTCCTCTTGGAGGAAGCGGGTGCGCGGGTGCTTCCTGCGCCCTCCTGCCAACGTGCCCTCGGCCAGCTCGAAGGGCAAACGGTCGATGTCATCGTGTCGGATCTCGCCATGCCGGGAACGGACGGCTGGGAATGCATCCGACGTGTCCGTGCGCGTCCCGATGCCAATGCGATTTGCCCGGCACTCGCTGTGTCGGGAAATGCATCGATGGACGACGCAGGACGCTCACAGGCGGCAGGCTTCGATGCACATCTCTCCAAGCCCGTCGATCCCGACGTATTGATCTCGAAAGTCATCGAGCTCGTCCGCCGAGGCCCGCATCGCGCGCCGATCACGAACTGAGCCGCGGAAGAAACCTCGGTCGCGCACCCTGCGTCTGCTCATAATGAGCATCTGCGCGCAACGCTGCTTCTTCTGCTCTGATTCGCGCGCGAAGCAACATCACGTTGGACACGCTCCATATCGTTGACGTGACGAACGCACCGTGAATCAAAGGAAGTGCCGCGATCTCGAGAACCACCCCGACGTAGTTGGGATGGCGGATGTATTTGAAGAGCCCCGTCGTCATCGCCTCTTCCCCCGGCACAGTCATAATCTTCACCGTCCAACGAGGACCAAGCTCGTGGATGGCCATCATACGAATCCCCTGACCGATCCCGAAGACGAGGGTCGCAACCACCGCGAGCGCAGGAATGAATGGAGCATCGAGGAGCCAGACTTCCGCGAGCATCGCCGCGAGCCACGTCGCATGAAGCGCTCGCATCCACGTCATCTGCCCTGGCGCATGCTCCACTCCGCCCATCGCACGAAGACGCGCTTCATTGCGCGCGCTTCGACGCAATTCCCATACTCTTTGGGCTGCGACGAGAACAACGAGCACCGTCCACGCGACGCGCGAGTCCATCTCTCAATCTTTTCGCAGCACGACTGCAGCGCTCGTCTCGAGCACACGGGACGTAAATGATTCGTATAGATAGAGTCGGACCGTCCGGTCGTCGTGAGACTCGTAACCGAGCATCAGGTCTTGCCCGCAGATCAATTCGAAATCACCCCCTCGCATCGACACGAGCACACCATGATCGAGCGCGGGAGCCCACACGACGAGATCGACCAGAGCATCGATACGGCGACGAATCGGATAACCGTCTTCAGCGCTCGCACTCGTCTCATCATACAGCGTGGGACCGAGCAAGAGGGCATATGGGCCATCGACCCCACCTCGACGCAACACTTCCTTCGCTTCGGCAACCGCGAACGGGAGCGCGCGCGGCTCTCGAAACATCACCGGGCGGTGCTTCGATGTCTCTGCGATGCCACTCACCTTCGCAGCCGGATACCCGTGATACACCGCATGATCTTCTGCGCGCGCAATGCGCTCGGCCGCTTCGATGAGCGGGTCGAGGTCGAGATCCCGAGCGCCGCGAGATGCGTCGTCGAGTTCCTCTCTGGAAAGCTCGAACGTCACTCGCAACTCGATCAATGGAAGCACATTCCGTAGCTTCGCTTGCACACCCGAGAACGGCGATTCGATCGTGGTCACTCGCCCTGTATTGACAGCTCCTGTATCGAGCCCGAGCGGGCCACGAAAATCCACGAACTTACGAGCCGAAAGATTCAACACGAGAACACGCCGCGCCTCTTCGTCGAGTTGTGTCCAAGCTTCACTCGCAATCGGAGCGAGTTCGCGTTTGGCAAAGTTCATCTCTCCGACTTTCTTTTCAAACTACCAATTCCCAATTCGCCCGATTCGGATTGTCGTGACGCCTCTCCATCCTCCTCGTTCGCTACGATTTCGGAGAACGTCGAAGACGTAAAAAGATATTTGCGCAGATTCGAATCGAAGCTGGGGACTCGTCGTCGCAGCCACTCGAGCACCATCGCGGCGTGCTCGATCTCTTCATCGCGATTGTGCGCAAGAACGGCTGCGAGCTCGGCATCGTTCGTGGCATCGATCCGTTGACCATACCAATCGATGGCCTCGAGCTCTTCTCGCAGAGAATTGAGCGCGCGATACAGATCGCGCGTGGTCTCGGAAATAAGCTCGACCGGTTCGTGATAAGCCACGCTCGACTCCCACACAAAGTGCTTCTTGAAAAAGTGCTTACCGAGAACATGGACACCACGCACGTGTTCACAATGGCCAACAAAGGCTTTCTTCGATCCACAATTCGTCTCGCAGTCACCGAGCGGCGTCTCGCGTAGAACGCGTGACCGAGGTATCTCTTCGACTCGCCATCGAAGCAGGATCCGGGGGGATCTTGTCCGTTGGATGGAGGAGGGGTGAACATGCTGCGATCGACGCAGTGGATGTCAGCGGTGTTGAATCAACGCATTCTCATCGTGCATGAGCCCGATCACGCACGGGAAGCGCTCGAGCTCTTGCTTTTGGACTCAGGTTTCGAAGTCAAATCCGCGGAAAACCCGGCCGTCGGGTTGGCCTTTGCCCGGGCGTGGATGCCCGACGCCGTCCTCCTCGACATCGACACTCCTTCCTACAACGTCATCTCAATGGCGCGTGCGCTCCGTGCCCTCGAACGTCCGCGCAAGATGCAAATCATCGCGTGTGCCAAACACACCCAGACGAACTCCATCGACGCTGCGATATCGAGATGTTGCGATGATGTGATCGCGATGCCTTCGGGCCGCGATGTGCTCCTCGCATGCCTGCATCGAACCCCTGCCATCAGCGTCATGCCTTGGCTGCGTGACGGGACATCCATCCATGGGAGCCGTGTTCACATCGATTCGCGATGATACACATCACTCCCATTCACGGCTCCACATGTGGGGGGCTCACGTTCTCCACAGTTTCGCCCGAAACTGTGAAGGAGCCATGAACAATCACCCCATCGAAGCATTGATCTGGATGGCCGCCCTCTCTGCTGCGATTGAGCGAGCCAAAAACGCCACTTCACATCGCGAACGTCTCAGCGCGCTCGAGGCCATCGACGATGCGCGCCAGAGCCTAGACGAAGCGCTGTCACTCTTCCGTGACGAACTCGCCATGGGCCTCGACACACGCAACATATCCCGCGCACTCGTCAGCTAATATCAGGTTCAAGAAGAGCGCTCCCGGCGGGATTCGAACCTGCGACCTCTCGCTTAGGAACGCGCCATATTCGTCAACGATTTCCGCAAGTTGACTCATGTCGAGGGCGACCGCTGGGCAACCGCGATCGTGAGATCTGGAATTTTCCATCGGAGCGTTTTTCGTGACCGGTGCGCTGGCGCCTCCGGGAGTCGCGCTGGCTGCCGTCGCGAGCGAATCCACAGCACGTCTCACGTACCGTTCCGTGACGCGCTGGTCGGAGTGGGCGAGCATGTGTTGGATCTCGGTCAACGACCACACACGCCCCCAGCTCCCAAGTGCAAGGTGCGTCGCGGTCGTTCCACGTAGGTCATGAAATCGGATTCGGCGTTTGATGCCAGCCCGCTCGAGTGCACAGGGCACGCGGCGAATGCGAGGCTTGCCATCGACAACCTCGCGACCCCGTTTCTCGCCCCATCCAAAGTCGTAAAACTTCGTGTAGCGCCCACCATCCGAAGTTGGGAACAGGTATCGGACGCCCTTCGAGCTGTCGAGGGCCGCCCGAATCCACGGGGCCACCCACGGCATAATCGGAACACGGTGCGGCTTGTCGCTCTTTTGTATCCATACCTGGACGTGAGGACCCGGCACCTGGGAATCGAGATGCACATGGGCGCGCTCGATGTTCTTGAGATCATTGAGTCGAAGCGCGAGCCCGATTGCGCATGCGAACACTGTTCGGTCCCGCATCGAAATGCGATCGCATGCGAGCAGCTGTTCGATCTCGTCCTGACGGAGCCAATCGTCGGAGAGGTCGCGAACCCGCGGCCCGCCGCGCGCAATCCGGATGCCCTCGCCCGGATTGCGCTGGATGAGTTCACGATGCACGGCGTCCGCGAGGACCGCGCGAACAAGGCGAAGCGCGTGCGTTTGCATGCTTCGTGACAGTGGGCGCCCTGCATCCTGCAACTTCACTGTGCGACCGGGACCCTGCCCGAAAGTGATCGCGTGAACGGCGTTGCGTTGGCGGAGCCAAAGCGCGAAGGCCTCGACGTCTCGAGAACGCGCTTCATGCGTATCAGAACGTCCGCAGGTCGATGGTACTTTTGCCCGAGAACGATGAGATTCGAAAACAGCGTGTGTACCGTGGACTGATTGACGGACTCATCGACGCCGAGCATCTCGCGAACGAGAGCCGGGAAGAACGTGACATCGCGGTCGCTGCCATGATGGGCGCTGCTTTCCTCGCGCGGCTCCGACGGGCTCGCGGCATCCCTGATCCTGACATGGACAGGTATGCAGCCGGCGCGCAAAAATATTTGGACACTCGGGACGAGAACGAGAAATGGGGGCGACCGTTGCCTCTTCGGCCCGGCAACAAAGATGGATTGCTTCGCGCTCCGCGAATCAAGAAACTCGCAGAGTACGCTCGTGAGGCGCTGATAATCGTCGCGAACACAGCCGCCGCGAACAGAGAAGAACGCGCCGCTTTCGTGGCGGGGAGACTGATTGGTCAGGTGTTCGAGTTGGGGCTTGCGCTCAAATCAAGGTATGTGGAGGCCCCTGTGATCGAGAATGAGATCGCAAAGCGACTACTCGATCGACGGCCCGATCACGAAGTTGCAGCGTGGGCTCTCGTGGGCGCTGGATACGACCGCGTCACAGCTCACAATCGTATGAAGCGCGTGTAGCTCTCCCGGCGAGTGACACGTTTCGGGCTCCATCGCCCACATGCGAGCACCACTTGGAGGATGCGCCACGCCCTATCTCGTCGTGACCCACGCCTCCCGCACAGCACCGTTGTTCGCGCTCTCGCCGTGCGCATCGGATGTGACCCGCGATCGATAGAGCGCGAGTTACTCACGCCAGGGTCGGTGACAGGCGATGCAGGTGTGCGCATCCGCGCCTCGCTCGCTCGTCTCGGCATCGGAGCGAACATGCCGCCGATCGAGCCGGTGGATCTCGATCTCGTGCACTCGCGGCCCATGGCCATCGGCGAGCGCTGAAAGGCCGCCTAACCCCCAGAAAAGCGGCGGCCCCCACCGATGTCAGTCAGTGAGGGCCATTCATCGAAAGTCACGTTTCCGATGAGAAAAAAGAAGATATCACATAAGACCGAGAGTGCCAGCCGACGAGCTCGCAAACGCGCCCTGCGCGCCGCAATCGCTCGAAATCAAGCGACGCTCGAAAACCCCTACTCGCCGATCACGATCTGGTCCCACCGCGATCCCCGTGAGGCGCGTGCCGAGCTCGAGGCGATCGTCCGCGAGCATGCCGCCGAGCTCGCCCAGCTCATGAAGCCCACGATGGATCGACCTGCGATCCGCAAGGTCCGCGTGAGGCGCCGTCGAGCGCGTCGAGCGAGAGCGCGGGCATCACGTCCGGCGTCGAGTGCAGGCGATGGGGACGACGAGCCAGCGCCAGCGATCCGCGATGAGGTCGAGCGTCGACTATTCGGAGAGCGCACCGGTCGGGGGGCTGACGTAGCGCGCGAATTACGTTTCTGGCTCGAGCACCGCGGATGGTGCGTCGAGAGGGGACACGTCCGTCACGACGACGGGCGACGTGAGCAATCGATTTGGGGGGCGGCGAGGGCAGAGCTCGCAAAGGGAGCAGTGCATGCGTAGTCGCGAAAAACCCGGCGCACTTTTGCGCGAAATCGAGCAACTCCAGCGCGAGCGTGATGCCGCTCGAGCGCAGCCCGGCATCCGATCTCACCTCCTCGCGACGTTTTCGCGCGGCGAACTCGAGGAGCTCCGACTCACGCTCGACAGCCGCCCGAATGACGATGGCCGAGTCATCTCGTGGGTCAGCGCACGCATTTGGTGGCGCGGCAACGACGGTGAGATGCGGCCCTCGAAAAAGGGCGTGACCTTCCGGATGCGAGAGCTCGGCGAGGTCATCGCACGTCTCGAGGACGCAATCGAAAGGACACGACGATGACGTGGATCGACTCGATGCGAGGCGTCGCGATCGTCGACGTCGCACACCAGCTCGGCCTTGCGATCGGTGAAAAGCGTCGATGGATATCGCCCTGTCCGGCATGCGGGCGCGAACGCCGCAATGCATCGACGCCGGGCGAGCGTCGCGGCGCGATCGGCCTGCCCACGCCCACCACTTGGTATTGTTTCGCTTGCGAGGCCAGGGGCGATGCGATCGATCTCGTTGCCGCCAGCATCGGACACGCGCGCTTCAAAGATCTTCCGCATCACCACAGAGAGGAGGTGCGCGAGTGGTGTCAGCGATTCATCGGCAATGAGCCATCGCAGATTCGTCGATGTCCACTCGCGCCAGTCGAGCGTGTCGAGCGCCCATATCCGCCGACTGGTGAGGTCCTCGAGCTCCTTCGGCACTGCATTCCCACGGCCGATGACGATGGCGTCAGCGCCTACCTGCGATCGCGTGGTGTCGATCCTGTTGAGGTCGACGATCGCA
>CAYZTA010000003.1:0-103687 GCA_964481145.1 uncultured Sandaracinus sp.
GGCTGGTCATGTCGCGCGATTCATTTGATCGCCAGTCCATGCGAAGCTGGTTAGAGGCGGTGATATCGCGTTTTTCTATGATGAGAGAGGCCGTGTCTCAAGAGCCCAAGGCGACACTTACGGAACTTGGGAGCTCGATTTCGCTTATGACACGAGCAGTCGTGTTGAGACTGTTGCCTTCCGGTCGAATGCGGTGTGGGATCAAACTTATTCTTATTTCTACAACAGCTCGGGTCTGATCGCCCGTATTGAGCGACAGGTGCTTGAAGAGAGTCCTGACTCGTCATACGTGCTGGAGCTCATCTATGAGTCGGGCACGACGCCAAGCATCCAATATCATCACGGTCAGTTGATCACGCTCCGCGGCGAGGTCGCGCCGCTTGTGGGCATTTTGGGGTATTTGAGCAGATCCATTGAGGGCGATACAGACTGGCTGGAAGGCGGCTAAATCAAGCGGGTAGCCCCACGAGCTCACGGCTCACTTCGTAGAGGCGAGCGGCCGTGCTCCTTCCCATGGCTCGATCAAGGGGAGTGAACGAAACACGGGAGGCAAACGGAAGGGAGCGCGGACGCGGGCAAGGTGATACGAAGATCTTGGTGAACGAATCGACTGCCTCGCAAGAAATCATGAAGGCACACGGTCTCCCCGACGCGTGGCTGCGCGCGATCGACGAAGCCGCGCCGCGTTTGCTTGGGCCGCATGATCGCACGGGGGACGCGCTCTCTTCCGAAGTCGCTCGCCTGAGCGAACTCTATACGCGCGATCGAGGCGCACTCCGCACTCAAAGCGCAGCGCTCGCGGCACGGCTCCGATTTTTCCTGCCACGCGATTTACCGAAAATCGAAGGGCCGCTCTCTGAGCTCGCATGGGCCCATGCGTGGCCTCCTGGGCGCCGCCTTCGCGTGCTCGATCTCGGCGCAGGTCTCGGCACGAGCACGTTCGGGTTGGCGACGTTTGCGCGTCGTTCGAACGTCGAGGCGCTCGACGTGCTCGCGATAGAACGTGACGCACGCAGCCTTTCTATCATGAAAGATCTCGCTTCTCGTTGCGGGCGAGGCGTGCTCGAGCCGGTCACGGTGCCGATCACACTCGAAACGCGCGAGCTCGATCTCGAGCGCATCGATCTGCGCGCGCTGCGCGGTCCTTATGATTTCGTGCTGATCGGCCTCGCCTTGAACGAGCTTTGGACCGAGCACCCAGAGCCCATCGAGAGGCGCGCGATGATGCTCGTTCGAGCTTCCGAGATCCTCTCGGAATCGGGCGCGGTGATCGTGATCGAGCCGGCCTTGCGCGAATCGTCGCGTGCGCTCCAACGGGTACGTGAACAACTCTTGGAGCGGGGCAAGGCGCCCTATGTGTTGGCGCCCTGCACCCACGAGCATTCGTGTCCCATGCTCGAAAACGAGCGCGATTGGTGTCACGAAGAGTTGCCTTTGGCGTTGCCCGCTGCGCTCCAGCCGATCGCGCGCGGCGCTGGTTTGCGCTTCGAGGGGCTCAGTTATTCATATCTGACGCTGCGCCGCCAACCCGGAGCCCTCGCGAAGGACGCCTACCGCATCGTGGGCGGACCCATCCCCAGCAAGGGTCGAACCGAGTGGCATGCCTGCGGACAAAGCGGTCTCGTGCGAATGGCGCGCCTCGATCGGCATCGAGGGCAGGACGACCCGATGCATCACGCGCAACGCGGTTCACTCGTGAAATTCGAGAAGGAACCGTCGCCCGGCGAGGCGCTCCGCACCGATCGAGTCGTGCTTTCTCGCACGCGTGAATGAGGACACGCTTGGTGGTTGCCCCGAAAGGGGCGGGGCATTACTTTGGCGGCTTCCTCAATGGCCTCGCTCCTCGATCAGCAATTCCTGTTCGTCGTTGGCAAAGGAGGGGTGGGCAAGACCACGGTCGCGGCCGCTCTCGGGCTTGCGGCTGCGCGCAAAGGCAAACGCGTGCTCGTCGCGATGACGAACGCAAAAGAGCGCCTCTCGACCTTGCTCGAAGTCGCGCCGATCGGGCCCCACAATCAATCGATCGGGCCCAATTTCGACGCCGTGAACATGGTCCCACAACATGCGCTCGAAGAGTACGGGCTCATGGTGCTCAAGTCGCGCGCGTTGGCCCATGCGATCTTCGACAACCGAGTGATCGCGGGGCTTTTGCGAGGTACGCCGGGCATCGAAGCGTGGTCGATGTTGGGCAAAGCCTACTATCATACCAAAGAGCTCTCGGAGGATGGTCGCAAACGATACGACTTGGTGATTCTCGATTCCCCCGCGACCGGCCACGGCCTCGATATGCTGCGGGTTCCGCGGGTCATCGTCGATGTCGCGCCGCCAGGGCTCTTGCGCCGTGAGGCAGAGGAGGCGCTCGAGCTCTTTCGCGATCGTTCGCGGACGGGGGTGGTGCTCGTGACCTTGCCCGAGGATATGCCCGTCAATGAAACGATCGAGCTCGAGGTCGCGATCCGCGACGAGCTCCGAATGCATCCGCATACACTCGTCGTCAATCAAGTGCTTCCGCGCCTGTTTGCGCCGAACGAACGCGACGTGGCGACGGGTCTCGTCTCGTCTCTCGAACGCGGCTCCCCTCTCTACGGAGTCGCCCTTGCAGGCCGGCAACGTGCGCTCCGCGAGGAAATGCAGGAACAGAGCCTCGCGCGTCTCGCGGCCTCGCTCCCGAGCCTGCCGCGCGTCACGCTTCCGATGCTTTTCACGCCAGAGTTCCGGCGCGAATCGATCGAGTCGCTCAGCCATGCATTTTGAGCCAACATGAGTGAGTCCCATGCCGCGTGACGCCATTCACCACCCGATTCAGGCTGCGATCGATGATATTTGGAACGCGGGCCATACGCCGCGTCTGCAGATCGATGCGCGGAGAAAAGACGTGATTGTTCCCGAGTTCGTAAAAACGAAATGGGGCGCGCGTTTGGTGCTCGATCTCGATGCGAGTTGGCCCTTGAATCTCGAGGCGAACCAATCGGGCATTCAGGTCGATCTCGCGTTTCAAGGTACGGTCACGCGCTGCGCTTTGCCGTGGGAATCGATTTACGTCGTGCTCGATCGTTCGACCGGGCGGGGTTTCGTGATCGAGGCGCATGTTCCTGAAGACGGTGTGGCGGAGCCTCCGAAGGCGGAATCTCGTCCGAAGCTGCGTGAGGTATCCACGGCAGCAGAGAAGAACGAGGAGCCGAATACCCAAAAGCCTGAGACCCGGTCGGATGAGGAAGCGCGGCAGCGCCGCGCGCGGTTCAAGGTGATTGACGGCGGGCAATGAGGGCGGAGGGCCTTCAGTACGTGTAGCGCTGCGCGATCGGAACGCGCCTCCCTGGGCCGAACGCCTTGTCGCTCACGATGAGCCCGGGGGGCATCTGCCTGCGCTTGTGCTCCGCGAGCTTCACCATCCGACCTATGCGATTCACGAGGTCGGCATCGAACCCGGCCTCGATGATCTCCTGTGTCGATCGATGTCGTTCGACCAAGAGCTCGAGGATTGCGTCGAGCACATCGTAAGGAGGCAGTGTGTCTTGATCCGTTTGGTTTGGACGAAGCTCGGCGCTCGGAGGTTTCGTCAGGGTGCGCTCGGGAATCAGCGCGCGTCCGGCTTGTCGATTGATTTCGTGCGCCACACGGTAGACGAACGTCTTCGGGAGATCGCTGATGACCGCGAGCCCACCAGCCATATCGCCATAGAGCGTGCAATAGCCGCACGCGACTTCGCTTTTGTTGCCGGTGTTGAGCAAGAGCGCATGGGCGCGATTGGCGATCGCCATGAGGATGGTCATCCGCAATCGCGCTTGGATATTTTCGAACGTGGTATCGGATTCGTTCGATGTCCCTTGGCTCACTGCTTCGAGCGGCGCTCTCAATAAATCGGCATAAGGCTCGAAGATCGGCTCGATCGAAACGATCTCGAAGTGCATTCCGAGTGCGCTCGCGAGTGCCCGCGCATCTTCGATGCTGTGCTCACTCGAGTAACGGCTCGGGAGCGCGACGCCGATCACGTTTTCGTGACCAAGGGCGCGCACAGCGAGCGCGGCGACGAGCGCACTGTCGATTCCACCACTCAACCCGAGGACGGCCTTTCTGATCCCAGTGCGTGTCGCGTAATCTCGAATACCGAGCGTCAACGCATCGACGCACGCGGCTTCGTCGGTCTCGGGCCAAGCGCGCATCGGTCCGTGAGGTCCGAGATCGCACACGAGCACATCGCTCTCGAACGCCGCTGCTCGAGCCCACATGCTTCCGTCGGGACCCGCGACGAAGGATGAACCATCGAAGATCAAATCGTCGTGGGCACCCACTTGATTGACCATCACGATGGGACGTCGATGACGCCGCGCGATCGCTTGCATTCGTTGCGGTCGACCTTCGCGCTTGCTGCGCGTGAACGGCGAGCCGGCGAGGTTGATGATCACGTCGGCGCCTGCTTGCACCACCGTGTCTACTGGATTTTGCGCATAACGGCGCCCGTCGAGCGCACATTCGTCGTTCCATGCGTCTTCGCAAATCGTCACGCCCAACTTCACGCCGCAGACCTCGACGATCGCATCACCCTCTTCCGGCTCGAACCAGCGATCTTCATCGAACACGTCGTACGTCGGTAGGAGTGACTTACGAATGATCTGTGAGATGCGACCTCCGCGATAAACGAGCACGGAGTTGTGCAGCTCGCGACCGACGCAGCTCTGAGGAGGAGATGTTCGAGGCGTCGGAGCGCCCACCAAACACACGAGATCTGGAGGAAGAAGCGTGGCGAGTGTTTCGCAACGTTCCCAGACCTCGCGGACGAAAGCCGGACGATCGAGGAGATCGCGCGGGCCATACGCGGTGAGGGCGAGCTCCGAGAAGAGTGCGACGTGCGCGCCATCTGCCTTCGCGCGGTGTGCGGCATCGACAATCCTCGCGATGTTGCCGGAGAGATCGCCGATGGTGAGGTCGAGCTGACAGAGCGCGACGCGGAGTCGAGGGGAGGGGTTCATGAGGAGCTCCGTGTTTTCGTCTATTTACGAGCTTTCCGCAAAGCTCGACCACGTTCGTGAGCGCGATTGCGTGAACGCCGATACCATGAAAATCGAAAGGCATGTGTTCGATTTTCATGGTATCCCCCGCCCAGCATCTGTTCGGAGTGGGATCTGGAGAAGAAACATAGGACGCAGGAAGAGCTCGAGGCGTGTGTCTCGATGCTCGAGGACATCGTCTCGGATCGAGGCCTATTGACGAACCTCGATGAGTCGATGCGCACGCGTCTCATTCGCGCGGCGGGCTTGGTTTCCAAGCCGGATCGCGCAGCCCTTCGGAAGATGGCCAAGGCGTTCCGCCGTAAAGATCGTGAAGAACGTCGGAGCGCGGATGAGGCGGTGCTCGAGTCGACTGGGATCCGAACCTTGCGACGAGCTCCTGTGTTCATCACGCCTCCCGAACTCGGGCCTGGTTCGGAAGCGACCTATTCCGACGAGCGTCCGGATCAAGAGCTCAAAGACGCACGCAAGTGCTACGTGTGCAAGGCGCCTTATACGCGTGTTCATGAGTTCTACGATCAAATGTGCGCGCCATGTGCGGAGCTCAATTGGAAAAAGCGCAATCAAACGGCTGATTTGCGCGGCAGAGTCGCGCTCCTCACGGGGGCGCGCGTGAAGATTGGCTATCACGCAGCGATCAAATTGCTGCGTGCCGGCGCGCATGTGATCGTGAGCACGCGATTTCCGCGCGACGCGGCGATGCGTTATGCGCGTGAATCCGATTACGAAGACTGGAGAGAGCGGCTCGAGATTCACGGGCTCGATTTGAGACATACGCCGAGCGTCGAGGCGTTTTGCCAACATGTGCTCAGCACGCACTCACGACTTGATTTCATCATCAACAATGCGTGTCAGACCGTACGGCGCCCCGCCGGATTCTATGCGCATCTGATGGCGCTCGAAGAATCGTCGGGAAAGGAGGTCGTGCCGCTCTTTTTGGGGCATTCCAGCTCCGCTGCGCTCTCCCAGGTCGCACTTTTGCCGGAAGATCGTGGCCGTGACTTGCGTCTCTTTCCCGAGTCGCGGCTCGACGCGGATTTGCAGCAAATCGACTTACGCGAGAGCAACAGCTGGCGCATGACGCTCGCGGATGTCTCGAGCGTGGAGTTGCTCGAGGTGCAGCTCGTCAATGCAGTCGCGCCGTTCGTATTGAATGCGCGTCTCAAGCCTTTGATGCAGCGGGTCGCGACGGCCGACAAACACATCGTGAACGTGAGCGCCATGGAGGGTCAGTTTTATCGCGCGCACAAGACTGACAAACATCCGCACACCAACATGGCCAAAGCGGCGCTCAACATGATGACGCGCACATCGGCGGTCGATTACGTCAAAGATGGGATCCACATGAACAGCGTGGACACCGGTTGGATCACCGACGAAGATCCGATCGAGATCGCTGCGCGGAAAGTGGAGGAGCATGGGTTTCATCCCCCGCTCGACGTCGTCGACGGCGCTGCGCGGATCCTCGACCCGATTTTCCATGGATTTCTGACGGGAGAGCATCCATGGGGATTGTTTTTGAAAGATTATCGATCCGCCCCGTGGTGAATCACGGGTTCGCGAACGCGCGAAACGCGGCGCGGAGGCGGTGCGCAAGCGAGTATCGGGCTCGTTCTGGTTCGATGAGAGCTGCGTGTTCGATATCACGCCGGATTGGAACATCCATCCATGTGACATCATCCTCTCGGCTCGTGAGCGTCTCGTTCGCAGGGGGATCGGCATCGGCATACGCCAGCTCGATCACGAGTTCGGGCACATCCCGACCAGAATCGAGCGCGACTCGCGCGATCCGCGCTTGGCGCCGAGTCTCGTCGCACACCAAGCTGTGTCGCTTCAAAAACGGTAGTTTTTGAACCAAAACAAGACCGTCGGCGCGTCTTCTGGCGACGGTCGCCACAATGGGTGCCCGCACTCCCTCGAGCGCGAAGCGCACCTTTTCTCGGAGATCTGCGTGTGCTGTTTGCATGATCGAGCTCCTCGACCCCTGTTGTCGAGGAGCTTTCGCAGAACGTCCAGAAAACAGCAGGGGACGGGATCAATAACGCGGGACGCTCGGGTCGATGCGGCTCGACCAGGCTTCGATGCCGCCTTCGAGGTTCCACACGTCGCGGAAGCCCATGCGCAGGCAATGCTCGGCCGCAGTGCGGCTGCGGACCCCGTGATGACAATAGAGGACGAGCGTGCTCGTGCGATCGAGCTCAGCGAGCTTGTCTTTGAAGTCGTCGAGCAGAACGCTGCCTTCGATGCGCGCGGTCTCGCGCTCTTCTTCGGTGCGCACATCGAGGAGCAGATGGGGTTTGTTCTCTTTGCGCATGCGCGAATACGTTTCGACGCTGAGTGATTTGACGCGCGGTGGCGCGTTCGGATTTTCGATGTGAAAGCCGCTCTGCTCCGCGCCTTCGACGAAATCGATCACGATGCCGTTGGCGCGCCTCGCGGTCGCTGGGTCCATGGCAATGCGGAGTTTGCCGAGGTCGACCACCAGGTCATTTGGAGTCGGTGAATCGAGATCCATCTCGGCCGTGAATCCGCGATCGATCGTCAATCGCACATCGGGCTTCTCGGCTTCCGAAAACGAAAGGAATGCCGCGATGGCGGCTTCACTCACGCTGATTTCGGGATGGGGCGTTTCGCGTGCGCCGCTCACGCCAAGCAAGGTCGCGAGCTCGCCGGTCTTCATCATGTCGGTGACGATATCGGCGCCGCCCACGAGCTTTCCATTCACGTAGAGCTGCGGGAGCGTCGGCCACTGCCCGAAGGTCTTGACGGCTTCGCGGATCGCGCTGTCCGCGAGCACGTCGACCGTGACGTAATGCTCGATGAGCTCGTCCAAGACATCGACGACCTTTGCCGAAAATCCGCAGCTCGGCTGTCGTCGCGTGCCTTTCATGAAGAGCACGACGGGGTTCTGTTCGAGAAGAGTGGAAATGCGCTGATGTTCGTCCATGAGAGAGGCGCAATCGACCACGCGCTCAGGGTTCGTGCAAGTCGTCAGGTTTGTGTGGGTCTGCGCCCTATCTTGTATAGTGCGATTCGACACGACGGAGGATCTGTGATCGATACGATTCCGAAGCGGCTCTTCGACCAAGCGAAGCGCGCCCCCGAACGCCCGGCCTACCTCGTCAAAACGGGAGGTGTCTGGAAGACGACGAGCTGGTCCACCTATGCCGCGAACGTGTCTCAGGCGGCACGTGCGCTCATCGCGCTCGGATTTCAGCCGGGACAGCATGTCTGCATCCTCGGGTTCAATCGGCCTGAATGGGTCATCATGGACCTCGCCACGATGGCCGCAGGAGGTGCGCCGGCCGGCATCTACACGACGTCTTCGCCCGAAGAAGTGAAGTACATCGTGGGCCACTCGGAAGCGCCTCTGATCCTCGTGGAGAATGAATCTCAAGCGAAGAAGGTGTTCGCCGTTCGATCCGAGCTTCCGCATCTCAAACACGTGGTCGTGATGCAAGGGCCGCGGGTCGAAGGGGCGATGAGTTGGGAGGATTTCCTCGCGCGAGGCGACGCAACTGCCGAGAAAGAAGTCCACGAGCGAATCGATCGGCTCGAACCGGAAGGTCTGGCGACATTGATTTACACGTCGGGAACGACGGGACCGCCCAAGGCGGTGATGCTCAGCCACGAAAATCTCGCATGGACGGCGGGCGTTCTGCGCGAGCTCGCGAAGATCGAGGCAGGCGGGCGCACCCTCAGTTATTTGCCGCTATCGCACATCGCCGAGCAAATGCTGACGATCCATGGGCCCATCACCGGTGGAAGCGCCGTTTATTTTGCAGAGTCGATCGAGAAGATTGCAGACAACCTGAAGGACGCGCGTCCCACCGTCTTTTTTGGAGTGCCGCGCATTTGGGAAAAATTCCATTTGGCGGTCGCAGAAAAGCTCGCGGGGGCCACCGGTGCCAAGGCGCAGCTCGTGCAGTGGGCGCGTGAAGTCGGGACCCAGGTGAGTGCTCTGCGCGTGCGAGGACAAGAGCCGACGGGGTTTTTGCGAGTGCAGTATGCGCTCGCCCACAAGCTCGTATTTCGGAAGCTCAAAGAAGCCATTGGCCTCGACCAAGCCATGATGCTCGTCACCGGCGCTGCGCCGATCGCCAAAGAAGTGTTGGATTTCTTCGCGTCACTCGACCTCGTGGTGCAAGAGGTCTATGGGCAAAGTGAGGACAGCGGACCCACCACCCTCAACATCGACGGGCGAACCAAACTCGGGAGCGCCGGCCCTGCGATTCCAGGAGTCGAAGTGAGGATCGCCGAAGATGGCGAAGTCCTCGTCCGAGGAAAGAATGTATTTCTTGGATATTATAGGGACGAAGCCGCCACGAAGGAGACCCTCGACGCGCAGGGATATCTCCACTCGGGTGATCTCGGTCATTTCGACTCCGAGGGGTTTCTCCATATCACGGGACGAAAAAAGGACATCATCATCACGGCTGGAGGAAAGAACATCACTCCGAAGAACCTCGAGAGCGGAGTGAAAAGCCATCCGGCTGTCGGTGAATGCGTGGTGATCGGAGATCGGCGCAAGTACCTGTCGATGCTCGTCTCGTTGGACTCCGAGGGCGCCCAGAAGTGGATGAAGGAATACGGCGAACAGGGCGCGCCTCATACGAATCAAGCGCTTCGCACATCCATTCAAAAGCAGATCGACGAAGTCAACGAGAAGATGGCGCGCGTCGAGCAAATCAAGAAGTTCACGATCCTCGAACGCTCGTTCAGTATCGAGACGGGTGAGCTAACTCCAACGCTCAAAGTGAAGAGGAACGTCGTCGAGAGGAGCTTTCAGAAGGAGATCTCGGCGATGTACGAAAATGACAAAGATTGAGACTTTCTCGATCATGGATGGGTGTCTATCTACGAGACCGAGGGAATCGTGATTTCGAGAGCAAGTTATCCGTTTTACGTCGGCAATGAGCCCGAGCTACCAAATACTGAGCTCGAAGTAACGAATAAATATACGGGTGAGGTGGCCACGAGAGTGGCTCTCGCCCGATCTCCAGACATCGAGCGTGCGATCGAAGCGGCGGTGTCTGCTGAACGCCCATTCGCCGCCATGCCGCCCTACGCGCGTCGAGAGGTGCTCGAGCATTGCGTGAGACGCTTCGAGGCGAGCGCCGAGGAGTTCGCATCGACGCTTTGTATCGAAGCAGGGAAGCCCATTCGGGATGCGCGCGGTGAAGTCGCGCGTCTCATCGACACCTTTCGCGTCGCGGCAGACGAGTCGATGCGCATCGGTGGGGAAGTGCTCAATCTCGAAATTTCTGCACGCGCAAAAGGAACCCGAGGGGTTACGAAACGAGTTCCGATAGGGGCTTGTTCTTTTATCTCTCCCTTCAATTTTCCGCTCAATCTTGCCGCGCACAAGATCGCGCCTGCCATTGCAGCGGGGTGTCCGTTCGTTCTGAAGCCTGCGTCACGGACGCCACTCGGCGCGCTCATGATCGGCGAGGTTCTCGCAGAAACCGAGTTGCCCAAGGGGGCATTTTCGATCCTTCCTGTGCACCGCGAAGGTGCGGACCGATTGACGACGGATCCGCGATTTCGACTTCTTTCGTTTACGGGTTCGCCGGCTGTTGGTTGGGATTTGAAGGCGCGGGCGGGCAAAAAGAAAGTCGTGCTGGAGCTGGGGGGCAATGCCGCCTGCATCGTCGACGAGGATCAACGCGAACATCTCGATCGAGTGGTCGAGAGGTTGATCTTCGGCGCTTATTATCAATCGGGGCAGAGCTGCATCAGTGTGCAGCGAATCATCGCGCACGCATCGCTTTACGATGCTCTGCGGACACGTTTGTCGGTGGCCGTTCGCGCGCTCGTCTCGGGCGATCCGCAGTCGGAGGAGACGTTCATCGGACCGATGATCTCCGAAGCCGAAGCGAAGCGTCTCGAAGGGTGGATTCGAGAGGCAGAGAGCGCAGGTGCACGCGTGCTCGTGGGTGGGCGTCGGGAGGGGGCGATGTTCGAAGCGACCCTCGTCGAGAATACGCCGCGCTCGTGCACGCTCTATCGCGAGGAGGCCTTTGGCCCCGTGGCTTTGCTCTCGTCCTTCGAGCGGTTCGACGATGCGCTCGCTGAAGTGAACGACAGCGCGTTCGGTCTGCAAGCTGGCGTGTTTACTCGGGATCTGTTCCGTGCGGAGCGCGCATGGGATGAGCTCACCGTCGGCGGGGTCATCATCAACGACGTCCCTTCGTTCCGGGTCGACAACATGCCGTACGGGGGCGTGAAAGATTCGGGCCTCGGTCGCGAAGGGGTTCGTTACGCGATCGAAGACATGACTGAACCACGGCTGATGATTGTTCGCACGTGACGGTCGGGTGAGAATAGCAGAGATCAATCTGGAGGGGGTGTCTGGAATTTATAACAATATCTTCGGCGAGGAGTTCAGGTAATATCGATACGAAGAGTTCCATGACCCATCGTGTCCTCGTGGTCGATGACAGTGCGACGGTGCGTCTCGTCGTGCGGGCGTTGCTCGAACGGCATGGTTTCGTAGTGACGACGGTCTCTTCAGGAGAAGAGGCGTTCGAGGTCTGCCTTCGCGATCCATTCGAAGTCGTTCTCTCCGATTTGACGATGGGGGCCCTCGGTGGTGTGCAACTGTGCAGATTGCTACGGAGCACACCGCAGACGGCCACGATTCCGATCGTGATGCTCACGGCCACCCATGAACGGCGCAGCCGATTTTGGGCTCGTAACGCAGGTGCCGATGCGTACGTCAACAAAGAGTCGATGCATACGGAGCTCCCGCAGGTGCTTGCGCGTGTCGCCAAGCCGGCTCCTCTGTCGATGGGGATTGGTCGTGCACCACCGCCTCTCGAGCGATTGTCGTCTTTGCTCGACGGACTTTTGTTTCAGGCGGTCCTGACCCGCGAGATCCATCAGCTGGTTTCACACCTCGACGATCTCCCGACGCTCGCCACGGGGCTTGGGAAGCTGGCGGGCGAGGTCGTTGATGCGCCTTACCTCGTCATTTCTCTCGTGTCTTTTCGGACGAAAACGTATTCCGTCATCGTGCGCGGGCCATGGCCAACGGAAAACGTCGCCGACGCTCTCGCCTATCTCGGAATCGACGATCCAGAGCAAGCCAACATCACGATCGAGCCAGTTTCTGGGACGCAATCATTCGAGGCGGGAGAAGCCCGTGCGTTTCCGATCCAAGTCGGCGGTGAACAGCTCGGCGAGGTGATCGCCTATTCCGGTCGAACGAGAATCTCCGCGCGTGATAGCGATACGCTGGAGGCGCTCGCGACCGAGAGTGGTCTCGTCGTCAAGAGTGCGCTTTTGGCAGCGGAAGCCCGCGAGTTGGCACGCACGGACGCCATGACGGGGCTTGCGAATCGACGTGCTGTGCTCGAGCGTTTGGAACACGAAAAAGCAGTCGCCAAGCGCCGACGATCATCGGTCGTGGTCGTGCTTTGCGATGTCGATCATTTCAAGGCCGTGAACGACAGCTTCGGACACTCGGTGGGGGATGACGTGCTTCGCGCAGTCGCGCTCGCGTTGCGTGACGCGGTGCGCACGGTGGATCTCGTCGGTCGTTGGGGCGGAGAGGAGTTTCTGGCGGTCTTGCCGGAAGCGAGCGAGTCCGGGGCGCGGATCGTGGCCGAGCGCATGCGCATGGCCATCGAGCGCCTCCCGCCTTTCGAGGGGGGACCCGCACGTGTGACGGCAAGCTTTGGTGCAGCGGCGTGGGCGGGTGACGCCAAGCTCGAGACCCTCATCGAACGCGCCGATCGGGCGTTGTATCGCGCGAAGTCACGCGGCCGAAATCGAGTCGAAATCGAGCTGTCTGAGAGATGACCTCCGGACACGAAAACACGCGTTCATTTTTCTAGCCACGAAAAGAACGTGGCCATCTGTGCGCGTTGTTCGGGCGGCATGTATTCGAAATTGCGACCGCGATCGATGATCTCCCAAAAGTCTTTGGTGGTGACGCCTTCGAGAGAAGAGCGGATCTGCTCGAGGCGTGAGCGCGGCTCTTGACGCATGTCTTCTGCGATGAGATGCGCTTTGTCTTCGAGCCCTTTCAGTAAATAAAAAGCGGCGAGCTTCACTTGCGCTTTGCGCACTCCGAGGAGCGCCGATTCCTGTGATTGTGAGCGGAGTGGGCGGTCGAGATCGAGGAATTGCGCGAGCATCGCGTCTTCTTCGTCCCGTGAGACGAAGGCCTCGCCGAGCTCATGTGCTTGTTGGCAGATGGTCGAGATGTCGTAAGCGATCGTTTCGGTGACGAACGTGAGCTTCATATCGAAGCTGACGTGTCCGTAATAGGTCATGTGACGCACACCTTCGCGCGCCGCCGCGCCATTTCCATCACGCAACAAGGCTTCGACGAGCTTACGGTATTGATTGAGGATGTTGTACGCCGTGCGTACATCGCGCGCATTGAGCGTCGCGCGCAAATAGCTATTCATGAAGCGATAGACCAGTTGGACGAGCTCCGCGTCTCGGGCACGGCTCGCGAACTCGCCGATATAACGCGTGTCGATCGCGATCAGATAATTGATATCGCGCATCGCACCGAGCGCCTCGTTGTAAATTCCGAGGTACTGGCGCATGACTTTCCACTCCACCCATGTGCGACGGGTTTCGAGATCGGCGAGCGATTCTGGATCCATGGCGACGAAATCGGGGTTCTCTTTTAATCCAGCCCCCAATCTGAACCACTCATCGGCGGCGTTGGGCTTCTCTTCGAGGTATGCGAGGGTGAAATCGCGGAGCGCGTCGACGGCGCCGCTGGCGATGATCTTGTCTTTGCCCGAGATGGAATTCGATGTGATGTCGGTGAGCTCTTCCATGGCCGCCAGCGTGGCGCTTTGTTGGAGAGCGCACGTATCTGGATTGCGCTCGAAGGCGCCTTCGTGCGCGGTGCGGATCGCATCTCGCCGAATGCGGCGAATGATGTTCATGGGCTCGAGGAACCAGAACACATAACCGAAATATGGGGCCATCAGCACGAGGCCGATCGTCGTCATTCCCATCATCGCGAGCAGCGCGGTGCGGGGGACGAAGTCGTGTTGAAGCGCAAAACTGGTCCACACACCCACGACGCAAACAACGACGTAGAATCCCATCACCGAGAGGTTGACCTTGTCGCGGAGGAACATCCGCGCGACGCCGGTATAACGTTCGGCCGAGAGCTGTACGATGATCGAGACGACCGTGACGACGATACCGAAGACGGTCGCGATGTTCCCCGCCAACGCGCTGACCGCATCGGCGATCGCGCCCGGATCGAAGTTCATGAAGCGCTCGAGGGCATTCGAACGAGCGCTTCGCACTTCACCAAAATAGGTATGATCGAACCAATAGAGACTCGCGAACACGAAGATGGCGGCGCCCGTGAGCACGGCGAGAGGCGTCACCCAGTTGCGGCCTGCATTGGACAGTTGCGGCTCCGGCGTTTTGTTTCGCGGATTGCGATTGGCCACGTGGATCTCCCAAAAGCGAGGACCCGAGTATCGCACGCGCACGCTCTCGTTCGACACATACGAGGGGCCGGGGGCGATTTCGTTCTCGTCAGAGATCTGGCGTGCGGTGCTCGGTGGTCAGCATGCGGACGAGCGCGAATGCGAGTTGGTTCATGTCCACGTTGACGCGCAATTCGAGCATGGTTTGAGCACCAATGATCGCTGCGAGCAGAATCCCGGAGATGTCTTCGGCGCGCGCGTCTCTGCGCAAAGATTGCTTCTCCTGGTCGCGTGACACGATCTCAGACAGCCGTGCGATCGTTTGCTCGATGAGACCCGCGTAGCGTGAACGCACGGCCTCGCTGCGCGCACACGCATCGAGCAGCTGGTGGGGTCGAACCCCTTCCTCTCGGATCAGAGGATATTCTCCCGCCGCAACCGCGATCATGAAGCGCTGGACGACGGCCGCGAGGTCTTCGGGGCGGTCTTCGGGATTGCCGAGCACCACGTCGAGGAACGGTACGCCGATGTGCTCCATGACCGCGACGATGAACGCGTCTCGATCCGCAAAGTGCACGTAGAACGCGCCGCGGGTCTTCTCTGCGTGTGCGCAGATGGCATCGAGGCTCGGCGTATCGAGGCCGTACTTACCAAAGAGCTCGATGCCCGCGCGGATCAGCGCGTCACGTGTTTCTTGACTCGTTTCGTGGCGAGGCCGCGGGGGACTGCGCTTGACGCGCGAAGAGCGTTTGGCTTTTTTCAAAGCAGGTTTTGGCATTCGTGCTCGCGCAGCTTGACATACGAGGAAGATCGTGAGACATGTTTTTCACATACGAATACGTATGTCAAAATCCGAGCGGAGGATTTGAGAAATGACTGCACGTCCGTACGAGTCTCATGATGTTCTCCTCCCTTCGAACTCGTCCTCGCGCATCACCCGCCTCGACGAGCTGCTCTTTCTCGAGCATCGCGCGCTCCTATCTCTTTACGAGCAAGGGACGTCTCCGCCGATTCATGCATTGAAAGGCGATCTTCGTGGGAGGATGCTGGCCGTCCCGGCGCTTCCCAAGGTCATCACGGCGCTTCCGTGTGCGTGGGCGCGCACGCAGTTCTTTCCTTGGCGAGGGAAAAGCTTCTCTCGAGGAGAACAAGCGCGGGGGCACGGGATCAACCGCGTCGTTTCAGAGCGCTTGAAGGTGTTTCCCTTCGAAACATTCGTCGGGCCTTCGCATCATGATGCGAAACCTGCGGTGCAGCTCGATTACGACCTTCGTCAAAATCCTTTCTTCATCCGTGCGATCGAGGATGAAGTTCGTGAGATCTCGCCAGGCGTTTACCTTGGTCAGGCGTGGCTTCGTGTGAAGGGAAGGGCGCATTTCGTGCTTTGGTTTGCGCTCGAGCATCGGCGTCCCTGATGCGCGCACTCGTGACTGGTGCAGCGGGTTTCATCGGCTCTCATGTCGTCAGGGCATTGCTCGAGCGCGGACACGAAGTGCGTGCGTTCGTGCTTCCGACCGATCCTCTTCGCAATCTCCGGCACCTCGACGTCGAGGTACGGCTGGGCGACGTGTGCGATGGTGATTCCGTGTCTCGCGCGATGCGCGGTGTCGAGCAAGTCTATCATCTCGCCGCAATCTATGCGCTCTGGACCGGCGACCGCGGCGCTCGCATGCATCGAGTCAACGTGGATGGGACGCGGACGGTGCTGGAGCATGCGGCGCGCGCGGGGGTCCATCGAGTCGTTCACACGAGCTCGATTGCACGCTTTGGAGGGCAGGGACTCGAGCGATCTGCGAATGAGTCGTCGGCGTTTGCCCTTGGGCCGACTCGCAGCGCCTACGCACTCAGCAAGCGTGACGCCCACGAGGTGGCCCTCGCGGCAGCGCGCGCCGGACAGGACGTGGTGATCGTCGCGCCATGCGGACCGGTCGGACCGGGCGACGTGGGTCCAACGCCCACGGGCAAGCTGCTCCTCGAGTGTTTGTCACTTCCCGTGATTCCCGTGGTCCGGACGATGACGAACTTCGTGGATGTGCGCGATGTCGCGATGGGCCACGTGCTCGCTGCAGAGCGCGGGGAGACAGGCGAGACGTACTTGCTTGGCCATCGCAATCTTTGGCTACGTGAGCTTGCCGCAATGGCCTTGAGAGCGATTGGATGCAGCGCGCCGATCGTGGAGATGCCGCGAGGCGGTGCGCGATTCGCGGGGCGAATGATGAGCATGCTCGCGGATCGGGTGACGCATCGAGCGCCTCCTTTGACGAGCGAAGCCATCGCGATTGCGGAGCTTGGTCTTGCCGCAGATGCATCCAAGGCGGTGCGCGAGTTGGGCATGCCGCAGACGCCATTGGAAGACGCGCTGCGTGATGCGTTCGCGTGGTTCGCACGCGAAGGCTATATCAAGCGCGCGAAGATGCGAGAGCGAATCAAGGGCGGCTTATAGTGTTCGAGAGGCGAACGCTTCGAGGAGCTCCCTATATCGCTCTGGATCATTCGAAAAGAGATCTACGTGACGGGCCGCTTCGAACTCGTGCATATCGCAAACGATGCCGCGTGAGCGCTGTCCCGCGACCCACGCTCGAACGTTGCGAGGCAAGACGATGGGGTCGGCGCTGCCGTAAAGATAAAGATTTGGACAATGGGGTTGGAGTGCGCGGACTTGATCGACGGTCGTGCGGAGTGCGTTGACCGTTCGCCGGAACGTCGCGCGATAACCGACGAAAACACCGAAGAGCGCTGTCGTGAGCAGAAACCGTGTTGGCGGGATTGGGTTGCGACCGAGACGCGAGGTGATGATCGATGTCGTTCCGGTTGCGAGATATCGCGCAAGGCCGATCGTGCCCTTCGCCGCCCAGAGGCCAGGGGCGGAGTCGAAGACGATCCCGCGGACGGTTCGGAGGAATTGAAGGCCTTTTTCGGTGGAAGAGAGCCGAGCCAGCAAAGCGCCCCACAACACGAAACCATTGTCGCTGAAGATGTGAACGAGGGTGGGGTGGGGTTCGAGGTCTGCCGTCAGAACACGCGCCATGGTCTCGGCCGTTTGTGAATAGCCCTTTGGATGAAGCAGGCCTGCACCAATGGGCGCGATCTCGGAGAGTGACTCGATGCCGAGTGACTCATAGAGTCGTTCGAACACGCGCAGTTGGGAAGGTGTGGAATCGGCCCATCCGAGGAGGACAGCTCGGGCATGAGGCATCGCCATCAATCTCCGTCGGCCGCGAGGCATGCGATGGCTGCCACCGAACATATGTGGCCGTCATAGACGCATTGCCCGACTGCATTCATGAAGAGGCCGTCGTCCGGCAGTGTTTTGATGATGATCTCCAGGTCGCCATGGGCGCCGATCGGTCGGAGAAATCGTGCGCCTAGCACATGCGTCATGAAGACAGCGTCCCGCGCATCACGATTCGGTGCACGTTCGAGGAAACCCCAAAGTAGTGCGGCTTGACCAATGGCTTCTATCTGGAGGACCCCTGGAAACACGGGGTGACGCGGGAAATGCCCCGCGAAGACATTCGCCGAGGAGGCGAGCGGATATCGCGCAATGAGACTTCCGTTGGCGAGGTCGACATGCACGACGCGGTGCACGAACAAGAACGGATCGCGATGGGGGAGATATTCTTCGATGCCCGACCGATCGAGCACGTTCGTTTCCGCTCCGTCCGCCGCCAGGCGATGCTTCGTCGCGTGGCGGAACAGCTCCGCGGCTTCTTCATTCATTTCCTGAATCATCTTGCCCCGGTGATGGTTTGCGGGGCCTCGAATGCAACGATTCGATAGCCGTCTCGGAGGGAGCGAAGGAACGTGTTCATCAGCCATCGAGGCGGCACGCCTTTCGGCACCCACTTCGTTCCGCGTCCAAAGGCGAATGCTGCAACGGATTCTTCGCCGATGCATCGGTAGCCTGCGCTTCGGATGATGCGCGTGGGATCGTCCGCGAGGGACGCGAACTCGACGCCGAGCTGTGCCACACGCCTTTGCGAGGCTCTGCTGTAGAACCCAGCGAAGTGCCGAGTCATGAGATCGCAGATCAAGGCGTGTCCGGGCAAGGCGGCCTTGAGCGCATGAAGCGTGGATTGCCAATCTGCTTCTTCGAGATACATGCTCACGCCCTCCATCACGACGATCGAAGGCTTTCCTTTCCATGGAGAGAGCTTCGCGCCAAGATCGTCGACCGAGAAATCAATCGCCACTCTCGTGAGTGGATTGGGGCAATCCGCGCTTGGAAGGATCTTCTCTTTTCGTTCCATCAGCGCCGGCGCATCCAGCTCGATCCAATGTCCTCCATCGAATCTGAAGGCACGGGTATCGAAACCCGCGCCAAGCAGGATGACGCAGAGATCAGGCGTCGCACGGAGGCGCGCTTTCAAGAGGTCGTCGATGATGCGATGACGCGCGACGATGCCAGAGTTCTGAGCACGTAGGCCTTTGAAACGCGCGTAGATCGCTCGCCCGTTTGCATCCATGAAACGCTCGGCGAGATGGTCACCGCAGAGCGGGGCGGCGCTTCGTGCGTCCGCAGCGCGAGCTCCACAACACAAGTACGCGGTTTGAGTCAAAGGTTGCATTCATGCTCCATCACGCTGGTCTCGCGATTCGCGCGGCCCGCATGCGCATCCGTGTGCGAAAGTCTTCCGGCCAACGAGAAGGGTCTTCTGCCGGATACACGCTCACAGGAGCGCCACCAGGCGTGAGAAGCTCTTCGAGGTCGCAGCCCAGAACGCCTCCTGCGCATCGCAAGCCGGAGATCATCGCGGCCATGATGCCCATGGCGAACGTGCTCGCTCCACACTGGTAGAGGCCGTCGATGGGCGTGGTCGAAGTGCAGGCCCCGCCCCACGGGCCCAAGTTCATCGCGGTTCGCTCGATGCCATAGAGCGCGCCACGCGTCGCGGCCGCGAAGTGCACGTTCGTGAGCGGCGTGCCGAGGGCTTGATAGGCCACATGTCGTGAGACTCCTGGAACGAGTCGCTCGAGCTGGGCGATCATTCGAGCCGCCAATCGTTCCTTCCATGATTCGTAGTCGGCGGGACGCTCCCCGCTTACACTTCGTTCCCATCGAGCAAAGGGCTCGTAGTCGACGAGCGCGAGGAGCTCGAGCACGTGATGGCGGCCGTCGAAACACGTTGGATCTTTCAGAGTCGTCACGTTGACGAACACGGGAAAGGGCAGTGTGCTGTCGAGCTCGCTCGGCGAAAGAATGAACTTCTCGGGATCGTCGACGTTGCCTAGCCAGTAGTTGCCCGAGTCGATACCCGCGGCGCGAAGGTCGACATCGATCGCGAGGAACAAGCTCAGCGCCGAGACCGACCACTTCGTTCGTGCGAGCCTGTGTCGAACGCGCGGTGGTGTGTGTTCGTCGCCGACGAGCCGCCACATGACCGTCGGATCGGCGTTCGAAACCACGCAGTTCGTTCGAACTTCGGTTCCATCTGCGAAACGCGCACCGATCACTTGTTTTCGGGAGCCCCGCTTTTCGACGAGAATCCGTTCGACGGGTCGTGAGACTTCGAGTGTTCCGCGGTGCCGCTTGAGGCCGCGGGTGAACGCCTTGACGAATGCGGCGCCTCCACCCTGGGGATAAAAGGCTCCATCGAGATAGTGGGCGGTGACGAGGCCGTGCACTGCGAAAGGCGAACGCGAAGGAGGCATTCCAATATCCCCCCATTGCGCCGCCAAGACCGATCGACAAAGGGGATCATCGATGAAGTGTCGAAGCACCCTCTGCGTGCTGAAGAGGCCGTAACGCGCCGATGCTGGAGCGCGAAATGGATATACGGGAACGTCTCGCCACCGCTCTGTGCGTGCGAGCCCGAACCACTCATCGTTCATGTTCTCGAGGACGTCGAGATACCGGTGGACACCATTGCGTGCGGATGGAAAGCGCTCGATGAGGCTGGCTTCGAGCGCAGCACGTCCTGCGGGGTACGCGAAGCGTGTTCCTGTGGCTGTATGAATGTGCTCGTAACCTGCGCGATTGGCTTCGAAGAACGTGACGTCACCACCGACATCGAGCCCTTCGAGGAGCCGTCGGAAAAATCCATTCGGGCCGAGGTCACCGACGTAATGAAAGCCTGGGCTGAACCGAAAGCCCTCGAGCGTGAAGCTATGACAATAACCACCTGGGCGATCATGCTGTTCGACCACGTGCACGCGCTTTCCGGCGCGTGCGAGTGCAACACTGGCGACCAAGCCTCCGGCACCTGAGCCGATCACGAGGACATCGACGTCCGTCATTTCGATCACCTCTCTCTGCGAAGGAGCTCCTCTTCGGGAAAAGCGAAGCGACCCACGGTGTTCGTGCCAATCGAGATCGGACTCACGCGACACCAACCCTCATCGACGATGATCGTCTGACCGGTGACGGCATCCAGCAAGCCCGACGTCAGCGCCACGCACGACTTGGCTGCGCGTGAGGCATCGAGAATGGCTCCTTGCTCGCGCAGAGTCGCGGCGGCGGCTTCTCCGAAGGTGGCTCTGAGCGACTCCGAGTCGATGATGGCGGGTGCGATCGCGTTCACCCGAACGCCCTCGGGCTTCAGACGCACGGCGAGATAGCGGCAGAGCGATTCGAGCACGGCCTTGGAGGCGCCGACGAGATCGTAGCCGGTGTGGCACCATCGATCGGCATCGCTCGAGATGCCGATGACGTATTTCGGAAACACGCCGAGGACGCTCTTCGCTGCTTGAATGAGGTCGACGATTGGCCACGCCGAATACGATAGCGACAGATCGAGCGCATTCTTGGTGAGATCGTCCAGGTCGCGAACGATCTTCGCGAATGCGACGTTGCTGATGACGGCGTGAAGCGGAAGCTTCATGTCGCGGAGTTGCGTCATGAGCTCGCGCGTTGCTTGCGGATCACTGACGTCGGACTCGATGACGACCGGCGGCGCGAGTCCTTCGCGCTCGAACTCGGATCGGAGCTCCGATTCATCCACGCTCCCCCAGCGATGGGTCACGACCACGCTCGCATTTCCGCGTGCGAACTCTTTGGCGATCGAGCGACCGAAGCCACGCGTTCCACCGGTGATGAGGACGATTCGTTTCTCGAAATCAATCGGAATCATCAGCTACCACTTTCTTACGACGACGCATGAATTGATCCCGCCGAAACCAAAGGAATTGGAGACGGCCGTTCTCATCCCGTATTCGCGCGCGACGTTGGGAACGAAATCGAGATCGAGCGCGGGATCGGAATCTTCTTGGTTGATGGTGGGATGAACGATTCCGTGTTCCATCTGGAGGAGAGTGGCCACCATCTCGACGACGCCAGCCGACGTGACGCCATGGCCGATCATCGATTTCGTCGAATTGATCGGAATCTCGTAAGCACGCTGCCCGAGAGCCTGTTTGATCGCGCTCACTTCGATGGCGTCGCCGAGCTGCGTCGATGTGGCGTGTGCGTTGACATAGTCGACTTCGCTCGCGGTGATGCCTGCATCTGCGAGCGCGCCCGTGATCGCCCGGACTTGTCCGTCTTCGTGAGGCTTCGGGAGACGACACGCGTCCGATGTCGACGAGCCGCCAAGGATTTCGGCTCGAATCGCGGCGCCACGTGTGCGTGCACTCGCGAGGGATTCGAGCACCAGCGCCGCAGCCGTTTCGCTCGGTACGAACCCTTCACGTCGTCGGTCGAAGGGTCGACTCGCTCGCTCGGGTGTGTCGTTGAACGATTGATAAGACACCGCGTCGATGAGCGCCGTGCCATGAAGCAACATCGAGTCGAAAGAAAGCGGCGCTCCCGTGACGAGAACGAGATCGGCCCTTCCACATCGGATGAGATCGAGTGCAGTGATGATGGCCAAGTTGCCAGCAGCGCATGCTCCCGCGACGAGAGTGCCCGGACCGCGCAGGTCGAGAAGTTCGGAGAGGGCGACGACGGTGTCGGTGTCGAGCGCCGTGATTCCGAAGAGCGGCTCGATATCGTCAGGGTGCTCGCGAAAGGCGCGCAAGTTTTGGATGCCGTACGCGTTCGACAAGTTTTGTCCGGCGCATACGTGAGCCGCCCGTTCTCTCGGAATCGCACGTTCGGCGTCCGCTTCGAGGAAGGCTTGAAGAGCCGCGCAGGCCGACATCCTCAGACCGAACGGAGTCCCGCGAACGAGCCGTCGTATGTGGGTCACGTAGCGCTCGGGGATCTCTTCTTTCTTCGCGGCGAAATAGTCATCCAAAGAGAAATCGCCGAAATCTGCGACGATCTTCGCGGCGATTCGAGGGTCGAGATCGGGCGATTGGCGAACGCACGAGCGGCCCGCTCGCAGGCCCGACCAAAAGGAGTCGAGGTCTTGTCCAAGGCGGCAGACCACACCCATCCCCGTGACGACCACCCGCGCGTTGTCGTCTCGATGCTTCATCGCTCGGACCCCGATGCATAGTTTCGAGAAACGCTGGCGCGTGTCTCGTCGAGGGAGAAGATTTCCTCGTGCATTCGCCGTTCGTTCTCCAATGCCTTCTCGAGCGCAGCTCCGCGCTGCGCATGGAGATGTTTTTTGAAGAGGCGCACGGCGGGAGGAGAGAGCCCTGCGAGTTCATGAGCGAGAGCAAGAGCGTCGTCTGTGACTCGAGCACGCGGTACGATTCGATGAGAGAGCGATGGGACGAGGGCTTTCAGTTCGGCTCCCGTCAGAGCACGCCCCGTAAGAAGCAGCTCTCGCGCGAGCTGCGCGCCAAAAACCTCTGCGAGCAAGAAGGTCGAGCCCATGCCTGGAGTGAAGCCGAGCTCTAGGAAATTGGCGCTATAGAGCGATTCCTCCGCCATGATCACCGTGTCGCACCAGAGCCCGACGATGAAGCCTCCACCGATGGCGTGGCCTGACATCGCCGCAATGGTGGGCACGGGGAAGGACAGGACCGTCCGTGCGACTTCGCCGACCAGTGTGTCGATCGTTGCTGCGGCATCGGGTCGGAGAAGCGTTTGCCGATCTGCGCCGGCGCAGAACTGACGATGACCTCCTTCGATGATGATCGCCCGCAACTCCGAATCGACTTCGACGGATCGTGCGATGGCGCGAAGTGCATCGAGGCTTTCGAGAGAAAAATAAGGATTTTCATCCGTGGCAATGCGGAACGAGGCGATGCCTTGGCCGACTGGCATGAGTTCGAAGCGAGGCGACGTCATAGGTTGAGCTCCGTCAATCCGCCCGATGCGTAGAGCGTCTCTCCGTTGATGAATCCTGCTTCTGGCGACACGAGGTAGAGCGCCGCGTTCGCGATCTCGTCGACGGTTCCAGGGCGTCGTAGCGGCGCTTCGAGAAGGAGCCTCTCGGCCGCTTCGTGGAGGCCCGAGCTCAACTCGGTCTTGGCCCAGCCTGCGACGACGATGTTCGTGATGATCGATTTATGACCGTATTCTTTTGCGAGGGTGCGCGCGAGACCGCGCAGTCCTCCTTTGCTCGCGGCATATCCGGCTTGTGCGGTCGCGCCGCGATCCGCGATCGATCCAATGAACACGATGCGACCGCCTTCACCCGCTGCGAGGAATTCGCGCACGGCTGTTCGTGCAAGCAGAAACGCGCCCGTGAGATTGGTGGCGAGCACGTCGTCGAAGATTTCCGTGCTGGATTGGATGAGGAACTGATCGCGGCTGATTCCCGCGCTGTGGACGGCTATGTCGACCCGTCCGAAGCGGTCGATGGCCGCCTCGAAGAGCGATTCGATATCGTCCTCGCGAACGACGTTCGCGGACTTGGCAAGGACGCAACCGGATCCACCGATGCGCTCGGCCTCGGCAATGACCGCGCGGCTGTCTTCACCGAGTGCGCGGCAACAAAAGGCCACCTTCGCACCGCGGCGAATCGCGCCAAGAACAATGGCGCGACCAATTCCGCGTGAGCCACCGGTGACGACGACGACGCGCCCATCCAAATCACGCTCGTTCATGCATCTTCTCCCCACGGAACATCGCCGTCCAAGAGCTTCGCGATGCGCTTTTGCGTGGCATCACTCGCAAGAAGTCGATCGAACGCGCGGTCCGCTGCTGTCTCGTATCGTTCATCACGCGAAACGCGCGTGAGCGCTTTCATGTCTGCGAGGGCGCGAGGATCGGCGCGAAGGAGCCTCCGCGAGTGGAAGGCGAGCCCGGTTTCGAGATCGGGCACGATCTCGTCGACGAGCCCCAAGCGATGCGCTTCGGCAGCGTCGATCGCGGGGATCCCCAACGCCAAAAGACGAGCGCGCGACACCGTCATTCGCCGGGCGATATAGGGAAAGGCCACCGCGGGAATGAGACCCCAGAGGACCTCGGGGGATCCAAACGTCGCGCGTGGTGTGGCGAGGACGAGATCGGCCACCGCTGCGAGCGCGCATCCCCCGCCGATGGCAGGGCCGTCCACCAATGCGATCACTGGACAGGGCGTTTTGTCGATCGTCTCGAGGAGGTGTCGGAAGCCGTTTCCGAATCCCGTCGCTCCTTGTGAAGCCAGGCTGAGCTCGAGCCCTTCGCAAAACACACCGTCTCCACCTTCGAGGATCACGATGCGCGCAGGCTGTTCGAGCGCGGAGATGAGTCTCTCTGCGAGAGCCGATGTGATCCGCGGCTCTTCCCGCTCATTGACGAGGCGCAGTCGCGAGATCTCGTTTGCGTGGTTCATGCCCACGCGTAGCTCCGATAATAATCGTCGACCCCTTCTAAGACGAGACGTCTCTGGCCGCGATAAGCTTCGTCGTAGAGGCCAGGAACGAGATTGGGTGTCGGAACGAAGACGGCGTCGGTCAAGCCTCGCTCGGTTTCGAGGACGATGCCTTCGTAGGTCCTCACGTCGACGATGCGTCGTGCCGCGAGGTGATGCGCAATTCGGTGCCGACCGACGATGGCTTTTGCTTCTTCGCCAATCTTGCCGCTGAAGAAGCTGGCACATGAACCGGATCCATATGAAAACAGGCCAACTCGCGCGCCTTGGGGGAACTCGGCGACTTGATCGATGAGGCTCGCGAGTGCTGCAAATAGGCTCCCCGAATAGATGTTGCCGAGCTCTTGTGCGTACTGCACGGAAGGGCGTACGTGTCGCTCGAAATGCGTGCTGATCTCGGTGGGGCTGAGCTCTTCGTGGAGCTCGACGAGCACACGATGCGCATGTTGCACGAGACCGACCAGCGGCGTGTGAAAGACAAGATAAGCAAGCTCTTCGAGGGGTTTGCCGCCAGCGGCGTCTGCATATTGCGCCCAACTGAGCTCGAGCAGGTCGAGATATGCGGCGAGCGACAACTCTGGATCGGCGATTTCGAGGACGCGAGAAGGTCGGCGTACGTCGTAGACTTCACGCGCGGCAAATCCGCGATGAGGCTCGAACTCGAGAACGCGCGGCGTCGCCGTGATCGCCATCGCCACGGCGCCCGCACCTTCGGCAACTTCGGCGCCACTGGCGATCTTGGCGACGGCGGCAGGAAGACCGAAGAGTCGACGTGCCATATCGGTCGCGATGACGAGCGCGCGTGATCCGGGATGGGTCTCGACCCACGAAGCGGCGAGCATCAGTGCCGCGGTTGCGCTGAAACATGCGTGCTTCGTTTCGAGATGAAAGCACCGCTCGCTCAGCCCGAGATACTTATGGACGTAGGCGCTGACCGGTTTGGCATCATCGATGCTCGATTCCGTGGCGACGATGAGGAGGTCGAACGCGTTCTTTCCGTAGGTGTCGACGAGAGGCCGGGCTGCATTTGCAGCCAGTGTGACCGGGTCTTCGAAGTTGGGTGTCAGCGTGCGACGAACGAGTCCAAAGCGCTCGAGATCGTCCACCCTGACTCCTCGTGCGTTGGCGATGGCTTGCGATTGGACCGCAAGCGTCGACCCATAGACGTTCAGGTCATCGATACCGACAGGCATATTGGCTCCGATCACAGCATTCGCGGGACGTCTCGTGCCGAGTTCGAAATCCAGAGTTCGTCTCCGGTCACGAACGAGGCATCATGCGAGGCCAAAAACAAGATCGCGTGGACGACCTCGGAGGCGGTGGCGAACCGACGTTCGGGCGCGAGATCTTCGTAGAATTTGCGGCGCTTCGGATCGAGGCTCGCGGTCATGTCCGTATCGAAGAACCCCGGAACGACGGCGTTGCACCGTATGTTTCGAGAGCCGTATTCCTTTGCGACAGCTCTCGACATCGATATCAACGCAGATTTCGACGCTGCATACACACCTTGACCCACGAGGCCGTTCGCGGCCGCTGAGGCGACGTTCACGATCCGTCCGCCGCCTTCGGCGACGAACTCCTCCACGGCCCTCCGCATCACCAAGAAGGCTCCGCGAACGTTGACCGACAAGACACGGTTCCATTCGTCCAAGGTCGTATCGACGAGCAGGCCATCACTCAAGATACCAGCGTTGTTGACGACCACATCGACGCCGCCCATGTGCTGAACGGCCTCGTCGAAGAGCCGATCCACGTCGTCCTCGCGCGAGATGTCGGCGATGACGAAATGTTCGTGGTCCGAGGCGCTGGATTCTGCGGGAAGAGTTCGCCCGCACGTCGTCACGACAGCTCCTCGCGCGACCAACGTGTCGATGAGAGCACGCCCCAGTCCGCGTGTGCCTCCGGTGACGAGCCATCGCTCCTTCGCGAGCGAACGATCAAGCGGCGACATGCACGACTCTTTTCTGCTCAGCGTCCCTCGTGTGCCCCTGGAGCTCTTGCTCGAACGTGGTGCCTATCGCGCCTGGGACACAGCGTTTGACGAACGAAAGCAAGCTCGCCCCCGGTCCGCATTGCACGAATCTCCGCACACCCTGGCTTGCTGCATACGAAAGGCTTGCCGCGAATTGCACCGGCTCGGTCAGATGACGAAGGAGAAACGAGCGAATCGCGTCTGGTTCCCACACCGCGACGCCGGTGACGTTATCGATCACGGGAATCATCGGCTTGCGAATGACCACCTTCGCCAGCGCCTCGCGAAACCCAGGGATCATCGGCGTGAGCATCGGACAATGAAATGGCGCGCTGACCTCGAGTTGAATGATCCCCCCGCCCGCCTCTTCACACCACGTACTGGCCATGTCCACTGCGCTCGCCGGACCGGCGATCACGAGCTGTCTTGGTGCATTGATGCACGCGATGGACGCGGCCATGGCGCTGGACTCGACACGAGAGCGGGTGCAAGCCTCTTCGACATGCGCGATGTCGAGGCCGCTGATCACGACCATCGCACCCTCACCTTCGGGCACCGCTTCCTGCATCAGCTTGCCGCGAAGCGCGACCAATCGAAGCGCGTCTTCGAACGACAGCGCTCCGGAGGCGACCAATGCAGTGTACTGACCCAAGCTATGGCCCAAGACCATCGTCGGTCGAATGCCAAGCCCGGCGAGGTGTTCCGCATGTGCGACGCCGAGCGTCAGCAATGCGGGTTGCGTGATCTCGGTGCGGCGGAGTTCCTCGGCAGTACCGCTCACCAGAACGCGATGAAGTGAGTAGCCAAGCGCAGCATCCGCTGCCGCAAAGGTGGCGCGACATCCATCGCACGTCTCCGCGAGGCTCGCGCCCATGCCAGGAACTTGGCTGCCCTGTCCTGCGAACAAGAGCGCGAGCGGCGCTGAAACAGCGCTCATTCGAGCTCTCCCACGACGACGCACGAGTTGATTCCGCCGAAGCCGAACGAGTTGGAGATGGCCTTACGAATACGATGCGGTCTCGCATCGTTGGGGACGAAGTCGAGACCGAGCTCGGGGTCCGGCTGCTCCTGATTGATCGTCGGATGGACGATCCCGTGCTCCATTTGCAAGAGCGTGGCGATGAGTTCGATGACCGCAGCCGATGTGAGAGAGTGACCGATCATCGACTTGGTCGAGTTCACGGGGATCTCGTAGGCGCGCTTGCCGAAGACCTCTTTCAGCGCCGCCACTTCGACGGCGTCTCCGAGCGGAGTCGACGTCGCGTGGGCGTTGACGTAGTCGACTTCTGTAGGGGAGATCCGAGCGTCTTCGAGCGCGTTTCGAATCGCACGAGATTGTCCATCGACGTGTGGCTTGGGCAGACGACAGGCGTCGCTCACAGAAGCACCGCCAAGGAGTTCACCGCGAATCTTCGCACCACGTCTTCGAGCGAGCGCCAGCGATTCGAGGACGACGGCACCTGAGGCCTCACCCGGGACGAAGCCCTCACGAAGCGCGTCGAAGGGCCGGCTCGCGCGTTCCGGCGTGTCGTTCCACGTGTTGTAAGTGACGGCGTCGATCAGCGTCCACGCGTGCAGAATCATCGAATGAAAAGACACGCCTGCGCCGGTCACGACGACCGCGTCCGCGCGACCGCTGCGGATGAGGTCGAGGCCGGTGAGGAGCGCGAGATTGCCGCTCGCACAAGCGCCGCCGACGAGGAGACTCGGACCACGAACATTCAAGAGCTCCGAGACGATGCCGAGGATATCGGTGTCGAGCGCGAGCATGCCGAGCAAAGGCTCGATGTCGTCCGGGTGCTCCAGAAACGCGTCGAAGTTGTCGGCGTAGTAACCGATCGACAAGTTCTGTCCTGCGCAGACATGCGCGACGCGCGTGGGATCGACTTGGTCGTCGAGTCCCGAATCGAGATACGCTTGGAGCCCCGCGCAAGCCGTCATCCAAGAACCGAGCGGCGTGTCACGGAGGATGCGCGGGAGAAGCGACATCCACTTGTCCGGCACGACTCCGCGACGCTTCTCGAGACAACTCTCGATCGAGAAATCAGCGAGCTGCGCACCGACCTTCGATGCGATCCGAGGATCTTTGCCAATCCATGGACGGACGCACGATCGTCCCGAACGAAGCCCGGTCCAAAAAGTGTCGAGGTCTTCTCCCAAGCCGCACATGATGCCGGCACCGGAGATGACGCTCCGCATCTCGTCGGGGCGCATCATGCGTCAGGCCGCCGCGCCTGGCGCGTGCTTCTCGAGCAGATCGAGGAGTTGACCGAGGTTCTTGGCTTTCGAGAGCTCGGTGCGTGGGACGCGAATCTTGAGCTCCTTCATCGTGCGAGAAGCAACCTCCACCGCTTCGAGAGAGTCCGCGCCCAAGTCTTTCATGCTGAGGCTCTCGTCGAGTTCTTTGTCGCGAGCAGCCGTGACGATCTTGGCGAGGTTGCTCTTTAGAACGCTCAAGATTTCTTCTCGTGTCATGCCCTGCCCTCGCGTTTGGAGTCCTGAAACGAAGCGGGTCAACCATGTTGCATACGAATGCGTATGTCAAATCGATACGAGATCGTATGCTAAGCGGAGAAGATGCCGAACACCAAAGAAAGCTTGGCCACAATGCTCACACGACATGAGGAGCTGCCGACACCCAGCACCGAACGAGGCATTGTGCTCGTGCCACGCGAGATGGTGTGGAACTTCGACGACGTCCCTGCATGCTTCATCACCGAAGACCCCGACGTGTCGGCGTATCTCCTTGCGCTCTCGGTCTTCGTTGTCGTCTTCGAGGACTTCGTCCAACGGACTGTTCCGAGCTGCTACGGCAAGCTCGAAGATCATCCACTGCTCCTTCGTGAAGTTCGTGTCTTCGTGACTCAGGAGGCGATGCATGCCGCGGCTCACAAAGAGTTCAACGCGGCTGTGCTCGACGCGCACGGTTTCGATCAAACGGAGATCCATCGATGGACCACTCTGCTCCACCGCAGACTGAACGAGGGCGACGAAGCTTCACGGCTTGCGTTGCTCGCAGCTGGCGAACACTTGATCTACAGCGTCGCGAGCTGGTTCGTTTCAGCGAAGCTCGTGCAGCGAGCCCTGCCACCCGAAGTCAATCGTTTGGTCTCGTGGCATTCGATGGAAGAGATCGAGCACACGGCCATCGCCTACGATCTCTATCAGCACCTCTACGGCCACGATCGCTGGACGCGCATGAAGGGGTTTGGGCATGTGCATCCCATCCCCGGTGCGGTGCTGCATGGGATTTGGAATGCATTGCGGCCTCAAGTTGCCGCTCGCGCTACCGGGGCTTCGTCACGTTCCCGAGCGTATCTCCGAATGGCGTCGGCTTTGCGGCCTTATCTGCATGATCATCTTCAGTTCTTGAAGTCGAACTATCATCCGTTCGACCGAGCGAAAAACCTCGATGAGGCTCGTATCCTTAGACGAGAAGTGCGCGCTCCCGAGGAGAGAAGCCCATCGTTCGTCGACGTTCGTGTCGCGGCCGTGCGAGACGTGGCGATCGATGTGCGAGCGTATGATCTCGTCGCCGAAGTTGGGGAGTCACTTCCACCCTTCGAGGCGGGTGCGCACATCGACGTCGAGATCGACACCGGGATCGTTCGCCCCTATTCGCTCTGCGGAGATCCCGCGGATCGAGGGCGATATGTCATTGCCGTCAAGAGAGAACCAACTGGGCGTGGCGCCTCGCTTCGTCTCCATCACGAGATCGCGATGGGCGATCGTTTGCGCGTGAGGGTACCCAGAAACGAGTTTCGACTCGATCCGAATGCAGAGGAATATACGCTCGTTGCTGGTGGCATCGGAGTGACGCCGCTGCTCGCGATGGCCTATGAGCTCCACGCCAAGGGCATCCCATTCGTCTTGCACGTCGTTGGCCGAGAACCGAGCCGTCTCCCCTTCTTCGACGTGTTGAAGGATGTGCCCTTTTCGGGTCGAGTTCATCTGCATGTCGACTCGTCCGCGGACAATGGACGCGTGCATCCGGAGGGACTTGTTTCGAGTTGGAGGCCGGGTTGCTTCATGGCCGTGTGCGGACCCATTCCGTTCATCACGGGTGTGATCGCACATGCGAGGACCCAAGGCTGGCCGGACGAAACGATGCGCACCGAGCGGTTTCGCGCAGAGAGCAAGAGCGAAGGCGCTGCGTTCACCGTGCAACTCGCTCGCTCGCGTCGAGCGTTGCGGGTCGAAGCGGGGGAGAGTCTCGCATTGGCGCTCGAGGCGTGCGGACACAGGCCGAACGTGTCTTGCGGACGCGGAATGTGCGGGTCTTGTGTCGTTCGGGTGATCGAGGGAGAAATCGAACACCGGGATTCGGTGCTCTCCGAAGAAGAGCGCCGCCGCGGCGACAAGGTCGCCGTGTGTGTCTCACGCGCAAAAGGTGGTGTGCTCGTCCTCGACTTGTGAGGAGTCGCCGCGATGTGATATGAGATTTTTTGACATACGTTTGCGTATGTTAAAAATCGTCATGTCGTGCATTCGATTAGGAGCGAGCTCATGAACGAACTACGAAACGATCGCGGAGAGTCCGAGACAGCGTCTCCTCTCGTCATCGACCTCGGCAAACAGCGTCGAAAGAGAGTCCGAGATCTGCGCAAAGGGAAACCGGGGCCGCTCCTCGATGATGTGCGTGAGGCGATTGCCACGTTGCGTGCTCAAGGCGCCGTGGCGAAGGACGCGCAGCCCATCATCGTCGTTGTGAGCGAGAAGCGTCCGAAGGGAAATCTTTTTCGACTCTGAATCGGAAGGAGCATTGCGATGAGAACCGAGTTCATACTCCCAAAGAGCGTCAAACGAGTGAGCGTCCTTCGTGAGGGCGCTGCCCTCCCGACGGAGATTGTCTCAGCTGCGGGCCGCAAGACGAAGAAGCAAAGCGCTGGGTTCCGTACCGTCGGCCAATGGGTCCACCGCTACGGAAAAGCTGTCGCTGAGGTGTCGGACGTTTACGTTCGACGGCACAAGCGATCGAATGAAAAGAAGCGTGACGGATGGTTCCGTGACCTTGCGTACAACGTGACGAAGGCGGGGCGCTCCGGGCTTTCGAAGTTGCGCATGCCGGTGTTTCGCTTCTGACGGAGCGCTCGGGCGTGCGTCTGCAAGACCCTACTTCGGTTCCGACCCCGCTCGGACACGAACGAGTTCCGATCGAGATCGTCGAATCGCGCCCGAGCGACCCATTTCGGGTCGTGCGCACGCTCGCCTTCGTCGTTCACGTCGCCGCGTTCTGGTGGTGGACATCATTGTCGATCTTCTTTTCGCGTACGGTCGACACGCGTGCACGAGCGATTCGACTCCGTCTCTTCATCGAAGAGATGGGTGGGATATGGATCAAAGCGGCTCAACTCGCGGCGTTGCGCCGTGATGTGTTCGTCGCGGAGACGTGCGACGAACTCGCCAAGCTACAGGACCGATCCAAGGGGTTTCCATTCGAAGATGCGAAACGCATCATCGAAAACGAACTCGGCGTTCCACTCGAGGTCGTGTACTCCGAATTCGAAGAGGTGCCCATTGCGGCTGCGTCCATCGGGCAGACGTATGTTGCGCGCCTGCGCGAGAACGGTGTGAAGGTCGCCGTCAAAGTACAGCGCCCGTACATCTCGCAGCGTGTCGCGCAAGACATCCGCTATGTGAAGTTCGTCACGACGTGGTTCATGCGCCTCGGCGTTGCGCTCGAAGTGCGATGGGACGAGCTCGTGTGGGAGCTCGAAAGAACGTTGAGCGACGAGTTCGACTATCGCATCGAGGGGGCTTCTGTCGGAAGGATGCGCAAATCGCTCAAGCGACACGGCATCTACGTGCCCAAAGTATTTTCGCGATATTGCACACGGAAGATCCTTACGCTCGAGTTCATCGAAGGCACGTTCATGTCCGACTTCATCGCTGTTTCGCGATCGGACCCCACCCGGGTGCAGCGATGGCTCGCAGACAATTGCATCGACCCCAAGCTCTTGGCGCGCCGTATGCTGATCTCGCATCTCCGGCAAGTCTTCGAGGACGAGCTCTACCACGCCGACCTGCATCCCGGGAACATCGTGCTTCAGCGCGATAGCAGGTTCGCTCTCGTCGACTTTGGTTCTGTGGGGATGTTGGATCGCGGTCAACGTCAACGATATCGACTCATGATCCGTTCTCTCGCCGAGCATGATTATTCGAAGGCGGCGGATATGCTTCTGGTCCTGGCGCCGCCGCTACCGAACAGCGACATCGCGACGTTCAAGCTTTTGCTCATGCGTACGTGCCGTGCATGGATTGCTCGAACGTATGTCAAAGGAATCCCGTATCACGAAAAGTCCTTTGCGGGGTTTTTCAGCCAAGCTCTCCAGCACTTTCAAACCTTCAAAATTTCGGCAGATTGGGCCTTTTTGAGGATCAATCGCGCAGGCATGACACTCGATGCATCCGTCGCGTTTCTCGATTCCGATATCGATTATCCCAAGGTTGCCCGTCGATACGAGCAGGTCGCATCGCGACGCGCGCGAAAGGCCGTGATGCGCGGACTGGACGTCACCGGAACCGCGCATGATCTCGTGAGGGCGGTGAAGCAATGGACCGAAAATTTGGATTTCGATGGCGAGTGGATTCGAAAACGATCGATGGACTTCCAAGGTCGGATCGGCAAATTCGCCGCCGCGAGTCAGGCGCTCATTTCGGCGTTCTCATGGGGGCTGGTCATTCTCGGGCTGGGTGTGATGGTGCGGCACCACCGGCTTGGTGAACACGCATCGATCTTCCAACCGATTGGACAATTGTTGCAGGGGTTTCATCCGATCGATCTGGTCTTGTTGGCTGCGCTGGGCGTCGTCTTCGTGGGTCGAAGAGTGTTTGCGGCACGTCGTCACTTCGTCGCGCGAGAATTCGAGCGGCCCTGGGATCGGTGATATGACTCGACGCGGACGTCGGCGCGGGTTGCGATCGGCCACCTGATCTCCCAAAGACGTGGAACCGAGTATCGCATGCGCACGCTTTCGTTCGACAAATACGAAGGGCTCGGGAACGACTTCGTTCTCGTCCGAGATTCGGCCTGGTTCTCGTCTTCGGACAGGGTGCGAGCGCTGTGCGATCGTCATCTCGGAGTGGGTGCGGATGGAATCCTTTTCACCGGGCTCGAACGGGGACGTCCGTTCATGCGAGTCGTCAATGCCGACGGCAGCACGGCCGAGATGTGTGGCAACGGTCTTCGATGCGTGGCGCTTTATTTGGTGCGACGAGGGGTCGTGCAGGAGCGCTCCTTCGAGATCGATACGGATGCTGGGCCACATCGCGTGCGGGTGATCGACGCCGGCTCATCCGGGTGGGTCGAGGTCTCGATGCGCGCGCCGAGTTTTCGGGCGAGCGATATTCCCGTCCTGGCAGACTCGCCGATCATTGATTCTGAGCTCTTCGATGGCATCCGATGGACCGCGGTGTCCATGGGAAATCCGCATCTCGTGACCTTCGATGTGGGCGATGACGAGCGTCTTTCGCTGGCCACGCGAATGCAATCTGACGTTCGCTTTCCCCAAAGCGTCAATGTGGGCTTTGCCGAGATGAAAGATTCACGACATCTGGCGCTGCACGTCCATGAGCGCGGTGTGGGCTTCACCAGGGCTTGCGGCACGGGCGCTTGTGCTGCGGCTGCGGCCGCCGTCGAGACGCGTCGTGCGAGCCGTGGGGTGCCACTCGAAGTGAGGTTGCCAGGGGGTACGCTCGAAATCACGGTGTGCGAGCCAGGGGAGCGTGTGCTGATGAAAGGGCCTGCGCGTCACGTTTTTTCAGGCGAGATCGCTTTCTGAATCGCAGGGCGATCGTAGCTGATCCTGCGTGTGCAAACCTCGCGACGATCGAGCTCGTTCGATGTGATCGAGATTGCATCTTCGGCATGTACTTCGATGGGTCCGACGCTCATGGGGATGAGTCCAGGTGAATGGATGGCTGCGCGTGTCTCCTCGCTCAACCCGAGATGGTCTCCAATGAAAAAAATGGGGTCACTCAGATCGATGGGTGCATTTCGGATATCCACCCCGCTTGGGTCGAGAAGGAAGCGACGACCTGGCGGCAGTTCTCCCAAGACCGTTTCGATACCGCCTTTGGCGACGGCAAGCCCCGGGCGAACCGGAAAGAAGCCTTCCTCACCGTCCGTGGGTGCGGCGAGTGCCTTTTGAACCATCATCGCGAGGCTTCGTTCATCGGGCCGCACGAAGCGCACGAACTCTCCGTTGATGCGAAGCGTGCGCGGAGCTTCTTTGCCTCCGAGCAGCACCAAATAAACGATCGTGTCGCGCCTCAGCCCATGCGACACGAGAAACGCCGATCGCACACAGCGAAGGAGCACATCGAGCCGACCGCTCGTGCTGGCCAAGTCGACGAGCGAGAACGCTGGGGAAGCGCTCGCACGTTGTCCTATGATGACCCACCGCCGCATCGATAGGCCGCGGTGTACCATAACGGCATCGATGCGGGACAGAGGAACGTATTCAAGGGGTCGAAGTGTCGGAAAACACACGAGGACGCGGCTCGGTGATGGCCGCGAAGGTCCTCGCGATATCGCTCACGAGCCGTTCGAACAATCGTGAGGGTACGCTTCGCGCCCGTGCGCGTACGATATCACTCAGAGAGACGATCCCGATGACCTGACCCACACCGCCCACGATCGGAATTCGCCTGACTTGCGCGGTCGCCATCCGCCGCTCGACATCTTCGATTCCATCAGTGGGTCTGCATGTCTGCACCACACGCGACATCACGGACTCGATTTCGATCTCGCGCAGCGGTGCGCTTCGTAGATAGGCGGCCATGCACAGATCGCGATCCGTCACGATGCCGACCAAATCTCCGTCTGCATCGCATACGGGAACGCAACCGCAGTCGCGCTCCCACATGATCCTCGCGGCGTCATTGGCGCTCTGATCGGGACGACAAGTCGCCACATGACGGGTCATGATCTCTTGGACGCGCATGGATCGTTGGCTCCGCAGTCGATGGAGGGATTGCACTCGAGCTCGATGAAGAATGTTCGCGGCTCTTCATCACCTGGAGGATCGTCGTCTGAAGTGTTTCGATGGAGCATGGCTTTCCAATGATGGCATCGAACAACAGACGATCGTGATGGGAGATCGTGGTTGGAGTGGGGCTGTGAAGAATGAATCGCGGTCGCCCTTCTCCAAATTTCTCGAGGGCCATCGCGTGCAAGTTCCGTCCCCCGCTGAGTTCCGTCATCACGTCGTCCATGACGACCACATCGCAGTGTTCGCGCACCAAGAGCTCGGCCGCGGAGCTCGAGTTGGTCCATCCGAGGACGCGAAAGCCGAGCTTTTGCAGCTCTTCGGAGAGCTGACGAACGAGCCAGACATCTTGATCGATGAGCCCCACGAGCGGGGCGCTGGCCGGCGGTTTCTGCATGGAGGGCGCTCCGTTCGAAGTCCGACATTGACTATGGTCACGACTTTTCGATCTCCAAGCACGCAACGGACGGATCGAAGCACCGATGAAGGGGGGCACATACGGACCCGGGGTTCCGGGGAAAGAGGCCACGAACATGAGTCAGCAGAGCGTGTATTTGAAGTTGAAGGTGGGCGGCAATGACGTCACCGGCGAGTCGACAGTGCACAACATGGGAGGTGAGGACGTCACCGATGCGATCGAATGCATCGGATTCGAGCAGTTGCTCAGCGTCGGTTACGACCCGCGCGCGTCGCGTCCGACGTCGCCCGTTGCGTTTGGTCCTGTGCGCGTTCGAAAGGAGATCGACAAAGCGACGCCCGTGCTTGCTCAAGCGTTGACGGGCACGAGCCCGACTGAGGCGATGTTTCACTTCTTTCGTCAGGCGAGCACCGGCGCGGGCACCAAGGAGTTCTACCGCGTGAAGCTCGAGAACGCGCGTATCGCGCGCGTGGAGTCTTTGGTCGCCGAGCGTGAAGGCAGCGAAAATCCGCGAGAAATCGTTGATTTTGTGTTCAGCAAGATCAGCTGGACGTACATCGCGGAAGACGGATCGACGACGGAGCACTCCTGGGATTGGACCCAGCAGCCAAACGCGTGATCGCGTTTTCTTGAAGAGGTGAGCGATGAAACGAGGTCTCTTCGATCGTCTCGAGACGGATGCACGATCGATCGGTGAAACAGAATCGATCATCGCTCACCTCCAAGCGCTGCTCAACGCGCGCGACATCATCGACCTGACGGATCTCGTTCATACGCTCCCGCAAGGAATGCGCAGCGTTGAACTCGCCTTGCGCGCCGCCATCGAACGTTACGAGCCTCGCCTCACCCAGGTCAGCGTGCGTCACATGCCTGGAGATGATGCGTTGCGGCTCGATTTTCATGTTCAGGGGAGGCTTTCGGCGGACCCCAAAAGAGCTCTTCGATTGCGCACCTGGGTGCGATTGCCCGGACGCTTTTCAGTCGATTGAACACCGCAGGTGAAAGAACGTGTTTTCGAAATATTATCAAAGCGAGCTCGCTTATCTTCGGGAGATGGGGAAAGAGCTCGGTATGCGCCATCCAGGGCTCGCCGAAGCGTTGACCGAGCGCGGAACGGATCCGGATGTCGAACGATTGCTCGAGGCCTTTGCCTTCATGGCGGCTCGCATTCGTGAACGAACAGAAGCCGCCGTTCCCGAACTGGTCGAACCGCTCGCAGAGCTCATTGCGCCACACACCCTGCGAGGGATTCCAGCCGCCACGATTCTCGAGCTCTCACCGCGCTCGGCCGCACTTTCGGCACGGCACACGATCGCTGCGGGCGCGCTTTATGGTTCGCGCACCGTGCAGGGTGCGCGCTGTCCCTTCCAGACCCGTGCGGAGGTGGTGCTCACGCCACTGAAAATCGAGCAATGTCGACTCGACGAGTCGCGTTCGGAATACCCCGAGATTCGAGTGCGATGTTCCGTTCCGGAACAGGGTCGTGGAGCCGTGTTCGGAGAAGGAAGAACGAGGCTCTACTTCCACGGGACGCATGCGCTATCGACGATGTTGCTCCTCTGGTTTTCGAGGCATCTTCGTAGCGTGGGGATCGGCGTCTCTGCTGGGCACGAAGTCGCGCTCGGTCCCAAAGCGATCTCGTTCCCTGCGTTCGATGGCAGCCTCGGAGATTTGTGGCCATGGCCGGACACGGCGCCGCTCGGACCGAGGCTCGTTGCCGAATACTTCGCGTTTCCTGAGAAGTTTTTCTTCATCGATGTACAAGGTCTGGAACGCATTTCAGAAGAGCACATCGGAGCGACATTCGAGTGGATCTTCCGATTCGAGCGTCCTCCGACTTTGCCCGAGCGACTGCCCAACGACGTGATGCGACTGCACTGTGTCCCTGCGATCAACTTGTTCCGTACCTCGGCGGAACCGATCCGGCGTCAACCCTTTCGTGACGAGTTGCTCCTTCGCGGGGCAGGGCTAGCGCCTCATCAAGCAGAAGTGTTTTCGGTCGAGCGTGCCATCGGCAGACGCGCGCAGCGCGGCGGAGAGGTGCAGTATCGCGCGCTCTCTTTGTTCGAACGAGCCGCCTCGCCACATCGAGAAGCGACATTTTCGTTGTCGCGTCGTCGCTCTCCCATCGATTCTGGGCTCGATACCTATCTCCTGCTCGGCCATGCAGCGGGCGCTGAATCCCTTGTGGAAGAGACTGTGTCAGTGGAGATGACGTGCACCAGCCGTCATTTGCCGTCGGCGCTCCGCGCTGGAGATGTGGGCGAAGCCTTGCCGACCTCCCCCGGCTTGGCGACGGCGCGCAATCTCACGCGAGTTTCAACGCCAGTCCCCGCGGCGCTTGGCACTGAATTGCAATGGCGCCTCCTCGGCTATTTGGCGAGCACGCATCGTTCGCTCGCGGATCGCGATGCGCTCTCGGACATGCTCTCCATGTTCAATGTGCCCGAGGCAGTCGATGTGCATCTTCATCGTGCGAACTCGTTGCGTCTCGAGGGCATTCGCGGCGTGGCCGCGGCCGCCGCGACGCGTGCCCATCGGGGCTCTGTCATTCGGGGTATCGAAACGCGTGTGGAGCTCGAAGAGTCACGCTTCGCGGGTCGAGGGGATGCATTCCTTTTTGGATGTGCGCTCGACCGATTGTTTTCTGCGGAAGTGCCGCTCAATGCGTTCTGTGCGTTGGCGATTCATCTCAAACCATCGCTCGAGGAGCTCTCGTGGACCGCACGGACAGGAACACAGCCCATCCTTTGATGTCGGAGTTTCATCGCAACTTGAGTGAATGGGGGACGCGAGGCTCGTTCTTCGCCGTGGTCGCGGCGCTCGAGCAGACGCTCGGCGGAGGGTTGCTCGGCACCGAGTCTCGACCCTCCGAAGAGCGAATCCGCTTTCGTCATTGCTCGAGTCTTGCGTTTGCCGCAGGGGATGTGACTCGAGTCGATGTGGACGATGTTCGTGGTGCCGTCGAGATCGAGACGACGTTTCTTGGCGCTTCGGGCCCCGTCGGTGCGCTCCCAGCGTTCATGCTCGAGGAGATTGCTCAGGAAGATTCCGAGAGGCCGCTGCGTCGTGAGCTTCTCGACGTGTTCCATCATCGCGCACTCTCGCTTCTTTATCGCAGCATCCAACGCTTGCGGATCTCTTCTGTGATGCAACGAGGGGGAGGCGACTTCTGGAGCCAGCGCCTCGTGGCTGCGGCTGGGGTCGAAGTGAGTCGGCTCGAGATGGAGGAGCGTCTTCGCATCTTGCCTCTTTTGGCGACGAGTCGCAGGAGTGCACTCGGGCTCGAACGGGCGCTGCATATCCTCGTATCGCGCCGACTCGGCGACTCCGTGCGACTCGAGCTTCGAGAGCTCCATGGAGAACGAGTCGCTCTTGCCGATCCATGTCGAACGCGTCTCGGCAAGAGCGCGCATGCGCTTGGACGCGAGATCGTGCTCGGCGCGCGTGCTGCAGATGCAAGTGGTCGTGTGACGCTCGCGATCTTTGCGATGACCCCTCATGCATATCCTCGGTTTCTTCCAGGTGGCGATATTCATCGCTCGATCTCGGAGGTGTTTCGCCTCTTCGATTCATCGGGGGTCGAGCTTCAACTCGAGCTCCATGTGGACGCTGAAATAGGTGGGTTTGGTCTTGCTCGGACAGCGGCACTTGGACGGCAGAGCTGGCTCTCGTCCAAGCGACGCTCACGGATGATTCGAGTCGCTGCCTGAGTTCGCGCTCGCTCCACCGAAAAAAGAAAAAAGAAGCAACGAAGACGCGCTCCGCACGATGACGTACGCGGGAGAACGAAATGCGAGTACATCCTGCGAAAATCGTTGCGCGTCTGACACCCACCACCAAGCGTCATCTCGAAGAAGCGGTCGGGTTCGCTGTATCGGGGCAGCATTCGGAGATCACACCCGAGCACATGCTCTTGGCGATGTGCTCCGAATCCGGCGGCGACACAGACGTGCTCATGCGAAGCGTCGATCGCGATATCAAGAAACTTCATTCGGAGCTCGAGCGGGCTCTCCACTCGTTTCGCAATGGAAGTACGACGAAGCCGCGCCTCAGTGACGTGCTCGTGCGTTGGTTCGAAGATGCGTGGATCCTCGCATCGCTCGAATGGGGAGAGACCGCGCTCCGCTCGGGTGCGCTCGTGGTTCAAATGATTCTCGGGGGTGGGCGTTATCTGTCCGATCCGCTCTTGAGCTTGTCTTCCATCAGCGCAGAGCACCTTCGCGAGATGGCGACCGATGCGCTCAAAATTACGGCAGAGTCTGTCGAGGCCACCCCGTCGCGAGAGCGCATGTCTTCAACCCATGAACGTGGGGGGCCGGACGTGGCTGGTCCAGGCAGTGCGCTGTCCAAGTTCACGACGAGTTTTACTGACGCTGCACGCGCAGGGAACATCGATCCGGTGTTTGGGAGAGAGAGCGAGATTCGGCAAGTGATCGATGTTCTTTGCCGTCGCCGAAAGAACAATCCGATGTTGGTGGGCGAACCAGGTGTTGGAAAAACAGCGCTCGTCGAAGGTCTGGCGCTCGCGATTGCCCAACGTGAAGTGCCCGAGGCTCTTGCCGAAGTCGATTTGCGAGCGCTCGATCTCGGTCTGCTCGAAGCCGGCGCCAGCGTGAAGGGTGAGTTCGAAGCGCGCTTGAAGAACGTCATTCAAGAAGTGCAATCCTCGCCGATTCCAATCGTTTTATTCATCGATGAAGCACATACGTTGATCGGTGCGGGCAATCAGAAGGGCGGCGCCGATGCCGCAAATCTTCTCAAACCGGCGCTGGCGCGAGGCGAGTTGCGAACGATTGCTGCGACGACATGGTCCGAATACAAGCAGTATTTCGAAAAGGATGCGGCGCTTGAACGGCGATTTCAGCCGATCAAAGTGGAGGAGCCAAATGAAGATGTGGCCATTGGAATGCTCCGTGGGTTACGGGCCATTTATGAACATGCCCATCATGTGATCATTCGCGACTCCGCTGTGGAGGCGGCCGTGCGGCTCGGTCATCGCTACATCACGGGGCGTCAGTTGCCTGACAAATCCGTCGATCTGCTCGATACGACCGCGGCCCGTGTACGTGTCGAGCAGAGCGCACGTCCGGAAAAACTAACTCGGCTCGAAGCGGAGATGGCCGCGCTCGAGAGACGGTGTGGCGCGGTGCGTCGAGATCTCGCGGATCATGACGATGAATCCATGCAGCGGACGCTCTCTTCTCTCGAAGAGAGGATCGTTGTGCTCGAAGGCCAGCGGACAGAGCTCATGGCGATATGGGCGACGCAACGCGACGCGCTCGAGCGTGTGTTTTCGACGCGAAGAGCGCTTGCCGAAGCGCGGCATGCATCCAAAGACACAAACGAAAGTGGACTCGAGCTCGAGAGCTTGGAGCGCGATGCCCGGCAAGCTTTGGTGGAGTTCGAGAATCTCCGAAAATCAGAACCTCTTTTTTCTATCGACGTGGACAGCGCTGCGGTCGCGCGCACGGTGGAACTCTGGACAGGTGTCCCCATTGGAGAGATGCACGACGCAACGAATCGGGCCGTGTTGTCGCTCGGCGAACGGCTCAAGACGCGTGTGTTGGGGCAGGACATGGCGCTCGATCACATCGCACGGTCTCTGGCCGTGGCCCGCGCAGGGCTTCGTACGAGTGAGGGGCCTTTGGGTGTATTCCTCCTCGTGGGACCGAGCGGAGTTGGAAAGACGGAAACGGCGCACGCGATCGCAGATTCGCTGTTTGGTGGAAGTCGATTCCTGACGACGATCAATCTGTCCGAATATCAAGAATCGCACACAGCGACTCGGCTCGTGGGCTCTCCGCCGAGTTATGTGGGCTATGGCGAGGGCGGTGAGCTTACGGAAGCCGTTCGACAAAAGCCGTATTCAGTCGTGCTCCTCGATGAGTGTGAGAAGGCCGCGATCGAAGTCATGAATACGTTTTATCAAGTGTTCGATCGAGGGATGTTGAGCGACTCCGAAGGCCGAAATATCGATTTCCGAAACACATGCATTCTGCTGACGAGCAATCTCGCCTCCGAGCAAATCACCGCATTGGCCTCCGCCGGGACTTCGTATGAAGAGATCATCGATTCCATTCGCCCAAGTCTTTGTCGCTATTTCAAGCCTGCGCTGCTCAATCGGATGCAAATCGTACCCTATCTCCCAATGACAGGAGAGACGCTCAGCCGCATCGTCGATCTCGAGTTTGAGCGCATCGCAGGTCGGGTGAAGTCGATGCATGGTATGCAAACGATATTCACCACTCCGCTGCGCGAACGCGTCGTGAGCCGGACGCAGGATCTCGATGGAGGAGTTCGTCATGTGCGACACATGTTGGAACGCTCGGTGCTCATCCCTCTCGCGACTCGACTCCTCTCCGCCAACCCGGAAGACGTCGAACGGACTCGAATCGAGATTGGAGTCGATGACACCGGGGATGTGGCCATTCAGTTCGTGTAATGGCAACTCGCACAGCGGATGGAGCACGGCCAATGGAGCTTCGCATTTCAATTCACGATCCTCGCACCGGCACGTTGGAAGAGGCGTTCTTTCGCACATCTCCCATACGGATTGGTCGCAATGCGCTCAATGATTTGCTCTTGGACGAGCCGAGCGTTTCACAGTGGCACGCGCAGGTCGCATGGGGGGAGCACGGCATTTGGTTTACGGATGTGGGCTCCTCCAATGGAAGTGCTGTCGGAGGTGCTCGTGCTCTTCCGAATCAACCCGTCTCCATCGGAGGGGATGAGTGTGTGTCGGTCGGTCCCATGGTGCTTCGTGTGGCACGGGTCGATGAAGGGGCTGCGACCGGAGCACGTCGCCTCCCGCTAAGGGGAGCGTTGCCCGAAGAGGTCTTGACGGCGATGTCGCTCTTGGATGTCGCCCACGTCGACGCTCCATCCTCCTCGAATGAGGAACTCCATACGATTCATGATGATGATTTGCATACCAAGATCGCCAGCAGTGCGATCGCTCAACTTCAATATTTACGTGCGGCACTCTCCGCACTCGGTCCGATTCGTGCGGCGTACTTCGAAGAAGTTCGTGAGCAAGTCGAAGCCTTGCCGGTCTCGACTCGGGACAAGATCTTGCCGCAGCTCGCACGCGAGTTTCCCGAGCTCGCGCGATCTCCAGAATTTCTTGAGCTTGCACGCCAAACGGGAGTCGAGAAATTGGCCGTACCCGAGCTCACGACGCGGGAGTGGCTCGAGACCTTGATCGGTGAAGAGCTCGTGGGAGCGCCCGGAGAGGAGATTAGCGACGCTCGAATCCTCGCGCGCGTTGCGACGCTACTACAGACCTTCGCACAGTCTCTTTACGAGCTGATGCGCGCCAAAGAACACGTCGTACGTGAGCTCGGATTGGGTTCAGGAGAGCAAGGCCCAGAATCCTGTCGTGAATTTCTCGCGCACCTTTTCGATTTTCGTGTGGATGGAGAAGAGCGCGTCTCGTCCTTGGCGCGAGTGTTTGCAGATTTGGCGATGCATCAAATGGCCATGGTCAGCGCGACCCGCGAAGGGATTCGTTCCCTCGTCGACGAGATCTCACCGGATGCAATCGAAGGGCGATGTCGAACCAAAGGCACGAACTCGTGGCGAGATTTTTTGCCGATGGGTGCCACTCAGCTTTGGAGTTCGTATCGATCGTTTTACCAAGACATCGCAGAAGGAGATCGCTCGATGCGTCATGTGTTCGGAATGCGGTTTGGCCGCGCCTACCACGCGATGACGGGCCGACCGAATGGAAATCTTGCTCCGCCCGCTTCTTCTCCAGCCTCCCGAACGAGACCTCCCGAGAGCATCTCTGCCGAGATCATGATTCCGATGACTCGCAACGGGTGAATCGTGCACACGATGGAGCAATTGGTGGTCTTCGCGTGCTGCGTTGCATTGCTCGCGGGGTGCGAGGGGTCGCCCAAGCCCCTAGCGACGACGATGTGTCATGCGAGACGTGTCCTCACGTCAGATGCGGGCGGCGAACATGTGCTTACTCAGCCCACCGATGCCGAGTGGATTGCGCTTCTGACCGATGACGAAGAAGGTGTCGCCTCGTCTTGTGAGTTGGCATTGGCTCACATGGTGTCTCGCGAACCACTCTGCGCTCAGAGCGGCGCTGCCCCGCGCTCACCCCGAGCGGCAATTGCGCCGCGCATCGCCGCTCGTCTCCATCGAGAAGGGCAGGACGACGTCATTTGGATTGCGACTCACATGACGAGGGATGGAATGCATGTCGGTGTCATGGCGATCGTTCGCCGCACATCGTTCGGACTCGAAGTCCAGGCCATGGGCGCTTATACGGGGCCTGCCGACAACGCCGAACTGCGCCTGTTGCGAGTCGGCTCTACGAACATCGTCTCTGTAGAAGCCGAACGAGGCCACGATCGTGTCGCGCATCTCTTGATTCAGTCGGGAGGGTCTTTGATTCCAACGGTCATCGAGGGAGCCTCCGAAGACCGGTGTGGTGCTACCGCCGAAATCGTTCTGCGTCATATCGAAGAGAGTCCGAGGCCAGATGGGTGGACTGTTCGCGTCGTGCGCACCGCGACCCTCGAAGAACGACCCGATGTGCTTCTCGTTCGAGAGCACCTCACGGTTCACGAACTCGATCGAAGAAATCCGGATGAACGGATTCGTGCGAGACACGATGCCGATGCCATTCGAAGGCTTGTGCCGGTGGGGGGGCGCTTGCGCAGCGACCGCGCGCCCCTCGACGTCAATGAAATCGTTCGCCGATAGCAACGGCGCCGTCGTCCGGTCGATGAGTGAGCCCAAGCGTGGACGTGATGGGCTTTCGTATCGCATCTTTGGCGTGGATTTCTGGCGGGGTGGGTGTGGTGTCGATCGCCACTGGGGCAGGGATTGGCGTCGTCCTCGAGCCATTTCTGCCAGATCCTCTCTTTCCGTTCCTCGCCGTGAATGGTGCCCCCTCGAACCCTCTGGAGATCGAGAACGAGTTCGATGATGCCGTTGATTTCTCCTCGAGAGAAAGGGACGAAGAGCCACGCGCTCTTCCCAACCAATGGGTCGCGCTCGAGCATGCAGCCGAACACCATGCCGCTCACGCCCACGAATCGCGTTCGAGCTCTCTGCCCCTCGCGCCGGAGGAGACGGGGTTGCTCGGAGCGATCACCAACGCACGTGTCGAAGGCGAAGATCGTGATGCATTCTATTTGGCTGTCTATGCCAATCGGCGCGCGGAGTCGGGGACACAAGGCGCTCGATTTTCGACGCTTCGCACGACGGCGGGGCCCGATCACCGCGCATCGTACGGAGACGCACAACTCACGATCCGAGATCACCTCTTTTATGTTTTGCAATTGAGCGACTCTCAGCTCCGCGAGCTTGGCGTCCTTCGCTCCGAACTCACGGAAATGCAGAGACGTGGAGAGAATGCGGGGAGTTGGTATCACCTCCTCGTCGATCGTCGAGACATTGCGAGCGCCTCTTCACGGATCGACGTGAGGGGGGCAGACATTGAGATGGCACGGATGCTCGCATCACAGAACCAACTCGATGGGCTCATCGTGAGGTTTGGGCGACGCTTCGCGAACTCCACGGGATTGCCCGGTGATGCCATCGAACAGATGGCGATCACACAATGGCTGCGTCAACGAAATCTTCGCGAGAACTTTCGCCGACGATATCAGCGAGAGCATGGCTCTTCATTCGATCCGAGCCGTCGCGATCTCGGACGCATGTGCGCGACAGCGCGTGCACTGGCTCGAGAGGATCAGCAGCTTGGCGCAGTGCTCGATGCACTCGGAGGGCGAGAATCGGGGGCTGCGTCACTCGCCCATTATTTGGGTGTCGGAGATGTCGGCGAGAATTATTACGGATGGTATGCACGCGCAGCCCGTCAGGCCGTCGGTGCGCAGCGATACCAGGAGATCCTCGCCGTGAGCGATCCCGTGAGCACACGTCTGCGTGAGCTCTCGAACTTTCAGAATGCGATGGCCGCGGTTCGCGGTGTGCGAGATCTGATGGGAGTCGAACGCGCGCGCATGCTGACGCGAATCGGACGTTGCTTTCATGGCGCACCTGGGCGTGCGCGCGATGCGTTTTTCTTCGATGACGATCCGAGTCGTCCACGAGCGAGCACGGCGACTGAGCTCGAAGCGGGGATTCAAGAATATCGCCTCGGTCGTCCGTGGTCCGATGCGCGGGTCCAGAGAGCGTTCGATGAGCTCGTCGAAGAACGAGGAGGACAACGATGATTTTGCGATCACACGCGCAATTCATATTCCACACGTACGCCGTCATCGCGATGTGCGTCGCGGGATGTGCGAGCTCACCCGAGACGAGAGCGTCATGCGCTCCGCCCAATCCAATCGCGCTGACGATCGAGGCGACCTCTCGTCTCAATCCGGATGCGGAGGGGCGCGCGCTGCCCACGGAACTACGCATCTATCAACTTCGTCATACGAATGCATTGGAGATGGCCACTTTCGAAGATGTTTGGTCCAATGCGGCAGGCATCCTGGGAGAGGCGCTCGTTTCGGAAGAAACGTTGACGCTTTATCCAGGAGACCAACTTCAAAGACAGATTCAACCTTCCGAAGAAGCACAGGCTCTCGCGCTCGTCGCGATCGTAAGGGAGCCGCGGGGACGAACTTGGCGCGCCATCGTGCCGATGAATCGGCATGCGTCATCGGCTGAGAGCTGCCCGGTTCTCGAACCGAATCGCCTCATTCTTCGTTTGGACGATTACCGCATCGAGGCGATCACGCCTCGCATCAATCAGGAGACGCGCGGATGAATGGCACGACACAACTCAAAGTTCTCTGGAGCGAGGGGCTGCTCATGGCCCCGCAACACCTTCAACAAACCGATCGTTATCACGAAGCTCTCGTTGCAGGCCGTCTCGCGGCACTTCATCCGCACCCATGGGGCGCGCTCCGTGTGGAGCTCGATCGGCAGGCCATCGCCGATGGTGTGATCAAACTCGAGCACTTCGCCGGCGTGTTGCCGGAGGGCGCTGTCTTGACGATCGACAAGGGAAGTCCCGAAGCGCCACCCTCTCGTCCGATCGAGGGACTCTTGCCCGAGCGCTCCACACTCGAAGTGTTCCTTGCGATCCCATCCGAGCGAGAGAACGTCCATCAAATCGGCGCGCGCTCGCGTTACACCGCCCATGTCCGGCGCATCGCCGATCTCACGACCGAAGACAGCGAACCCACGGAAGTCGAGCTCGCGCTCCGCAATGTTCGATTCGTGTTTGGTCATGAGTCACGTGATGACATGGAAGCGATTAAAATCGCGGAAATTCGCCGCGAATCACGTGGTCTCTATGCACTCGACGAATCGTTCATTCCACCATGTCTGCGTATGGGTGCATCCCCCGTGCTCATCGCCAAGTTGGAAAAACTCCTCGCCCTCATGAACACACGCCGTCAAGCGCTCATCGACGCGCGTCGCGAGCGTGACGCCGAAACGGTCGAAGCGGATGCTGCAGACATCACTCGGTTCATGTTGCTCCACGATTTGAGTCGAGTGTTGCCTGCATTGACGCACCTGAAGAGAAGCGCGGACCTCTCTCCGAGAGAGCTCTATCGTCATCTTTTGGATCTGCTTGGTTCGCTTGCGACGTTCTCGGTCGACGCTTCTCTCGATGTGCCGGAGTTCGAACATCTCGATCTGCGCGCGACATTCGACCCTCTCTTTGGTCGTCTCGAGCAACTTCTCGGCAATACGCATCGAGAGAGTTGTTTCGTCATCGATTTGGAAGGTCGGGGGGATGGAATGCATCTCGGTCGAATCGATGATCGCATCGCGCGTTGCGACCGCTTCTTGCTGGCCGTTCGAACCGCTGTTCCCGTGCGCGATGCCGCATCGCTCCTTCCATCGATCGGAAAGGTTGCGTCCTGGCAGCAAGTCACGCACGTGGTCAACGCGGCGATGCCCGGTGCGAAACTCGAAATCACGCATCGTCCTCCACCTGAAGTCCCGGTCAAAACAGGTGAGATCTATTTCTCGATCGATGCGCGCGGACCTTATTGGAATGAAATCACGCGTGAACAAGCCATCGCTGTGTTTTTGCCTCGCCCTTTCGAGGCGATGCAAACACAGGTCTCGCTCTTGGCGTTGCCTCCTCGCACAGGCGCGCAGGCCGTGAGCGCTCGTTCCTGAGGAGAACATCATGAAACGCATTTTTCCGATTCTGGAGGAGACCTTGCGTCTCATCCGTTATGTTCGACAGTCGCCCGAAGGTGCATCGCTGGAAGGACCGCAGCTCCGAATGCTGTTCCGCAATGCATTGGCGGACATGCGCAAACTCGGCGAGCAGGAGGGGTTGAGCGGTCGAGATCTCGACGAGGTCGGGTTCGCCTTGGCGGCTCTCATCGACGAGATCGTTCTGAAAAAAGGAGGGGCGCTCGCACACGAATGGATGAAGGAGCAACTTCAACTTTCACTGTTCGGAGAAAACACGGCGGGTGAGACTTTCTTCGCCCACCTCGACGAAATTCGACGTGACTCGTCTCGCGCGCATGTGCTCTTCGTCTATTACCTCGTGTTGAAGCTTGGCTTCCGGGGACGTTACGCCGTACAGGGCGAGCTCGCTTTACACGAGTTGATGCACGAGATTCGCCTCGAGTTGGAGCGCTTCGGGATGATCGTCGAGGGCACTCTCTCCCCCAACGGAACAGCGCCTCGCGAGTCGATCGTGAGACGCAGCGAAGGCTGGGTCGTGCTGGGGATCGGGATGCTGACGGGCGCCCTCGCCACCGTATTTTATTTCGCCTTGTGGGTCGATCTGGCGTTCCGCGTCCGATCTTTTCTCGGGACCTGACGAAACATTCGTGGCCGCGGGCCGATGTACGCCGCACGGAAGGACGACATCGATGCGCGGATACGTAATAGGAGCGGTGCTCCTCGTGTTGACGTGGGTGGCTGCTTGGCTGCTCGAGATTCCACTTTGGATTCCGCTCACGCTCACGATTCTTGTGCTCGTGACAGTTGTGGCCGTGTTCTTGATTCGTCGAGGGCTTGCCACGAAAAAAGCGGGGCAGATCGAACGAGCGCTCTTGGCTCAAGCCAGTCGGATCGAGGACACGGTCCGTCCCGACTTGGCCGCAGAGATCGAGAGCATGTCGGCCGAGTTTCACAAAGCGGTGGCAGCGCTCAAGAGCTCGCGTTTGAAAGGAGGAGGTCAGACAGCGCTCTACGCACTTCCTTGGTACGTGATCATTGGACCTCCAGGTGCCGGAAAGAGCACGGCACTTCGAAATTCGGGGCTTCCTTTCCCGTACGTGCCGAGTCAATCACGTGGAAGTGTCAAGGGCATTGGTGGGACACGAAATTGTGATTGGTGGCTCACCAATGAGGCCGTGTTGTTGGACACGGCGGGTCGTTGGACGACGCAGGAGGATGTCGAGGAATGGGATGCTTTCCTCGATCTCTTGAGGAGGCATCGGCCCAAGCGATCGCTGAACGGGATTCTCGTGGCGATCAGCATCGATGAGCTTCTCTCCAATTCCGATGAAAGTCGCGCGCGGCTTGCCGCGAAAATCCGCGAGCGCATCGATGAGGTGATGTCTCGACTCGGGATCGCGCTTCCTGTGTACGTTCTCGTGACCAAATGCGATTTGCTACCAGGATTCGTCGAAACATTCGCTGAGCTACCACGCTCTGAACGCGGACAACTCTGGGGATATACATTTCCTTTTCGAGAACTTGGATTGGAGTTGGCCAACTCGCTCGAAGCTCGCTTTGCCGAGCTCCGGGAGAGCGTCGAGCAGCGTGTCGTCCGCGCGCTGGGCCAAGAGCAACGACTCGAATCACGGGAGCTCATCTCTGGGTTTCCGGGACAATTCGCGTTGGTCGGAGACCCGCTGACTCATTTCCTCCTCGAGCTCTTCCAACCCAACGTATACAGGCAATCTCCTCTCTTGCGTGGAACCTATTTCACGAGCGGGACCCAAGAAGGAACACCCATCGATCGCCTGTTGATTCAGCTCGCAGAGACGGCGGGACTTCCTCCGCAATACGCCGTGCCGGAGCCCGTACTCGAACCCAAGAGCTATTTCCTGAACAAAGTGTTCTTCGATGTCGTGTTTCCGGATGCGAAGCTCGTGGCGCCAACTGAAAAAGTGGCACGTCGACGTCAAGTCATCGAGGTGAGTGCGGGGTTGGCGCTGACATTGGCCGCAGGACTCATCATCTTCATGAGTGCGATTTCGTGGCACCTCAATCGTGAACTCATCGATTCGACATCGGATCTCGTATCGGCGGTGACGGCCTTCGCAAAGACCGGTGCATCGGAGGCTCCATTGTCGCCGGTGCCCCTCGAATCGCTTCGAGCGCGCGCCGATGAGCTCCGTGAACATCAAACCCGAAGGGCGCCCTTTCTCATGCGTTTCGGGCTTTATACCGGAGAGGACCTCACCCGCCGCACGGCAGGCGCCTACGCGCAAGCGATGCGACAACGTGTGATCGAGCCGCTCGTTCGTGTCGAATCGAATGCACTCAGTGCTTGGGCGGAACGCTTCGAGAGAGAGCTCGACTTAGAACCAAATCATGATCAGCACGACCAACACTATGCTGCTCTCGAACGGCATCTTCGGCTCACGGAGCCACGGGCAGCGGATGAGCCTGAGATGACCGATGTCGAGCGCGAACGGCTCGCTCGTGCGCTCTCCGCTCTTTGGATCGAGAACAACCAAGAAGCTCGACATCTCGATCCGAATTTACTCGCGCGTCACATCCATTTGTTTTTACGCCTTGCGGAAGAGAATTCGACTCTTCGTTTGGAGCGCAATCACGAGATCGTCCGGCGCGCCCGCGTCGCTCTTTCTCGCGTTCCTGCGAGCCGTGTGGCGCTTTTCGAGCTCATCCAAGAGATGGAGGGGCACGGATACGAGCTCACCCTTTCTCGAATGATCGGAGCCACAGGAACCGCGTTGAGCGCGAGCGAACACGTGCGCGGCGCGTTCACGAAGCGCGCTTGGGTCGAACGAATCCGGCAACGAATCGAAGATGCCGGGGCAAGGCGAGCGGGCGCAGCGTGGGTCCTCGGACCTTTGACCGGTGATGCCGCCGAGCGACATCGCGTGATTCGCGATGAGCTTCGTGCACAGTATTTCACCGCTTATATCGAAGAATGGCAGCGATTCGTGCGCAGCATTCGAGTGAAAACTGCGCACAATGAGTCCGAAGCCCTCGCTCTTCTCGAGGATTTGACGCGTGGCGGTCCGCCGCCTCTGGGCCGCTTGTTTCTCTCGATCGACGAGAATACGCGTTTGCCGGATTTTGCGCCGAACTTGAATCGTGATCAGGACTCCAACCTCCTGACGGCCCTCGAAGAGCGTGTGACTGGGAGTCTGACGAACATGAGGCCAGAGGCCGAGGCGGGCGATGCGAGTGCGCCTCCAGTCCCTATGGCGGGAGAGAATATCCGGGCGGCGTTTTCGGGGCTGCTTCAGTTTGGTATTGCCGAACCTGTGGGTGGTGGGGCTCCTCCTCCCGTCGGGCTCGACATTTATCAAGAACAACTGTCGTTTCTGCGAGATGCTCTCTCTCTGCACCGGGACGATCCCTCCGCGAGTGAACAGCTCATGGGGCGTTTACAAACCGCGCGTACGCGAGTGCAGAGCCTGATCTCCGAACAGCCCACTGGATGGAGGCCTTTGTTCGAATCGCTCTTGTGGCCTCCCGTGGATGGAGCGGCCACGACATCGAGCCGTGCGATGGCTGTGAGCACTGCGCGTTCTTGGTGCTCTTCAGTTGCCGTTCCGTTTTTCTCGACCCTTGCGGGGCGCTATCCCTTCCAATCGAATGGGCATGATGCTGCCATCGCAGATTTCACCGCGTTTTATCGACCTGGCTCAGGGACTCTCTGGTCGTTTTACGAACAATCCTTAGGAACTCAAATCGAGCGTGATGGCGCGAATTATGTGTTCGCCACCCGTCTCGGGCGCGGCGCAGGGAGCATTTACCGCAGTACGTTACCTCTCTTCCTCGAGCGCAGTCAGGCGATCAGCACCGCGTTCTTTCCGCCGGGTGTCAGCGAACCTCGGGTGGAAATGGACGTACGCGTTCATCCTGTTCCAGGCGCGGCGTCGGTTCGTTTCGCATCGGGTGGAACACTGATCGATTATCGAAATGGACCCGAGACCTGGACTCGCATCGTTTGGCCGGGGGAACACCCCGACCAGGGTGCGCTCATCGAAGTGTTTGGAGCGGGCGGCCTCGAAGAACGCATTCGTCAAGAGGGGGAGTGGGGCTTGTTCCGATTGATGGAACGCGCGTCGCGCATCAGCGGAGGCGGCCCGAATGCGCGCAACTTCGTCGTCACATGGAGTTTGCCTGGGCATGGTCTCGAGTTGTCCGTCAGCGTGCGTCTCGTCCGTGCCGAAAATCCATTCTTCGCAGCGGACGACAGACGCGGCCGAATGCTCGGACCGGTGCGATCGATCGGTGTTCAAGCACCGCGGGTGATTGCCGCTGAAGGTGAATGTGCTGTGGGCTCTTGAAGACGCCATAGACGAAGACGAAAAGAGGAACATCGTGGGCTGGACGATTTTTGGCAAATCGCCGTGCGAAGGGGATTTCGTGCGGCATGATCTCAGAGATCCAATGGCGATCGAGTGCTTTCGTTGGATTGCGGATTCCGTGTCTCGATATCCGATATGGCCGCAAAAAATCCCCGCGGGAGGGCTTCGATTCCTTTATGTCAGCGCGAGCACGAGGGAAAAAGTCCTGATCGGCACGATGACGCGCAGTCGCGATCGTGTCGGAAGAGACTTCCCCCTCGTGGCAGTTCATCCGTTTTCTTCGCGCGAAATCACACAGACATTTTCGGCTGTGCCATGGGCTTGGTCGAATGTGCTCGATAGGGTCAGCTCTGCACTCACTGAGCTCGCTTCGCGGGACACGATCTCGTCGATGGCATCGTGCCTTTCGAACATCGAGCCACCTTCGAGCCTTGACTGTCGTGAGGAGCATGTCCGAGCGCTGTCCATGTTCGAAGCGAGCCCGATCTCCGAGTTTCATGAGCGTGCGTTTCCTCGGACTTCATCCGAGAGCGCACTGTCCGAGTCGGTATTCCATTACGCATATCACACGATGCGCGTGGCTGTGGGGCGGCTCGATCATCCATCGGCGCCGGTCCTTTTGTGTCCGGTTGCGGGTGAATTCGATATCACAGCGTGGCTCGAGCTGTTGCGGCGACTTCTGCCGGGAGACACTTCCCCTTTGGGGATGTTGTGGATGAGCGGGGATCCAGCTCGACTCATGGTCTCTCTCTCGGACATGCCTACGAGTGCACTTCCGATGATCGTGGGATCCACGATGGAATCGTCTAGAGTTTGGCCCCTCTGGACGAGCAACGACGCGGCCCGGATGAAGGCACGACAGCTCATCGAGCCTCTCATGCCCATTCGAAATCCGACGCTGATGAGCACGATCGATGCGCTTGCAGATCGGAGTCCGACATGAACGAGCAGGAGTGTGAACGCCACATCGAGGGGTGGCTCCGTCCGATGGATGGACTCGACGCCGCGGGTCTCGATCCGCGCGAAATCCCAGCTTACGAAGCACTTCGTGACGAAATCGCAAAGCTCGAATCTCCGACTTTGGGTGCATGCCGTTGGGAGAAGGTGGAGCTCGAGGCAGCGCGCGTTCTCGAGAAGTCAAAGGACCTTGCCTCGGCCTCGTACTTGTCGTGTGCCCTCGCCCAGCGCCATGGGATCCATGGTCTTCTGCTCGGAACGATGTTGCTCGGGCGGTTGCTTCGAGACCATGTCGAGTTCTATCCATTGCGTCCTCGGGCACGAGCGAATGCGCTCGTGTTCTTTTTAGACCGAGCGGAGCAGCAGGCATTGACGGCGCAACCTCGTCCGGAGGATCGAGAAAGTTTGACGAGGCTCGCCGGTGCGATCGCGTCCCTGCGCACGGTGATCTCGGAGCGTCTGGGCGCAGAGGGGCCGAGCGTGCATCGCTTCTCCGAAGCAACGGAACGTCTCGTGTTGTCTCTCCCACCCGAGCACCCACCTTCTTCATCTTCAAAAGAAGCGGCGCCAGCCCAAGAGCCACGTGTCGTGACTACCTCGAGCGCGACACCCAAGATTTCGGATGAAGCCACTCACCACGCCACGTCTCCGGAAAACCCGTCCAATGCTGGGAAAATCCCGCAGTTCCTGGCGCAGGTAGGCGTTGGACTCTGCACCACGTCTCGTCTCATGACTCAGTCGAATCCTCATGACCTCGAAGGGATTCGTTTGTTTCTGACGGGGCTCTATCTCCCTGTGACTCAGCTTCCGTCCCTCGTGCGTGAGAAGCGAATGGGGCTCAAGGGGCCACCCGAGAACATACGAAATGAGGTCGAGCGAGGCAGACGCGAGACCGATCCGAATCGACTCCTCGAGCTTGCGATGCGCGGACTCGAGAAGCATCGATTCTGGTTTGATCTCCACCTCGCGATGCATGAGGCCTTGATCCAATTGGGGCCGACCGCGGAGCATGCCCAGACCCTTCACGAGCACGAACTCCGAACGCTTATCGCGCGGCTTCCTGGTCTCTTCGAGCTCGAATTCTTGGATGGCAAACCCTGTGCATCGTCAGAGACACGCGTGTGGTTGGAATCTTTATCGAGAACTCCAAGCACAGCACCACTGGCTGTAAGCAACGAAGAGACAGACACCTTCGAGCATGCGCGAGCTCTTCTGCGCGGTGGCAAGATCAAGGACGCCCTCTCTTTCGTTCAGGGGACCGTGAACCAGGCCACGGATGCGCGAGCACGCTTTGCTGCGCGTCTCGTGCTCGCAACGATTGCTGTCGAGGGGAAGGTCAAAGGGCTGGGCATCGCGCTCTCGGGCGAGCTCATTCGCGAGGCGATGGCTCGCAATCTCGCGGAGTGGGACCCCTCTCTCGTCGCGCGAACATGTGATCTCTATCTCCGCGCTGCGTTGGATGAGCCACTTCATGAGGCTCGACTTCCATTTTCCCGTGCAGAGATCCACGCACGGCTTTGTTTGCTCGATCCCGTCGCGGCCGTCGCTTTCGGCGCTCACTGATGTTTGTGACGCAACGTTGTCAACGTGATGCCGATAAGCGTTCGCACGGCAGAAGAGACCTGAGCGGGTCGCTTCCGACGCGTTTGCATACGTAGGTCACAAGGAGTCTATTCGATGTCGAAAGAGCAGAGCGTCGCGCCCAAAGAGCGCGTCAACATCACGTACAAATCCAGCACGGGTGACGTCGCCGAAGACGTGGAACTTCCCTTCCGCACCCTCGCGATCGGGAACTTCACGGGGCGTTCGAGCGAGCAGTTGATCGAGGAGCGAACGCCTGTCGCGATCGACAAAGACAACTTCGACAGCGTCCTTCGCGAAAATGAGGTGAAGCTCGATCTCGCCGTGCCGGATCATCTCTCGGGGCGCCCTGATTCCGAGCTCGCAGTTCAAGTGGCGATCCGTTCGATGAAGGACTTCGAGCCGGAGCGAATTGCTGAACAGGTTCCTGCCATGAAGCAGCTCCTCGAGCTGCGCGCCGCGCTCACTTCGCTGAAAGGTCCGATGAGCAACGTCCCTGCATTTCGAAAGAGGCTCGCAGCGAGCATCGCGGACCCGAACGCGCGCGCGAAACTTCTTGCCGAACTTCAGCTGGAAGAGGGCGAGAACGAGTGACGTGTTCCGCAAACAACCTACGAGGAAAAGCCGATGTCAACGCAGAACCTGCCCAATGAACATGCGTCCGCCGAATCGAGTGCTGCGGTGCTCGAAGTGTCGATGCTCGACGAAATACTTGCAGAAACGAAACTCGCACCCAACGATGATGGCTATGAGATCGCCAAAAGAGGGGTTGAAGCGTTTCTCTCCCATTTCCTGACTCACCCCGACGCTGGTGACAAGGTCGACAAAATGGCGATCGATATGATGATCGCCGAGATCGATCGAAAGCTGTCATCACAGCTGAATGCGATCCTTCATCACGAAGAGTTTCAGTCCATCGAGCGGAGCTGGCGGAGCCTCGAATATTTGGTGAAAAACACCGATTTTCGCGCCAATTGCCGTGTCGACATGTTGTCTTGTACCAAAGACGAGCTGCGAAATGATTTCGAAGACGCGCCGGAGATCACGAAATCTGGACTGTACCGTCATGCCTACTCTGCTGAATATGGCACATTTGGCGGGAAACCTTATGGCGTGATGGTTTCGAGCTTCGATTTCAGTCCAGGCCCTCAAGACATTCAATTGCTGCGCAATTGTGCGGCAGTTGCTGCGATGTCACATGCGCCATTTCTCGCGAATGCGAGTCCGAAGTTTTTTGGAGTCGAGAGTCACGCCGAACTCCCGGCTCTCAAAGACCTTCAAAGCATCTTCGAGGGGCCTCAATACGCGAAATGGCACGGATTCCGAGAAACTGAAGATGCGCGTTACGTGGGGCTCTGCGTACCTCGAATGTTGATGCGGTTACCGTATGGGCCCGAGAGCAATCCGGTCAAAGCATTCCATTTCGAAGAAGATGTGGTCGGAAAACATGAACGCTATCTCTGGGGGCCCACGAGCTTCGCGTTCGCGGCGCGCCTGGCTGATTCCTTCGCCCGCTACAAGTGGGCCGCGAACTGTATCGGGCCCAAGGGAGGGGGCGCCGTCGAGAACATGAATCTTCACCAGTTCGAAGCGATGGGTGCTGTCGAGACCAAGATCCCGACAGAGATCCAGCTCACCGATCGCCGTGAGTACGAGCTTGCGGAGCAAGGATTCATCGGGCTCGTGTGGCGAAAAGAGTCCGATAACGCTGCTTTCTTCAGCGCGAATTCAGTGCAAAAGGCGAAGATCTTTCCCAACACCCCCGAAGGCAAGGCGGCTGAGACGAATTTCCGCCTTGGAATGATGCTTCCCTACATGTTCATGATCACGCGTGTGGCACATTACATCAAAGTGCTTCAACGAGAGCAGATTGGAACCTTCAAATCCCGCGAAGACATGGAGAAGGGTCTCAATAAATGGCTCTCCCAGTACTCTGTCGATATGGAGTCTCCCGCGCCCGATGTGAGAGCCAGACGTCCATTCCGAAAGGCTCAAATCATCGTTCATGACGTCGATGGGCAGCCAGGATGGTATTCCTGCCAAATCAGGCTGCAACCTCACTTCAAGTACGCAGGAGCAGATTTCACGCTCTCACTCGTGGGGCGACTGGACAAAGCATAGGAGGACACGCCATACGGGCAGTGTGGCAAAAGGCGATAGACTTGATTGGGGGGCTCGCGACAAGAATGCCACACTGCCGTTTGGTTCGAGCTTGCTCCAGGTACACGCGCCTCGATGCCCGACCACTCGATTCGGACGCGTGTATCTCGCCTTGCATTGCGACATGCACTCTCTCTTTCTCCTCCTTTTTTGAAAGGATTGATGGGCCCGGCCCCGATCAATGACCGCGGCCACGCGCTCGATCCCTCGACCCATGTCCTTCTGCGGCTCGTCCTCGACGCTCGGAAGCCGAGCGAACACCAAAGCATCGGGTTCATGCGGAACGAGATAGATGCCGGAGGGCCCATCGTGGATTTTCCGCCGGCGTCTCTTCATCGCGTTCACGAGCACGTGATTCGCGGCACGGAGCATCACTTCTCGGTGCGAATCTACGAACCTCATTCGTCCCATCCCACGCCACGCCCTGTGTGCCTTTATTTTCACGGAGGAGGCTTCGTTCTCGGGAGCTTGCGCTCGCATGATGGTGTCTGTGGACGGATCGCGGAGCGCGCTCGGTGCGTGGTCATTTCGGTCGATTATCGTCTCGCACCAGAACATCGCTTCCCAGCCGCTGCCCATGACGCGATCGCGGCGTATCGATGGTGTGTGACGCACGCGCGACGCCTTGGAATCGACCCACGGCGAATCGCGGTGGCCGGGGACAGCGCGGGCGGCAATCTCGCAGCGGTGCTCGCTTGGCACGAGAGAGCCGCCGATATCAAACCAAGCTTTCAATGGCTCGTGTATCCCAGCACCGATTTGTCGCATCCGACGGAGTCGTATCGCCGCTTCGCGACGGGATTTCTATTGGAGACGCGTACGAGTCGCTGGCTTCGCTCGCTGTATTTGCGACACGAAGAGGATATACGAAATCCTCTTGCGTCCGTGATTCGAGCGCATTGCGTTCGTGGAGCACCACCAGCGCATATCGTCACTGCGGGGTTCGACCCTTTGCGCGATGAAGGAGAGCTCTACGCGCGCAAGCTCGAGGAGGCTGGAGTCCGCGTCGCGCTGCATTGTGAAGAAACCCTGATACATGGGTTTTTCTCTCTTGGAGGCGTTCTCGACTCAGCACGTCGAGCGATCGATCGCTCGATTGATGTTCTGGCGTCAGAGATGCATCGATAGCCCTTGGGGCCCTTATTCCATGGTGAGTGTCAAGACTCCCCCGTCGACCATGTCCGCATGATCGAGAAAAGGCGTCTCGAGCGGTGCGCCATCGAGCGTTGCCTCGGAATAATGAACCTTCTCGGGTGAATTTCCCTGGGCGACGATGACGAAGCGCGGTGAGTCGGATTCGGGACCCACTGCAATTTCGATTCGTTCGAACATCGGGCTGCCCAGCGCGTAGCGCGCGACACCTGGGATGTCGGGATAGAAGCCCATCGCCGAGAAGACATACCAAGCGCTGAGCGTTCCCGTATCGTCGTTGCCGGGCAACCCTGCGGGGCCATCGACGTAGTGGCGATCCATGGCGTCTCGCACGATCTCCTGTGTGCGTCGCGCCCCGTTTGGCAGGTGCGCGAATAGATATGGATAGGACATGTCCGGTTCGTTCCACATCACGAAACGACCCGTGTCGAAGAAGCTCTCGAGATGTGTGAAAAGGTCATTTTCACCTCCATGAAGCTCAGCCAATCCTTCGATGTCGTGGGGAGCGAAAAAGGCATATGTCCACGCGCTGCCTTCAACGAACCCAGGACCGCCGGCCCCTCGTTGAATGGCCGAGCCTTCGAGCGCATCGGGATCGAAGGGCTCTGTGAAGGAGCCATCTGCTTGACGCGGTCTGAAGAGACCTGTCGCCGGGTCGAAGAGCGTCCTGTAGCTCCGAGAGCGAGTACGAAACTCTTCCGCTTCTTCGGTGCGTCCGAGCTCTGTCGCCAAACGCGCAAGTGCGTCGTCTGCGAGCGCATACTCGAGGGTCGTCGAGACAGGCCCCCAGACCTCTGTCGCTTCTTCCATCGGCACATAACCGAGCTCGAGATAACTCGACAGACCTGGCCGATGCGCTGGATCACTCGCGCTCCTCGCAAGATACGGATAAAGCGACTCGAGGTCGAAGTCTCGAATGCCGCGCGCCATCGAATCCGCCACGATGATGGCCAGTGGATCTCCCACCATCATGTTGACCTCTTCGGAAATGAGCTCCCACTTGGGAGGAGCTCCCATTTCCTCGGTCAATGCCGTGAGGGTGCGGAGCATCGCGAGTTGCGTCTCCGGATAGACCAGGCTGAGGAGGGGATGGACCGTGCGAAACGTGTCCCACATCGAGAAGATCGTGTATCGCTCGTCTTCGGATTGCCCCACGGTGTCATCGGCACGACGATATTCTCCATTGACGTCACTCGAGATGCTCGGAGAAACGAGTGCGTGATAGAGGGCGGTCGTGAATCGAGTTCGAGCCCCTGCATCGGGGCCCTCCACTCGAATGCGGTCGAGTGTATCGTGCCATCTCTGCGCAGCGATTTCGTGGAGTTCGTCGAACTTTGCCCGTGTAAGGTCACCGACCTCGCGCTCGAGATTGTTCCTCGCATTGTCGATGCTGACCCACGAGAGGCCTACCGCCACGTGGACAGGGGTGCCTCGTTCTGTATCGAAACGCGCGAAGGCGCCGGCAAAGCCGCGCGCTTCCGTGGCCTCTCTCGTGGAGTTCCGAACCCACGTCCCTGACTCGACGGCATCGTGATCGAATCGAGCTACGAAATGAATCGTGGGCTGATTCTGCTGCCCGCAAAAGAGACCGAGTTCGACCGACCCTTCGATTTCCCGCTCTGAGACGATACGGACTTCTCCCGCACCACGACGGAAACTGAGTGACTGCCCCACATCGATCAGAATATTGGCGTCTTGCTCGCGGTTCGGGAACCAAAAGCGGAAAAGGCCGACCCGTGGCGTGGCGGTCAGTTCGACGTGGACAGCAGCATCGATCAGAGTCGTTGCGTAATAGCCGGCGTGTGCGTGTTCGGATTCATATGTAGATCCGTAGTCGTCGAAGCGATGTCGAATGGGGCCGACGGTCGGTACGATGACAGGAGCGCCAAGATCTGGACACCCTGTTCCACTGAGATGGGTCAGGCCAAAACCATGAATCTTGGGCTCTCCCGAGAGATATCCCGCATTCGCAGGGCCTTGGCTGAAAAACGTGGCGACATCACGAACGGATGTGTGGGGGCTCGGTGAAGCCATGCCCCACGGATGTACTGGCCCGGGAAACGTGTGACCGTGATTGGCTGTGCCGATGAAGGGATCGACGTCACCTGCGCGAGATGCGCCCGGAGGAACGTGCAAGGGCTCAAAGATGCCGGGATCACGGTCTTCGAATGGAATGGACGTTTCGCACGAGCCGAGCAGCGCCAAGACGACGATCGCGAGGGCAGGCGTTCGAGGCATCATAGGCGGGGAGCCTACGGTTATCGATGTTCACCAACAAGGTAGGGGATTCACACACAGGGCGCGTTGGATGCGCTTCGGATCATCTCGCGAGATTGGCCCGAACGAAATTGGCAGCGTCTTCTGGATCACCCAATCCGTAACGGTATTCTCCGCTGCGTGTGAGCATGGTCGGAATCATCTTTTTGGGGACCGTGGCCCACCGCTTTTGCCATTCCTCACACGTCGTCTTCAGCTCGGGATTCAATTCCAGCGGTCCGAGTCCGAGGATTCCGCGGATGCGATTGACGACATATCGAGATCCGATGTCCTGATTATCGACGAACAGGGCGCGCTGCAATCGAAGCTTGAGATCCAATCCAACTTTGACCGAACGCCGATACGCATCGGCCACCGCGAGAATTGGTAGGCTCGTGTTCGGCTGACCTGTGGGGATGCAGACTTGGAGCCCTGGGCAGCGGGTCTGTACTGTCTCGACCTCGCTTTTGAGCGTTTGGTGCAAGACCGGACCCGCCGGAGTCCACGGAGTGGTGGTCGTCGGAGCGTGTTCGATCAGCATCCAATACGTATGCATCATCAGATTCTGCTTATCGAGCGTCTCCGATAGCGCGTAACAGAACGGACAATTCAGATCGGCGAACACGATGATGGGAGCGGTCGGAGCGTTGGGACTCGTTGCTTTCATATGGAACTCCTTCGAACGAAAAGGCTCCCCCGTCACGATAGGCCTCGGGTTTCCGACATGAATTCGGACGAGCCACTCCGTACATTGAGAGAGAAATTTTGAATGCCCTACCAGAATATGATTTTGTGACGTCGACGTCGAGAGTCTCGAGCACTCCGATGGATATCCGGGCCCTTAGGCGACGAGGATCAATGTCGCGTCATCGGTCATGCCTGCATGGGCTTGGAAAAGTGATAGGGCTGCGGCCATGGGGTCGGCCCGGACCATCGCGGATTGTGTGGGGAACGTAAGGCGCGAAGAGATCCCGTCTGTGAAAAGCACGAGAAAGTTCCCGTTCGTCCATCGCATCGTTTCGATGCGTGGTTTGAGTTGACCGCCGGAACCAGGTCGACCGTGGCCGGCGATCGAATCGATGCCTACCGGCGACCACCGCGCTCCTCCTTCGGCGATCATCATGATCCGAACGTTGCCGATCGAAGCCGCGCTCAGCGATCCTTTGGCGAGGTCGAGATCGACGATCGAGAGCGCCGCGCCGCGTGTGGTCGACAGCATTTCGTGCGCACGCGCGATGGCCTCCGGGAGGGGAGATTTCATCGTCATCGAAAAAGCAGAATGTGCAGCCTGAGCTGCGTGATGGGCGGCCGGACCGTGTCCTAGGCCGTCGATCAGCGCAACGCGCAAGCGCTCCTCATCCCGCTGGATGAAAGCCCCATCTCCCGACACTTGTTCGCGAGGATGTGGGCGTTGCAGCGCAACAGCCTTCGGCAGCCGCGCGTTCGCGGGCACAGCGCCCCATTTTTGACATGTGATGCTTGCGCCGCTCGTTCCAAAAGAGAGCTCGACGACATTCATCAGACGTGCGAGCGCACTCAAGCCTTGACCCCCGCGGCCCGCGGAAGCGCGAACCGATGCGGTGATCTTGCCAGGGTCGAGTCCAGGTCCCCTGTCTCGCGCATGAAGGCGAAGCACGGCAGTTGGCTTTTGTCTTCCGTGCAATTCGAGGGTTCCAACCCCACCGCCGTGCGTGATGATATTCTGGCCGAGCTCTGTGACGGCGACGGCGACTTCTGCGATGGCGATCTCCGTGAGGCCCGCGGCGGCGCCAATACGCTTCAATTCCATGCGGACAGCGGCCAAATCGGCGCTGTGTCGAATTGCGAACTGACCTGTTTCGACCGGCTCCGGAGTGAGCATATCGTGTTCGAGGTTCCTATTCTTCTCACGGCTCGTCGAGGAGGGCGATTGCGGAGTCGAGGTCGAGTGTCGTTCGAAAGCCATTCGTTCCTGCGAAGCCCATTTCGATCAATGTCAACACGATCGAAGGGCTCATCCCAGAGATGACCGTGGGAGTGTTCATCAGCATGGCCATTTGAGCCGTCTGAGCGAGGGCTCGCGACGTGAACGTGTCGAGAATGCGGACTGATGACACGTCGATCACGACTCCCTTGGCGGGGTTCGCCTCGATCGAGCTCAGCAAGTCTTCCTGGAACTGATAGACGAGCGAGTCCGAAAGGTCGATTTGCAACGACACGATGATGATGCCGCGAACCCGCAGGATGGGAATGCGATCCATGCTCATGGATTTCCGGCGCTCATCATTGATCTCGGATTCGCATCATAATTTTCGACGCGACGTCCGGTGATTTCGAGTGCCGTTCGAAGGCCATCGGAGAGCCTTGCGCGCGTGGTCAGAGACGAGGCATCGATTCCGAGGCTGACCACTGTTTGCGCGATCGCGGCGCGCAGTCCGGTGACGATACAACGTGAGCCCAGGAGCTCGACGGCGCGCACTGTTTTCATCAGATGATTGGCGGTCGACGTGTCCATGACGGGAAGACCCGTGATGTCGATGATCACGACTTTGGCTCGCTTATCGACCACACCCGAGAGGATCGCTTCGGTGGCTTCTTGAGCGCGGCGCGTGTCCATCGTTCCGATGAGCGGGATCACGAGGATCTCATCCCAGACTTCGATGACAGGCGCAGAGAGCTCACGCAGGGCTTCTTGCTGGCTGCGGACGATTCGCACGAGCGCGTCCTCGGCGTACGCATCGAGGACCGTCATCATATCGAACGAGATCATTTTCGAGAGCGAACGAAGAGCCGCGAAGAGAGTGAAGGGGTCGTTTTTGAATGCATCGTGTGCAAGTGCGACCGGTGCCAAATGATCCTGAACCAGATTGAGCGCTGCGAGATACCATTTGGGCTCGAGTTGGATACGTGCGTGGACCCGACCGATTTCGATTCGCCGCTCCACGTACTTGCGATCGATTTTGCCGTCCAGAAACTCTTCGAACGCCGTGAGGACCTTATCGAGCACGTGCTCGAGTCGGCCTTCGATGCTGAGGCTCTGAAACATGCTGGCCGGATCGCCGAAGGTCGCGATGTGTTTCAGGAACACGTCGGAACCAGTTTGACGCAACAAAGGACGAAGAATCGGTGAGACGGCGCGGAGCCGGTTCGTGTCTTCTTCCGTGAAGAGGAGGAGCCTCTTACGCGACTCGATCTCTTCGTCATCCATTCGGAATCCGCCCTCGTACACCATGCTTTCCATCATCGGATTGCCATCGCCCTCTCTTAGTCTTGATAGAAGATTGCGCACACCCGGGTTCCTGTTTCCGGGGCGCTATCGATTGTAAAATGGTTTGCGATCGACTTGACTCCTCGAATGCCGAGGCCGAGTCCCGTTTTGGACTGAATCGAGCCGCTCAAGATTGCCGCCACGTCCGCAATTCCTGGCCCATGGTCGGATGCTTCGATCAGCATTCCAGCTTTTTGAGCGATGGTCTGTAACTTGATCTCGCCTCGCCCTGCATACATCTGAATATTGCGGGCGAGCTCCGAAGTGGCCGTCGCGACTTTCGTCTGCCGCACTGTTCGAAATCCGAGCCGTGCGGCCATGCTCATGGCGTGTTGACGCGCCCGTATCACACCCGCTTCGGTTTCGATTCGAAAGACGGCATCGGAAGGGTAGAAGGCGAAGATGTTGTTCGTCGCCAAATCCAAGGTGCGAAGCACATCGAGCGCGTGGGTCTTGGCAAAGAGCCATACGGCTTTGACGACGGCATCCGTGACGTTCTCGACGCCGCGCGCTCCGGGGAGGATCATGTCAGGCAAGCTCAAGATCTGCTGTTTGAGCTGAGCGGACACCATCACCTTCTTCTCCAGCGCCTGAAGAAGCTGTTTTTTGACGGGCTCGCGCCGCGATGCAGATAGACCTTGAGCCAATTTCAACAGCCAATGGAAAGGAGCGCATCCCACGATGCATGCACTCCTATACCAGGGATCCACATTCGGAGTCACGAGATCAATAAAATATTCCACTCGTTCTGAATGTGGAGCCGGTGGGTGGTGCTGACGTTAGGCTACCGTTTTGCGGCGATGCCAGGAGAGCGACCCAGCACGCGCAGCCCACTCGCTTCAGAGCGCAGGGGGCTTCGGCTCCGTGTTCGCTCCATGCCTCCATGCTGGATTTCGAGAGGGCTCGCTGGACGATAGCCTGCGTACAGCTCCAACTCGATGCGTTGAGCATCTTCACGAATCTTGGCTCCAGCTGCTGCGCAGACCTGGGCTGCGAGCTCCGCGCATCGGCGCCGTTCTTCGCGTAGTTCTTCGCGCTGTCGCAGCACTTCCGCGATCAGCGTGGCGACACCTGCATCATCGCGGTGCTCCAAGAAGAGCCGACGCAGCTCTCCATTTTCTACCGGGGCGATCCCGGGTGCAGGCAACGGGCCATGCATGTCCCCTCCCATGCTTTCTTCCTTCCCAGAACGACTTGCCTTTTTCTTCTTAAAACAACGAAGAGCCCCCTTCACAACAGGGACTTACACTTGAGGGTCGTACTCCTTGGGTATGTGGTCTACTCTCTTGAGGAAATCTACCTTTTCCGTACTGGTCGTATGGTGACCAGTACGGAGAATCAGAGGAGTCCAGCCATGCGACCCTGGCGCCTCGACATCGCACTCGACGCCGAACAGGAGAGCCCACTTTATAGGCAGATCACGAATGCGATCGTCCATGACATACGTCGTGGGCGATTGCGTCGGGGGGATGCTTTGCCTGGGAGCCGCGCATTGGCCGAGCACCTCGGGGTCTCACGCAAAACCATCGTGACGGCGTTGAACGATTTGGCCGACCAGGGTTGGATCGTGACCTCGTCCGCCCGTGGAACTCGGGTGTCCGATTCCATCCCCGAGGTTTCTCCCATCGAGCGTTCGGCTCCCGTGCTTCCGTCCTTCGATGACGCGCCGAGTTATGATTTCAGGGATGTGCCGTCGCTCGCGGCTCCTCGTCCGTTGCCCAAAGGGATGGTGTGTTTCGATGACGGATCGGCGGATCCGCGTCTTGCACCGATGGACGCGCTCGCGACGTTTTTTCGAACAGCGACGCGCTCTCTGCGCCGAGAAGGCTTGGTGTACAGCGATCCGCGTGGAGACACGCGGCTCCGCGATGCGCTCGCCACACATCTCAATCAGGTGCGAGGTCTCGCGGTGACGCGAGATGAAATCCTCGTGACCCGTGGCAGTCAGATGGCGATCACGCTGGTGGCTCAAGTGCTGGTGCGACCGGGAGACGCGGTGGCAGTCGAAGATCCTGGCTACGGTCCTGCGCGTGCGGCGTTCGAACTCGTGGGGGCGGCCCTCAAACCGATTCCTGTCGATGGCCAGGGGATCTGTGTCGACGCGCTCGAGCGATTGCTCACCCAACACAAGATTCGCGCGATCTACGTCACCCCCCAGCACCATTACCCCACGACCGTCTCGATGGCGGCAGGGAGGCGAGCGGGGTTGCTCGCTTTGGCGGTTCGGCACCGTTTCGCGGTGATCGAAGACGATTACGACTACGAGTTCCATTTTGGACCACGGCCACCGTTGTCGTTGGCGAGCGTCGATGGCGGTCGTTCGGTGCTTTATGTGGGTTCGCTATCGAAGTTGCTCGCCCCTGCGGTCAGGGTCGGCTACCTGGTCGGCCCCGCGTCGGTCATCGAGCGCGCGGCCAAGGTGCGTATGAGCATCGACCGCCAAGGCGATGTCATTCTCGAACGCGCCATCGCCGAACTCCTCGAGGAGGGGCTCTTGCAGGGGCATGCGCGCAAAGCGCGAAACGCCTATCTCGAACGACGTGATGTGCTCGTTTCGGAGCTGAATTCACGGCTTGGAGCGATGCTCGACGTGAACGCGCCGACCGGAGGGCTCGCGCTTTGGGCGACACCACGCGAATCGGTCGATCTCAAAACGTGGGTGGAGCGAGCAGAAGCCAACGGTGTTCGCATCGGAGGCGACGAGGGCGACGCGGCCCGGCAAGGTGGATTCCGAATGGGGTATGCTTCGCTCACGCCGGCTGAACTCCATGCCGGTGTCGAGAGGCTCGCTGCCGCATGGCTCGGCAAGGGCTCCTGACGAACTGGTACGCCAGCTGCATTCCGCAGTCGCATGCCTCTCCCATCGCTCGAATTCTTTTTTGGTGCAATGCCTATCATTCTCGCATTCGTTTACGCTCTCGCAGGACTGGCTTCGTGACCGCGGTGATCTCCGTGTCGACAGCGCCGACTCAGAGCGAGGACGTGCGGCGGGCGTTGTGTTCGAGCCGCCTCTTTCGTGGACTCGATCCGGCGTTTCTCGGGTCTCTCTCTCCACACGCGAGCATCGTCCGGCTATCGCGGGGCGAACAGCTCTGGCGTTGCGGCGAACCCGCGGAGCATGTTCATGTCGTGCTCCGTGGAGTGCTCGAACTCCAGCGCAGGAAGAGCGGCCCCGAGTCCACGTTGATCGCTCTTTTCGGACCGGGAGAGAGTCCCGCAATTCCTGCGACGCTCGAGCGCAAAACATTCATCGCAGATGCCCTCTCTGCGACTCGCGAGACAGAGATTCTTCGAGTGCGTGCGCGACCGATCCTCGATGAGCTGCCGGTCAACTCCACGCTTGCAGCCGCGATGAATCGTGTGTTACTCGACCACAGCAGGCTTCTCCACGCCAAGATCGATGTGCTCGTCGCAGGGACGGTACCACAACGAGTCGCGGCGTTTTTCTTGGATTTGGTTGAACGGTTTGGTGATGAGCATGTGGATGGACGCCATCACGTCCCCCTCGCGCTTTCACGTCAACAAATTGCAACGTATGTGGGGGCGCGGGTGGAGACGGTGATCCGCTGTTGTTCTGCGTGGCAGAAGAGCGGCTTATTGGAAACCCATCGAGAGGGATTCGTGATCTCTTCGCCTGCGGAGTTGCGCCGCATGCAAGACGGTCGTGTTTCATCTTTCGATTGAGACGCATGCTTTGCGGAGTGAGTGCAATCTCTGCGCATGTTTCGAAAGCTTTGTCGCGTGGTACGAGACTGATCACGGTCATGGCCTACGACATGTGCAGCGTGTATCTGTGGCCCAACCCGAATCGCAGCTGCGTTCGTCGCGCTGCTTGGAGATAAAGAAATGCAAAAAGACAACTCTCGTCGTGTGGGACGGCGTGCTGCCATTCGCACTGGATTGACCGTGTTGGCGAGTGTTCCGATCGCCAGCACGCTGGGGTGTGGTGGGGGCGAATTGACGTGTGCGCCCGGTTCGCTCTCCGAGGCGGAGCGCTCGATGCGCACGACTCTCCACTATGTCGATCACGGTTCGGATCCCGCACGTCATTGCAGCAACTGCGCGCTTTATACGGGCGCGGCAGACGCTTGTGGAACGTGCAGCATCATTGCCGGTGCCATCCATCCGCAGGGAACGTGTGATTCCTTCGCGGCGCGAAGTTAGAGAACGATGCTTTCCAAATCTGGGGCAAAGGCCTTTTTCGTCATTGGCACGAGCCTTTGTGCGATCGCGTTCGTCTTGTTGACGGTGGACACGATCTCACGGGTGCCAGCACAAACTCGCCAAGAGAATCTCACACCCGCGGTCATCCATGGCAAGGAGCTGTGGGAGGCGAATAACTGTATGGGTTGCCACACCCTGATGGGTGAGGGCGCTTATTACGCGCCCGAGCTGACCCGCGTGTACGAGCGTCGTGGTCCTGAGTTCATTCGTGCCATGTTGCGTGATCCACAAGCGATGTATCCAGGGCAGCGACGGATGCAGCAGTATCACTTCTCCGAGCACGAGATGGATTCGCTGGTCGCGTTTCTCGAATGGGTTGGACATATGGATCTGAATGGATTTCCACCCGCTCCGGTGCTTACCAGCACGGCGGCGCCGTCTGCGGCGGCTGTCGTGGACGATGGGCGACCGAGGGTGTTCAATCAGATGTGCGTCGCATGTCATTCCGTCGAAGGACGGGGTGGAAGTGTCGGTCCTGCCCTCGATGGTGTCGGAGATCGATTCGATACGGTCTATCTCGATCGTTGGCTTCATGATCCTCCGGCCGTGAAACAGGGGACGACCATGCCCCGACTGCCATTGACCGACGCTCAAATTACGGAACTCACTGCGTATTTGTCGACACTCCGTGTCGAAGGCGTCGAAGAGACTCCGACCGCTCAGGAGCCACAACCATGAAATATGAATCACAGCGCGTTGCTTGGTGGTTTTTCGCCACCTGCATGCTCCTTTTCAGTCTTCAGATCGTTTACGGATTCATCATGGCCTTCGCGCACACGGGTTTCGATGTGCTGCATGATTGGATCCCATTTCACGTCGCGCGCGCAACGCATACGAATCTGCTCGTCATGTGGTTGTTGGCCGGCTTCATGGGTGCGGCCTATTTCATCATTCCGGAAGAGACCCAGCGTGAGCTCGTGTGGCCAAGGCTTGCTTATGTGCAATTGGCGGCACTGGTCGCGGTCGGAGTGACGGCGATCATCGGGTTTCATTTCAACTGGTGGGAGGGGCGAAAGTTCCTCGAGATCCCACGTCCGCTCGATTATCTCGTCGTCGTCGATGTGCTGATGTTCATCGCGAACATCGGGATGACGATCTGGAAGAGCGAACGAAAGACGACCACCTCGATGGTGCTCTTCTTCGGTCTCTTCATGTCCGCGCTCCTTTACCTACCCGGGATGTTTCCGACGGTGAACCAAACGATGGACTCCTACTGGCGATGGTGGGTGGTTCATCTCTGGGTCGAGGGTGTTTGGGAGCTGATTCTCGGCGCGATCTTGAGCTACTTGCTCATCAAGTTGACCGGCGTGGATCGCGAAGTGATCGAGAAATGGCTCTACGTCATCGTGGGTCTCGCATTCCTCTCTGGAATCTTGGGGACCGGCCACCACTACTATTTCATTGGTGCGCCGCGTTATTGGCTCATGGTGGGTGGGATCTTCAGCGCGCTCGAGCCGCTCGCATTTCTCATCATGGCGGTCTATGCGATCGCATTGGCGAGGAAGACCGGGCGTGATCACCCGAATCGAACGGCGTTGGCCTGGACGGTTGGATGCTCTGTTCTGTCTTTTGTCGGAGCAGGATTCTTGGGGTTCGCACACACGATGCCTCAAGTGAATCTCTACACACACGGAACACTCGTGACCGCCACACATGGTCATCTGGCGTTCTGGGGTGCGTACGCGATGATCGTGTTGGCCATCATCGCTTACTCGCTTCCGATGCTGACCGGCAGGAAACTGCATGATTCGCGTTCTGCGTCCATTGCGTTCTGGGCGTCGAATGCCGGAATGGTCTCGATGGCGATCGCCTTTGGGCTCGCCGGAGTGACTCAGGTCGTGCTCGAGCGTCGTGTCGGAATGGAGTTCCTCGAAGTGCAGCGCGAAATCGAGATGCATTTCTGGGGGCTCATCATGGCGGCAGCGCTCTTCGCAACGGGGATCGTCGCGTTCGTGTGGAATTTCATTCGGCACGGCATGCCGGTGGCCGATGTCGATGGCGCCGCGCGTTCCACGCCGAAATCTGACACACGCAAGGATGATGAAGAAGCTCAGGTGCCAATGCCGGCGCTCGCCCGGCAAGCGAGTGGAGCTGAGTGATGGATGGAGGTGTGTCGGCCGGGCCGTACTATCAGCCGGTGGGGCGTGAGTGCGAGGTGTTTCGCCTCGCGAGCGCGAACCGACTCCCCCTTTTGATCAAGGGGCCCACTGGATGCGGGAAATCACGCTTCGTCGAAGCGATGGCTTCCGAGCTCGGCCGACCACTCGTCACGGTCGCGTGCAATGAAGAGACGAGCGCCGCTGACCTGCTCGGTCGGTGGTTGGTCGTGGGTGGCGATACCGTGTGGCAGGATGGACCTGTCACACGCGCCGTTCGAAGTGGCGCAATTCTCTATCTCGATGAGGTCGCCGAAGCGCGTGAAGACGTGATCGTCGTCTTGCATCCGCTCACCGATCATCGACGACAGTTACATATCGATCGCCACGATGAGACCCTCGTGGCCCCAGCGAGCTTCATGCTCGTGGCGAGTTTCAATCCTGGATATCGACGTGGGCCAAAGGAATTGAAGCCCTCGACGAGACAGCGGTTCTTGGCGCTGCATTTCGATTACCCGGAGGAGCGAGCCGAGACAGAGATCGTCTCTCGTGAGGCGGGGATCGAGGCCTCGCTCGCGAAACGACTCGTCGTCCTTGGGCGCAAGATTCGCTCTCTCAGCGAGCTCGGATTATCAGAAACCGTGAGCACACGTCTTATCGTGTTGGCTGCTCGCTTGGCCCATGCAGGCCTGCCACCGCGGCTCGCGGCTCGAGTGGCGATGGTCGAGCCGCTCACGGACGATCCGGTCACGATCCGAGCGCTCGAAGACGTGGTCGATCTCATGTTGTGAACCATGGGATGGGACGAGCGTGTTTTCGGATGGTTCTGGCGTTTGTTTCGAGATGGCGCGAATACGCCCATCTCCGAAGCTGAACGAGCCCGCGAGGCTCTGCTCGCGCCGCATCGAGAGCGGCTGCGTGTGCTGGCGAGCGCCCTCGCGGAGTCTTCGATCGATATCCGCGAGGCGGAGCGTGAAGGAGGGTATTCGAGATCGACGTTGTTTTTACCAACAGCGATTCGATTCGCTCCCACTCGAGCAGAAAACGAAGCCGCATATACGATTCGTGTGGGGATGTCCGTATTTGCGCGGCAATATGGATTTGCGATCGACTCGACCGAGTCTTTGACTCGAGCGGTCGGAACGTTGCTCATCGCGCCGATCCTTCGCAGCACATTTCTCGAGAGGTGCCCTGGGGCGACGGACACCCTTCTTTCGCTCGAGCGAGTCGCGCTCATGAGCCGCCCCGATCTCGGGGAGTTTCGCGGTGCGCGCCGAGCATTCGAATGGGCGATGCGAGTGCGATTGGGAGAGGGCTCGAGTCTCCCTGATACTCTGCCCCAGAGAGAGCGCGATTGGATTTCATCGGCGCTCGGGCAGGATGTATGTGATGTGGCGGGGCTCGAGAGCCGTATCCGAGCGTTCACCGAATCTCTACGCGCGCTCGGTGGAGATCTCACAAAGATCGAGCTGCCGGCCTTTTGGAGCCCTGTGGGCACACTCGGCTCAGAAGAAAGCGCTTCGTCCGGAACGCCTCAAGATGCCAATGCGCTTTCGCGTGGAAGCGAGCTTCAAGCCCGTCCCAAGGAGCATGTCGAGCGGGTGGAGCTCTCGAAGACTCCGGATGAGGACAACCCGATCGTCCATACCTTCGAGAAGGTCCATACGGCCGAAGAATACCAAGGAGGCAATCGAGCGCCCGATGGCTCCGACGAAATCAAGGAGCATGCGGATGCGCTCGATGAGCTCGATCTTCGCTCCGTCGTCCGAACGACGGAGCGCGCATCGTCGCTCATGCGCTGCGATGTGATGATGGAGAGCCCTGTGGGGGATCTCGAGTCAGGAGAGGATGGCGAGGGGGGCGGGGTTCTTTACGACGAATGGTATGAAAAGGAAAAGGCGTATCGGCGCGACTATTGCCGGCTTCGCGTCAAGCGCACGGGGCTCCGAGGTTCGGCATCGGAGGCCCGTCATTTCGTGCAAGAGCTGCGCGCTCGAACACGACGTCAGTCCGACGACATTCGCGCCGAGCTTTTGCGCATCGAACAGAGCCGAAGATGGCGCTCACGACAGCTCGATGGCCCCGAGATCGACGAGGATGCCGTCGTTCTTCGTCTCGCGGCGCTTCGGAGCGGATATGATGGCGATGCGCGGCTTTACAGGGCGAAGCATCGACACGATGTCGAGCTCTCGGTGCTCGTTCTTCTCGACGCGAGCCTCTCCACCGATGGGTGGATCGGCGGTCGACGGGTGCTCGACGTCGAGCTGGAATCGACGCTCGCGATCGCCGATGCGCTCGATGGTTTAGGTATCGATCTTGGGATCGCGACGTTCCAAAGTCACACCCGACGCGATTGTCGATTTTCCGTGGTCAAAGATTTCCGTGATCGATGGGAAGACGCGAGCCTGACGCTCGCATCGATCGAACCCGACGGATATACCCGGATGGGACCGGCGCTCCGACACGCCACCTCGATTCTGAGTCGATTGCCCTCGCGGCGGCGATTGTTGCTCTTGCTCACGGATGGCAAACCCAACGATTACGATCGTTATGAAGGCTCCTATGGGGTCGCCGATGTGCGTCAAGCGATCCGCGAAGCCGATCGAGGGCAAGTGCATATTCATGCGCTCGCATTCGATCGGGAGGCTCGGTTCCACCTTCCACGAATGTTTTCGCCGTCGCGCCATTCCGTGGTGCATGCCCCCGCAGAGCTTGCAACGGCGATGGGTCGCGTGTGCGTCGAAATGAGTCGTTGACGACAGAGGATTTGCTTCGAATGTAGACGTGTGAGGGTCGCGCATGTGAGGCTCTGTGGATGCGTCTTTCGTGCTTGATCTCACTGTTCTGGGTTTCGAGCTGGTTGTGTTCTGGCCTTGCTGTCGCCCAAAGCGCCCACGGCACGGATGAACAAGCTCGCACCCATTTCGAATCAGGTCGGCTCTACTTCGAGCGCGGTGAATATGAGAGCGCCCTCCGTGAATTCGAGGCGGCATACGCGCTGAGCCACCGCCCTGGGTTGCTTTACAACATCATGCTGACGAACGAGCGGTTGGGTCGCTACGACGAGGCGACGGCGCGGCTCGAACAATATCTTCGCGACGATTCATCGATCGAGGCCTCGCAGCGATCGATGTTGGAGATTCGACTCGAGAATCTACGCGCGCGCGCCTTGCGTGAGAGTGAGGCTGAGCAGAGCTCGCCACCGCTCGAGCCTCCATCCGAGCGTGAAGATGGAGGGCTCTCGACTCTCGGCATCGTAGGGATATCGGCGCTCGGTGCTGGTGCTGCGAGCATGATCGCCTTCGCGATTTCGGGGGGCATGGCGCTTGGAGAAGACAGCACGCTCGCGGAGCGATGTGGTGAGAATGCGGGCCGCACGTGTACCGAGGATGATGTGTCGTCGCTCCGGGCGATGACGATGGCGGCGGATGTCACATTGACTGTGGGGCTGGTGCTCGCGGCCGCTGGCGCGACGTTGCTGGTGATCGATGTCGTCGGCGCAGGATCGCAGGGTGAGGAAGGGGTCTCCATCATGCCTCTCATGGGCCCTCATGTTGCGGGGGGGATGTTTGGAGGGCGCTTCCAATGAGGATTCAGGTCGCGATTGTTTCGATCATGCTGCTTTCGGGATGTGGATTGATCCTCAACCCCAACGATCATCTCGGAGGCGCCACCGATACGGACGCCGGGTCGGTGGATGCGAGCGCGAGGGATGCGAGCGCGATGGACGCCGAGCTTTCTAGCGATGCGAGCGCTGATACGGGCGCTCCCGATGCGGGGCCTCTGCCGGAGTGTGAGAGCGATGCGGAATGCGGTGCTCCAGGGTTGATCGCTTGCATCGAACGGCGATGCCGGATTTGCATGGGAGGGTCTCCGACTTCGATCGAGGTCGGTGAGAGCCCGCGCTACGGCTCCCGAATCTCGATGGCGATTGGGAGCGATGGAGAGAACAGCGAAGTGGGTCTCGTGTGGACTGGCTCAGGCAATGCGAGCTATCTCTATCGCACGTCCGTGGCTTCACCGAGCACGCCACTTTCGCCACCGGTAGATCGCGCCGACTCGCTGCTCATGCAGCTCAACACCGCGGCCACCATGAACATGGTTTCGTTGGATATCGGAGCCAATTACTACCGCTCGGACAACCGAGCTTTCGAGCTCACCGCTGTCCTGCACGATGCAGATCAGAGCTCGCACAACTATGCGCTCTGGACCTCGACAGGGTTCACTCACGAGACATACCCAGGCGCGCGCAACTATATGCTTCCCGAGCGCACGTTGGGTCCGCTCATCGTCCTCGAAGGACAGGCGCTCTCGGTGGGACGGCGTCTCGACATCGGAGGCTCCGTGTTCCTGGCTTCTTACGAGACATCGTATGGAAATCAGCAACACGCGACCGTGCTTCTTCCATCGGTTTCCATCGAGCCGCTCGTCGAACCTGCGGTCGCGGGTCGTATCATCGGATACCCGCAGTCCTCGGGACTTCTCCTGTGGGATGGAATCGGCGATTCCACGTATGCGATTCCAACCAGCCGCAGGACGGGGCGCGTCGCGATGCATGAAGCATCGGGTCCGACGTTCGAGCGCGGCACCTTCTGGTTGGCATATGCCTCGGGTTCGCAGATTCAGGTGCGCCTTCTGCGATGTCCCGCGGTTGCGTTGACGGCGTGTACTTATGGCACGACGATGTACGAGATCGAGACCGGCGCAGAGCAGGTCGAGCACATCGCCATCACGTCGGTGAGAGGGGTGCCCATGATCCTGTCGTACGAACATTCGGGCAGCGGAGGGCAACTCGTGCTGCGTGTCATTCGAACGAGCGGTCTGCCCTACGACGCGCCAGGGGGCGGAACCGAATGGGTGATCGACGCGCCTCCGAATGGCTCTCGGGTGTTCGATGCTCGTTTGAGCTTCGCGGACAACGGCTCTACCGGGAGCTACGTGGTGGCGTGGATGCGCGGTGTGGAAGGGGGCACCAAGAGCGTCCGACTGCAATCGACGTCGGCTTGTGGCGACTGAAGGTAAGAGCCCGATGAAGAAGATGATTCTCGTGTTCGTGTCCCTGAGCCTTTCTTGTACGACGGCGATGAGACCCACGAGCTCCTCCTCGAGGGAAGCCGAGCTCGTGACGATTTCGATCATCGGGACCAACGATCTTCACGGCCACGTGCGCGCACTCCCACTTTTGGGCGGCTATCTCGCGAACCTGCGGCGTGTGCGCGCCGAGGATGGGGCGGTCGTGCTCCTCGACGGGGGCGACATGTTCCAAGGCACGCTCGAATCCAATCTCGGAGAAGGCGAGGTCGTGGTGAGTGCCTATGAGGTGCTCGGTTACGATGCTGTGGCCATTGGGAATCACGAGTTCGATTACGGCCCGAGCGGCCCCCGCACCACGCCGCGAGCGCCGGACGACGATCCCAGGGGGGCATTGGCGGCTCGCGCCCAACAAGCAAACTTCCCCTTTTTGAATGCGAATCTGTTCGAACAGGAGTCGAATTCACGACTCGATATTGGGTTGCCATCGGTGCTGATCGAACGTGCATCGATTTCGATTGGGGTGATCGGTGTGAGCACCGAGCAAACGCTGACGACGACGCTCTCGGCGAATGTGATCGATCTCGAGGTTCGGCCTCTCGCGTCGGAGATTGCCGCGGAGGCTCGCGCGCTCAGGCAACAGGGCGCCGCCGTGGTGATCGTGGCTGCGCACGCCGGTGGAAATTGTGAGCGCTTCGAAGAACCGGACGACCTTGCGAGTTGTGATCCTGAGCAAGAGATCTTCGAGGTGGCCCGCGCGCTTCCCACGGGGCTCGTCGATGCCATCGTCGCGGGACATACGCATCGCGCAGTGGCGCATCGCGTCAATGGGATTCCGATCATCGAGGCCTATGCGTACGGAGTGGCCTTTGGTCGAGCCGATCTCGTGATCGATCGCGCGAATCAGCGCGTCGTTGAGACGCGCGTCCATCCCCCGCAGTATCTTTGCGGAAACAGAGAAGCAACCCCCGAACAAGCATTCGAGATCTGTGCTCCGCTCCCTTATGAAGGGATGCCCGTCCTTCCTGATGCGAGGGTCGCCGCGGCGCTCGGGCCCACCCTCGAACGAGCGGCGGTCGAGCGAGAGCGCCTCCTCGGGCCCACCCTCGCCGATCGATTCGAAGCACAGTACGCATTCGAAAGTACGCTCGGGAATTGTTTCGCTGACCTGATGCTCGAAGCACGTGGAGATGCGGATGCTGCGCTCATCAACGGCGGTGGACTGCGCGCCGATCTCCCTGAGGGGCCGCTTCGATACGGTGCGCTCTATGAGGCCTTTCCATTCGACAATCGGTTTGCGATCGTCGAGATGAGTGCTGGCGAATTGGCGCAAGTGATCGCTGATAATCTCGCTTCTCGAGGAGGTCTCCTTTCCATCGGCGGTCTTCGAGCACACGCCCGCTGCGACATGGGTGAACTTCGCGTGAGTTTGATGCGTCGCGATGGACGTCCACTTCCCAATGAAGAGCTTCTTCGTGTGCTCACGAGTGATTTTCTCGTGACAGGACGAGACGGGATGTTTCAGCGCATTCGTGAGCGCGCCCCCTCAGCGATCATGATCGAAGACGGCCCCCCCATCCGTGAAGCGATGATGGACGTCTTGATGCGGCGGGGAGGGACCGTGCTGCACGCCATCGATTTTCATGATCCGAGCCAGCCACGAATTGCATATGAAGGTACGCGTCCGCTCAGCTGTGACTCGACGGAGCGATGAGCGCGGGCAGTTCCTTTGGATGTGAGATCAGATATCGCGCACCTGATTCTTCGAGCTCGATGCGAGTTCGAAACCCCCACAAGCACCCGATCGCGACCATGTTGGCGTTGCTCGCCGTGTGCATGTCGGTATCGGTGTCACCGACGAAGAAGCAACGTGCGGGCTCGATGCCGAGCTTGGCTGCGATGCTGAGCGCCCCTTCTGGATTTGGCTTGTGGGGTACGCCTTCACGCTGGCCCAAGATGGCTGCCCATCGAAATCGTCCGAGGACCCTCTCCGTGATCTCGAGCGCTGCGTCGTGTGGCTTGTTCGTCACGATCGCTTTGGGAATGCCTCGCTCTTCGAGCGCTTCCAGCATGCTCTCGATCCCCTCGTAGGGCTTGGTGAGAATCACCAGATGAGCGCGGTAGCGCTGACGAAAGCGGGCGAGCACGTCGGTTGATAGCGCATCGCGATGCGCCTCTGGCAGCGCCTGGCGCACGAGCTCGGCCGCCCCTCCGCCGACCAACATTCGATACTCCTCGAAGGACCTCTCCGGCATTCCAACTTCGGCGAGGACGTGGTTCAGCGCGCCTGCAATATCCGCGAGGCTATCGATCAGGGTTCCATCCAAGTCGAAGAGCACGGCCGTCATGTCAAGGGCGATAGCATCGTTTTGATTGAGCCGCTCGTGAGGCGCCCGTGGTAGCCTCGCACGCTCGACTTTCTAGGAAGGGGCGGAGCAGATGCAAGACCATGAAGAGGCCATGCTCAAATCACTCGTTGCGGTGGCCTGGGCCGATGGGCGAATCGACGGTGAAGAGAGCGAAGTCATCGAGGCGCTGCTCTCCTCGTTCGAGATCGGCGGCTCGGATGCCGCCATGATTCGCGAGTATGCGAAGACCTCGCGCGCCATCGAAGACGTCCCGATCACCGAGCTGTCCGCGGCAGATCGTCGTACGCTTCTTCAACACGCGGTGATTCTCACGTACATCGATGGTGAGCAAACCGACAAAGAGCGCGAGGTGCTCGGGCGATTGGTGGAACAGCTCCGTATCCCTGCGGACGAGGCACAGTCTTTGTTGAAGGCGGCCGATGAACGCGCCCGCCGTTTGATTTCATTCCTGTGATTCGCGTACTCCTCCTCGATGTCGGAAATACGATCGCCTTCCTCGATGGGATGGCGATCGCGGAGGTCGTTCGTGAACAAGGGATCGATGTCGATCCCACGCGCCTTCGATCGGTCGAAGGACGTGCGAAGCGGCGCTACGAATCCCTCATGAAGGAAGGTGTCTCGCACGAGGAGGGATGGGGCCTTTATCTCGCGACGTTGCTCGAAGAAGCGGGCTTATCATCCGCCCATGCGCGTGCGATGCTTGAGCCCCTTCGCCGCGCTCATGACCGACTCAATCTCTGGCGCAGGGTGCCGAGTGAACTCGGACCTGCGCTCGAACGAGTGCGTGCTCTGGGCATTCGTATCGCCATCGTGTCCAACTCCGAAGGGCGCCTCCCCGAGCTCCTCGAGCACGTCGGAGTCGCCCATCACTTCGAGGCGATCATCGATTCGCACAACGAAGGTGTGCGCAAACCCGATCCGGAGATCTTCCGCCGTGCGCTCGCTCGGATGCGTATTCGTCCCGAGGACGCCGTATATCTCGGCGATATTCCTGGAGTGGACGTCGATGGAGCGAACGCTGCGGGCATTCGCGCCATTTTGGTCGATCCTTTTGGTTTTTATCCTGACTTCGAAGGAGAGCGAAGCGTATCAGTCGCCGCGTGGATCGAAGACACGTTCATGTGATCAATCGAGTCCGCGCAAGAAGTCGATGACAGTCGCGGCAACTCGCTCCAAGCGCTCTTTTCCGAGCTCAGGAAAAATCGGCAATGCCAGCGTCTCACGGGCGGCTTTCTCGGCCACCGGAAAATCGCCGGGAGAATATCCGAGATAAGCAAAACATTCTTGGAGGTGAAGAGGGCGCGGGTAATAGATTTCGCTTCCGATCTTCTGGGCGCGCAGATGCTCTTTGAGCGCATCGCGATGGGAAGTTCGAATTATGTATTGATTATAGATATGTCCCGATTCGACCTCCTGAGGGAGTTCGAGCAACTCAGGAGCAAGGGCTGCGTCTTTGAAGATGCGATCATAACTCGCCGCATTGACGCGGCGCGCTTCGGTCCACTCATCCAAGTGTGGAAGTTTCACGCGGAGCACCGCGGCTTGAAGCGCATCGAGTCGAAAATTGCCGCCGATGAGCCGATGAAAATATTTTGGTTCGGCTCCGTGAGATCGCAAGAGGCGCATCTTGTGTGCGAGCGCTTCGCTCCGGGTCGTGCAGAGCCCCGCATCGCCGAAGGCCCCGAGATTTTTGCTCGGAAAAAAGGAGAAACATCCGATGGCACCGATGCCGCCGACGGGGCCGCATTCTGACACTGCACCAATGGCCTGTGCCGCATCTTCGAGGGTGGGAATCCCCGACTCACTCGAAAGCGCTGCGAGCCCCCGCGGATCGCAGGGTTGACCAAAGAGATGAACTGGCAGAATGGCTTTCGTATGGGGGCCAATCGCGTCACGCACGCGTTCGAGATCGAGATTGAACGTGCGCGGATCGATATCGACGAATACGGGCTTTGCGTGGAGGCGCGCAATGCATCCCGCGGTTGCAAAGAAGGAATAAGGAGTCGTGATGACTTCGTCGCCCGGTCCGAGATCGAGCGCCATCATCGCGAGGAGGAGCGCATCGGTTCCGCTCGAGACACCGATCGCATGTGGGATTCGTAGCGTGTGGGCCAGTTCGTGCTCGAGTGCGTCGACTTCTGCTCCGAGGATGAACGCGTTCGAACGAATCACCCGATCGAGCGCTTCGTGAATCGCTTCGTGGAGAGGCGCGTTTTGTGCCGCGAGATCGAGCAGCGGAATGGGCATGTCGTTCACACGGGACGACACGTCTCACCTTCGATTCGATACGCTTCGCCCGTTTCTGGGCAGTGGACGAGCCCTTCGCCCGAAAGGCGTCTTCCTACGCGGCTGACCCAACCGATACGTCGCGCAGGGACGCCCGCGAAAAGAGCATAGGGGGGAACATCTCGGGTCACGACCGCGCCTGCAGCGATGAAGGCGAACTCCCCGATCTCGTGCCCGCACACGAGGGTCGCGTTCGCGCCGATGCTCGCTCCCTGACGAACCTTCGTCTCCCGATATTCGTGCTTGCGCGCGAGGAACGCGCGGGGCTCGTTCACATTCGTAAACACACAGCTCGGCCCGAGAAAGACATCCGATTCGACCTCGACGCCATCGTAGAGCGACACGTTGTTTTGGATTTTGACGCCATCGCCGATACGCACGCTGCCAGCGACAAAGACGTTTTGACCGAGCACACACCGCTTCCCGATGCGCGCTCCAGCAGAGACATGGACGAAGTGCCAAACCTTCGTGTCGTCACCGATCTCAGCGCCCGCATCGACGATGGCACTCGGATGAATGTACGGATCTGCCATGGTACGACGAGAGCTCAGTCCTCTGCCCGACCCACGCGTCGCACCGCATCATCGATGGCATTGCGCAAGCGTGTTTCTTCGAAGCCCACGATGATGTGTCCATCGACATCGAAGGTCGGCAAGCTCGAGCGTGGATTGAGCATCTGAAGCTGCGCGAGCGCGCCCGCACGTCGATCGACGTCCACTTCGTGGTACGTGATGCCTTGGCCTCGCATCCATTCTTTGGCCCGTCCGCAGGCTGCGCACCATGCTGCGCTGTACATCTCGATGGAGACGAGGTGGCTCGCGGCCGCCAAGTTGGACGGCTCACTGGGGTGTTCGAACGAGCTTGGATGCTCGGAGCGAAGGGCCACGATGCGTGAATCCATCCGGTGCTCACGCGCCGTGATGGCAGTGCCGATCACCCCGAGAATCGCTGCGAGCGCAAGCGCAATCCAAAGCACCGGGCGCTGGCCTCTGGGTGTCTCTTCCGCGACCTTCACTCGCGAGAGGGTGACACGGGCATCTTCGGGAGTCGAGAGCGACCCCGTATTTCAGTTCTGCAATTTCAAAACTGAAATTTTCACGGGTGGCATCCGCCATCAGATCGAAAATCATAGGGAAATGGCGATGGCATGAACTTGGCTTTGTATGGGCGCGGCGGCTCGTGAAGGCGTCCCCCCCCCAAGCCCACGAGCCGCCGATTTTAATTTCCGCCCGCATCCTTCCTAGGTTCCGAGTCGGGGAGAACAAGAGTTCCGAGTCGAGGAGAACAAGAGGTTCTGACTCGAAGGAGCAGGGACCTCGAGGAGTCCCAATTCGGGGATAGGGCTCGCGAGCTTTGGATCGGTGCGCTACATGATGCGCTTCATCGGAGGCTCATCGATGCAAGACAGCGATTGGAGCGCGCTCGTTGCGCACCTCACCGAGGCAGAAACCCTGACGGGGATCATCGGGGTGCTGGGATGGGACGAGCAAACGTACATGCCGCCCAAAGCGGCCGCGCTTCGAGGCGCCCAAGTGGCGCTCTTGTCGCGCCTTCACCACGAACGCATCACAGACGAGCGGATTGGACGCTGGCTCGAGCTTCTGGAGAGCTCGCCCACGACCGCGACGGACCCCGTGCGCAGTGCATGCGTGCGCAACCTGGGTCGGCTGTATCGGAGTGAAAAACGTGTTCCGAGCGCGCTCGTGGGGGAGCTCGCCGAAGCGAAGAGCCGGGGATTTCAGGCTTGGATCGAAGCCAAGAAGACGTCGCGGTTCGATCGCTTTGCGCCGACGTTGAAGGAGCTCTTGGAGCTCAGCCGAAAGCGGGCCGAAGCGATCGATCGAAAGCGACACCCCTACGAGGTGATGCTCGAGCAGTTCGATCCAGGAACCTCGGTCGAGAGTCTTCAATCGATGTTTGCTCGCTTGAGGCAAGGTCTCGTGCCGCTCATCTCCGCGATCGCGAAGAAGGAACAACAGCCTGCGTTGGATGGTGGCTTCGATGTGGAGCGCCAATGGGCGTTGAGCCGCGGGGTCGCGGCGTCGCTTGGATATGATGTCGAGGGCGGCCGCCTCGATCGTTCGGAGCATCCGTTTTCGACAGGCCATGGCGAAGGAGACGTTCGCATCACTGCGAATCTGATCGAGCATCATCTTTTGAGCGGTCTTGGCGGCACGATCCACGAGACCGGCCACGCGCTGTACGAGCAAGGTCTGCCGAACGCGCACGTGGGAACGACCGTGCGCGAGGCGGCGAGCTATGGGCTTCACGAATCTCAAAGCCGCTTTTGGGAGAACTTCATTGGTCGGAGTCGGCCATTTGCGACGTGGCTCGCGACGAAAGTCGAAGACCAATTCCCCGGCCGCGAATATCCGAGAGGTCTCAGCTGCGCCGAAGCGTTGTTCCGTGCGAACAACCGTGTCGAGCCTGGCCTCGTGCGCGTATTTGCCGATGAGGTGACGTACAACCTCCACATCATCATTCGATTCGAGATCGAGCTCGCGCTCTTCGAAGACAGGCTGAAGGTCGAAGAGCTGCCAGCTGCGTGGAATCAGAAGTACCAAGAGTATCTCGGAGTGACTCCTCCTGATGATGCGCGCGGGGTGCTCCAAGACGTGCACTGGTCGGGCGCAGCGTTCGGATATTTCCCGAGTTACACGCTTGGCAATCTCTATGCGGCAAGCTTGGGTGCGGCGATCGAAGAGGCGATCCCCGACCTTTGGGCGCGGGTCGAGCGCGGTGATTTCGCGCCGATTCTCGGATGGTTGCGCGAACACATTCACCAAAAAGGGCATTTGCTGGAGGCGCCCCAGATCGTGCGTGCCGCTGTGGGCGATCGCGATCACGTGGAAGATCTTTTGGCGTATCTTTGGGGGCGTCAGGGTGCGATTTATGGTGTCACGCGCGCGTGACGTTCATGGGGTACGGAAGTCGAATGCGGCGAACGAGTGTGCGAGGCGTGATCGCGTTGGCGATCAGCGCGGGTGTGTTGGGCTCGATGATCACGGCGCCTCTCGGCGCGCAAGAGAGTGGCGAAGCAGCGGCCCCGGTGCAATGTCAGGAGCAAACGCCCGAGCCGGGGCTCATTCGCGGCAACTGGGTCGTCAAGGCTCGCATGCCGCGCGAAGAGCAGCAGCGTCGTCGGCAGCTCGCCGAGCAAGCGATTCGGATCCGCACCGAGCGTTATGGACGCTTCCCGGAGTTCGGCCGTGCGGAGTGGAATCCGCATCCGCCGCTTCATTATGCGCGCGGGATTCGCGTGTTTGGACTGCCGGTCCGTCTCCACGAGCGAATCATTCCGGCCGTGCGATGTGCGGAGCGTGCGATCACGGAAGCGTGCACGGCGACGCCTTATACGCCAGCTCGCTTGAGCGGGATTCGCGATCGAAATACGTACCACAATGGCGAAGTGAGCAATCACGTGTATGGGATTGCGCTCGACATCGATCCAACGCGCAACTCGTGCTGTGGATGTGTCGCGCCGTGGCCCGATCATCCGCTCTGCCGCCTCGAGACCGACAATATCTTCGACCGCATGGCGATGCCCGAGTGTTGGGTGCGTCAATTCCAGCGCTTCGGGTTTTACTGGCTCGGCGATGACGAGCTCCGCGACACGATGCACTTCGAGTTCTTGGGAGACCCGGATCGAATCACGAGGCCACGATGACCCACCCACTGCGCGATTCCTGATGATCGGGATCCGGCACTCGGTGAGAGCATTCAGCTCGCGTGGGTTGCTCGCGAGCGTGCTCATTCCGCACTTGCCAGAGCTCATGCATGAAGCCGTGCAGGCCGCTTCAGAGCTCGTCGACTCACTGCGCTCGTAGATCACCGTTCCAGGCGGGGCGCCTTCAAGGGCGCGAGCGATGGAATCAAAGGGGCGCGCGATCGAGCCGTCTCCATCGGAAGCCGCCCCTTGGCTCACGTGACGAACGTGCTTGACGGTGCTGGGGGTTCGGGCGGAAGAGGCCCTGCTCCCATGGTTCCGGCATCGGGCATGTCGCGCGAAGGCGCTTCGCCACATGCGACGATGAATATCAGGAAGAGCATGATCGATGCCCGCATTCCGCTGTCATTCGGTTTGCCCTATGCGCACGAAGTTGAGCACCGAATCGAGATCCTCTTCGTGACCCCATCAGATGTGCTCGATGCGCAGCGTTGGATCGAGACGCAGCAAGTCTTGGGGGTCCGACGTGAGAACGGGCCACCCTCGCTCGCGAGCAAGAAACACCACGTGAGCATCGACGGCGTCGACGGTGCGCGTCGCTCCGAGCATTCGGCCAAGCATTCGCGCCACGCCGTACGTGAGATCAACCACGCATGTGTGCCGAAGGAGATACGCGACGGGGACTTGCCGATGCCCACCTCCTCGCCACACTTGCGCGACGACCCCTGCCGACGTCACCAGAGGTATCTTCGCGGTCGTGAGCCGTTGCACCAACGCAATCATCGTCCCGTGACGCCGCTCAGCGGCGATGAACGCCCCTGCGTCGAGCACGACGCCCGAGGTCGACGTCAAGCAGCGCCCCGCTTGCGCGAAGCCGCATTCCGCTTACGCGAAGGCTTGACCAAGCGCTTGAAGAGGGCGTCCGCCCGACGCGTTTCTTCAGGTGACGGCTTCACGTCCCGCACGAACGCAGCCCACGCATGCTCGAGCTCGGCGTCTTCGAGACGATCCTCGATCACGTCGGTCACCCAGGCCGACACGGTCGCGCTCCCCGCAGCCTTCTTGATGCGCACGGCAACACGCTCGGGGACACTGATGGTGATCCGCTTGATGGACATAACATCAGCATAACGTAAAGTCCGTTCGCTTCAATCACTGGACGCAAACGCGGGAGCACGCAGGCAGGATCCGGCGCCATACGCGAGTCAGGCCAAGGGTGAGAGCATTCAGCTCGCGTGGGTCGACATTGGAGGTCGTGTGTCGCCACGCTCCGTCTCCATCGCGGTTCGCGCGCACGGATCTCCATCGTTGCACAGAGAGCTACAAACGCCGCGCGAAGGCGGCGGCCCCACTCCGGGCGGCGACCTCGGTTGCGACTCGTTCGGCCTCCGCGCGGTCCACGACGCGGAGCCGTCCACCGCCGTCGTGCTCGGTGATGAGGGCGCGGGTCGTGCCCGCGAACTCGAACACCGCCGTGAGCGCACGAATCGCACGGATCCATTGAGCCGTGTGTATGACCCCGACCTCTGCGCGCCGCTGTCGTTTGGAGACGGAGTTCATCCGCGCCGCGCGCAGCTTCGCTTCTCCCGTTTGCTGACCATGACTGAAGTGGATCGTCAGAAGGCCGTTCGGAAAAAGCGCGCTGCGCGCGGCGATGAACGAGTCACGCGCAACAGAGTCGCGCGCCAGTGCGATCTCGGAGACGAGTCGCGAGTGATCCCCCGTATCCACTCGTCATGAAGCCCGTCTTCCTCTGCAAGCTCGTTCGTGAGCTTCTCGATCGCACTCTGACTCGGTGGCTGCGCTTCGAGGCTCGGCAAGAGCGCAGCGGCCACTGAGACCGCTTGATGGCTTGCCGTTCGGGCGTCCCCCGCTTCACTACATCCCCGCCTGAATTCACCATATCTGAAGTCGACAGCCGATTGAGCACCATGTTGAGTTCCCCCCCACATGATGGCCGGTTGTGGCCACGGCAGAGGTCTAGACTGACACGATGGGCCTGGCTATAGGGGAAATCCCTGACAAGGGTGTTTTTTCGACTTCCCTCTGGTCGTCCGACGACACCAGATTCATCCCCAGGTCATCAAGGGGCGATCGTGACATCGAGGCGGCAGGCGCTTTGGCCGAGGTGACCGTCGCGGATGACGAGCCAGATCGTGTGCGGGCCAGCGGTTGCAGGCGTGGTCCATGTGATTTTGCGTTCCGGAGGGCGCGTGGTGTGTTCGCTCAGGGATCCGGCGGTCGCGTACCAGGTGTAGTACGCGTTTTCTTCTGCGATTTGGAGGCCACCCGTGAAATCGAAGATCGGAAAGCTCTCGAGCCAAGGCTCTTCTTCGAGCCCTTCGGGCAAGAGGGGCGCAAGCTCGATTTCGCGTCCTGGTGCGATGACCGGAACTTGTCCGTCGGCGCTCGTGCACGTGAATCGATCCGTGGTCTCGACGACGAACTCTCCAATCCGGAACTCCGGTGAGGGTGGGTTCGTCGTGGGCGTGGTCCGCGTCGTCATCGCCACGCGCTTATAACCAGAGACGACGACGACTCCATTGGCATCGATGACATCGACATCGACGACGAAGGCAAAGCCGGCGGTCGAGAGGACGCCTTCGATCAAGCTCGTGTCGAAGCCGCCGAGAGAGCCGAAGGTGCGTACGAGATCGACCAGGGCCTGCGTTCGTTCGCCTCGGACGAGATAAGGTTCGCCCTCGGCCAGGGTCTGAGGAGCGCACTCGGGTGTGCCGGGAATTTCGATGTTTCGGAACCCACTCGCTTGCAGGACTTCCTGGAGGCTCAGGCATGCCTGCCATCGGAGTGAGAGCGGACGCTGGATGTGCTCGGGGATCGAGATCATGGCGTCGACGACGATGTCGGTGCCAGGGGCGCTCTCTGGTGGTTCGGCCACGACCGCGAGGATGCGCGGCGTGACCACGATGCTCGGTGGATCGAGGCTCTCGATGCATGCCGTGAGCAACACGAGGACGAGCGGAGTCATGCGAAAGAAATAAGGCATTAGGGGTCGTACACGGCGCGAATGCCGAGGGTGCCGAGGATGGGAATGCCAGGGAGTGGGACGCTGCGCGCGTAGTCGTATTGGTAAATCACACCCTCGGTGTTTTGCGCGTAATAGGCATTCATGATGTCCAAATACACGGTTCCACGGATGATATTGTCGATGTTGAAGTCGCGATCGATCCGCAAATCGAGCTGATGATAGATGGGCAGTCGCACGCGATCGGTCGTCACGTTCGGGTCGTAGTCGTTGGCATCGGCATCGTAGCGCGCGCTGTCGATCACGGCGCTGGGCCTTCCGGTGGCCAATGTGAAACGGCCCCCAAAGCGCCACCCATCGATGTAATAACTCGCGACGAGGTTGAGGACGTGCTCCTGGTCTTGGTTGAAGAGCTGCCAGCGACCCTCGCTGTCGACGCGTTCACTGCGCGAGAGGGTGTATGAGATCCATGCGTAAAGTCCGTCTTCGACCGGGCGACGGATCAAGACCTCGAGACCATAGGCGCGGCCTTCTTGATCCGCTCTGAAGAATTCTCGACGCGGCATGCCATCGGGACCGGGCACGAGTTCTTGGGAGAAGCGAGCGATGTCGAACATGTGCGAGTAGAACCCGTTCACTTCGACATCGATATCGAGAGGGAGATCGATCTCTGTGCCGGCCGATGTTTGCCATGAGCGCTGAGGGCCGAGCAGCGGGTTGCCTCCGGTCGAAAGGGTTTGAATCGGAATCGGAGGCTGAGTGAAAAGCCCTGTGCCCGCTTTGATCATGAGCTCCGGCAAGATATGCCAGCGCGCCACCAACCGCGGATCGGGGGCGACGATCGTGGTGGCGCCATAGCGGAGGATGTCGAGGCGCAATCCGAGGCTGATCTCGACTGGATCGAAGCGAAGCACGCCTTCGAAATAAGCGCCGGACGTGCTTCGTGCGGCGGTCGAACGGAGCGTGATGAGCTGGGGATCGAAGGTCGGACGCGGGTACTCTCCAAGACCCGCAGGCGCAGGTGCCGTGACATAGATCTGAGTGGCGCCGCCCGCGAGATCGAGGCCGGTGTTGAACGTCAGCCACGAGGCGAGGTTGAGTGAGAGGTCGAGCCGGAGTCCGGTGTTGTATGTCTCGAGATTCAAATTTTGTGAGGCTTGGCCCACGGCGCGGCTTCCGAAGAACGTTCCGTCTCGACCGACCGTGCCCGCGAGAGACAGCGTCGAGCCGCCACCAAGCCGCCACGCGACGCGGGCGATGACACGTTGAAAGTTGATCCCGATCGCCGTGTTGCTGCCTTCGGAGGTGGTTCCGCCGCCGATCGCGCCCGACTGATCGAGGGTGTCGTCCGAACCGAGCAGGAAGACGGATGCCGTCATGCCCGAGTCCCATCGATATTGAGCGCGGACCTGATAGTCGGTGTATTGGAGGGAGAGGCCGTCGATGAAGAGGGGAATCAGGAACTCGTAATAGGAGCGTCTGAATCCCAACGCGATGACGCCGCGACCGTCGTCCCACGGCACGACCACACTCGCCGCGGCGCGCAGCGCATCGACCGAGAGCTCGATGCGCAGATTGCGCGCGGTGGGAGCCGTGGTGTCGATCGCGATGAGACCACCGCTGAAGCGCCCAAAGGAAACAGGATAATTGCCCGGATAGAAACGAAGGCGTTCGACGAATGGTGTGGGGATGACGGCGGGACCGAAACCGAAATGATAGAGAATCGGGATCGGGAAGCCGTCGACCATGAAGCCGGTGTTATTGAAATTGGCGCCGCGCACGACGAAGAAGCCAATCCCGAAGGGCGAACGCGAAACGCCAGGAAGCGCGGCGACCACGCGGAGCGGCTCACCGAACGTGCCGGGGACCGTTTCGAGCTCGGCCCCGGTGAGCGTGATGCGCGTGGTCGCGCCCGGTTCGGGGCGTTCGATGGTGGCGCGTGCCCCGAACGTGGGCGTGCTGGGGGTGTCTTCGGGGGCGCTTTCGGTTCCGCTCTGAGCTTCGGCGCTGGGCTCGGTGTCTTCGCTCGAATCGACGTCAGCCTCGGCTTCGGTGTCGGCGGTTTCCGCAGGGGGAGGTTCGGGCGTCGGCACCGAGACACGAAAGCGAAAGCGAATCCGAGCGGGAATGGGCTGACCATCGCGTGTCGCGGGTTCGAAGCGCATGGAACGCGCAGCTTCGAGCGCAAGGGGATCGATGTCTTCGCGGAGTGATGTCGAAATCGCCGCGTCACTGACGGTGCCGTCCGCTGCGATGGTGAGCACGAGCTCGACGGCCGCATCCTCCGGAAGGGGAGGAGCATCTTCGGGCAAGACCAAGGGGGGCGATTCGAGCAGGCGCGGTGGTGTGAGTGCGGGCGCCTCGGAGACATCTTGGGCCTCGATCCAGGCACATGGCCATGAGCAGAGAAGGAATGCCCAAAGCGCCCAACCTGCTCTTACGAGCAGGCTTCTCGAACGGGCCAAGTGCAGGGCGTCGATCGCTGCCATTACGGCCGCTGTTGTCTACCGAAAGTCCACCGCGAATTCCAGAAAATCAGCTGGAGGCGAGTCCTTCGAGGTCGTTCCGCTCCGCCGCCCATCGCGCATCGAACTGGCTGCGGTCCAGGAAGAACGCTGTGTCCGCGGCGACTTTGCGCGCCGTTTTTCGATGCGCAGTGGAGTCGAGCCATGTGGCGAGGGCCGGCTCGAAGGGACGTAGCTGGGCTTCTCCGCGCCAGCGGAGCACTTCGCCGTCCTGTTCGTGCACGCAGCCCCACTCGATCGCCCAGCTCGCCTGCGCCAGAGAGAGGTGCTCCTCTTCCATCAGGATGCGCTCGAGCGCGCGAAAGCGACCCCCCTCGGTCGGATCGAAGTACGGCATCTCGCGGTGGTAGAGGCTTGCGTTGTGAAAATGTTCGGCGACCGTGACGAGCGCTTGGAGCTCGAGCCGCTTCACGATGCGATAAAGAAGTTCGAGGACGCGCTCTCCGATGCCCAATCCAGGCGCTTCCTGGCCCGGGAATCGCGGCTTTTCGGGCGTGAACTCGGCACGAGGATCTTGAAGCAGGAGCCAATCGACCGTCAGCACATCGTAGGCAGGATCGAGTGTGGGGACCGCTCGATAGACTTCTGTGTTCGGTATGAGCCGGTCGCGTCGGACCGCGAGCTCGATCAGACGGTGGCGCACGCCCATCTCGTTCTCGGTATGACCAAAGATGGAAATACTATGGCGTTCATCCACCGCTCGCGTTTCGATTTCGATATCGACGTAGCCACGCTCGCGTATGGCCTCTTCGATCCCATAGCGTGAGAGCGCGATGCGGATTCCTTCATCGCCATAGAAATCGAGGAAGCGGCGACCCGCATCTTTGTCCAGAAGGTCGCGCGCATTCATGTCCAACACCTCGTCGAGCGACGAGCGCATCAGGTCGAGGTGGTTCAGCGAGCGCGCGACCGAACGAAATCGCCGTTCGTAGCGGGTCATGGGGGGCTCTTCGTGTTCATGTGGGGCCCGGCTGCGAGTTGGAATTCATAAGCACATGAAAGCATGGGGCACATCTGGCGACCAGCGGTGGATCTGTGTTCTCTGGGCTTGGGCATGTCCGCATATTCCGGACCGAGCCAGGCGATGGGAGGATGTGCGGACACGGCCTTGTCCCCGGATGGGTTGGCTCGTACAACTCGGGCCATGAAATCGGCCTCGCTCGCGCTCATGCTTGCGGGCATCGTTGTCTGTATCTTCGCGGAGCGAGCCACCGCGCAAACGGTGGAGCAAGAGCTTCCCCCCGCGCCCCTGACATCGGATGCCGATGCGGAGTCGCCCCATGATGACAGCGTGGCCGAAGACGTGGTCGCTTCGTTCGGCACGGTGGTGGGAGGGACGTCGCTCGGGGGTGGACCGAACGGATCGACGCATCGAATTACGTGGCGGGAGGATTGGCCGCGATATTCATTCGACGAGGCGGTGCTCTCGCTTGGGCTCGGTGTGCTGCTCGTCGCGGCCGAGGTCTTGCCGACGGCCACGACGAGCGCGAACTGGACGGGAGGCATTCTCTTCGATGATCAAGTTCGCGAAGGATTGCGGTTGCGTTCTTTCGATGGACGGGAATCGGCGCAGGTCGCTTCCGAGATCCTCCAGTGGGTGCTGATCGCGACGCCCTTCGTGGTCGATGCCATCGCGGTCACGGGGTTTGGGGATGGAAACTGGGACGCGGCCTTCCAGATGGGGCTCATCGCGCTCGAGTCGTACGTCATCTCGCTCGTGGTCTGGAAGATCATGGTTCTTCTCGCGCGCCGTGAGAGGCCCGTTGCGAGTGCGTGCGAAGACGGGCTCACGACCCCGCATTGTTCGCGCGACATCGAGACGACGAGCTTCTTTTCGAATCAAACGATGAATGCATTCACCAGCGCTTCGCTCATGTGCTTGCACCACACACACATGCCGCTTTTCGGCGACGAAGCCGCGGATCTTTCCGCTTGTGTGGTCGGCATGACCGCTGCGAGTATGGTGGGGCTTCTGCGAATCATGAGTGACTTCGAGTACACGACGGATGTGCTCATGGGAGCAGTCGTCGGTTTCGTGGCTGGCTATGTGATTCCTTGGGCCGTGCACTATCAGGGAGGCGCGCGCCCGGAGTTGCGTCCACCTCCGATTGCGCTGATTCCCGTGCCGATGGTTGCGCCAGGAGAGACCTACGGTTTGTCGGTGGCTGGTTGGTTCTGACGATGCTCGCCGAAAAAAAGCGTGCGCAGGGGCGCTGGTTGGCGCTCGATCTTTTGCGCTTTTGTGCAGTGTTCCTGATGATTCAGGGCCATACCTTCACGGCGCTGCTCGAGCCGGCCGAGCGGGCCGAGCGTTGGTATCGGCATCATAATTTCGTTCACGGCTACACGGCGCCGATGTTTTTGTTCGCCGCCGGGCTTGCGTTTGGCTACACGACGTTTCGTTCGTGGAACCAGCTTCTCGTGCCTGGCAAGGCGCTTTGGAAGCGCTTTCGGCGTTATGGCTGGCTTCTGCTCATCGGCTATGGGCTGCACTTGCCGTCGACTTCGCTCGTGGAGCTGAGCTCACTTCCTCCCGAACGGCTTCGGACTTGGCTTCAGATCGATGTGCTTCAACACATCGCGGTGAGCCTCGCGCTCTGTCAACTGCTCGTGTTGGTGCTCCGCACGCCGGGTCGTTTTGCATTCGCGATCGCGGGGCTTTTCATGATGGCGGTGTGGAGTGCTCCTTGGGTGTGGAGGTTCGATCTGACGGAGATGTCTCCGGCGGTGAGCGGCATCATCAATGGCTCGACGGGCTCGCCATTTCCGCTCGTGCCTTGGGCTGGCTATACATATGCAGGCATCCTTTGCGCGTATTTCGCGCGAAATGCGCAGCGTCCTTCACGTGATCTCGCTTGGCCATTTGCCATCGCAGCGGCGATCTTTCTGCTCGTTCCGATCGCGATCAACCATATGGGATTCAATCCCTACGGGGTTCACGATTTTTGGAAGACGAGCCCATACTATTTCTTCTGGCGGTTGGGCAACGTGGTGGCTGTGCTCGCGCTTCTATGTTTCGCGGAACGTTTCATGGAGCGGGTCGAGATTGGAGCGGAGAGACATTCGCGCTCTGGGAGGGCGCTCGAGCTCGTGCGCGTGGTGGGGCAGGAGTCGCTCATCGTGTACGTGGGGCATTTGCTCGTGCTGCACGGGTCGGTGATCAACCGCGGCATTCGCGCGTACACCGGCGAGACGCTCTCTCTCGTGGCGGCGAGCGTGGTCGCGCTTCTGCTCTTTGCTGTGATGATCGCGTTCGCGTGGCTGTGGCATACGCTCAAGAAGCGCGAGGTTCGCGTTCGCTCGGTGGGGTTCACGGCGACGCCGATCTCATCACGATGATGCGCGAGAAAAGAAAACGGCCGGCGGAGCCTTGGCTCGGCCGACCGTCGTCATCGCCCAGACCTCGAGCTCACTCCGTGGTGGGTGTCTCTGCGGCTTGCCCTGTGGGCAGGGCTTCATCTGTGGGTAGCGCTGCTTCGTCCGGTGGCGCTGCCGTATCCCCCTCGCCGCAGCGCGCTTCGAAGTCCTCGAAGGACTCGTTTTCGCGCGGCAAATCACAATCTGCGCGATCTGCTGCCGGGGCCGCGCTGTCACCGCCCGAGCAACGTGCTTCGAACTCTTCGAAGGATTCGCTCTCGCGCGGGATGTCGCAATCAGCCTGATCCCCGCCGCCGCCCGAACAACGGGCCTCGAATGCGTCGAAATCTTCGCCTTCGTGCGGTACGTCGCAGTCCCCTTCTGCGTCACCTCCCACAGGTTCGGTGGGTTCGACCGTTTCTGGCGATTCGGGATGCGGAGCGGCGATCGCAGTCGCGCTCTCTGGCAAGAGCATGAGTGAGAGCTGAGGGACGTAGGTCGTGATCATGAGGGCGGTCACGAAGACGCCAATGAAGGGGAGGACCATTTTATAGAGATCAGGGACAGGTCTGCCGAAGCGGAAACCCGCGATGAAGAGATTGAGGCCCATCGGCGGCATCAAGTAACCGATCTCGAGATTGATGAGGAACACGATCCCGAGGTGATACGGATTGATGCCGAAATGCATCGCGATCCCCATGATGAGGGGGACGATGACGACGATCGCCGAGAAGATGTCCATGAGCATCCCGACGATGAGCAAGAAGACGTTCAACGCCAGGAGGAACGAGATCGGCGAATCGATGAAGCCTCCCGAGCTTTGTCCTTGCTGACCGAGTGCGTTCACGGCCTCGCGGCAGTTGACCATGACCTCCGAATGCGTCTCGAGATATGCCTGCGCAGGTGGCCCGCAGGTCAGCGCCTCGAAGAGGTGGTCTGCCGTTTGTGCTTGGACGAAATAGAACGTCAGCACCGTCGCGGCGCAGAGCTTCACGAAGATCGCGCCGACGAGGACCATCGAGTCCGGGATGATGCGCGGGATGTCACGCGTCAGTGAGAGGTCTTTATAGACGAAGACCTCGATGACGAAGACGTAGGCCGCTGTGAACGACGCTGCGCCGAGGGGACCGCTCGCGAGCAAGCCGGCGATGACGACGAGCGGCAGCGCGAGTTCCCACTTGGCCTCCCACATTGCGGCGCCCGCCTCTTTGAGATCGAACTTCGAGCGCGGCACGTTGCGGATGACGCCGACGACCATCGAGTAGGCCATCATCAGCACCACGACGAGCAAGCCTGGAAGGATTCCTGCGAGGATCATCTCGTTGAGCTGGACGCGTTCGACTCCGGGAGGCATCTCCTGCAGGCCGGCGACGATGCCGTACACGAGCAGCGGCAAGCATGGGAAGAATGTGATGCCGAGCGCACCGCCGCTCGTGACGAGGCCGAGCGAGAACCCCTCGGGATAGCGGTCCTTGATGAGCGCCGGGAAGAGCAAGCCGCCGATGGCGACGCTGGTGATGCCGCTCGCGCCGCTGAACACGGTGAAGCCGGTGCACGCGATGACGCAGACGACCGCCAAGCCTCCGGGCAGCGAGCCGAGGAGCGCGCGCGCAAGGCGCACGAGGCGCTTGGGCGTGTTGCTCTCGCTCATCAAGTAACCGGCGACCGTGAAGACGGGAATCGTCGGCAGCACGCTCATTCGAGCGAAATGGTTGCCGAGCACGTCTTCCACGGCGTTGGCCATGGGCGTGACCGGCACGTCGGCCGAACCATGCAGCCACAAGAAGAGCGCCAGGCCACCAAGGAACGTGAAGAGCGGCGCACCCATGAGCGCCATCACCGCGAAGAACGCGATGCCCATCGGGATCGAGATGTTCTCGATGTTCTGGATGCCGAGCCACGAGAGCGCGAGCACGGCGAGCACACCTGCGAGCGCGACGAGCGGCGGCACGGGGCTCTCGAGGGTCGCGTATTCGTGCTCGAGCGGCATCGTCGCATCGCCCGACTTGTGTTTGCGGTAGCGGAGCGCGAGCGGAATGGCGAGGCTCGCGGCGGCGGCAAGCGAACCGATGGTGATGGGCCAAAACGTCGTGGTGCCGAGCGAGAAGAAGATCGGCATCGTCAACGCCGCGATCGAAATCCCGATCTCCGCGGCGCCCGCTTGTTCCAGAGGCGAACCCTGATTCGCATGTCCAGCTTCGGATGGCGTTCCATCAGGCTCTTCGTGCGGCTTGGTGTCATCGCCCGCGGGTGGCGGAGGAGGATTCACCGCGGGACTCACATGGCCGCTCGCAGCGGCCATCATCTCGTGAAAGCCGTGAAGGAGAAGGCGAATCGCGATGAGCGCGAAGCCCGCCGCGATCATGAACTGAAACTCGTAGCTGCGATCGACGACGGCATCGGCGATGCCAGATTCGGTGAAGTTGCGCAGCTGCCCGTCGGTCGCATGCGCTTGCTCCATGAGCGATTCGTAGACGCCGTAACCAAGACCTGCGGCGACCACCGAGCCGAAGGTGCTCGCGATGGCCACGACCACCCGACGCGTCCGGTCTGGGAGAAGGCGGCCGAGCGCGTCGATCGCCAGGTGCTTGCGTCCTCGCGTTGCGAAGCTCGCGCCGAGGAAGGCCGCCCAAATCGAACCGTGCATGAGCACGTCGCCGGCGGTTCTCAGAATCGCGCGCAGGTTGGGATCGTCCGGCTGCACGATGTTGCCGAAGGCCTCGGCGACGCCCATCGTGACCATCACGAGCACGATGACCACCGAAAGCGAGCTTTCGGCGAGCAAAATGCCCCGATCGATGAGATCGAGCGGTTTCAAAAAAGGCGCGGGTTTGGCGGAGGGAGCTGCACCAGCCATCGTATCGTCTCGTCAGGTCGGGGGTCCGAAAACAGATTCGCCGAGCGCGGAGGAGCCCGCGCCCGGCGAATCTAACGAAGTTCAGTAGGAATTTGAAAGGAGGAACGCGCTTCTTCAGCGCCCAAACGTCGCAACGCGATCGATCAGTGCCTGATCCGCGATCTGTCCCGCGAGCCTTCCACGAATCTGGCGAGCGATGTTCAGCCATTCTTGGCGCTGTGCAGCGGTGACTGGGTGCACCGTCGTACCACGCTGACCGAGCGTCTGAAGCGCCTGTTCCTCGTCACGACGCAGGTTGCGACGCGCGAGCTGATGGAACTGCGCCGCCGTTTCCGTCATGATCGTCTGCTGTTCAGGGGTGAGGGAGGCCCACTGAGATTGACCCATGACCGTGCCGCCGAGGACGATCGTGAGCGGCATGTCGGTCATGTGCGTAAGACGCGAGCACCACTGAAGTGCGAGGCAGGGCACGGGCGGCGTGATCGCGGTGTCCACACGGCCGGTTTGAATCGCGCCGAGCACCTCGGGCAGCTGAAGCGGAACGGAGTTCGTTCGTACGACCTGATAGAGCGAAGGGAGCACGAGGTCGTCGCGCCAGACGAAAGGATGACGGGTCGCGAAATCAGCGGGGGTGATGGTCGGCTGAGTCGAGAAAATCCGGGCCTGACCGACATCGGCCCAACCCATCATGTGGAAGCCGGAGGAGGTGAATCCCGCATCCATATCGGCGGCGAGGGCGTCGCGGGCGCGATCGAGCTGCTGATAGTTGCTGAGGATGCCGGGCATCTGGAAGACCAGCGCCGGACGATGGATCTGGGACAGACCGACGGCGGTGACCGCTGCCATGTCGAGGCGACCGCTGCGAATCTTGCGGACGACTTCGGCTTCGTCGCCCTGCACGCCGCCGCCATAGACGCGAAGTTGCAAGGTGCGATTGCTGCGGCGGCGTAGCTCGCGATTCCATGCGTCGAAGACGCGCGCCCACGTCGAGCCAGGCGGTGCGAGGGTGGCGAGGGAGAGCGTGCGGCCCTCGGCCTCTTGCGCGTTCATCGGGCCGGCATCGACCATGAAGATCGAAAGCGCGGCGAGGAGTACGAGAGCAATTTTTCTTTGTATTTTCATATGACTATGGACTCCGGCGCGGGCGTTCAAGTGGAAGGGATAGATGTTTCATCGGTGCTCTCTTCCATCGGTTCGTCAGCCGGTGCGAAGAGATCGTCGATCTGATCGAGATAGCGACGTGCGCGAGTTTGCGCGAGAAGGTTCGGAATGCGTTGGTCGGGGTGTGAGTCGACATCGAAGCGGAGGATCTCTTCGAGCAGCGACTGGAAGAGAGCTCGATCTTGCAATGGCACCGCGACCAACTGCGCTTCGGTGAGCAGGTAGGTGAGGTTCCGGCGTTGCGTCAGCTCGATGGCGCGATCCAGTTCGACCTTCGCATCCGCAGGTCGCCCACCGAGGGCTGGAGGGGCGGCTGCCATGAGACCCGCGCGGAGGGCGACAGGTGCATAATCCATGAATTCGGGGTTGAGCTCGTGGGCTCGCTCCGCGAGCGCGGTGACATACGGAAGGTCGGCGATCGCGCTCATGTCATCGCGATGCAAGTTGATGTAGCGAACCCAGTTGTACGCAGCCCAGAACAAGAGCGGCGCATCACGATCGGGGTCGCTGAAACCCGACACATGCGTGACAAAGGGCTCGTACCCTTGTGTTTGAACCGCGAGCAGGCCTCCGCCTTCGGGGCGGATGATGTCGAGACCTTGAATCGAGACTTCGCGACCTCGAACGTACGCGCGCGATGCACGCTCACGCAGGTGCTCGATGTCGTCCTCGGTGGCGTCGTCGCTGAGCTGGGCTTCTTCGTAGCGATTTTCGAGGAAGCCGTAGCCGAAGCTGCCGTAGCTGCGGCCCATCATCGAGCGCAACACGTGATCATCGGGTTTGATCTCGAGCAAGCCTTCCATCTGCTGGATGGTGGCGGGAAAACCGCTCTCGACGATCTCTGGATCGCGCATGCGCTGCACGCCTGGCGAAGCGCGATTCATGACGCCGATCGTCGTGTTGGCGGCGAACACGCCCGTATCGCAGCCGAAGAGTGGAGCGCTCGCAGGGATTGCAGTCAGCGCGAATGCAAGGCCGAGTGTTCGTGCCGCGCGTTTGTTACGAGTGGAAGAAGAAGTTGTGGTGAGCTGGGTCATCAAGATCTCCGGTCGTCGAGCCAATTCACCCGAACGGCGGTCCGTCATTCACTCGATCGCTCACCGAACCACTGACTGCTCTCGCTCGGAGCGCATTCAATCGTTCAGGGCGATGAGCATGCAACGCAACCCTCCGAGGGGCAGAGGGGAGGAGAATGCACGTAGTGGCGGCCGGATTCCAGGACGAGAACGTCAAATCGAGCCCGAAGAGCGGGATTCTAGGGCGTAAACTCACGTAAACTCACGGAGTTTTCGTGATACGACGCTTCGATCGAGAGCCCGAGTCCTTCGTGCTCGTTCGGTTCGATCCAAGTTTAGAGTGGCGTATCGGGGGCTTCTCTTCTCTCCGCCGCTTTTTTCATGCTTCGTTCGAGAATCGCGAGGACATCTTCGTCGCTCGTCGGAGAGAAATCGCGATACCAGGTACCGATTGCGAAAAGATCGTGTCGAGGTTCGACGCAGACGATGTCGTCCGCCAGTGACGAGAGGGCTTCGAGTGATGATGTGGCTGCCACCGGAACGGCGAGCACGAGTCGCGCGGGGCGCTCGTACCGAATCGCCATGAGCGCAGCGCGGACAGAACCGCCCGTCGCGATTCCGTCATCGACCACGATCACGGTGCGCCCTCGGAGAGAGAGCCTCGGACGTATCTGGCGAAAGAGCGCGATCCGCTCCTCCATGATCGCACGCTCGTGCGCCTCGACCGAATCGAGCGCGTCACGGGTCGTTCCCGTCAGAGCCATGAGATGAGGATCGATCATGCGACCGCCGCCCTCGGCGATCGCGCCAAGGCCGAGCTCCGGCTGAATGGGCGCGCCGAGCTTTCGGACGACGAGGATGTCGAGCGGGGCATGAAGCACCGAAGCCACTTCAGCGGCGACCGGCACACCGCCACGGGTGAGCCCAATGATGATCGGGTCTTCGAGACGATATGCCTCGAGTTTTCGAGCCAGTTGTGCGCCGGCGTCGCGCCGATTCGAGAAGCGCATCAAAACCTCATGGATGAGCTAGGGGTCACGAACACGATGCAACCCTATCGCCAACGGGTGTCCATTCTCGATGAGGTGTTCGATTGCCGACATGCGCTTATAGAGAGCCTGTGCGTTCACGCATTCAAAAGCGCCACGATCTCCTCGTGTGAGACGCTTTATTTCGATCGATTGCGACTCTCGTCCGGAATATTCCTGACGGACATGCGCTCTCGTCGCCGTTAGCGTTCGAGTCATGTTTCGAACTGCAATGCGCACGAGTCCCGGAACCGTGGATGTGGAAGCCTCGGGACCGCGGCGAAGAGATCCCAGCCTCGAGATCGAGCTCGACGCGTTTCGTACCACGGGTGAGATTGTCGCTGAGCTTCCGCCGCTCATGCGCTTTGCTGGCTACGAGATCTTGGGAAGGATCGCGGTGGGCGGCATGGCCGAGGTGTTTCTCGCGCGTGAGCATGGAGAAGCAGGAAGCACGCGCCAAATCGCACTCAAGATCATTCAGCCACGGCTCGCGGCGAATCCTGATTTCGCTGAGCTCTTCATGCGCGAGGGAAAAGTCGCGCTCGGGATCCGCCATCCCAACGTTTGCCATGTGTATCGATTCGGAATGGAGCAGGGTCATCCCTTTCTCGCGATGGAGTTGGTGCAAGGGATTACGCTGCGCGATCTGCACACGCGAGTTCGGCGCTTGGGCGCGTCGATTCCCATCGCGATCACCACGAAGGTCATCGCGATCGTCGCGGAGGCATTGCATTCGGCGCATGTCGCGAGAGATGAACGTGGTCAGGCGCTCGGCATCGTTCACCAGGACGTCTCGCCCCACAATGTGATGATCGCCTATGACGGCACCGTGAAGTTGTTGGACTTCGGTGTGGCCTCGACGTCGAGCGAGCGCGCGAACGCCGAGAGTCAGTCCACGATCCGAGGCAAGGCCGGGTATCTCTCGCCCGAGCAGTGCACGGGCGCTCCGCTCGACGCTCGCTCCGACGTGTTTGCCCTCGGCATCGTCCTTTACGAGATGCTCACCGGAGCACGTCTCTTCGCTCGTTCGAAGAGCGTCGATTCCATCCGTGCGATTGCTTGCGAGCCGCTCTCACCGTGGCCGGCGTCGATCCCGGCGCCGCTGACGCGTGTGCTCGATCGAGCGCTCGCTCGAGATCCTGCAGACCGTTACCCGAGTGCGGCTGCGATGCAGGAAGAGCTCGAGCGGACTCTCGCTGAGTCTCGTATGGCGATGACATCGGCCAAGATCGCGGAGGAGTTGGCGCGAGTTCTCGGTGAGGATTTCGGGCGCGCGCCGAATGTCGAGACGTCGAGTGAGGCGGTCGCGTGGTTGCGCTCCTCGAACAAAGAAGCGCTCGCCGTGGACACGAACACACGACCCATGATGCGACCGATCCTCATGGGGGGGCTCGGAATCATCGTGTTGGCGTTGACGGCGCTCGTCCTATTCAACGTGATCACGTCGCCCGACTCGACGCCATCCGGCGAAATCGTGGCTGAAGAAATCTTGGACACGCCGGGCGAAGTCACAGCGCCAAGCGCCGTGGAGCCGCCGGTCACGGCGATGCCAGCCATGCCGGTGGAGATCCCTGCTCCCCGAGCGGACGAGGCGCCTTTGCAAGAGCCGCGAGAACAAGAAGAGGCGCGACCCTCGCCAGGACGTTTCCGAGCTCCGGCGCGGCGCTGGAGCCCTCCGACGAGCGCGACACCCGAGCCAAGTGCGTCTTCCGGACGTGCTCCATCTACTGACTTCATCGATGACCCGGGGTTCTGATGCGTACGATTGTCCTGTCTACGGTTCTTACGTTTTGCGTCATGTTCTTCATGGCCTCGGACGCGCGCGCGCAGGCGGATGAACCGGGGCGTGTCGCCGCGGCCCGTGCGCTTTTCCAAGAGGGGGTCGCGCTCGCACGCCGAGGAGAATACGAACCCGCTGTCGATCGTTTTCGACGTGCACAGGCGCTGAGGCCTGCACCTCCCATCGCGTTCAATCTCGCATGCGCGCTTGCGCATCAAGGCATGCTCGTGGAGGCCTCAGAGATATTGGAGCGATTGCTGCGCGATCCATCGGTCACTGGGGACCTGCGCGAGTCGGCCCTGCGAGAGCGCCAAGAGATGACTCCGAGGCTCTCGAGGCTGACGGTGCGTCTCGAGGGGGATCCGGAAGATGTACGGGTGGAGATCGACGCACGTGAGCTTCCAGGAGCGGCGATCGGGGTTGCGGTGCCGGTGGATCCCGGGGCGCACGAGGTGCGTGCACAGCGCGACGGTGCAGACGTGGCACACGACCGCATCGAGCTCGACGAAGGGGCGCATGGCGAGATCGTGCTGACGATTCCGGCGCGTACGGTGGCGAGCGATGTTCTCATCATGGGAGGGCCGTCGGCGGCAGATGGAGAGGCGACACCCAACGGAGGTGATGAGGGCATTGCGATCGCGCTCGGAATTGTCGCTGCGGTGGCCGTCGTGGCTGGTGTCACAGTGCTGGCTGTGGTTCTGACTGCGCCCCAGACACCGACGCCAGTCAGCGGCAGTGCGATGCCTGGAGTATTGACGTGGTGAAGCTCGTATCGATCCTTGTGTGTGCCGTGGCGATCGTGGGCTGCGAGGCCGAGCCGCTGACCGAGATCGTCGTGGTGGCTGATACCGATCTCCTCGTTCCGGGCGAGATCGATGCTCTGCGCATCTCGGTCTCGGACTCTCATGGCAAGATACAAGAGGCCATGGCCGATCTCACTTCGGGATCATCACGGCCGGTCACGCTGGGGCTGGTATCGCGCGATGGTCTTGGAACACTCGATGTGCATGTGATCGGCGAGAAGGCGGGCGCCGAAATGATGCGACGCACGGCGCGCGTGATCTTCATGCGGGGGCGCACTCTGGCACTGCGCATCGATCTCTGGCGACGCTGTGCGCACGAAAGGTGCGGCGCCGGACAGACTTGCGGTGACCGAGGATGTCGACCGGTCGATGTTGACTCGGCCGAGCTCAGCGATTGGACTGGCACACCACCTTCGGCATCCTCGTCCGACGCCGCGCTCGGAAGAATGGATGGCGGAGCCCCTACGGCGGATGATGGCTCTCTTCGAGATGCTGCACCGACCGATGGTTCGAATCGATTCGATGCCCGAATGGACTCGACCGTCGGCATCGACGCACGGGTGTTGGAATGCGTGACCACCGCAGACTGCGCCGACGAATGGACATGCACCGAAGAGGTGTGTGACAACGGCCGATGCGTCTATACGGCTCGAGATAGTGCGTGCGATGACGGTATCGCGTGCACGAGTGAACGCTGTGATCGGTTCGCGGGATGCATCTATGAAACACATCATGATCGATGTGACGATGGGGTTTCTTGTACGGCCGATACGTGTGTACAACTGAGCGGTTGCCGTCATGCGCCCGCCCATGACACGTGCGACGCTGGTTCGTACTGCGACACGACGGCTGGATGCCGCGTCGCCCCATCTTTTACTGAGATCTACACCTCGATCGTTCAGCCGCGGTGTGGTCCATGCCATCTCACCGCGCCGATGCGTGGTGGTATGTTGGACCTGTCGACCCAGGAGATCGCATATTCGTCGCTCATCGACGTGACCGCGGTCTGCGGCATGGGCGCGAACACGCGAGTTCTTCCCGGTGACTCCACGCGAAGTCTCCTTTGGCGCAAGGTCGCAGGTGTCGATTTGTGCGGCAGCCGGATGCCTCGCGGCATGGTTGCTCCGCTCGATGACGCACAAATCACGATGATTGCGCAATGGATTCAAGGTGGCGCGGTGGAGTGAAGAGATTTAAGAATCCGCGCATGAGCAATCGCCCTTCGAGGATGAGTTTGTTTTTGAGCCTCCTGCTCGTGGCTTCTCTCGGAGCAATCTTCGAGGGCTGTGGTGCGAGTGGGCCGCCTGCGGAGATGGCTTCTGTGGGCTCTGTGGCGCCCGCCTTTTCGCTGGCCGATCAACACGGCCGTGTGCGTACGCTCGAAGAGTTCCGCGGTCGTCCGATCGTACTTTATTTCTACCCGCGTGATGCCACGCCGGGATGCACGCGAGAGGCGTGTGCGTTTCGAGATGCTTGGACTCGGCTCCAAGCGACGGGCGCTGTCGTGCTCGGCGTCTCGACCGATGACGCAGCGTCACATCAGCGGTTCATCGTCGAACACGAGCTCCCCTTCGATTTGCTCTCCGATCCGAACGAAGCCGCGGCGCATGCGTATGGCGTTCCGGTTCACTTCGGTTTTACGTCACGGATGACGTTTCTCATCGACGCGCAAGGCCGAATCGCACAGCGCTGGCATGATGTCGATCCCGGAGTCCACGCGGATGAAGTGATGGTTGCGATCGAAGCGCTTTGAGGGAGTGAACATGAGTCGGAGGAATGTTTCTCCGACTCATGTTCAGCGATCGTTCATTTGCAGAGTCCAGTGTCCTCGCACGTGAGCTCAGCGTCGCACGGCGATCCGCTCAGCCGGCATGCGCCGTTTTCGCTGCCGTCGACGAGGCAGTGAAATGTCTCGGCTTCGTCATCGTCAGGAACGCAGGTGCTCCCTTCGACACAAACGAAATGATTGTTCGTGCACACCTCGCCGGTGGCGATGGGGACCTGGCAGAAACCTCGCCCGCCAGGCTCTGGATTGCTGCATCGGAGGCCATCATCGCAAGCCTCGCCGGTGGTACGGCACAGGCCGTTGTTGGCACCATTGGCGTTGCAGTGCCCCATCACTTCGCTGCCAGGATCTGTAATGCAAGCGCTTCCCTCGACGCAGACGAAATGCTCGATGGAACAGACCTCGCCGGTGGCGATGGGGACCTGGCAGAAGCCCTCCCCACCGGGCTCTGGAT
>CAYZTA010000003.1:103787-190344 GCA_964481145.1 uncultured Sandaracinus sp.
ACCTCGCCGGTGGCGATGGGGACCTGGCAGAAGCCCTCCCCACCGGGCTCTGGATTGCTGCATCGGAGGCCATCATCGCAAGCCATGCCGGTGGTACGGCACGAGCCGTTGTTGGAGCCGTCGGCGACGCAGTGGCCCGTCGTCTCGCTGCCCGGATCTTGAATGCAGGTGCTCCCCTCGACACAGACAAAATGATCTGCTGAGCAGGCCTCTCCCGTGGCGATGGGGACCTGACAGACGCCCGGCTCACCCTCGTCGTTGCTACAGGCGAGACCCGTATCGCAGAAGGGCTCGCTGTCGTTGCACGGCGCATTGTTGGTGCCGTTCCGAACGCAAGTGGAGCCTTCGGCGCTTTCGACGCACGTGTGTCCATCCACACAGAAGGGGTTGTTCTCGTCGCAGGCTTCATCTGCGCCATGAGGAGCGAGCTCAAGCACGTTGAGCGTGAACGCGCCATGACTCGTCGTCTCTCCGTCCGCCGCGGCAAACCCACCCACCACGATGAACACCGTCGTACCCGCCGTCACCTGTCGCGCCGTGGCCACTGTCGAGCGAGTATTTCCTCCGGAATAGTCCACATCGTCGTCGCAGCCGAGTTCCATGGCGGTCGTCGAGCAGCCGTCGAGGATCCACATCATCGTATCGAGCGTGGGGTCCGTCGCGGGGTCGTCGGTGGACGCGACGATGTAACCGTCGGTCTGTGCTGTGTACGAGAAAATGAGTTCATAACTGCTGATCACGTCATCGCCGAAGAGCACGCAGGAGCCACTGGTGATATCGGTCCGAGGCTCGGCCGATGCGGAGCTATTGTCGCCGTGGAACGTTCGACCTGTGCCAGTGCTGAGGGGAGTTCCTTCCGTATTGAGGTTGGCTGATATGTCACAGCTTCCGGGCACCTGCGCGTCCGCGGTGGAGCCACCGTCAGGCGTTTGATTGGTCATGCTGCCATCGGGCGTTCGATCGAGGCCGCCATCGATTGTCAGGGACGTCGAGTCGCCACCGCACGCGCTCATGCCGAGCAGCATCGTGACCACGCAAAGGAGAGTCTTGAACTTCTTCATTGTATGTTCCTAGCCAAAAGCTCGTCACGCATCGCGCACGAGGGCAGGTTGCATAGCGCACGCCCGGCGAGTGTGCATCGCGTGCGTTCGGCTGGCGGAAGGGACACTCGTGTGAAACCGCTTGTTTTGAGCCTACTTTCGGTCAGACTCGGCGCCGTGGCGGTCCGTGTTGGCGTTGTTGTTTTATGGTTCGTGGGGACTGTGTGGATTGGCGCCGTGGCCCGCGCGGATCGTTCCGCGGCGCAGCTCGAGTATCGCCTTGGGCCAGGAACCGAGAGCTGCCCTTCCGAGCACGTGTTTCGGGAACTCGTTGCTTCGCGGCTGGGGCACGATCCATTCGATGCGTCAGGAACGCGTACTTTCGTGATCGAGCTTTCTCGCTCGGGGCGGAACGTGTTTTTATCGATTCATGAGAGGGCCGAAGAGGGGGGTGAGCGTATCCTCCGAGGAACGCTCGCCCGTTGCGAAGATCTCACGTCGAGCGCAGCTCTCGCGGTGGCGATGAGCATCGATCCTCTCGCGGCGTCCGGTATCGCAGCAGCTCCTGAGCCTGCACCCGAAACCTGCACCTGAGCCCACGCCCGAACCTGAGCTCGCACTGGAACCAACACCCGCACCTGAACCGGTGCCTGAGCAGGCCCTCGCTTCTGCGCCGCCATCGCTCTTCCAGATCAAGTTTCACTTCGACGCTCACGGGAGCTTCTTCCAGCTCCCCGAACCTGCGCTCGGTGGAGCGCTCGGAGTGGGACTCCAAAGCGGAATGCTGGGCCTCGAAGTCGAGGCGCGGGTTCTTGGAAGCGTCATCGATCACCTCACGAATCTGCGCGACTCGATCAGGACGTGGTTGTACGCAGGGGCGATCCGCGGTTGCATACAAATCGAAGCGTTTTCGGGGTGTGGTGGTCTCGTGTTGGGCGCGCTCCAAGGCAGCTCGAGCACCGTCACGATGCCGAGCGCGGCGCTCTCGTTTTACTCCGCTTTCGAGGTGCGCCTCGGGCTCGTGCTCGCCCTCTCTGAATACTTCGATTTTCGCGCTCACGCAGATGTAGCGATACCGTTCATCGAGAATGAATTCCGTATCGACGAGATGCCGGTGTGGAGTTCGGAGCCTGTGTCGTTTGGGCTCAATGCCGGACTTGGGATACGAATCCCGTGAACATGCAAGCGAAACCCCCGATGGTGCTTGATGTTCTCTTTCGGCAGATATTCGAGAGCGAGCATGCATATGTGCGGCGTTCGCTCGAGCGGCTTGGAGTGGAACCGGCTGATGTCGAGGACGCAAGTCAAGAAGTATGGATTCGAATCCACGACAAGCTCGCTGAGTTCGATGCGAACAAAGCACTCAGACCATGGCTCTTTGCGTTTGCTGCGCGCGTCGCCGCCAATGAGCGAAGACTCGCACGACATCATCGTGAGACGAACGTCGATTCCGAGTTTTCATCCAATCGCTTCGATCCCGAGCGCCTTGCCGATCATGCACAGCAACGAAAGCTTCTTCTGTCAGCTCTTGCGGCGGTTGAAATCCGGAAGAGGGAAGTCATCATTCTTCACGATCTCGACGAAGTGAAAGCTCCAGTCGTCGCGGAAGCCCTCGGAATTCCGCTGAATACTGTGTATTCTAGGTTGCGCGAAGGCAGAAACGAGCTGCGTCGCGCGCTTGCGAAGCTGCGAGGTGAGCCGTGAAGGGCGATGAGATGCCTGCCGATCTCGAAGCGCTCTACGCGATTGAGCGCGAGATTCCGGCCGTGGATCCCAGCGAGGCGGCGCGGACCCTCTCGGCCGTAAACGCAGCGATTGCCGCCAAGAGCGCAGGAGCTGTCGTAGGTGCCGCTGCGGGCTACACGCTCAAGCACATGGTGACGGTGGCGGGGCTTGCGTTCGCTGGTGGCGTGGTGACGTACGGCGTCATCGACCGAGCCCTCGAGGAGAGGTCGTCCGTCGTCGAGCCGTTGCCCACGTCCGTTGCGACTCCTCCCGAGAGCGCCGATGCAGGTTTGGAGATGTCGTCTGACGCGGGTGTCATGGAAATCCCACTGCTCGCGATCGTCGATGCGGGTGTGACACGGGCGCCCGTGGCATCGCGAGAACCCGACGCGATCGATCACACCGCCGCGGAACGACGGCTCCTCGATGCGGCGCGCTTTGCTGCGGCGCGCGGCGATGTCGACAGTGCTCTATCATCTCTTGCGGAGCATCGCGCGCGCTTCAGGCAAGGCTCGCTTGGAGAAGAGCGAGATGCGATGCAGATTCATTTGCTCGTACGAACAGGGCGAATCGAAGAAGCGCGCAGCGCGGCCGATCGATTCCGGACGCGTTACCCTCGGAGCCTATTGCTCCGTTCGATCGAGCAAGCGATCGAGCCGTGAAGAACGCGTCCATCGCGGTGCTCGAGTCGCTGGCGTGAACGCTGGCTCGCCTCACGCACGCAACACGCGGATCGGCCGCCCCTTGGCGGTGGTGGCCGCTTCTTCGTGGGTGCGTTCTTCGAGCGGCGCGGCATTCGAACGTCGGTCAAAGAGGATGAGCACCCCATGATCGAGCCCGACCTTGTCGAGATAGCGCTCGATCTGGAGTAGCCCTTCGGCGAGGGGATCTTTTCGTCCATCACGCCACACCTTGAGCTCGATGGCTTCGCGCTGAACTTGGCGCTTGCCCGCAGCATCGGTGTATGGCCAGGTCAAAAGCAAATCGATGCGCCGACTGCCGATGCCGAACTCGCGTGACACAGTCCCGCCGCCGTTCACGATGCGCTGAAGGAACGCCATGAGCACGAGCTGCGCGCCGGCTTCTCGATAGGTGATCGACTCCGTCAGCGTGTCTCCTTGTTCGACCCAGAACGAAGCGAACTCACGCAGGAGCACGTCCATGTCGAAGCGCCCATCCGCGCGCACGAAGGAGCGCGGGTCCGCGCTCACATTCTCCTGAACGGGCATCGCGAGCACGCGTGTGATGACTTCGGTGTAGATCGGGTTGGCCATGCGCAGCGGCTGCGACTTCACAAGACCGAGATCGACGACATAGGAGACATCGTCGTTGAAGACCTCGTCGGCATCTGTCGTTCCGCCAGCCAAGATCGGCTCGATCACCCTCCGCACCCGCGGCTCGGCGAGCTTGCTGACCAGTGAATCGAGGTGGGTCGCGCGAGCGAGGATCAGCCGCTCTTTGGCTTTGTCGATGTGCGTGCGGTGGATCGTCCCCTCCACCTTCATTTTGTCCACCACTTCGCGGGCCAGCGCGTTGACCAGCCAAGGCTGACCGCCAGCGAGCTCGATGAGGCGCGCGGTGGCCTCTTCGTCAAAAGCTTGTCCCGTGGCCGTGGTGTGCTGGCCGAGCAGCTCCCGCACATCGCCCTCATCGAAGCCGCCGAGGCGCAACGACTCCAACTTCACATTGAAGGGGCTCGCGGTTCCAAGCCGCGAAGGGTCGCCACCGCTCGCCATCTTGTAGTCGCGCACGTCCCTCATTCCGCACAAGATCACCGACCACGGCGCACGGCCCGGTCGATCGGCGAAGCCCGAGCGGAGCTGGCGAAGGATCGCGATCAAGCTCTGGCCGACCATCGAATCGATTTCGTCCAGCAAGAGCACGAGCTTGCGCGGAGAGAGCTCCGACCAAAGGCGGAGAAAATCACGGAACCGAGAGTTCTTGCTGATGACCTCGAAGGGCGGAGGCCGGAGCTCGGGCGGGAGCGTCGCGTCCGCCTCGGCGATGAGCTCTCGTACGATCAGGTCTTGCGCTGTGACGAAGTCATCCAACGCCGAGCCCGCGGCTTCGCAGCTCGCGTAGAGCGCGGTGACGATGCCCTCTCCAGTGAGTTGCTCAGAGAGCGCGCGCAAGAACGTCGTCTTGCCGGTCTGCCGCGGAGCGTGCACCACGAAATAGGCTCCGCCCATGACCAAGCCATGCGCTTCCGGCACCCGCGGCAGGGGAGGCACCATGTAGTGCCACTCGGGATTGCAAGGCCCTGCCGTGTTGAAGTGCTTCTTGATCACGAGTTCGCTCATGTCTTCACGCTAGCATGACGCCATCTCGCGATCCTGACGCGTCAATCGCGGCGCGTTGCGCCGTGAAAATCATAGGGGCCGGGTCGACCTTGCGGCAGAACCCAGATCATGTCGAAGGGCTCATTCGAATGCGCCACGAGCAAACAAGACCCGTCGGATGCGTGGGCACGTTCGCGTGTCCGGTGGATGACTTCATCTGCGCGCACGAATCGGATTTCGTATTCGACACACGCCCCAAGAGCGACTCGAACTTCACCTGCGTCCGATTCGGGCAATGCGATGCGAATGCCCGAATCTCCAAAAGTGATCGCGCGTGATGGATGAGCGTCTGCCTCGATCAGTCCCGGATGACGCATCTCGAACGTCACTTCGCCCGAGGGGCGATACATTCCCACGCGGTGCATTGCGAGCGCACGATCCATCGAGAATAAGGGGCCCTTCGTGATGAGTTGAAGATCGTGAAAGAGCTCGCAGAGCTCAACGTTGTCCATCGCGCATGTGCCGGTTTCGATCGAACGCGCGTATCCTGTGGGAATCGAGCGCTGATAATGGCCGACGTGCCAATCGGGATTTCGAAACGCGGGCAAGCGCGCGAGCATGGGCTCGGAGAGCCCGTAGGGGTCGATGAGATGGGCGCGATCCTCGGCGGCCCATCCAGCGAAGCCAATGTTTCGGAACGCGTGCACTCCGCCTTCGGCTCGGAAGCGAAGCCCCATCGAGTACCACGAATGCCATGGAGGTGGAGTCGGTGTATCGAACCACCGGAGCAGGCCCGTGGCTTCATGATAGTTGCGCTGCTCGTCGGCGACCCAATGTGTCGAATAGAGCCGGAGTGGTCCTTCCGGGAGATGAATCCTCGTGGATTCCGAGAAGACAGCCAGGACATGGCGCTGCGGCAAGAAGGCGAGCAGAAGCAAGAGCGCGCGCATGACGTACGGCGCCGGGCCCGAGCCATCGAAGGCCTCGAGACGCGAGCTCATGAGCAAGAGCGCGCCTGTCACGATGAGCGGCGTCAGCATTCGACCCGCCATGAAATCGCCGCCGATCCAAACGAGATAACAAACGTAGGCAAGCCCTCCAAAGGCGATCGCGGCGCGTCGAGGAGAGGTTCGGACGGAAGCGATACCCAGGCCCAGACCGAAGGTCGCGATGAGGGAGCCGATCGGGTCGAAGGTTGCAAAGGACGCGAGGTAGTGCAGGCCCTGCCGGGCGAGCGCCGTGCGCGGCAGGCCGTGGGCGAGCTTGGCGTGCGCCGTATTCGGGACGAATGAGCCGTAATAGACGAGCGAAAACGATTCCCAGAGGGCGAGCGGGAGACCGCCGAGGACGAGCGCTCGAATCGTCGCGCGGGCACCGTGTTCGCGATGGCTTCGAATCGCTTCGAATGCCAAAGCAGGTGCGACGAGCACGATCGCATCGGCTCGATTGAGCGCGACGAGGCTCCCTGTCGCGACGAGCGCGGCGAGGGGAGCTCCGCGAAAATAAAGCCCAGCGAAGATCAAGATCAGCACATGCGTCGCGGGGTTCTCGAGTCCTCCGGTGCTGTATTGAACGAATGCGGGTGAGAATCCGAGTGCGAGCACCCACCACGCCGCGCGGCGTGAATGCGACCCGATCCAAGAGAGCATGCAGAGCGCGAGCAGGGTGGTTACGAACGAGAGGAGCAACATCGCGAAATACGCATCACGGGTGAGCGCGCGCGCAGTGATGAGCCCGAAGAGCCAGAGCGGATGGGTGTAGGCCTGAACTCGCTCGCCAGGATTCCAAGTGAGGCCATCGCCGCGGAGGAAATTCTCCGCCGTGCGCATCGTGATGTACGCGTCGTCACAAATCCATGCGTTGCTTGCGACCATGAACGCGACGAGCACGAACGCGCTGCCATGCAGGAGTCCGCCAGAACGCGACAGCGTGGAGAATGTGGAGGCGTGAGAGGACATCTCGGGTGCCGAGCCTTGCGTAGCGACGTCCGGCGGTCAATCGAGCTTACGAAAGGCCGATGAGTGCTTGACCCTTGGGCAGGGGCAGCTTCAATCTCCTCGCCGAGGAGTGTAGACCCATGCAGATTTTCATCGATTCTGCGGATATCGCAGAGATCCGAGATGTGGCTCAGATGGGCGTGGTCGATGGTGTCACCACCAATCCGTCGCTCGTCGCGAAGGCTGGACGCCCGCTCGAGACCATCGTTCGCGATATTTGTGAAGTGGTCGATGGACCCATCAGCGCAGAAGTGGTCGCGACGGACTTCGATGGCATCGTGAAAGAAGGTCGTGAGCTCGCGAAGATCCATCAGAACGTCGTCGTGAAGGTGCCGCTCATCGCCGATGGATTGCGGGCGGTGAAGGTGTTCTCTCGCGAAGGCATCAAAACGAACGTCACGCTCTGTTTTTCCGCGACCCAAGGGCTGCTCGCAGCAAAGGCGGGAGCCACATACATCTCTCCTTTCATCGGTCGGATCGATGATGCTGGGGGGGAGGGCATGGTGCTCGTCACCCAGCTCGTCACGATCTACGAGAACTACGGACTTGCCACGAAGGTCCTCGCGGCCAGCATCCGAAGTCCGCTCCACGTCGTGCAGGCGGCCGAGATCGGCGCGCACGTCGCGACGATCCCGCACAAGGTGATTCATCAGCTGCTCAAGCATCCGTTGACCGACTCGGGGTTGGCGACGTTTCTTGCGGATGCTAAGAAAATTCCGAAAAAATGATGAGTTGGCGCGGAAATTTCGGCGTTGCGCTCGTGTGTGCAATGTCGAGCGTGATGTCCGTGCCCGCCCGGAGCGCGGCGGAGGACGTGTCGGGTGCGCTCGGGGGACACCTCCTCATCGCCGATGGAGACATCGGCGGAGCGCTCTTGCTCGATGTGTGGGGCGCGTTCGATTGGTTGCGGATCGGCGGCTTCGTGGGTGTGGGGGCGATTCCGAGTGAGCGCGATGCGAGCAATCGTGTGCTCATGCCATTTGGAATTTCTGCCGCAGCACATCTCTCCATGGGCGACTCCGTGGCGCTGCAACTTCGAGCGCGAGGTGGTCTTTGGGCGGGGTCGACACAATCGGAGAAGTTGACGTTCGGAGGTCTGTTTGGAGGAGGCGCGTATCTCGGGATCGTGCTCGGCCATGGGGCGCTCTTGAGCTTTGGAGCCGATGTGTGGAGCATCATCGCGTCGGATGCGTGGCGCACACCGATGGGCCCCGACGATGCTGTCAGCGCGAGCACATGGGTGATTGCGCCCGGGGTGGGCTTTTCGTGGACGCCGGAGTCGGGTGAATGAGCAAGGTGAGGGAGGGGATCACGATGCTCACGGAGCGACCGTCCGTTCGAATCGAAATCATACGTGACGTGACATCCGAGATGGGGTTGGACGAAGGCTTCCTACGTGTGCGTCGGCTCGCGCTGCGAAATCACTATTCGGACGGCACCGCGAGCCGAGAGTATCGGTATGATTGCGCAGAACGTGATGCGATGGACGCCGTCGGGATCGTGCTCGTCGATCGAGGAGGGCGTGTTTGTTTGCGTTCGTCGATCAGGCCGCCGATCGCGCTCCGACCGGGGTATGCGCTTCCACTTCCACTCGAGGAAAAAGGAGACCCGACGCTGTTCGAGATTCCGGCCGGGCTCGTCGAGAGCGATGAAACAGGGGAAGACGGGCTAAGGAGATGCTGTGCTCGGGAGACCCTCGAAGAGGTGGGCCTCGATGTGCTTGACGATGCGTTCATCCGCCTTGGGCCCGCTGTGTTTTTGACGCCAGGACTCATCGCAGAGAAGGTGCATGTGTTCGTGGCCGAAGTCGATTCGAGCGCAGCCGCGACTCCCACCATGGACGGCTCGCCCGTGGAGGAACACGCGCGCATCGAATGGGTTCCGATCCGCGACGCGATCGCCGCGTGTCGTGATGGCCGTATCTGCGACGTGAAAACCGAGGTGGCGCTGCGTCGCTTGGCGGACCTTCGGGGCGAATCATGACCGGGCGAACGACACGGCGAGCGCCGCCCCGTGACGCTCCGCGTGTGCTCGTCGTCTATAAGAAGTCGGCGTATCAGACGAACGTCAAAGAGCGGAAAAACGCTCGTTTCATAGAGTTGCTCGAACGCCGTGATCCAGCGGTCGATCGATTGATCGAAGCCCATCGCGATCATGTCGAGACCCTCGAAGAGGCGCGTGGCGCGCTCGAAGACATGGGGTGTCGCGCGTCGTTTCGGTTTCGCGGAGACGAAGATCTCGCCACCGATGTCGATCTCGTGGTGACGATCGGAGGAGACGGGACCTTGCTCTGGGCCGCACATTGGGTCGGTGCGGGCATTCCAGTCGTGGCCATCAACTCGGCTCCTCGAGACAGCGTGGGTCATTTTTGTGCAGGGATGAAAGGAAGTGTTCGCAAGACGCTCGAGGCCGCGATCTCGGGCCAGCTTCGTGAAGTGAAGCTGAGCCGTATGGAGGTGGAGCTCGAAGGGGAAGTCCTCACGCGGCGCGTGCTCAACGACGTGCTGTTCGCTCACATGAGCCCTGCAGCGACCACTCGTTATGTGCTGCGTCACGAGCGCGTGGATGGAACGTTCACCGAAGAAGAACACAAATCGAGCGGCATTTGGATCGGGCCCGCCGCGGGGTCGACGGCGGCGCAGCTCTCTGCGGGAGGTCGTGTGCTCCCGGCTGGGAGCAAACGGTTGCAGTATGTCGTTCGAGAACCCTATGTTCCGCCGGAACGCAGTTATTCTATGACACGCGGTCTCGTCGAGCCGGGGGAGCGACTCGTGATCGTCAGTAAGATTCGCGAAGCGCGCTTATTCATGGATGGTCCTCACCATGTTCGCGAAGTTCGCATGGGGGCGCGTGTCGCGATGCGCCGCAGCGAGGAGCCGCTGTCACTTCTTGGATTTTTGCGCGCCGAATAAAACCGTGGGCGAATGAAATCATTCGCTCGGTTCGTATGTAGTAAGAGGAGCGATGACTACAACAGCAACGAAGAGCCATGGTGTACTGGTCGGGTATTTGCTCTGGATTTTCGGGTTTTTGGGAGCGCATCGCTTCTATTACGGACGTCGGATCAGCGGCACGGTCTACTTCTTCACGCTCGGGCTCTTGGGCGTTGGTTGGCTCCTCGATTTGTTTTTGATGCCGCTCCTGGCGCGCGACGCTCGAGAGAAGTACCACGATGGCCCGCATCGCTATGATGTGGCGTGGCTGCTCTTGACCTATGGGGGCGTGTTCGGCCTCCATCGTTTCTACATCGGAAAGATCGGAACGGGCCTCCTCTATCTCTGCTCCGCCGGCCTCTTCGGTGTGGGCCTGCTCTACGACCTCTGGACTCTGAACGAGCAGATCAGCATCGCGAACGATGGTTGGAAAGAGCCTCGGTGAAGGCTCCGCTCAACGAGGCTGCTCAACGAGTCGAGCGTGATTCCGTTTCACGGATGATGTTGGGTCGGGAGCCGCTGGCGAGGCTGCGGATGGTACAGCCGGCGGCCGTGATGTCGACGTCCGCGATCCGCCACACGTTGCGATCATTGATGGCCACAGGGCCAAAGGTTTGGCGAGGTGTGGTGGTCGAACCGCCACAGTAAATACGCACGGTCACACGCCCAAAGCCGCTGAACGCATGCACTCCGACTCGATATGTCCCGAGAGCAGGCCGCCTGATATTGATGTTCTCTGGACCGAAGCCATCGACATCGTCGATATCGAGCCGAGGGTCGTCGTCCACACCAGGGCCGTCCCATGAAGGGTTGGGGTTGGCGTAATAACAATCGCGGACCCCATCGAACCAGGCAGGCGCGCTCGGGTGCAAAAGATGGGTGTCCATATCGGTCCCATTCGTATCCCACGACATTTCGATGCGAAGACCATCGCTGCTGATGGCGCGTACCAGCGTTTCGCATTCGCCAGTCTCACCATCGTCGTCGACGACGGTGAGACGCAACGTGTATTCACCCGCGAGATCGGGCGTGAACACCGTTCGAGGCGCATTGCCCGGAGCGGGATCGCCAGGACGAGCGCCGGGAGGTACGTTGACGACACGCCAAGCCCACCGTGCGATCGTGCCATCGTCCACCGCACGGCCCGTGATCTCGGTGGGCGTGAGCGGTGAGGTGTCGATCGTGGCAGGACACATGGCCGTGGGCGGTGTCGGTGTTCCGATGACGTGCACGTCGCAACTCGCCGAGAGACCATCCCCATCGAATGCCGTGAAGTGCAGCACGTAATCGCCGCGTCGATCGGGGGTCATCGTGGTGGAGTGACCGGAGGTCGGCGAAATGGTGGCGGTGCTTCCATCGGGTCGCGTGGTGAGCTCCCAAGTCGTCATCGTGATCGCGATGTCGTCCATGGCCATCGCGGTGACGGACACCGGTCGGCGGGTGGGCGCCAGGATAGGCTCGCTCGGGCAAATGACGGTTGGAGGGGCCGTGACGAGGACCGTGATGCGACATGTATCCATCGCACCATCGGCATCGGCCACGCGCAGCTCGAGTTCGTAACGACCTCCGACGTCGGCGGTCATCTCGATGATCGCACCTTCACCACCGACCACCGTCAGCCGTGCGGCAGAGGGACCTGCGACCTGTGTCCACCCGATCGACACAACCCCTTCGTCATCGAAAGCATCGCCATTGATCGTGATGGGGGTGGAGATGGCAGTACGGAGCTCACCTTCTTCGGGGCAGAGCGCCACGGGCGGACCGACCACGGCTTGAACACGAACCTCGCAGCTGCCGTGATTGCCCGTGGTGTCGACCGCATCGAAGCGGAGGAGATACGTGCCCAGCAGATCGGGAGTGAGCGCCGTCGTCAGGCCTTCGGTGGGAGCATTCTCTGCCATCGATCCGGCGGGAACATCGATGAGAGTCCAGCCTTGACTCGTGATGGGGCTGGCGTTCATGACGGATGCTTCGAGCGCGATTTCTCGTCGAGGTGTCGTGTACTGCTCGGAGCGACCGCAAGACACTGCGAGTGGCGGGCCGCTGTCTGCTCCGCCATCGACGATGCCGCCATCGGTGTTTGGATCGGGAACCCAGAGTCGGGTTTTGCTTCCGCATCCAACCGCGAACATGACGACGAGAGAGCACAGTAAGAAAAGACGAAAGCGAAATGTCATAAGTCCACTCCGTGCAGCAGCCACATCATGAGATCCCAAATTCCTTGCGAAATTCGAGGCATTGCCAGCTGCCTTTGACGAACTCGCGGCAGGTGGTCCCGCGGATCTCATAGATCGCACACGCGTTCTTCGCATCACCCACACCGAGATGGACACAAGCGCCATCTTCGCGCGTGGCAAACGCCACCTCTCCGAAATGTCCAGGTTGGATCTGGACTGCGATGTCCTCACGGCCGAGGCGCTTCCAGCGCACGAGATCTTCGGCGGGCACGAGAATGCGTCCGTCGTGACCGGTGCGACAGCACGCACCGCAGGTCAGGCAATCGAGCTCGCTGAGGTCGGACAAAGCGCACACATCATGCGCGGAGGACCTCGCCTCGTCGAACATTTGGTAGCACTTCGAATGATTCAAAAGATGGGGTGTGCTTTTCCGGTAAGGATCTCTGAGAAACTCCTCATCGCTGCGCGATATTGCCAAGAGTGATCGGCTCGACCGCGTGTCAGATGCCGTTCATGCTCGGAGGCGATGACCGCCCGAACGATCGAATTTTTCTACGATATTGGCTCGTCGTATTCCTATCTGGCGGCGACGCAGCTCGACGCACTCGAGCGCAACACCGAGGCCACGATGCGGCTGCGGCCGTTCCTCTTGGGCGGCGTCTTCAAGGCGCAAGGGATGCCGGTTCAGAATGCCGCAAAAACAAAATGGATGAAGGAAGATCTCGCGCTTTGGGCGGCGCACTACGGCGTGCCGTATCGATTCCCTTCACGCTTTCCTTTGAATACGATTTCAGTTCAAAGAGTGCTCGTGGCAGCAGATCTCGAAGGCGGGCAGGCCGCGCTTCGCGCGCTGACGATGCCGCTCTTTCGCGCTTCTTTTGCTGACGATCGCGATATCAGCTCATCGGAGGTCATCGCGGATGTGGCGAGCTCGGCCGGATTCGATGGAGCAGCCCTCGTGGCGCGCTCTTCGACTGAGGAGGTGAAACAGCGATTGCGTGCCGAAACCGAGGAGGCCATCGCTCGAGGGGCTTTCGGCGCTCCGAGTTTTTTCGTCGGTGACCAACTTTTCTTCGGCAATGATCGCATTCCTTTCATCGAGAGGCTTGCAAAGGTCCCCGGCAGATTCTAAGCGGTCTCGCGATGCGTTACGTCTGCCTCAATTGTGGTGAGCGGTTCGAGAACGAAAAGGACAAAGAGGACGGCAAAATTCGCTGTCCGTCGTGCATGCGCGTGACGGGCATCGAAACGCTGAAGGAGCCCGCGCCAAGCTCGGCGGCGCGCAATCCTTGGCTCGTCCCGGGGATCGTGGTCGCGCTGATCGCGGCCATGGGCGGCGGATACGCCATGTGGCGTCAAAGCGCGCCTCGCCAGGTGGGCGACGAAGTCCCGAATCGCCCTCTCGAGCGGGACGAGCTCGTCGGACATTTGCGACGCCTGCGGGTCGATGCGCGTTCGGTGATCGGCCTTTTGCACGCGGGAGAGGGCGTCGAGGCGTTTGCGGAGAGCGCGACCTCGGGGCGACGTTCTGCGCTCGAGATGGCCGATGGCGTCCAGGCGGCCATCCGGGCGCGTGCTTCGGCGCACGCGTTTTCGCGGTGGTCGCTCGGCGTGCCACGTGAGGTGCCGGTCGCCGATGCCGAGACTGTGTGGGGATGGATTCGCGAGGATGGGGGAAGGAAGCGGCTCTATCCGCTCGAGGCCGCGGCCGTGATGATTGCGGCGCTGCGTCATCGAGGCGTATCGGCGATGCTCGCCGAAGCGTGGGCGTTTCCGGGAGATCGCACGCCGCCCGACCCATCGGGGCATTTCGGATATTACGTCGTCGCGGTATATGGAGGTGAGCCAGGAGAGGGGGAGCCTCGGCTCTACGATCCGTGGGCGGGTCACGAGGTGTTGCCGGAGGAAGGAAGCTATCGCGTGATGAGCGACATCGAAGCGCTCGGCGCAGCGCTCAATCTGCGGGCGATTCACATGTTGGTGCGCGAGAGTGATCCGACGCGCGCGATGGAGATCTCGAGTGAAGCGCTTCGCTTGGATGCGCGTTCGCCGGTGAGTCGTTCGGTGAGAGGTGCGATCCTCATCGCTTCGGGAGGTGCGAACGAAGGCGTGGCTGAGTTCGAAGCGGCCACGCAGATCCGAGCCGACGCGCCACGACATCATTTGCTCGCGGGAGTGTCATTGGCGCAGGGAGATTTGGAGGCAGCGCGACGTGAGCTCTCCGCGGCGCTCGAATCGATGCCCGATTATGCGGCGGCGCGAGGCGCGCTTGCCGCGCTGCATCTCGCGGAGTCAGAGCCGGATCTCGCGCGCGAAGAACTCGAGCGTGCTCAGCGGCTCGATCCGGACTTACACACGTTGCCTGGGCTTTGGGCGGGGTTTTATGCCACGACCGGGGACTTTGCCCGTGCGGTCGAGAGCGCACGCAATGCGGTGAGTCTGCAACCGTCGGATATCCAGACGCGTCTCATGGCCGCGCGTATCTATCGCGCGGCGGCGCGATTTGATGATATGCGCCGCGAAGCGCGCGAGGTCTTGGCGCTCGCGCCGAGCGCACAACGCGCGAACATGGAAGAGCTCATCCGGCGATTGCTCGGGCCGACGGCGCTCGAAGCGCCATCGGATGAGGTTCCAGAATCGGATGACGAAGAGCTCCTCGGCGAGGAAGCCGATCCTTCCTTCCAGCTTGGAGGCGGATCACGCCTGCTCGGAGCAGGCAGCGGTGGCAACGCGCCCAGCTTGCTCGAAGGTGAGGAACTCGGTGGTGGAGCGGCACCTGACCCGACGCTTCAGTTGGGCGATCCGTCGAGGCTTCGCTTGGGTGGTGGTGGCAATCGTTTGCGGCTCAACATCGATTCGGAGTGAACATGAGTCATCAGCCGAGCCTCGAAGAGGAAGAGAAGGCGCTGCGAAGTGGTCGAGGCCGTATGGCTCTCGCGATGGTTGTGGCCGTCCTCGCCGCCATCGGCGGGATCGCGTGGTTCGTGGGTTCGCAGCAGCCGAGCGAATACAGCCAGATCGGTCGACAGATCAATCGACTCCGCGCAGAGCATTTCGACGCGTTTTATGGGTGTGCGCTCCCTCGAGCGGATCTGCGCGATATCCGAAACGATCAGCAGTTGCGCGCTGCGATCGCGGAGCGCGCGGCCCGACCACGCGCCTACGCAGAACATATTCGCGCGGAATGTATCGTGCGCTTCGAGGAGCATGTATCTCCGCTCTCGACACTGATCGTGCCCGAGGAGCTGACGGCGCCCGTCGGTCAATTGCAGTCGGCGCTCGATGCACAACGCGCAGCGTGGACGCGGTTCATTGGCTTCCTCGAGACGGCTGAGGGGGCATTCGATACCGAGGCGGCGGATGAGCATTTGAGCGCGATCGCGCGGGGGTGGTACGACTACAAAGTCGCGCACGGTGCGATCAACGACATCGTGCGAACACATATCGACGACTGAGCATTGGCACGCGAATGCGCATCGCCATTCTTTCTCGCGCTCCCAGGTGTTACAGCACGCAACGCTTGCGCGAGGCGAGCTCGTCTCGGGGACATGACGTCAAGGTGCTCGACACGCTGCGGTTTTCGACGGTGGTCGAGCGGGGGCACCCCGATCTCTTTTACAAAGAGAAGCGCCTCTCTCGATACGACGCGGTGATTCCGCGCATCGGTGCTTCGATCACGTTTTACGGTACCGCGATCGTGCGTCAGTTCGAGCAGATGGGCGTCTTTACGCTCAACGGTTCGCACGCGATCACGGTTGCGCGCGACAAGCTCCGGGCGCTTCAGGTCTTGTCGCGGCATACCGTGGGTTTCCCGACGACGATGTTCGTGCGGCATCGCGAGGATCTTCTGCCCGCGATCGATCGCTTGGGTGGTGGACCCGTCGTCATCAAGTTGCTCGAAGGGACGCAAGGCGTAGGTGTCATTCTCGCGGAGACGCGACGGGTCGCGCAGGCGATCGTCGAGACACTTCAGAGCGCGCGCCAGAACGTCTTGATTCAGCGCTTCATCGCGGAAAGTCGCGGTCGCGATATCCGCGCGCTGGTGGTGGGGGGTCGTGTGGTGGCCGCCATGCGGCGCATCGCCGAAGGCGATGAGTTCCGCAGCAACATGCATCGAGGCGGACGTGCTGAACCCATCCAGCTCGAACCCGAATACGAGCGGTGCGCGATCCGCGCGGCGCAGATCATGGGCCTTCGTGTGGCGGGCGTGGACATGCTCGAATCGAAGGACGGCCCTCTCGTCATCGAAATCAACTCATCGCCTGGGCTCAAGGGGATCGAAGAGAGCACGAAGATCGACGTGGCAGGACACATCGTCGAGCACATCGAAGAACAAGTGCTCTTCCCCGAGGTCGATCTCAAACAGCGCCTCACCCTCGACAAGGGATATGGCGTGAGCGAGTTTCAAATTACACCCGACAGTGAGCTCGCCGACAAAACCCTCGCCGAATTGCAGCTCGAAGAGCGCGATGTGCGTGTGCTTTCGATCCAGCGGGTGGGTTTGGTCATTCCCAACCCAAAGGGAAATACTCGCTTGTTGATGGGCGATATCGTTCTTTGCTTCGGAAAGCTGATCTCGCTCAAGCAGCTAATTCCGCGCGGCGCGCGAACCGGTCAGGGGAGAGCTACGAACTCCGATTATCCGGAGTGAAGCGAGTGCTTCTTCAATCGAAGATGGCTGCGCTACCTCATCGTATCGAATCCACGTTGCCGTCATGAAAGACGCCGCTCAACGGCGACGGAAGGTGAACATCAGCGTGTCTTGGCGGACATCGAGGAAGACGTCGTCACCTTCGGTGCGCACCCGATACTCGCTTTCGAATTCGTTTTCGTCAGGGCAGGTTTCGGTGCGGCTCAGTGTGGCGCCCGAGGTCGACCAGGTGAAGGTGCGCGGGGTGATGGTCGATGGACTGAGGAGCGTGAGCCGCTGCACTTGCTGAAGCGTGGTCGCGTCCTCGAACACCCACGTCGCGCGATAGCTGCCGCTGATGCTGCCCATCGTTTGTACGTCGACCGCGTCATAGGTGCCGCTTGGGATGGTGCCGCCGGTCATGGCCGGAAGTGAGGTCACCATGCGAAACGCGATCTCATCACCACCGAGCGGATAAGGATGACACGTCCCATTCGCGTCGATGCGGGGCAAGCTCGCGTCGACCGGACCGGCGTCGGCTCCAGCATCGAGCGAGTCGACTGCAACACCCGAGTCGACTGGCATGCTCGAATCGATGCCCGGTCCAGCATCGATCGATGTGCCCGCATCCACGGATATCCCTGCGTCGGTCGCGACTCCCGAATCACAAGCAGCAAGAACCAAAGCCACCACGACATGACGAATGCGCATGGTCGCTTGCATCGCTCAATTGGTCGAGCGATGCAACATGGCGACGAAAGCCAGTCACGCCTTTGGGGGCACCGGTGGCCATGGGGAGAACGCGCACACGGGCTCAGGCGCGCTCCTGAAGTCGATCGGAAAGCACGAGACCTATCATTCCCCGAAATAAATGCGGCCAGAGGCCGAGAGCACGCGGGCAGGGGCGCGTTCTTTTGCAAGCACTCGAGACTCTTCGATCGTGATCTTGTCTCGAAGCGCGCGCGGTTCGAGCGAGCGCGCGAGCTCGCTGGCTTCGGCTTCGTTCGCGGCGTGGATCTCGAGGACACGCAAATAGCCCGTGACGCCTTCGGGGACGCCGGTGGCCATGGGCACTGAGATCGTGACTTGGAATCTCGTCTCGGCGGTCTCTTTCGCACACGGTATCGAGAGAAGCGCATCGAGAAGTTCACGCCGATGTGCTCCGCCTTCGATGGCGATATCGATCGAGGCCTGCACGCTTTCTTTTGCGTCATCCGCTCGAATCTGAGCGAGCGCCATGAAGGCAGCGAGCTCAGCACGTCCGCGCACGTCATCAGGGGTGAGCGAAGCGCTCACGTGCTCGACGAGAGAGACCGCATCGTGGGCGCGTCCCAGCGCGAAGAGCGCGTCGATCGCGATGCGAAGCGCGTCGAGGGTGAAGGGCGGTGTGCCTGGATCTTCGAGCACGGCTTCGGCATCGGCGAGCGCATCGCCGGGGCGCGCGGCGCGCATGAATGAGACCGCACGATTGTAACGAATGGAGCTTGTCCATGCGCCTTGGCACTTCAGGGCGGCGTCGAATGAGGCGATGGCGTCCTCGTATCGGCCCTGCTCGTCTCGAATGGTTCCATAGAGTTGATGAAGCAGCCATGCAGAGGGCGCCTTTTCCAGCCCTTCCTCGAGCACACGCGTCGCGCCTTCGAGATCGCCTTCGGCATGTGCCGCGAGGGCGAGGACTTCAAACGCACCCGACCACCGCATCTGCTCGAGCTCGGTCGCGATCCGACGAGCGTATGCGAGCTCGCCATCTCGGATATGCGCCAGAGCCTCTTCGTGAAGGCGCTGCGCTTCTTCTTCGAGTCCACCGTAGAACATCGTTGCGTCATCCTCATTGGATCGGGTGTACGCGCAGCCAGAGGGTGCCCATGGTTTGCGGCACGACATCTTCGGAGCGCAAGTCGATTCGAATCTCACCCGTGCTCGTGATCTGAGTGGCCGTGAGGTCGCCTATCCCGATCACTTCGTCCGTTCCGACATCGTCGTCGTACACGCGGAATCGCAAGGGTAAATCTTCCTGCCGAAAGGCACCGGTGAGCCACTGGTCCAGCGACATTTCACGTTGATCGGTGGCCACCGTCGTTCGATGGATCTCACGTTGTCCAGGAATCGAGATCACGACCACATACGGGTCGGGCTCCCCACCGATCATGTCCCAGCGGCTTCCGCTCGATGAGAGAGGCGTCACGACGAGGCGAGTCATTTGAATCCTGACCGCACGCGCGCCTGGCGCAGGGATGGTCGATGTTCCCGCATCCGATGTTTCGGCGACGATGGTCTGCGCTTCGCGGCGGGTGGAGGTGGGCGCGTCGGCGGGTGTGATGCGAATACGCATTCGCGTGGGCATCGACGCGCGTTCATTGGGCATGACCACCAAGAGCGTGGCGCAACCGAGAGCAGGGATGGGCGCCCGCTGCGCGCGCCCTGCGTGTGTGAAATCCATGATGCGCGTGCGGCGTGGAGCCGTGACGGCCTCTCCGCGCAGCGATCGATCGTAATACGATTCGAAGTCGGACGCGCAGACGGCATCCACGACCAGTCCTTCCCCCTCCTCGAGTTCGAGATCGAGTGCTTGTGGGCCGCGACCTTCGGGCAATGGACCGAGCACGTCCATTCCACCAGGCCAAATGCGCATTCGTTGATTGACCGACCATACGACTCCGGGCTCTGCGTCGTAAGGACGAAGTGGCACTTCGCCCCGTGCGAGCGCTCCGACCATGAAATCCATTTGCTCACTGTCCATCGTGAATGTCACGGTGAACCCGGTCGCAAACTGTTCGCGTAGACGTCGCGAACCCTCTTGGCTGACTTCCTGTTCGGCGCGTTGACTGGCCGAGCTTCCAGTCATCTCGAGGAGCCCTCCGAGCATCGCGGCCATCGCGTTCGTGGCCTGCACTTCGACGAGACCTCGTGCTTCGACGCTGGCGATCACGTTCTCATCGGGTCGCATCCAAATCGTCGCGATGCGCCGTGCTCGATCGTAGCCGATCTCCATCGCTGCGTTGAAAGAGGCCGACGCATCGAAGCGCAAATACTGGCGCACGCGAAACCCCATCGATTCGCGATCGATCCATGTCCAGCCGGTGCCCGAGATGCTCAAGCTGAGGCGATTCGCGGTCACGCTCGAGGTGCATTCGCGAATCCACCAGCGACCCACGGTGGGCTCCGTTCCCGACTGCGGGCCGGTGACGTTGCCCTCACCAGGAAGCCCGACGAACGAGCCACGGAGCGACGCGCAGAGTCGCGGCGCGATCACATCCACCAAGAGCTCGCTCATATCGCCCGAGGTCGCGCCGGGTTCACCGCTCGAGATCGAGGCGGTTGGCTCCGCATGGGGATCGGCTCGACCTGGGCTTGCTGCCGCGGCGGCGCCACATCCCATCGCCAACGCGGCGACTCCGATGATTGGGAGGAGGTTCTGCATGACGGCGGGATTGTAGACGAAAAGCAAGGACCCGACGATTGCGCTCCTCGTGCTTCGACGTAGGCTCCGTTCAGAGGAGAAAAGAGAGTTGGACGACAAGATCTTCGTGTACCAGAAGCCCACGTGCTCCAAATGTCGAGCGACGGTGTCGCTGCTGGAGCAGAGCGGGCAAGAGTTCGAAGCCATCGATTATTATCGAGAACGCTTGACGGTCGATGATTTGCGCGAGCTTCTCGGAAAGCTCGGGATGTCCGCGCGCGATATCTTGCGAGGCGATGAGCCTGCTGCGCGAAGCCTCGAGAACGCATCGAACGACGAGGTTCTGAGGGCGATGGCCCATGATCCGGATCTGATTCAGCGCCCCATCGTGGTGCGAGGGAACCGAGCGGAGTTGTGTCGCCCTCCCGAGAACGTCAGGGCGCTATTCGAATCGATGTAGAAATCAGAGCATCGGAGAGAACAGGCGCGCGCTCGACTCGCCAAGCTTTCGCAGAAGAGTCGCGCGCTCCAGTTGACGCGGTTTGACCTCACGACATTCGGCGAGATCATCGTCGAATGCAGCGCCGAGCTTCGCCGTGAATGTGGGGCTGTAGATCGCCGCACAGACCTCGAAGTTCAGGCGAAAGCTGCGGTTGTCCATATTCGCGCTGCCCACGATCGCGAGATCGTCATCGATGACGATGGTTTTGGCGTGAATGAACCGCGGCGTGTATTCGTAGATTTTGACGCCCGCCGCGAGGAGCTCGGGGAAATAAGATCGCGCAGCCAGATCGACCAACATGCTGTCGCCTCCAGCCGGCACGATGATTCGTACGTCGACACCACGGAGCGCGCTCGTCACGAGCGCGCTCATGATCGGCTCGTCGGGGACGAAATAAGGAGTCGTCATCAGGATGCGACTCCGCGCTGCGGTGATGGAGGAGAAGAACAGTTTGTGAATCGCATAGGCGTCGGTGTCGGGCCCCGATGCGACGATTTGCACAGGGTCGTCGCCTTTGGCGCTCAATCGCTTGAGGTAATCGGGGCCATTGGCCATTTCACCGGTCGCGTAGTGCCAATCTTCGATAAAAATACGCTGCAAAGGTCGAATCGCCGCGCCCTCGATTCGCATGTGGGTGTCGCGCCACGCTCTCTCTCCGTGGAATTCGGAGGTCTGTTCCGCGCTGATGTTCATGCCTCCGACGAACGCGACAGATCCATCTGTGATCACGATCTTCCGATGACTCCGGAAGTTCGTATACCGACGTCGGAGTCGCGTGAGAGAAGCGGGATTGAACCACGCCACTTTCCCCCCAGCTTTGCGCAACGGCGCGAGGAATTGCTCGGTGGTCGAGTATGCGCCGATCCAATCGAGGAGAAGACGAACCTCGACTCCCTCCTTGGCTTTGGCCACGAGCGCATCGCGGAAACGCGTTCCGATCGCGTCTGGGCACCAGATGTAAAACGTAAGATGGATATGATGCTTGGCGGCGGCGATCGCGGCGAGCTGAGCCTCGAAGTACTCCTTCCCTTCGGTGTAGAGATCGATCCGCTCTGCGCAGAGAGGCATCGCCTCCCCCGCGCCCACCATGAGCCGAGCAATTCCGGTACGTGTCGGATCTTCCACGCCATCTTCGAACGCCTCGAGCGCGCTCGTGACGAGCTTGGCGGAATGGCGACGCTTCAAGCGGCGACGTCGGAGTCTCCGCGGACCAATGAAATAATAGACGAGCACACCAATGGCAGGAAGCCATGCGAGCACCGCGATCCACGCAAGGGTGGCGAGCGGAGAGCGGCGCTCGAGGATGATCCATCCCGAAAGCCAAACCACCCAGGCGGCTTCGAAGATGGTCAGGGCTGTCCAGATCCAATTCACGTGCGCTCAGACGATCAACGTACGCCGAGGAGCTCGACTTCGAAGACCAATGTCGAATCGGGCGGAATGACAGGAGGAAATCCGCGTTTCCCGTAGCCCATGTCGGGTGGGATCACAAGTTTGCGTTTGCCCCCCACGCGCATTCCGAGCACGCCGACATCCCAACCCTTGATGACCTGGCCACGGCCCAGCGTGAACTCGAAGGGTTCATTGCGATCGCGAGAGCTGTCGAATTTCGAGCCATTGGTCAGGGTTCCGACGTAATGGACCGAGACCTTTTGGCCATCGGAGGCTTCGGTTCCATTGCCGAGCACGAGATCTGTGGTTTCGAGCATCATGCTTGTGTACACGGCTCTGAGCCGGAGGCCAAGCCGCCTTTCCGACGCAACGAGAGAAAGCGCGCGCCGATAGGCGCATCCATGAACTCTCTCGGATCTCGCAGCTGGGACTTCGTTCGTGAAGATCCCGCTTGGCCTGCATGTTTGGATGAGCTCGCCCAACCACCCGAAAAATTACGCGTCGCGGGCACGCTTCCATTTCTCGATGGCGCGGTTGCCGTGGTGGGGACCCGTCGTGCGAGTCCGACTGGACTTCTGTGGGCACGACGCATCGCCGAAGAGCTTGGAGGTGCGGGTTTGGTTGTCATCTCTGGGGGCGCGGAGGGCATCGATCGTGCGGCGCATGAAGGAGCGCTCGCGGGCGGAGGCAGGACCATCGCGGTGCTCGCGGGTGGTCTCGATCGACTTTATCCGCGAGCGCACGCGCCGCTCTTTTCGCGCATTGCGGACGAGGGCGCCGTGTTGACCGAGGCGGAAGATAGCGAAGCGCCACGACCGCATCTTTTTCTTGCGCGAAATAGGCTCATTGCGGCTCTGTCGCGCGCTGTCATCGTGGTGCAAGCACCGCTTCGTTCGGGCGCGCTGTCCACGGCGATGCATGCGAGAAAGCTGGGGCGACCCGTGTATGCGCTGCCTTGGTCCTTGAGTGACGTGCGCGGTGAGGGAGGGCTCGCGTTGCTCGCGAAAGAGCAAGCGCGCGTGTGTGTGGGAGCGGCCGACGTGATCGAGCTCATCTCGGGAGAGAGACCCAAAAGTGCAAGGAAAAAGAAGGAAAACAGGGCGATTCTCGATGAAGAACAAACGGCCGTCCTCGATGCACTGACGGAACATCCAACGCATGTCGATGAGCTCGTGATGCTCACGGGGTGCTCGGCCGCGCGTGTTCAGAGGACGCTCACGACACTCCTCCTCACGGGTCACGCGAGCGCGGACGAGCAAGGCGGCTTCTTTCGAGCTCGCATATGAGCGGAAGGTGCTAAACCTCCGGCCGATTCATGTCGGAACGTGTCACGATCGTGGGTGGTGGTCTCGCTGGCTGTGAGTGTGCTTGGCAGCTCGCGGAGCGTGGCGTCGAGGTGACGCTCATCGAACAGAAGCCTCATGCGCGGACGCCCGCGCAGCACGGCGATGGGCTGGCCGAGCTCGTGTGCTCGAATTCGTTTCGAGGCGCGGATTTGTCCAACGCCGTGGGTCTTCTCAAAGAAGAAATGCGCCGCGCGGGCTCGCTCGTGATGCGGGCGGGGAGCGTGGCGCAGGTGCCCGCCGGTGGCGCCTTCGCCGTGGATCGTGAGGTGTTCTCTCGCGAGATGACCCGACGCGTCGAATCGCATCCGCGCATCCGCATCGAGCGTCGAATGATCGAGCGCATTCCGGATGAACGGCCTTTGGTGCTCGCCACCGGGCCCCTCACGGGAGAGGCGCTCGCCGAAGATTTGGCGCGCGTCATCGGCACGGAACAGATCGCGTACTACGATGCGATTGCGCCCATCGTGCTCGCCGATTCGATCGACGAGAGCAAGACCTTCCGGGCGAGTCGATATGACAAGGGCGAAGACGATGCATACGTCAATTGCCCGCTCGACCGCGAGCAGTATGAGAACTTCGTGCGCGCCGTGCTCGGGGCCGAGAAGGTGGCGCCGCGGGCATTCGAAGACGCCAAATATTTCGAAGGATGTTTGCCGATCGAGGTGATGGCCGAGCGTGGCCCGCGCACGCTCGCGTTCGGGCCAATGAAGCCTGTGGGGCTCGATGATCCGCGCACAGGACGCTGGCCTCATGCCGTCGTGCAGTTGCGCCCCGAAGACATCGATCGGAGCGCATACAATCTCGTGGGCTTCCAGACGCGGATGAAGCACGCAGAACAGAAGCGTGTGTTCGCGCTGATCCCTGGGCTCGAGAACGCGGAGTTTCTTCGCTACGGCAGCGTGCACCGCAACACGTTCATCGACTCTCCGCGTGTGCTCGCCGATGATTATTCGCTTTCCGCACGCGAAGGCGTGTATCTCGCGGGGCAGATCACAGGGGTCGAGGGATACGTCGAGAGTGCGGCGTGCGGGCTCGTGATCGGCACCTTCATCGCACGTCGCATGCAGGGGCTCGAGATGGCGCTTCCCAGCGAGACGACCGCGCTGGGATCGCTGATGCGTCATCTGCGTCGTGTGCCTGAGGGGAAGCAGAAGTTTCAGCCTTCCAATGTTGTTTTTTCGATGTTTCCGCCGCTTGCGATTCCGCCTGTGGGTGAGAAAAAGAAGAAGCTCGGCAAGCGAGAACGAGGAGAGGCGCTCGCGGCGCGTGCGCTCGCCGATCTCGAAGATTGGCTCGACCTCGTCTCGGCGCGCGAAGTGCGAGCGAAACTCGATCGGTTCGACGCCCGAGAGAGCGTCGAAGGGGCAACTCCGTGAAGCTCCCGATTCCGCGGTGGGTGTTGATCCTCGTCGCCACGCTGCCAGCGGGCATCGCGATTGGCATTTTTATTTTCATCGCGCGGTTCTCGATGGCGCACGACGAGTCGCGCTGTCCTTTTCGAGAGGTCGAGGCGCGCGCTGTGAGCGCGGACGCGATCGTTCGTGAGGAGTCGAGGCAATGTTTGCCGGAGGTCGAAGAGCACCGCTGGGTGCTGTTACGGCAAGATCGAGGCGAACTCGAACTCGGGCGTTACCCTCTCGAGCAGATCGGACGAGGGTTTCCATGGCATGCGGATCTCGAGGAGGGGCGCGTCGTGGTGACGGTGACGAACGAAGGGCGCGGCGATATCGTCTTTCGTGAACCCACCCCCGATGGTGGGATCGCACGAACTGAGTGAGAGTGAGGCACGAGAGGTCGCTGTGAATCGATGTCTCGAGGGACTATGAGCTCTCGAGTCGTGGGAGTGAACCGCATACGGCCGCGCTCGGTGATGCGCGCTTGGGTGATGGGGCCTTTGCTCGTTCCATTTCTGTTCGCGCTCTTCTTGCGGATGGGTTTGTCGATCTTGGTGCCAGTCCGTCCGGTATGGGATGGCGTGATCTACGCGCGAAGCGCTGATTTCATCGCGCACGGACGAGGGTTCACCCGCACGGCGATCGATCCGAGAGAGCCTGCCGAGGCCACGGCGTTTTATCCCGTGGGCTTTCCTGCGATGCTCGCGCCGCTGCGTTGGTTTGGGGGGCGCAATCTCGATCTCGCCGCTCAATCTTGCGCGGGCGCGCTCTTGGTCGTCATCGCGGGGTTGATCGGACGACGCGCGGCAGGCCCCCGCATCGGGCGACGAGCCGCGTGGCTCGTCGCGTTGTGGCCAGGAGGTGTTCTCCTTTCTGCATCGTGGATGAGCGAGCCGTTCTTTTCTCTCTTCGTGGGCGCCGCCTCGCTCGTCGCGGTCTACACCCGAAGGAGGAAAACGCTTGCGTCTTCGGTCCTCATTTCAGTGATTCTTGGGCTCGGTGCGCTCGTTCGTCCGACCGCGATCCCGATGCTCATCGCATATGTCGCAGGTCTTGCGTTCTATCAGACCCTCCGCGAACCTCGTCTTCTTCGTCGCAGTTATGTGCTGGCGATGCACCTCGCGATCATGTGGACGTTCGCTTTCGTGATGATGCTCCCATGGAGCATACGAAATGCGATCTCTCTCGATGCCACAACGCTCGTCTCGACCAATGGTGGCGCGAATTTGCTCGTGGGCACGAGCAATGAAGGGAGTTTCGCGCGCATCCCAGAAGAGTTCGACTGCTCGCGCGCTCTGCCCGAAGTGGCGAGAGATCGATGCCGTGCCGAGGTTGCGTTCGAACGAATCCGAGAAGCCCCACTCGCATGGCTCGCGCGGGGTGTACTCAAGCTCGTGCATACGTTCGGTCATGAGTCCGCACCGGCGCAGGCGTGGGGGCGCGCGATCCAAGTCGATGATGAGTCTCGCGAGACGATGAGCCTCTGGGCGCTCGCGATCAATCGCGCTTGGTGGCTCGTCTTCTTATCAGCGTCGATCGCGGGCGCCATCGTTCTCATCCAACGAAGGGCGATGTCTTCTCTTCACATCGCGCTCTTCGCCCCCATTGCGGGGCTTGCTGTATTGCACTTCGTCACGCTCGGAGGCGATCGCTATCACGCTCCGGTCGTCGTGCCGATGGCCGTGCTCGCGGCGCTCAGCGTGAAGGCGCTGGCCCTGCGAGAAACGGTGTGACGTCGATCGGGCCTTCGATGTTCGGATCGGCGAGCACGGCCTCAATTGCGCGAAGTTCACGTGCCTCGGGCGCGAGCGCGCGTGCGCGGGAGAGCGATTCTCGGGCGCGTTCGAGAAGGCCCGAATGGGCGTCATAAAGAACATCGCCGTAGTGTATCCACAAGAGTTGATTGCGAGTCTCGGCGTCGTGAATGTCGTGACCGATGGCCTGCGTCCATCGTTCGAGCGCTTCGGCACGACGAGCGCTTCCTTCGCGCATGTCGGCGGACGTCGCGCCTCCGTCGATGACCTCGTAATACCCGTGTGTGGTGGGTGCGATGGTCTCGTAAAGGTGTTGCGGCATCCGCACATCCATCTCGATAAAAAGAGGACGTCGTGCGGCGAGAGATTGCAGATGGGGCTCCCTGAGCTCACCGTCGAGGAGATATCCGCGCAGCACGTCTTGAATCATCGGATCGCGTTCGATGAGCGCATCGAGAACTCCTGGGTAGCCGAGGAACGGCATCGGGATGAGGCTCACGTCGGGGCGCGACTGCTCCGTCGATTGAAGCTCCCAATGGCGAAATACGGTCTGCGGCAGGTACGCGATGACGACGGAATGCGGCGGCAATGAGCGAATACGACGATCATCGAAATCATCTGTGGCATGAAAAGACGCGAGCGTTGCGCGCGCTCGGCTTCGCTTGAGCGGCGCCAAGCCGAGCCCCGCGCTGACGAGAGCGAGCGCCGTGAGAAGATGTGCGGGCTTGCGTGCCGTGTTGCCTCCGAGCTGCGCAATGAGCGCCGCAATGAATGCTGCGGCGAGGCCTCCGATCGCCGCAAATGCCGGCATGAGATAGCCGAGTGCATCGGGGTTTTGAGAGGTGTGACCCAACCAGGCTCTGCCCAGGCATGCGAAGGCGCCCAAGGCCAACCACACATAGCCCAACCGTCGCACGCCAGGGGCGCGCAAAAGAACCCAGAGCCCTGCGATGGCGATCACCAGCAGCCACACGTCGACGCTCTCGAGGATGGCGATCGCGACATCCAAGAGACGCTCGATCAAAGAAGCTTGTTCGAGCTCGGATGTGTGTTGATAGGCCTCGGCCGAAACCACCCACCAAATCCGCTCGAAATCCACCGGATGGCCGAGATCGACAGGCGGTCGTGTGTGCGCACGAACGGGCAAGTAGGCGTAGGCCATGAGTCCCGAACCCATCGCCATCCCGGCGAACGAGAGCGCGCGAAATCCACGCGCTCGGTACACACGTGCGAGCGTGGGCGCCAAGGCAGGCAACATCATCACGGCCATGAAATGGTGATTGGCGAGCCCCAGTCCGATCGCGAGCGCTGCGACGTAGAGAGGTCGCATGTCGCTCGTGGGCCATGCGACCTCGAGTGCGATGATGCGTTCGAGCGCGATCGCGAGGAGCATCATTTGAAGCGCATACACTTCGGGGCGCACGGCTTGGAACCACCACGCATGCGAACCGCTGATGAGCCAGGTCGCGCCGAGTGCGATAGGGATGACCAAGCGATCGTGGCGTACTTCGAGCGCGCGAATCGTCAGCTCGAATGCACGAAACAGAAAACCCGCAGCGATCGCAGCGCACGTGGCTTGGGCGAGCGCGATGCGGAGTGGAATGGGCCCGAATGGAAGGAGCGCGAAGAGATGTCCGAGCAATGCCGCGAGAGGATGTCCGGGCGGATGCGCGATATCGAGCAAGGTGGCGGCTTCTACGAATTCACCCGCATCGAGCCAATACGAATGAGGTGACCCCGTGGCCAGATAAGCCGCCATCGGAATGCCAGCGGCCAGCGCATACGCGGCCAGCTGGCCTGCCGTGCTCCGCTCGTGCTTTGGAAGAAGTCCCATGCAGAGCTCATGGAAGGGGGGGGCGCGTGGAGACGCGATCCCGACCGAACCTCTTCGCGTCGTAGAGGGCGGCATCCGCCCGGGCGATGAGGTCAGCGGCGGTTTCCTGTTCGTTCTCGGGCTTCGTGGCGTCTCTCTCTTTGAGCTGAGTGACACCCACGCTGATCGAAAGATGTCCGAGCGGTTGCGATGAGCTCGTCTTGAAGTCGAGGGCGGTTACCGCGAGACGTAATTTTTCGCCGATTTTTGCCGCTTCGTTCTCATCCGCGCCTGCGAGAATCACGGCGAATTCCTCTCCGCCGATCCGCGCTGCCGTATCCACCGCGCGGACGCTCGAGGCGAGCAGTTGCGCGATCGCGATGAGGACGGCATCCCCTTCGGGGTGACCATGTTGATCGTTCAGGTGCTTGAAATGATCGACGTCGATGGCCAGCAGTGAAAGGGGACGTTCGAAGCGTCGCGCATCTGCGATCGCTTGGGTCAAGCGAGATTCAAAGAGCCGACGATTGGCAAGCCCCGTGAGCGCATCCTGGGTCGAAAGAGCTTGAAGTTCAGCGAAGAGCTGTGCGTTGCGAATGGCAAGCGCGACCTGATGACCGAGCGCTTCGATGTAGCTTGTTTCGAGTGTCGAGACGGGATCGGTTTTGGGCCGGGTCAATGCGAGCATACCGATGAGCTCGCCCTTGGCGCGAATCGGCACGCTGATGAAGGAACCGCTGCGCGCCACCTCGTCCCAGAACGCGAGATAGCCCGGCGCCTGCTCGACATCGCGGACGAGGATCAACGTTCCCTTTTCAGCCGCTTCACCCGTCAGACCCTCCCCGATGCGGATTTGTCGACCGAGCACTTTGTCTGGTTGCTCGAACCCCCACACGGCGCGAATGACGAGTGTATTTCGCTCTTCCTCCGATGTATCGCCGGCGCGTAGCAAGACCGCGGTTTCACGAAAGCGGAGGGATGTGCCGAGTTTCTCGACGAGGGTTCGCAGCACCGAATCGAGATCGTGACTCGAAGCACTTTCTCGGAGGACATCGAAGAGCAACGCGCGCTCGAGCAAGCGCTGCTCGAGTTCGATGCTCTTGCGCGCGAGGTCTCCGGCGAGTTTGCGTTCGCGTTGTGTGGCCTCGTGTTCGCGGCGCACCAAGGTGCTCGTCGCTGCGATGCGCATCTCGAGAAAACGAGCGACTGCATCGAGTCTGCGCGCGGCTCGACGCACTGCGAAGGCGCTCGCGATGGCAGCGCCGAACGACGCCGTGACGAGCTGTACTGGCAGCGGCGGAATCGGCAACGAGCTCATGTCGAGCAGCCACACGGCGCAGATCGCAGGGATGCCCGCGCCGAGCAACGCGGCGATGGGCACGGTGCGCACCAAGGTTCGCGTAAGCCCTTGTCGTGTGATGTGCGCCATCGCGTCACCGGACGCCCGCCTTCCCGTTCGACTCGGCTCATTCCGCTCTTGTTGTGCTGCTTCCGACACCCCAGACCCAACTGACCATACCAAAGACGAAACCCCGATGTGCGCTCTTCGCGCGCCCGGGGTTTTCATTCAAACAAGATTCGGAGATGTCGATGGCGACGAGTGGAATCGAACCACTGACCTAGCGCGTATGAAACGCCCGCTCTAGCCGACTGAGCTACGTCGCCATCTCTCGGTGTAGGAGGTGTACTCCGGTCGAGAGCGGCCGAGTATTGGGGATACCACGAACGCTGTCAAATCATGTGTGCACAGACTTGCACGATGCTCTTTCGTCAGATACCCGAACAGCGATCGTGACCCGCCCTACTCGAATTTCGCCGATGATTTGGATGGCCCTGCCGCTCTTCGGAGCGGGCGTCGCGGTGTTGTGTGTGACTTTTCTAGGTCACGAAGCGGGGCAGGCGATCGAAGAACATCGCGTGCACGTAGAACCGGAAGAAGAGAGGCCATCGATCGACTCGCGTTCGTCCTCCGACGCAGGAGCCGATCCGCGTGTCTCGTCCGAGGGGACGATCATCGAGGCATCTCCGAACGACGAGTACGAGTGTCTCCAGCCCGAATTGCAGATTGTGCGAGAGCCCGCATGTGATGAGGGCGCGACCTATCCCCGATGTCGTTGGCAGTTGCCCGAGACCTCCGCAGCCCGTGGTTTGTACGAGGTATGGCGCAACACGATCCCCGAGCATCGGTGGGCCCGTCCGGGGTTGGTTTCCCTCGTGCTCGCAGCCGCGCGTGAATATCAAGCGCGCTGGCCGGGCGAGCATGTCGTGATCGGCGATCTCGACGCACCTGGGCCGCGCCATCAAACGCACAATCGCGGAGTCGATGTCGATCTTTATCTCGAGGAAGCGATGATCGCGCGGAACCTCGGAGGACGACGTTATCCCGACAATTACGAAGGGCGACCGGCGGACGAGGTGCGCCTCTTGCGTGCTCGCGTCTTGGACTTGGCGAAGATTTTAGCGACGTGCTCGGGGGGGCGCCTCCGCATCTATTACAACGATCCCGAGGTCGTACGCGAAGTGCAATCGTGGTTCGAAGCACGCGGACTCGTGAGCGATGTGGGGCTGCCCATGCGGATGCACAATCCGCTTCATCGCTTTCATTTCCATATGACGGTTGCTGAAGATCTCGCGCCGCTTCCGATCGCGCGCTGATAGGCTCGCATGCTCGCCATGCAGAGCCGATCGAACCGCTTGCCTATGTCTGTATGTTGGCTCGTGGTGATGAGCCTCGTGCATGTGCAGGAGGTTCGCGCACAAACGCCTGTGCTCGAAACGGCTCGCCCCGAAGAGGAGCGGACGATCACCGCGACATTGCTCTGGAATGCACCTTCGGATTGTGGTGAGGCCGAAGCCTTCAAAGAATCGGTGCGCGCGATCCTCGAGCGCGACGCTTTCGTGAACGAAGGGGCCGATGTCTTCGTGAAGGTCACTCTGACTTCATCGTCTTTGGGTCATGAGGCAGTTCTCGTTCTCGAATCGAACGGGGGGGAGCGATTGGGAGAGCGGACGATCCATATGGCATCGAGTTCATGCTCGGACATCATGGCGCCGCTCGCGCTCGTGACGGCGCTCATGGTGGATGTGCCGCGTCGAGAGATTCGAGAGCGCATCGATAGAGAACGCGCGAGGTTGAGGGGAACCCTCGCGCTCGGCGGAGGCATCACGGACGGTTGGGTGCCCGGCGGCCCTTCGTTCGCGCTCGAGTTGCGCGTTGGGATCTTGGTCGAGCGATTTGCGCTCGAGCTTCTTTTCGTTGGGATCCCAGAGGGCAGCGCCACGGCAAGCGGGGCCTCGGTCCGAGCAGGGCTCTTGCTCGGAGGCGTCGCCGCTTGTGGGATGCCTTTGGATGTTTCACCCGTCTCGCTCGGTCTCTGCGCCGAGTTGGGGGCGGGCGTGCTCGTGGCATCCGGAGCGGATCTCGCCGAAGTCCGTTCGGCCATTCGACCCCAGGTGATGCTCGGGCTCTTGGTGCGCGCTCGAATCGAGCTCGTCGGGCCTCTCGGTGTGCGAGTCGAAGCAGGTGTTCGTGCGCCGCTCGTGCGCGATCGATTGCAGGTGAGTCCCACCCCTGGCATGCCCGAGACGCTCTTCGTCGCTTGGATGGCATCGCCTCACGCCATGATTTCTCTCGATCTCGTGCTCTGAGCCATTGGTGTCGGGGCAAAAGCCGCGCATAAAAAAACGCCGGTTCTAAGAAAAGTCCGGCGCATCGGACACCTACAGACTCGGACTCCGATTTCGGAGTTTGCGATCTTGGTTGGGAATTCTAGTGCGCTCCGGGAAAGAACAAAAACAAAGGAAGCGCCAAGAGCCCTGAACCCATCGAGGCATTTCGTGGACCATCGATCGAGTCATTCTCCACAAGCTGTCTTGGGTGACGTCAAAAGCTTGTCTGCAGAAGCGCGCAAAGAGCTTCGAGGTCTCATGGGGGCCAGACCCCGCGAGTTTTTGATTCATGCGTTGGGTGTCTGGATCATGACCGCGATGACGATCGCAATCGCGACGTACGCAGATAGGATCTGGGTGACTTTGTTGGCGATCGTATGGATCGGAACACGGATGAACATCCTGGCTCTATTGGCTCACGATCAAGCCCATTCTCTTGGCTTCAAAGGGAAGTTCGGTGATGCAATCGCGAATGTCTTGGTGGCATATCCTCTGGGAATCACGATCGAAGACTACGCCGTAGTGCATTTGCGTCATCATAAGTTTTTCCTCTCCGAGAAGGATCCGGATTCCCATCGAAAATCAGGTCCAGACTGGACCTTTCCAATGCCGTACGCGAGATTGGCCACACTCTTTCTAAAAGATCTGAGTGGATTCACGTTCATCGGCTTATTGAAGAGCAAACGACTGGAAGACAGGAACGTGGATCGCAGGAAGCACTCCAGTCCCAAGTGGCTTCGACCCTCGTTCTATGTCGCGATGGCCATGTTGCTGACGTATTGGGGTGTTTGGTTCTCGTTCCTCGTCTATTGGGTGTTGCCGTTGGTGTTCGTGTTCCCCGTCGTCATGCGCATCGGCGCGATTTGCGAGCATGTGTACGATTTGCCTCCCGGCGCAGGCGTCGGTAAGAGTGTCGTTCAGTCTTCGCCGCTCATCTTGTTGAGGTGGTGGGAGAAACTGTTGATCCCGGATCTGAACTTCAAACTGCACCCCTATCATCATCTCTTCCCGGGACTCGCCTTTGGCCAGTTGCCCAAGGTGCACGAGATTTTTCAGCGCGAGGGCCTCGTCGACGAGAGCGCCGTGTTTCACGGATTTTTCGCCTATTTCAAGTATCTACAGGCGCCAGAACGTGGGCAGGACGTTCGAACGCGCGCTTTGGAAAAATAACTTTGGGAATTCTGACATGTTCCGGGCAAGCATAGTCAGTGCTGACGTCTGCACTTCCAGAGATGGTCTCCACGCTCGACGTGAGCTCTCTCGTTCGAGAGCACGCAGCCTATGTCATGCGCACCCTGCGCCATCTCGGGGTGCGGGCGGAAGACCTCGATGACGTCGCGCAGGAAATCTTTCTCGTAGTTCATCGGAAACGCGCCCATTGGGATCCAGCGCGGGGCCCCGTTCGTCATTGGATCTATGGGATCTGTGTTCAGCACGTGCGCCATTACCGGCGCGCTTTCATGAGACGGCGCGAATTCGTGGGTGAACACGCACCGCCCGTCGAGAACACATCCGTCGAAGCGGCCTGGGATGCCCGTCGCCTCGCGGAGTGGGTCTTGGGCCATCTCGACGAAGAAAAGCGCGCGGTCTTCGTCCTCTTCGAGCTCGAAGAGCTACCGATGAACGAGGTCGTTGACATCGTCGGATGCCCTCTCAAAACTGGTTATTCGCGTTTGCACGCAGCGCGAGAGATCGTGGCGCGCGCGCATCGCACCGCACGGGAACGAGGCTGGACATGAGCGCCATCGATGAACCGCCGCGGCTCTCGGAAGACCCTTCGAGCGATCCCGAGCTGAGTCACTTCATACGCGCGTTGCGTGCCGATGTGCCGAACTCCGATGCGATCGACTCACTCGCGCAGTCCGTGGAGGCACGCGTCCGGGGTGGGGGAGGAGGGGATGGCTCGCCCGTTCTCCGTCGGGTGCCGTGGAAAATGGCGATTGTGGGCCTTGCTGCGGCTGTGATCGCCGTTTTGGGCATCAAGGCACCTCAAGACGGGGAGCCTGCCGTGCGCCGGCCTGAGCGGGCGGAGGAGGCCATTCCGAGGCCGCACCCGGTCATGTCGACTCCCACGGAATCGCCGCCTCCTGTTGTTCTTTCTGAAGAAGCCTCCGAAGAGGCATTGCCACGGCGTGCGCATTCACGTCGCGCTGTGCGTGAGGCCCGCGAGCGCGAAGCGTCTCCTCCCGAGACCACTCCATCGACGCCTCCTCCCGAGGTTTCGAATGAGCCTCCTTCGGCCGAGACCGAGATCGCCCTCTTGGCGCGTGCGCGTCGCGCGCTGCGTCGAGAACCCGCGCGCACGCTCGCGCTCGTGGAGGAGCATCAAGCGCGGTTTCCCAATGGGCAATTCGTCGAGGAAAGAGAAGTGCTTGCGATCGATGCGCTCATCGCACTTTCGCATCACTCCCGAGCCGAGGTGCGCGCAGCGCAGTTTTACGCGCGTTTTCCCAACTCTGTGCACCGGCGACACGTGGAGGAAGTCCTCGCGTCACGATAATTTTTTCCTTGGGAATTGGGAGCCCGTTCGGGCAAGAGATCACTGGCGAGGTGTTATGCATCCAGCTCTGCCTTCGATCCGTGGTTTGCTGGTTGTTTGTGGGGTCCACGCGTTCGTCGGGTGCTCTCTGGGGATGGATCTCGATCTCGGTCAGGGGCGCCCGCCCGATGCGTCGACACCGTTCTCGCGTGCTGAGCATTGCGGCAATGGGATCGATGACGATCGAGACGGGCGCATCGACAACGGCTGCCCTTGCGCGCCTTCGGAGACGCAGTCTTGTTTCACTGGGGCTCACGCAAACAGGCGCATCGGCGTGTGCTCCGACGGTGTGCAGACGTGTCGCGCGGTGGGTGTCGAGTGGGGGGATTGGGGAAGCTCGGAATGTCAGGGCGATCGGATTCCTTCGTCCGAGCAGTGCGACGGACAAGATCACGATTGCGATGGCACGCGCGATGAGGGCTGTCCGTGCGTCGTGGGTGAGACACGGAATTGCGGGCTCGAATCGCTGCATCCGCCGTGCACGGGTGGTGTGCAGCGATGTGATGAGATGGGGCACTGGGGGATGTGCGAAGGAGCGATCCTTCCAGCATCCGAGATATGCGGAGATTCGATCGACAACGACTGCGATGGCTTGGTCGACACGGGATGTGGCTGTGTTCCCGAGCCCGAGCGTTGCAGAGACTCGATCGACAATGACTGTGACGGTGAGATCGATGAACTTGCTTGCACACCCGATTGGGTTCCGAGCTGCGACAGCTCTCTCGGACTTGACGCAGCAATGAGCTTGCGGTGGGTGACGGCGAGCATCGAGGGGGCGCCCCTCGTTCGGCAGCACTTCGGAGCCATGGTGTGGACAGGAACCGAAGTCTTCGTTTGGGGCGGAGCGGATTGGGGGACGACCGATGCGTTCCGAGGCGATGGAGGGCTGTTCAATCCCGTCACGAATCAGTGGAGGCCAGTCTCGGACGTGGGCGCACCTGAGCCGCGTACCAACGCGATTGTCCTTGGAAATGGGCGAGAAATCTTCGTCTGGGGCGGCATTCGCGAGGGCTATCTGCGCGATGGCGGGCTTTATGATCCTATGACGTCGACTTGGTCGCGGATTCCGGAATCCCCCATGGGACCTTTCTATGTTTCGAGCGCCACGCCCGCGACAAGAGCTGCATGGACGGGGGCCGAATTCTCGATTGTGACTTCGGCTCATGAGATCGCATTCTTCGACCCGAGTCGCTTGCGCTGGCGCCGCGCACGCCCATTTTCGGGTGATCCGAGTGTCTTCGACATTTTTCCTACACTGCTCACACCTCCGACTTGGACAGGCAGAGGATGGCTGTTTGGTGGCAAGCTCGATTCCGGTTCCGTGCCTTTTTGGTTTTACGACGTGGGGACGGATACCTGGACGGAACTATCCGCGATTTCTCCGATCGAGCTCCTTTCGGAGGACACGAGGGTGCGGTATCCGACCCTCGTCGTCCTGCCCGACGGGCGGATTGCCGCTTTGGGGGATGAGCGAGGGAATTCCATTGGTCTTTTGAGTGATCGCGATGATGTCTGGGTGTTGAATCTTCCGGCGGAGCTCGCGGGCACGGGCCACGGATGGACTTTGACGTATCGCGGTCGGAGAGCTCCTCATCTGGCTGGTTGTGCGCGCTGCGATGTCCAGCCGGGTAGATGCAGCGGATGCCCCGATACGATGATGTACCCCGATCTTCAAAACAGTTATCGGAGCGCGACTGCGTTCGGATGCGGTGTTCTTGCGACGCATGGATATCTCTATGGGTCAGACTCGGTGTTTGGGCTCGCGCGGTTTCGCTTGTTCGATCCCACGCTCACCCACTTCGTCGAGTGGCCGATGCCTCAAACTTCGTCTGTTGGTCACGCATGGAGGGCTCATATCTTCGTCGCTTCTGGCGAGATCGCCCCGATGGTCTCACTCGGCGACATCGGTTGGGCCACGTTCACCACTCCAATTTCTTCTTCTCCTCGTGAGGAGCCCATGCGGCTCGTGGTCTTTCAGAGATGAACTGCAGTTTATTCAGCACCGAGGAGACTCACGATGTCGCCAATGTCACGGGGCGAGCAAAGGCCGTCTCGGCGGTATATCGCCCCAAGACCGTGGAAGACGTCGTCTCGTTGGTGACCGCGGCGCGGCGATCGCGCACTCCTCTTTATCCGATCTCTACGGGATTCAACTGGGGATACGGATCTCGCTCTCCCGTCATAGACCAATGTGCATTGGTCGATTTGAGCGACATGAATCGGATTCGGAATGCGATGAAGATCTCGACTTCGAATCCTGTCGCAGTGATCGAGCCGGGGGTGACTCAGGTTCAGCTTTATGAGCTCCTCGAGACGCAATGTCCGAATCTGATGTTCAATGTGACGGGAGCAAGTGGAGAGACGAGCATTCTTGGCAATGGACTCGAACGTGGGGTGGGGTATCAAGGTCCGCGCGCCGAAGATTTGTTCGGTTTGGAGATTGTCACAGGAACGGGTGAAGTCATCAAAACCGGATTTCGCCGACTTGGGGAGACTTCACCGCTCGCCCATAGCCATCCATTTGGATTGGGGCCCATGATTGATGGCCTGTTTTTTCAAGGCAATTTTGGCATCGTGACGAGTGCCTGTTTTCGCCTCATGCCAAAGCCGCCCTGCCGACGCGTCGTCGCGTTGTCGCTGCGGAGGCCGAGCGATTTGTCGCGCTTCATCGATGTGCTCTCGAACTTGAAGCGAGAGGGGCTGCTCACGTCGGTCGCCCATGTTGGGAATCGTGAGAGAGCGCGCTCGAGCCTCCTGTGGAGTGTGGTTCGCTATCTCGAAGGGGAGTGTGGTCTCGAGCGCGGTCGCGCGATGGAAGAAGCAGAGCGAGTGGCGAGCACCGTGGCGCCCGGAGAATGGACCGCGCTCGCGTCGGTGTCGGGGACCCGGCTTCAGGTGATGGCCGCGCTCTTCGAAATTCGGCGTCGAACCGCCAAACTTGCGCGCCTCATGAGTCACGGCGAGTCGAGTCTCGAGCTCGCCGTGGCGGCGTCACATCGCATGCGTGGAATTCCCTTCGTGAGGAGGGCAGCTGCGATGCTCACGACGCTTCAGTCGCTCAGTCGTCCGGCGCTCGGTGTCCCAACCGACCTTCCGATCGAGAACTTGCTCCATCAGTTTGGGCACGCGAGCCTCGTTCCTGCCGAGCTCGACCGCTCGCGTTGTGGGCTCTTGTTCATCAACCCCGCCATGCCCTCCGATGGAGAGCTCGCCGCCGATGTCGTCTGCGGAATGAAGAAGATCGCGGCGGGCTATGGCCACTCGCTCTACATGACGATCAACATCGAGACCACGACCTCACTCGTGGCGGTCGTCAATCTTCTCTTCGATCGCGGCTCGGAAGAAGAAACCGCGCGTGCGCATGCATGCGCCGATTCGCTCTTCGGATACATTCGCAAACGAGGCCTCGAAGTCTATCGTGCACGAGCCGACATGATGGGCGAGATCGTTGCGAGCGATCCCGAGCATTGGTCGAGGATCCGCGCCCTCAAGCAGGTCTTCGATCCGGAGAACCTCATCGCGCCGGGCCGCTACAATCTTGCGTAACGGCCACCCCGCCATACTGAATCACCCATGCAACTGGACTCCTAGAATGCCGAAGCAGTGAGAGTGCTGGACCGGTGCGCATCGCGTCTGGTCTGATAAGTTCAAGCCAGCCCAATGCGTCGCTGTTCCCACTGCGGCCTCGACCATGCGATGGACGAGCCGATCTGTCCGATCACGGAGGAGTCACTTCACGAGCTTGGTCCGTGTGGGACGTCCATCGATCGTTACGAGGTCGAGCGATGGCTGGGAGGCGGCGGTTTCGGCGCGGTGTACCGGGCTCGTCATGCGGTCATGGATCGTACGGTTGCACTGAAATTACTTCATAAACGCAGTCAAACGACATCTCGAGCACAAGAGCGATTTTTTCAAGAAGCCAAGGCCGCGGCAGCGATTGGTCACCCCAACATCGTGCAGATCTTCGATGCAGGGAGAACCCCTGAGGGCACGGCATTCCTCGCGATGGAGCTCATCGACGGATGCTCGCTCTTTGAGCTTCTGGCGGTGGAAAACTTACCTGTCCGGCGAAGTTTGGAGATCGTGCTCTCGGTGCTCGATGCGCTCGTGGCGGCCCATCAGGTGGGGATCATTCATCGCGACGTGAAGCCTGGAAACATCATGTTGGCGGGCACCGAAGTCGATGGTTCACGCACTGAAGACCGAGTGAAGCTCGTCGATTTCGGGATCAGCAAGGTGCGCGCTCACCCCAGCGCCAAGCACTTCACGCGGTCGAATGCGAGCCTGGGCAGCCCTGGGTATGCGGCTCCCGAGCAGTATGTGTCTGCACGCGACGTGGATGCACGGGCGGATGTCTACAGCGTCGGCGTCGTTCTCTATCGCCTGCTTTCGGGGCAGTTGCCCTTCGATGCAGACTCGTACGAGCAGATGATCGTGCAGGTTTGCACCGAAGATGCGCCAAGCATCAGAGCGAAGTTTCCTGAGCTTCCTCATGCGCTCGGGGCGAGCGTCGATCGCGCGTTGTCGCGTTCACGCGAGGGACGCCACGAGAGTGCGTCGGCTCTGGCCAACGAACTCCGAGCGATCCTTTCTGAACTCCCAGAAGAGTCTCCGCGTCTGCGTCCAGATCAACCAGCCTCCGAGATCGTGACGGCGCCTATTCAAGGGCTGGAAAATCCACGAAAAGAGCCGAGCGTGATTCCACGCCCCAGGTCAGTTCCGCTCGAAGCGACGGCGCCGGCAGGGACATGGGGGCTCTCCGAGCTGCCCACGTCCGAGCCCTTGCCATCGCCCAAACGAAGTCGCCGATGGCGCCGCAGAGCGGCGTTCGCGGGTGCGATCATCGCCATGATCGTCGGGGGTGCGAGTGTGTTGTGGTCCATGGACCGCGTCGCACATCCGTCAGGGACCCGTCTTGCTGAGCCCCGGCAGACAGAGTTGGCAGAGCGTGAGCATCCGATCGCTGAAGTACAACTGGCCGAAACGGGTGCTTCGTCGGAGTCGGAGTCACGCACACAGGAAACACCGGAGATCGGTGCATCCATATCTCGCGCGTTCGCACCGAGCGCTGTGACTGCGTCTGAGTCGAGCGCCGAGACGAGGCAACGTTCGCCAAGCAAGGCACGCGTCGTTCGACGTAGACAGGATTCGGAGACGATCAGGCCGGAGGTGACGCAGAATCCGAATGCGACGCCTCGACCGGGGTTCGGGGCAGAAGAATTGGAACCGTTCTGACCCATCCATCTTTCATGAGCCATTCGATGAATACGCGTCTGTATCGAGTTGTCGTTGGGATGTTCTTGCGCTTGGCGCTCTCCACACTTCTGTGGGTGCTGGGTGCATTCGATGCTTCTGCGCAAGACGTACACAGCGCCACGACCGAGACGGCTCGACATCATTACGATGCTGCGGTCAATTATTACGAGCAACTGCGATACGAGGATGCCGCGCGAGAATTTCGAGAAGCATATCGCATCTCGGGCCGCTCCCATTTGCTCAAAAACATCGCAATTTCGTTGCAACACGCGCGTCGATGGGCCGATGCAGCCGATGCATACACGCAGTATCTGGCCGAGGCACCGAGCGAGCGAGACCGCGCGGGGATCGAAGCACGGATCGCACGGCTTCGTGAACTCGCAGCAAGCGAGGCGCGTGGCGATGAGACGAGCGATGAAGGGGTCCCCGAAACGCCGCTGCTCGAATCGAGTGAAGAAGAGGATTCATTCGCGACAGAAATGAGCCCTCCGGAGGAGGTCATCACCACCGAGAGCTCGTTTCCTGTCGTCCCCACCGTCTTCGTGAGTATGGCGGCTGCATTGGGGATCGGTGCGCTCGCTACGGGCATCATTGCGCATGACACCTACGAGCGTCTGGATGGTGCGTGCATGAGCGGCATATGCGACCCCTCGTTGCGTGGCGATCGAGATCGAGGCGAGGCGCTGGCGATCACATCGACAGTATTGACCGGAGCATTCGCGGCGGCGGCCATCACGGGCATTGTGTTATTCATCGTATCGGGCGAAGAATCGTCGGATTCGGAGCCTCACGTGAGTGGATATCTCGATCGAGAGGGCGGCGGATTGTTCATTCGCGGGCGCATGTGAGCCACTCACGGTCCGACCGTGCGGCCGAGCCAGCCCAGACGCAGCCCTGCTGTCGCATCGAGGGCGACGCCCACTTCACGGGCGCGCTCTTGCTGTAGATAGAGCCGTACGCCCAGCGTCAGAGCGAGGGGGCCCGTGAGTTCGAACACCGCGTCGAGATTGCCGCGCAGCTGCCATCGATTTTGATCGAAGAGATCCACCAAGAAGAAGTCCACGAGCCCTTCGAGGGTGACCCGGCGATCCTCGATTTTCGCAAGATTCCAAGGGCGAAGCGTGATCACCGAACCAATACCGAACTCGGCTTCGCCATTGGGCTGGAGCACCTGTCCTTGCACACCGGTGGAGAGCTTCAGCTCGAGCTCGGTCGAGAGCGGAAACCGCGCACCGACCGTGGGCCTGAGCAGCAGCCAATGCCAATCACGCCCATCGGGGGTCAGCTCGCTTTCGAGAAAGACCTCGAGATAAGGATCGGGCACGTACCATTCGCTGGGACGCGATCGCAATCCACGCCATGCGCCGAGGGAACGCACTTGAATTTGATCCACGGCTTCGGCGAAGGCGCCCGCGGTTCCAGGGGTCGTGCTCGGCATCCACTGCGCGCGATACCGAAGCACGCCGCTATTCTCCCATGACCAATCAGGAGCGGTCGCATCGGCTCGCAAGTTGACTTCGATGCCGAGTGTGACGGTGCTGACGCGGCTGAGCGGCGCCGAGTCGTACATCGCACGGTTCTCGATGGAAGAGCCCGAAAATAGGCCGTTGGAATCGGCTGTGACGATCCATTCGGGGGCAATCGCTCGCAAGATTTGTCCTTCACGGGGATCGCGCTCGCTTCGTGAGCGAAGCTGTTCGAGCACGACCGAACGCAAGGTCCCGATTTCGACGGGCGTCCAGCTCGCATTGGGAGGTAAGGGGGGTAAAGCCCCGTCACCGCCGGTCGCGAGGTAACGCAAGGTGACGACGCGATAGCTCGCGCGCGATGAGAGAGGTCTTCCGAGGACGCGAGCCGTACTCCCGTCCCAACTGAGACCTGCTGCGACGAGTTCGTGTGGTTCCAAGCGCCGTGCAAGCTCGGTGATCCAAGCGGCGCTGACGTCGGCCATGAGCAGCGGTTCGTCGTATTCGAGTCCGATATAAAGATCGCTCGCGGTCAGCGCATCTTCTCGCGAGGGCCTCCAGTGTCGATCGATCGCGCCTAGATTGATGACGGAGACATCCGCCTCCGTTTTGTTGAGTACGGCGCGCATCGCGACATCTGCAAGACCACGTGCGTCAAGATCGCGCGTGAGCGTGCCTCCTTCGAGCGTGCGCCCCCACGCCGCACAATAAGCCGGGCCGACGCGCCGAGTGAACTCGCGCACGGGGGCGCCCACATCGACGCCTGCTCCGCCGAGCGGCTGCGCCACCATTTCGTATCCGACTCGTAAAAGACCTTCACGCAAGACGATTTCAACAGCGTCGCCACGAGGTGGAGAGGCAAGCGCGGGAACCACCGTCGCTGGCCGTGCGAAGAGCAAATCGCTGGCATCGGCAAGCAACAGAAGATCGGGGCGCGCATCGATGGGGAGCTCCTCTGCAAGGTGCAGCGCTTCACTTGGCGACATCGACGCAACCGCCACGACGAGAGAGGCGCCTTGCTCGCGTGCGCGGCGTACAGAGGCTGGCATCGACTCCACAATTGGCATGATCGTGATGCCGCCTGCGAGGTCGGGCGCGATTTGCTGTGTCGCGTTCTCCGGCAAGAACGAGAGCACCGCCATACTTCGTGCCCCGACCTGATGGATCGAAGGTCCGTCGCTTGCATCGACGAGAAGATCACAGAAGGGAATCGCTTCGTCTTCGCAACGTAGATTCGTCGCGAGGGTGGGAATCCCGCGCCACCGCAAGAGTCGAATCACATCGATGATGCTCGTGCGCGGAGCGCCGAGCTCTTTGACTCCGAGTGCCAAGGCACGGTAACCGAGTTGATCGATCAATTCCGCCAACGCGGCGGGATCTTCGGTGGCCGCAAAGCGTGCAACACCGTGCGGCGTGAGCAATCCGCCCGTATCGAGCACCATCGGTCGATCGGGTGATCGCGCTTCACGCATCAAAGCGTACGTGTAGAGCGCGGTCGATGAAGGCTCGATGGAGAGTCCATGTTGACACACGGGCTCTCCAAAGCGGCCGCCGACCCCACCCGATGCGATCACCCGCGCGACGGTTCGAGTGTATCCGTCAAGGCTCGATTGAGCCGCCGCGGGACTCGCCCATACGAGCACAACGAGCAGCAACCCGAGCAGTCGAAGGCTCAATTGGAGCGTTGCACTGCTCGGAAAGGATGAACGAACTGCACGAGTCCGCTCGGATTTCGCGTGCTGATCCACAGGCGTCCTTGGCCTTGGAAACGACAAACGAGCCCCTCGCCCGAGAAGAACAGGCTCTTCAAACCGCCGAGGCGTTCCACCTGGTAGTTCAAGCCGCCAGTGAAGGCGACGATATGGCCGGTGTCGCAAATGTAGCCTTGAGGACCGACGTCGATCGCATGGATTCCGCCATAACTCGAGAAGAAAAGAGGGCCTGTTCCTGTGGCTTTGAGCAGAAAGAACCCTTGTCCCGAGAAGAAACCTTTGGTTCCGCCCCATTTCGAGTCCAGGGTGACGGTGGGGGCAGCCCCAAGAAACGCGCCGCTGTTCATCATGATCGGCGTCTGGCCATCCATCTCGACGGCGAGGGCATCGCCCTCGGGCGCGGGCGCGAAATAGAGCGATTGCTGCGGCGCCGTCGCGGTGAACGTATTTTGAAAGATGCTTTCTCCTCCGAGGAGTTTGCGTTTTGCAGCGGCGAGGAAACCGCCTTGCATCGATGTCGTCATCTGAACGGCCGAATCGCGGGCCACCATCGCGCTTGCTTCACAAAGCATCGATTCTCCCGGCGCATCGAACGTGACTTTCACCATCGTGAAGTCCGGCTTTTCGAGAAGCTCGTAACGCATGGTCTATCCTTTCCGGGGCGGCAGCATACTGCCGATCGTTTTTCCATAGGCCGGCGGATTGCGCGATTGAATCCAAATGCGTCCCTGGCCTTCGAAATGGCACACGAGGCCTTCGCCGCTCAAATAGCTCGCGATCCACCCACTGCCGCTCTTGCCGACCTTGTATGTGAGGTTCGCGTCCCACGCGACCAAATGGCCGGTATCGATCACCATATTGCCCTGACAGGCAATCTCCTCGATTCCGCCGAACGCACCGATCAAAAGCTGTCCTGGAGCGGTCGCGCTCGCCTTCATCACGAAGAGCCCTTCTCCCGAGAAGAAGCTCTTCATGCCGCCGATCTTGGTTTCGATCTGCACGTTGGGAGTCGACGCGATGAACGATGAGCTCGTGAGGAAATAGCCCGTGGGCGTCATGTCGAGCGTGACCATGTCGCCATTGAGCGCGTGCGCGAGGAGCACCTCGCCCGGCCCATTGGAGGCGGTGAACGTGTTTCGAAAGAAACTCTCCCCTCCGAACATGCGCTTGAGCCCGCCCATCAAGCCGCCTTGCGACTGCGTCTGCATTTGCACGGTCGGGCTCATCCCCACCATGGCGCCCGATTCGGCGACGACCTGTTCGCCATGATTCAAGAGAACTCTCGCGAGAGAATGTGCGGGTCGATATCCAATCTCGATTTGCATCGTGTTTGACCTCCTCCTGATTCAAGGCATGAGTGGCGAAAGCCAACCCACGAGCGCCCCGAGATTTCGAGATTGAATATAAATGCGGCCTTGGCCTTGGAACTCGCACACGAGACCTTCGCCGGAAGCCATGAATCCAAGGAGCCCTCCGCCCGCGCTCCGGATATTCATCGTCAACTGTCCCTCGTATCCGACGAGATGGCCATTGTCGACCATGTACGGACCCTGAATGTCAATCGCGTGAATCCCGCCATAGCTCGTGAACCAGAGATCTCCACTGCCGCTCACTTCGAGCATGAAGGCGCCTTCTTTGGCGAGGATCGATTTGAGCCCACCAAACTTCATTTTGATGTCGATATCACCGACACTGGCCACGTAGGCGCCGCTCGAGAGCACGAGTCGTTCACCCGGATTCAAACGGCGATGCGAGATCTGGCCGCTGAGCGTCGGAGCGATCCAGATGCTCCCAGGCTGTTGGGTGTGAAAATGATTCACGAAGAAGGTCTCTCCGCCGATGATCTTGCGGATGAACGCGATCATCAGCGCCCAGACTTTCGCGAAGAAGCCAGCGCCTTTGCCTGCGTTGAGGTGCACGTCCATGGCGACATGAGAATGTCGCGCGACCATCGCCCCAGCTTCCGAGACCAGAACCTGTCCGGGCTGTAAATCCACGCGGAGCATCGCGAAGGACGGCCCGTGCGTGATGGCGTGCGCCACTCCCGCCGCGGCGTGCTGGATCGGCGCCACTGGTTGCTGCATCGGAGTGTTCGGATAGGGCGCAGACATCTGAGGATCCTGGTTCATGGCATGTCCTTGGAGCGTGTTCCGATGATGGCGATGGGGGTCTTCTAACTCGGTTCGCCTTCGCTCGGCAACGCCGCAATCTGCGACCGATGGTTTCGTCGGCACCCATCCACCGATGAAAACTCGCGAAACACCCTATTTCAGAAGCCGATCGTCCAAGGGTCGTCCCGACCGAGCCGTCCTACGGCTTGCGCTTTTGTTGAGTTCGAACCACTACAAATAGTAGCTTTTCACTGTGACGATACGTGACATGCCAAGCACCTCATCGTCTCCGATACGTCCTCGCCCACGTCGCGGCGACCCCCTACGAATCGAGGATGATGCGCACTTAAGTCCTTGTAATGATTGGGGAAATAAAAAAGTGCCAAAACGAGTGTTCAGACCTCTTGACCCACCCCCGTGGTCCCGTTTAACACGGGGCCCATCCACAAGCTGTCGTGGGCACGGGTGGTGAAGGCGCCCATGGCTTGTGTGACAAGAGACTACCTATTTTATTGACGCGTTTCAGAGAGCCCCGTTCGGGAGGTCTTCGTTTGGAGGCTTTTCGTGTGTGGGCCTTTTTCGATCCCGCTCCGTCAGAACGTGGACCGTGACAGCGACCATCGTGGAGGCAGGCTTTGTCCGTAGAAATCCGCATCGACCCACATCGAATCGACCGCAACCGAACCTCGGGCCATCGAATGACTGAGAACATCGACAAATCGCGAGTATCCAACCATCCCGATGCCCTCTTGGGAGCAGCAGAGGACGAGGGGCTTCACATCACACGGCGGTTTTCCCGGGTGGGGATCGATCCGCTCGACGAAATCCACTACGAGTTGCGCGACAGCGTGATCACCAACCCCGACGGCTCCGTGGTCTTCGAGATGCGGGGCGCCGAGATTCCGGATTCGTGGTCTCAGCTGGCGACGGATATCGCAGTTTCGAAGTATTTCCGGAAAGCTGGCATTCGTGGCGACGCCAAAAAGGGTGAAACCAGCGCACGTCAGTTGGTGTTGAGGATCGCCAAGACCATCCGAGAAGCGGGCGAGGCGCAGACGGGCTACTTCGCGAGCGCCGAAGATGCAGATGCGTTCGAAGCCGAGCTCAGCTACCTGCTCATCACCCAACGCGCAGCGTTCAACTCGCCCGTGTGGTTCAATCTCGGCCTTTATCAGCGTTACGGGATCGAAGGGCAGGGCGGCAACTGGGCGTGGGATGCGCGCACAGATGACGTGGTAGAGACCGCGAATGCGTACGAGCGGCCCCAGTGCTCCGCATGTTTCATCCAGTCGGTGGGCGATGACTTGATGAGCATCTACGAGCTCGTGAAGATCGAAGCACGTTTGTTCAAGTACGGTTCGGGGACAGGCACGAACTTCAGCCATCTCCGAGGTCGACAAGAAAAGCTGAGCGGTGGCGGCACGAGCTCGGGCTTGATGAGTTTCCTCGAGGTGCTCGATCGCGCAGCGGGCGCGACGAAATCGGGCGGAACCACCCGACGCGCAGCGAAGATGGTCTGTCTCGATCTCGATCATCCGGAGATCGTCGACTTCATTCAGTGGAAAGTGCGGGAAGAGAAGAAGGCGCGTGCGCTCATCGCGCAGGGATATGCGTCCGACTTCAACGGCGAGGCGTATCACACCGTCAGCGGTCAAAACTCGAACAATTCGATCCGTGTCGCCGATGAGTTCATGCGTGCGATCGAAAACGATGGCGAATGGCAGACGACCATGCGCACGACGGGAGAGGTCGTCGATACGTACAAAGCGCGTGATCTTTGGCGCATGGTGGCCGACAGCGCGTGGCAATGCGCGGATCCCGGTGTGCAATACGACACGACGATCAATGCGTGGCACACGTGTCCAAACACCGACCGTATCAACGCGAGCAATCCGTGCAGCGAGTACATGTTCTTGGATGATACGGCGTGCAATCTCTCGTCGATCAACCTCGTGAAATTCCTCGATGAAAAGGGGCAATTCGATATCGAGGGATACCGTCACGCCGTTCGTATCATGTTCATCTCGCAGGAGATCCTCGTGGATCTCTCGAGCTACCCCACCAAGCGCGTCGCGAAGAACAGCCACGACTACCGCCCGCTCGGGCTTGGATACGCGAACCTCGGCACCTTGCTCATGCGTCTCGGCATCGCCTACGACAGCGATGCAGGGCGCGCGTGGTGCGGAGCGCTGACGGCGATCCTGACGGGACACGCGTACCGTGCCAGCGCCGAAATGGCCGCGACCAAAGGGCCCTTCCCGGGATTCATGCGCAATCGTCATCCGATGTTGCGCGTGATGAACAAACATCGCGACATGGCTTACAAGATCGACCACGCGGAGTTTCCGGGGATCGTGGGTCGTGGTGAAACCGGAGTGCCTGAGGAGCTGCTTGCGGCGGCCCGTGAAGATTGGGATCTCGCAGTCGATCTCGGTGAGAAATATGGGTATCGCAATGCTCAGGCCACCGTGCTCGCCCCGACGGGCACGATTGGGCTCCTCATGGATTGCGATACGACGGGAATCGAGCCTGATTTCGCGCTCGTGAAGTTCAAGAAGCTCGCAGGCGGTGGGTACTTCAAGATCGTCAATCAGAGTGTGCCCGAAGCGCTTCGTGCGCTCGGATATTCCCCCGCACAAGTGGCAGACATCGTCGCATTCGTGAGCGGGACCAACACGTTCACGGGGGCGCCTTATCTCAGCCGCTCGATGCTGCTCGAGAAGGGATTGACCGAGAGTGAGCTCGCCAAAGCGGAGAAGGCGCTGCCGGGTGTCTTCGATGCGGCGCAGGCCCTTGGCCCGTGGATCATTGGAATCGCGGCTTACGAACGCCTCAATATCAAGCCCGAGGTATACAACAAACCTGGCTTCTCGCTCCTCGTGCACTTCGGTTTGACGAAGCGCCAGATCGAAGAGTTGAACGACGTCGTAATTGGGCGAATGACGGTCGAGGGGGCGCCTCACCTCCGGCTCGATCATTACGTGGTGTTCGATTGCGCCAACCGGAACGGCAAACATGGCAAGCGGTACATCGAACCGATGGCACATGTGCGCATGATGGCTGCGGCGCAGCCTTTCTTGAGCGGTGCGATCAGCAAGACCGTCAATCTACCGAACGATGCGGTGGTCGAAGATGTCGAGCGTATTTACTACGAGGGCTGGAAGCTCGGGCTCAAAGCGGTCGCGTTGTATCGCGATGGATGCAAGGCCAGTCAACCTTTGACCTCGGGAGATTCGAAGGAAGACAAGGCGGACACCAAGGGCGAAAAGCTCGCGGCCAAGCCGGGCGTGCAGCAGGTCGAGGTCGTGACCGGGCCGGCAAAGCCGCGGATCGTCGAAGGCGCGAAGCAGCCACCGGTCAGCGTGCGGCACCGCTTGAGCAAGCGTCGGAATGGCTTCACTCAAGAGGCCAAGGTCGCTGGGCACAAAGTCTTCTTGCGCACGGGTGAATACGAAGACGGATCACTGGGCGAGATTTTCATCGATATGCACAAAGAGGGCGCGGCGTTCCGTTCGCTCATGAACTGTTTCGCGATCAGCGTCTCGATGGGGCTTCAGCACGGAGTGCCGCTCAGCGCGTTCGTCGATCAGTTCACGTTCACGCGATTCGAGCCGGGTGGACTGGTCGAAGGACATCCGAACATCAAATTCTCCACGAGCATCATCGACTACGTCTTCCGTGTGCTTGGCGTGGAGTATCTCCATCGCTACGATTTCGCGCAGGTGCCTCCTGCGGAAACGCAGCTGGAGCTCTCGAACCCGACCGATGCGGCGGCCGTGGTCAAGTTGCCGTCGGGTGCGGGCGACAGCCTTCCGCCCACGGAGTACGTTCGTGCCCCGCAGATCGAGTTGGCGTTTGCGGGAGCGGACAACAACCCTGCCAAGAGCAGTGTGCTCGATCAGCAGCTCAGCGAGATGATGGGTGACGCGCCGATGTGCGATCAGTGCGGCCATATCACGGTGCGCAATGGCGCTTGCTACAAGTGCCTCAATTGCGGTGCGAGCTTGGGCTGTAGCTGATCCCCCCACGAGAAAAGGCCTATCCCCCGGTGGGGATAGGCCTTTTTTCATTAGAGAGCTTGTCTCGACTCACTGCGGCGCGAGCTGACCCATCTGCTGACGCAAGGCGTCCTGTTCGGCGGCCAAGCTTTCGATATTGGTGAGCTCAGTGCGCCAATTGCCTTCGTCGGGGCGAATCTCGAGCGCGCGCTGGAGATCTTGCATGCCAAGCTCGTAGCTTCCGCTGTAGCTACGAACGATACCGCGATTGAACAACGTCTCGGCCACGATGTTGCGATCGTCGGGATCGATCGTGGTGCTCGCTTCAGAATAAGTGCCAAGGATTTGGGTATACACAGCTTCCGCACCCGCGAGGTCGTTGGCGCGCACGAGATCGAATGCTTGGCCACATCCGTCGGCTCCACCACATCCTGTGAAGGCCACGACGACGCTGTCAGGCCACGGAAGAATCACACGTGAGAACTGCGTCACCCAAGCGTTGACCATCTGATCGAGCATGCCTCGTCCGTCGATGGGCGCAGGTTGTCCATTCGTGGCCGTCGTCGATGTTTGCGATGAGTCTTGGTAGGTGCGATCGAAGACGACTTGCCCTGTGCTCGCGACCATGACCACGAAACGCACTGAGGAACGTGCGGTGCCGTAGCGGGTCGTTTGGATGCAGGGATAATATTCGGTGCGGTATTGCGTGCGGCCTGCCGCATCGCGGAAGCTGACGCTCCGCGAGCAGTTTTGATGCACGCTCTGGAAGTCTTCGTGATACGAGTGCTCGATCACGTCTCCAGTGACAATGAGCCCTCCTCCACCACCCGCCAAAAGGTGGATGGCTGGGTTCAAGCTCGTCGCGATGCGCTGCTCCAGCATGGCTTGGATCTGATAAGAGACGCTCTGATCGACCCCACCAAAGGGCTGCACGGAGAACGTGTTGCCGACTTGAGAAGCGTCGAGGAGTGCGGGTCTCACAATCTCGAAACGAGCGCGAGACGCACAACCCGTCGTGATGACGAAAATCGCTGCGATGAACGCCAAAAGGCGTGGGTGACAAGGAGTGTTCATATTTCGCGGCCCACAGCAAGAAGCGAGCCGTGAAGAATGTTAACGGCTCGCCGCCCATTCTTATGGAAATTCCAAAAGAATGCCAACCTTGGATGACGTCGGTGATGTGAGCCGAGATTCACAGGCTCGAACGTTCAGTCCGGATCTTTTGGAAGCACTTTCACGGATTCTGTAGACTGCAGCCGCGATGCCTTCTCTTAAGTGGATCCGGCCCGAAGGTCGACCCAAGGTCTATGCCGTTTTCAAGAAGCTCACCTCGATTGGGCGTGCGGGGGGCAATGACATCCACGTCGAGGACGGCTCGTTGGCGGAGTATCACGCGCAACTCGTCTTCGATGGCCGCGACTTCAACCTCAATGAGGTCGATCGCGAGGGCGAGATCCTGATCAACGGGAAGAAAAAGCGACGGTGTAAGATCCAACACGCGGATCGGCTGACGCTTGGGGCGGTCGAGCTCGTGTTTTCCGCGTTCGACGAATCCGTCGATCGAAATGTCCGCGACGACGAGAGCGATCTTCGAGGTGCGGCTCAGCTCGTGGGCTTGCGAATGCTTCACGAGCTCAGCCAGCGGCTCATGCAAAGCCGCACGATCGAGGAACAACTCGAGTCGCTCATGGATGCGGTCATCGAGGTCACGCACGCCGGCAAGGGCTTTCTTTTGCTCCTCGAGAATGGTGAGACGAAGATCACGGTGGCGCGTCATCTTTCGGGGCGTGCGCTTCCTGAAGCCGAGCACCTTCTCTCGGATTCCATCGTCAAGCGCGTGCTCGAAACGAGGCAGCCGCTCATCGTGAGCGATGCTGTCAACGACACGATCTTCGGTGGCGCGCAGAGCGTCATGAATCTGCAGCTCGCCTCGGTGATGTGCGCTCCTCTGATGGCGCAGGGGCAGCTGCTCGGTTTGATTTACGTCGGCAACGATACGGTGCGCGGACTCTTCGAAGAGTCGACGCTCGATGTGTTGACGATTTTTGCCTCCCAAGCCTCACTTTTGATTCAGAACGCGATGTTGCTCGATCAGCTGCGCAGCGATCGCGATCAGCTCGTTCAGCAGCTGAGTGAGAAGAGCTTCGGCGACATCGTCGGTACCAATCCGTCCCTCGTCGAGGTGTTCCGCAAAGTCGAGAAGGTCGCGGCGACCGATATCAGTGTCCTCATCACGGGTGAAACCGGGACTGGGAAAGAGCTCATTGCGCGCGAACTCCACCGACGTTCCCATCGCGCATCGGGCCCATTCATCGTGGTGAACTGCGGCGCGATCCCCGAAAATCTGATGGAGAGCGAGCTCTTTGGGCATGTACGCGGCGCCTTCACGGGCGCGGTCGCCACTCGCCAGGGCAAATTTCAAGCGGCGCATCGAGGCACGCTGTTCCTCGACGAGGTCGGGGAGATGCCGCTTCACCTGCAAGTGAAACTGCTCCGCGCATTGCAGGAGAAGGTGGTCGTCAAAGTTGGCGACACCAAGCCAGAGCGGGTGGATATTCGTGTCGTTGCAGCGACCAACCGCAATCTCGACGAGGAGATCCGAAAAGGAGGGTTCCGAGAGGACCTCTATTATCGTTTGAACGTCGTCAATCTGCATCTGCCACCGCTCCGAGAGCGCGGCGATGACGTGGTGCTCCTGGCGAAGTTTCTCCTTCAGAAATTCGCCGAAGAGCTCAACCCGAAGGTCAAAGGCTTCACGCCGAATGCGCTCATCGCGATTCGCAAATACGATTGGCCGGGGAATGTCCGGCAGCTCGAAAATCGATTGAAGAAGGCGATCGTGCTCTGCGACAAAACCTTGCTCGGCCCCGAAGATCTCGATCTCTTCCCCGAAGCGCTTGCCCCCATCATGACGCTCACCCAGGCGCGGGAGGATTTCCAGCGTCGCTACATCCTCGAAGTGCTCGAACGAAACAACGGCAACCGAACCAAAACGGCGCGCGATCTCGGCGTCGATCCCCGTACGATTTTTCGGTATCTCGAAGGGATGCCCGACGCGCCAGAACCGGGCGGCACCCCGAACGAATGAGACCGGGGCTGACAGCGATGTCGCGGCAAATGCTGACGTTCCTGCCTCTCGTGACGAATAAGTTTTCGAAATTCCAGGACTTCCGCTCGAGCCATCTTCATGGCATCGCGGCTGCATTCGTATGGTTTTCGATGCTGCTCGGTTGTTTGACGCAGAACGTTCAATACGAAGTCCCGCGAAACTATCCGCCATCCATCGAGACCCCCGACACGGCGCAGTTTCCGTTGAACAGCATCATTCAAATTCCGGGCGAACTCACCGTGGCTGGAGATGGTGGAACAGACGTGTCGAACGTGATTCGACTCCAACTCGAGGTGCGTGATCCCAATCTCGAGCAACGCCTCGAATACCGTGTCTTCGTCGATTTCGATCCGATGATGCCGCGCATCGATGCATTTCAGCCGATTCCTCCAGCTTCTTTGACTGCCACCGATCGATTGACCCGCCGCGTCGAGATTCTCGTTCCTGTGACCCAGCTCGGTCGTAGCAACGAGCGGCGATGTCATCGGATTGAGGTGCTCGTTTCGAGCGCGTTTCAGAGCGTCGGTTTGCGATCACCGATCGAGCCGGGGGATCTCGCGAGCGCGACTTGGTGGGTGGCCCGACAAGACGAGGACGTATCGACGGTGGTCGATATGCGGAACTGCCCATGACCAGGTGGCATGGCGCGCTCCTATGTCTGGGCTTTTTGGGGGCCTGTGGCTTATCGCTCGGCACCCCCCGGGGAGGTCCATCGAATACCTGTGTTTCCTCTTCGGATTGTGGAACGAGTCGATGTGATACGGCGCTCGGTCTTTGCGTGCGCGACGCCACGGACGCGTATTCGTTCACGCTCAAGCTCACCTTGCCGGCCAGCCTCGACGAAGGGCGCCCCGCCCTCGTGACAGCCGTTGGACCTTTCACGGCGAGCAGTGGTGATGCCTTGGTCGATGTTCAGCTTCGCACGCCCGTGCCGGTCGCTGGCCGCGTGCGCACGTTCGATGATGGCACGCCGATCGAAGCCGACATTGTGTTCACGCCTCGCGTTGCCGTGCTTGGGCCTGGGCTCCCCACGATCACCGTGCCAGCCATGGGCGCGGCCTCGCTGTCCGGTGAAAATCCTCGAACACGCGAAAACGACTACGCGACGCAGCTCGTACCCGGCATTTCCTACGACGTCGAGATTCGTCCACGAGGCGCCGACATCGCCCGATTCGCCCCTCGTCGTGCGGTCCTTGGGCTCGATACTGCGCAACGTTTCGACATCCAGCTCCTTCCGAGTGCGGCGCACTTCATCCTTTCGGGGCGCGTGGTCGATCATCTGGGAGTTGGACAAGGCGACCTCGAAATCCGTGCGATCGATGCCTTGGGTCGCGTGGTTTCGTCCGTCGCGACGACGAGCTCCGAGGAGGGTGATTCAGGTGGTTTCACGCTCCATGTCGATCCGACCATCACTCCATGGGTGCTTCGCATCTCTGCTCCGCCGGCCTCTCGCGAGCAGGCCGCGTTCCCAACGATCACGGTCGATCCTTCGGTCCTCGCGAATGAAGGCACGAGAGAAGCCCCACGCGTTCGCATCCTGGTTCCGAGTGCAGGCGACAGCAGCGTGTGCTTCGTGGGGATCGTCGAAATCGAGGAGGAGGGTTCGACCCCTGTGGTGGGTGCCAACGTGACGTTTCGTTCCCGAGAGATCTCCGACGCAGTCACGCGTTTGGTGGGCACGTATTCGATCGAAGTCGAATCTGTCGCAGGGCCACCATGGGGGCGAATCGGATGTTCGGGAGAACCGCTGCCGCCGGGAGGCTTCGAGGCGCGCGTCGTCCCCGGGACATACGACATCGAGATCCAACCGATCGAGTCGGAGCTTGGCGTATATGCATCGAGCCCGACGGCCTCGGTGCCGATTTACGACCAGACCTATGGACACATATTTCGGATTCCCCTCCGGCCACGGCTCTCGGGTACGGTGCAGGAATCGACGGGTGAACCGATGATCGGAGCGCGCATTCGCGGTGTCCCGCTCCATCAACCAGTGCCCATGGTGCGCGACAATGAAGCTTGGCATTTGAATCGGCCTGGCGAAGCGATCACCGATGGAGAGGGATCGTTTCAACTTCCACTCGATGTGGGTGTGTACGATCTGATTGCAGAATCACCTGAAGGAAGTGGCTTTCCGTGGGTGGTGCGCCCTGGTTTCACCATGGCCGCTCGAGAGCGGACGGAGGTGTTCGATGTGCATCATCCGGTGGCGCTGCGCGGCCGGGCGCGATTCGAAAACGGAGCCTATGTGGCAGGCGCGGAAATCGAAGCCTATGCGATTGTTTGGACGAGCACGGGTGAGCGCGTCGTCCCGGTAGGACGCGCGACCACGGATGCTGAGGGCGAGTTTTTGCTGCTTTTGCCGCCGGAGTTTTGAATCCACAAGGCAATCCGTTTAATGCAGAATTTTATGTGATTGATGCAAAATGCGATTCAGATCTTGTCAAATGGCCAGGATCGTGGCGTAGATACGCCGCACCGGACCGGGAGCCGGACCCTGCAACGGCAGGTTCCCAGGTACGGCTCGAACCACTGGAACCGGAGATCTACGAAGATGAATAGCAAGCTGAAGACCTCGCTCGTGGTGGCCGCGTCTGCAATGCTCGGTTTGAGCGCATGCGGCGGTGGCGCGACGGAGTCGTCGACATCGACTGAGACGGCGTCGTCGGGCAGTGAAACGACGACGACGACCACGACCACCACGACCGAAGGCGACGCGAGTGGCACGCAGGCGTCCTGTGGCGGCGCTGGCGGTTGCGGCGGCGCGGCGGCTGATGATTCGGCCGAAGGAAACTGATTCGCTCCCAAGAGCTCGTTGATTCATGCTGGGCCGGCGTACTTTCGTGCGTCGGCCTTTGCTATTGGGGTGGTTTCGATGCGGGTGAATGGGATTGGGCTCGGGTTACGCCACGAACTCGCCGAAGACATGCTCGCGCGGTCTCCGGTGGAGATCGAATGGGTCGAAATCCATCCGGAGAACTACATCGAGCGCGGTGGAAAGTTCGAAGAGCATCTCGCGCGGGCCTGTGAACGATGGCCGATCGCTCCGCATGGGCTCTCTCTTTGTTTTGGCGCGCTCGCGCCTTTCGATCGTGAGTATCTCTCGAATCTTCGGACGTTTCTCGATCGGATCGATGCGCCTTGGTACAGCGATCATCTGTGTTGGGGTGGGATCGATGGTCTCGCTTTGCATGATCTTTTGCCGATGCCCTTCGTTCGCGCGTCGGTCGAGCTCGCGTGCGCGCGCATCGCTCAGGTCGAAGATGCGATCGGGCGACCCGTCGCAATCGAGAACATCAGCTACTACGCACATCCCGGCGAGCCCGAGATGAGCGAGTCGGAGTTCGTGCTCGAGGTGCTCGAGCGCTCTCGATGCAAGCTGATGCTCGATGTCAATAACGTCTACGTCAATGCTCGAAACCACGGGTTCGATGCTCGTGCGTTCATCGAACGAATGCCAAGAGAGCGCGTGGTTCAAATGCATGTCGCGGGGCACCTCGTGCGGCCTTCGAAGCCCATCATCGACACCCATGCCGAACCGATTTGCGAGGACGTCTACGAGTTGCTTGGTCATGCGCTGCGGCATACGGGTCCTGTTCCGGTGCTTCTCGAACGGGACGGGAACTATCCTGCGCTCGATGTGTTGCTCGACGAGCTTCGTCGACTGCACGCGATTTGGGACGGTGTGGTGTCGGAGGGAGCTCGATGAATCTCGAGGAGATCGCCGAGTTTCAGCGGGCGATGGTTCGGGTGTGTTTCGATCGAGCGCCCGCTCTCCACGACATGGAGCGCGTGGAAGGAGCGCGTCTTTATCGCGAGATGGTGCGCACGCGTTTGCGTGAATTGATTTCAGCCGCGCTCCCGTGGACGGAACGCACCCTCGGCCGAGCCCAAACGACGGCATTCTTTCACGCATTCTTGGCCGAAGCGCCGCCTTCCTCGCGATATTTTCGCGAAGTGGTGCCAGCGTTCGTCGCCTTTGTGCGGCCGCAGCTCGAAGTCGCGAGCGCTCCGGAGCACGCACATGACGTGTTGCTGCTCGAGGGGACACGCTTCGAGCTTGGTTTTCGGCATGCGAATATCGACGAGACCGTCATCGAAATCGCGCTCGACAAAGTCCCCGTGCCGCACCCGACCTTGCGTGTGTTGACGTTGGACTTCGCCGTTCATCAAATGAACGCTGACGAACAGGCGGACCCCACCCATGTGCCGCCCAAAGGCACGTATTTCGTGAGCGTCCATCGTCGTCCCGATCACCTCGTCGAGACGCGTTCGCTCGACGGAACGGGGGCGCGACTCGTACGCGCCTGGCAGCGCTCCGATCGGAGCGTGATCGAATGTGTTCGGGATGTGCTTGCGGAGGAACGACGCGAACCGGACCACGTCTTCGTGGAGCGGATGAGCGGGCTCTTGGCGGCGCTCGTCGAGTCGGGGGCACTTCTTGGAGCTCGCCGAGAAACAACGTAAACTATCTGATCTTCATGGACATCGCTCGGTGCGCATGGCTGATGTCGATTGTGGTTGGATGCGGCTCGGCGCGAGCGCCGGAGACGACCGTGATGTCCTCGGAAGTGTCTCGTGTGGTGCGCTACGAATTCGTTCTCGACGAAGCGCTCGAGCAGATGACGACCACGGTGTGTTTCGAGGGACCGAGACCCGATGCGCTCGTGGCGATCCATGAGGTCGCAAGAGGGCGGATCGTGGGGGCCGAAGCACTTGGGGCCAGTGGATCACGTCCTCTCGCGCATGCAGGCGCGATTGATATGCGCGGGGTCGAGCTTGGGGAATGTGTGCGCTATCGAACGGATCTCTCTCCGCGCTCGGGGCGGATCCCGAACACGCCCGACAGTTATCGAGTGGGAGGAGATCTGGTGGCGCCCACCAATGTGTGGCTGTGGGCGCCCGAACCGCGTGTCTCCGGAACGAAGATCTTTGGCCGCTTCGTGCTGCCTCCCCATGTGCGCGTCTCGATGCTCTGGCCCGATGCCGAGGAGGGATGGAGTGAGATCGATGAGCGGGCGTTCCGGTACGTCGCGTACGCTGCGTTTGGCGATCTCGAACGAATGCGTGTGCCGGTTCCAGGTGGCTGTCTCGATGTGACGATGCTCGATGGGGCGCTGCGCGTGGATGTGGATGGGCAGAGGCGTTGGCTTGGCACCGCAGGGAGGGCGGTGTCGAGGGTGCTGGGGCGTTTTCCGCAAGAATGGACGAGCGTGCTCGTCGTGCCGACGCCGTTTGGACACACCCCCGTGCTTTTCGGAATCGTGGGGCGCGGGCAATTGCCGACGATTGCGTTGCTCGTGAGTGAGAGCGCGAGGCTCGAAGCGCTCGAGCCCGATTGGACGGCGATTCACGAGTTCACGCACCTCATCAGCGCGTACGTCGAAGAGGAAGACGCATGGCTCACCGAAGGGCTCGCGACCTACTATCAGAATGTTCTTCGCGCGCGTGAGGGGTTGTTGACGGCGGAAGAGGCATGGACCGAGCTGGTGAATGGTTTCGCGCGTGGGCAAAGCGCGGGGACGGGATTGACGCTCGAAGAGGAGGCGCAGCGTGTCGCGAGCACCTTTGCGTGGACGCGTGTGTATTGGGCGGGCGCTGCGATGGTGTTCTTGTCGGACGTGGAATATCGGCGGCGTTCGAATGGAGAAGACAGCCTCGATCACGCGATGGTGCGCGCGGCCGATCTGCGCAACCAAACGCTTCGCGCGAGCGAGCTCGTGCGTGCCATGGATGGCGATTCCGATGGGATCATGCATCGTATTTCGGAGGAGTGGCTCGATCAGTCAGAGTTTCCCGATGTCAGTGCGGTGTTCGAATGGCTTGGCGTCGTTCCGTCCGAGGGAGGTGTGGTGTTGGTCGAGGCTCCAGGGGCCGAGGTGCGAGACGCAATCATGAATCGCGATGCGCCTATCGCGTCGAACCCAGCAGGTTGTGATTGACCTCGGCCATCCGTCGGGAAACGATTCGTAACGGCGAGTCGCGATCGCGGCTCACTTCATCAAGGTTGTTTGGCTGCAACCTGCATCAGGAGAGAGTCATGCGGTCGATTTTCGGAGCAGCTTTGTTGATCGCCTGTTCAGGCTTGGGCGCTGCACGTGCGGATGCGCAGGCGCGTACGTTCGAGGTGCAGCGGGGTGAGAGCCGGATTCAGTGGATCTCCGACGCGCCGCTCGAGCGCATCACCGGGGTCAATCAGGCTGTGCACGGATCGTTGGAAGTGGATCCGCAACACCTCGCGGGAACGCGAGGGACGGTGCATGTGGACATCGCGCAGATGCGAACTGGATCCGATCTTCGTGACGAGCATCTCCGCGGGTCCGATTGGCTCGATGCGGGAAGCCATCCGCGTGCGACGCTCGAGATCACGGGGGTCGAAGGCGCTGCGTCATTGACACCCAACGAGGTGCATCGTGTGACGATTCGAGGGCGCTTCACGTTGCACGGCGTCACGCGTGACATCACGGCGCAAGCGCAAGTTCGGCTCATTCCTGCCGCCGGCGACACGCCGACCCTGATTCGCGCGCAAGCAAGCTTTGGGATCGAACTTTCGGATTACGGTGTGTCGATCAGCGCGCCCGTGCGGCTCAAGGTCTCGAATCAAATCCGCATCAACGTAACGATTCGCGCTGTGTCTTCATCACTTCGATGAAGCTACAGATCCAATTCGGCGCCCGTGCGCTCGTTGGCGCCAATGATGGGCTCGTCATAGAGGAGAGCGCGAAGCGCTATGCCGATGCGCTCCGCGAGGCGCTCTTGCGCGAATGGCCTGACGTCGAGATCTCGATCGATGCGAAAGACGATCGCACTCCGGTCGAGGTCGCCGTGAGTGAGTGCGCGGACCGCGCCGAAGCGCGTGCCGTGGAGCGGACGGCGCTCGATCTCGCATGGGTCGTCAGGCAGTGCGCAGATTGGGCGGTGTCTTGATCGACTTCAGAAATCGCCGAAAAGATCGCCGATCCCAACATCCAGCGCGACCGCGACTTTGTAGAGCGAGCTGATGGAGGCGCTCGATTCGGCGCGCTCGATCTGACTCAAGAGCGAGACGCTCAGCGCGGTGCGCCGCGCCATCTGCTTCAGCGTCAGATTGCGTTCCTTGCGGAGATTGCGGATGGTCTCGCCGATGTGCCGATGCAGGTTCTCTTCCGGCGTGCGGATGAGCCCCTTCTTGCGCATCACACGGTCGAGCACCGCGCGGAACTCTTCGGGATTGAAGGGCTTGCGCAGATAATCGACCGCGTCGAGCTTCATCGCCTGAACGGCGGATTCGAGGCTCGGATATCCAGTGAAGATCACGACCGCGATATCACTGTCGACCCTTCGGATGCGCTCGAGAACCTCGAGGCCATCGAGTTTCGGCATCATCAGGTCGAGCACGACGAGGTGGTAGCCTCCGACGCGCACTTCTTCTTCTACGGAGGTCGGATCGTTCTGCGATGTGACTTGAAACCCATCCTTGGCGAGGAAGGTTTCCATGTATTCGCAGATCTCTTTGTCGTCATCGACGACGAGGACCTTGACTGCAGGAATCGCTCTCGTCATCCAAGCCTCCAACGATTCAACCTCGAAACATCCGGCTCCCCAAAACCCAGCGAACCGCGACAAATCAAAGGAATTTGGGGAAGAAACGAGGAACGGACGATCGAAAAAATATCGGGGCGAAAGGATTTGAACCTTCGACCCCACGGTCCCGAACCGTGTGCGCTACCAGGCTGCGCTACGCCCCGATAAAGAAACGGCTGTGTTCGTAGTCGGCACCGAGGATTCTGTCAAGTGTTGCTGTAACTCTTGGGTCGCGCCCCACTCCGTTTAAAAATGCAGGGCGGAACCGAGATGGAGTGAAATCTCATGCACTGTGGTCGCCACGGGGATGACCTCCACGGTGCCCACTCGTTCGCTATGGGTCGTGTCGAAGCGCAGACCGCCGATGAGCCCTGTTCCGGCTGCGTAACGCAGTGCGAACGTGTTGACGAACACGATGTCCGAAGCGGATTCCGACCCCGCCAGAAGATGTGGATTGCGCAGCTCGAGACCCAGTGTGCCACCAAAGAAATCGAGTCGAGTTTCCCCGAGCCCAACGATGTGTCGTGTGGCGTCGAGGTCAGTAAACAGGCCCGCGCCGATCGAGATTTGCGGGTTGACTTCGTAGCGCCCTCCGATCCGCACTCCTCCCGTCCACCTGCGCTCGATCCCGATCTCGGGCCGTGACAGCTCGTGCTGGAAATCTGTGTCGACGCCGATCCATCCCTCCGCGAAACGACGTGCAAGGCCGAAACGAAACCGCGCGGGCGCCACGATGTCCGCGCGCGGTTCGAGTCCACCATCATCGGTCGGAATGAATTCGAGGCCGTGTGAGCTCGAAGCAAAGCTCGTGTTCGTAGAGCGGAAAAGCGACCCGAGGAGCAGTCCGGGGGAGCGCGCCGAGATCCCGATGTTCCATCCAGGAGCGAGCTCCCATTGTAGACCCACCCCGAGCTCGAGGCTGACGCTCTGAATCGACGTGAGTCCGGCGACCCCGAAGGCGGCGATGGACTCGCCCATCCTCTCGGATCCTCCAAAAAACTGCGTGGTCAATGCGAACTGTCGGTACGTGCCGAACAACGCAAACCCGAGGCGAAGGTTCGACGCGAGCGAGATGCCGAGACTCACGCTGCCATAATATTCCTGATTGGATTCTTGTTGCGTGAGCTGGAACCGCGCGATCGAATCGGCGCTTGGCTCTTCGAGCGAAACACGATCGGTGTGGCTCGTGAGTTGAGGCACGAAGATGCCGAGGCCGAGCGCGAGATTGGATTCGAGACGACGCACCATCGTGACGGCGCTCGGAATCCCGAGGAGCTCGTAGTAGCCACCACTGGCGCGCAACCCCCGCGACGACTGCAATAAGGCGGGCGTATCTGCGATCCGCAGCATCGTCGCGCTGCCGCTCAAGTCGAGCGTATCGCGCTGGACGGCGGCGATTCCTGCGGGGTTATACCAAGCAGCGGAACCATCGTTGACGACCGCGGTGACAGCGCCGCCTGTCATGGCCGCCTCGTTGCCAAGCAGAACGCCGTCATCATTGCCTGCGGCTGCACGGTTTGGGATGCAGACGAGGAGGAGCGCGAACATACGGAACGAGAGGAAACGTCGCATTCGGGGTGGATGGTTGGCAGCTTGGGTACTTATGGCAAGGGCGTCATGGGGGAGAAAAAACAGGATTGACGTGTCACCCGGTTTGGCTATACGCCGGTCCCGCTCATGGCACATCGATGGAAATTCGTTCGCGTCGGCGGCTTCGATCAGGTGGATATCACCTCGGGGGCCGACCTCCAAGCACTTGCCGAACTCGATCAGAAGCTGTGGGCTGCGCTCGCTTGCCCCACGAAAGGGCTCGAGCTCGATGAACGCACATTGACGCTCATCGATGCCGATCATGATGGGCGCATTCGTGCTCCCGAGCTCCTCGCGGCGGTGAAGTGGGGGTGCGCCATGTTGCGCGATCCGGACGACTTCATGCGTCCCGAGGACGGAGTTCCGCTTCGTTCGATCGACGATTCGACCGAGGAAGGCAAGCTGCTCCTTCAGACCGCCAAGACATTGCTGGCGACGCTCGGTAAAAAGGATGCCGAGGCGATCACGATCGCCGATGTCGAAAAAGCGCTCGAGGCCTTCTCGAAGGAGGCGCACAACGGCGATGGCATCGTGCCCGAAGACGCCGCGAGCGATGACGAGACGAAGGCGCTCATCCGAGATGTCCTCTCGTGCATGGCGGTGACCGAGACCGACAAGAGCGGCAAGCCCGGGGTGAGCGCGAAGGACGCGGCGACGTTCTTCGAAGCGATCGACGCGTATGCGGCGTGGCTCGCCAAAGGCAAAAACGAGAAGGTGCGTCCTTTGGGGGATGAGACGGCGGCGGCCTATGCCGCGTTTGCTGCGGTGAAATCCAAAATCGAAGATCACTTCACACGGGTCAAGCTCGCGCTCTACGACGCGCGCGCCCTCGTCGCGATGAACGCGGAAGAGAAACAATTCATCGAGCTCTCGACGAAGGAGCTGAGCGCATCTGCGAGTGAGATCGCGAATCTGCCTTTGGCGCGGGTCGTTCCGAACGAAGGACTGCCTCTTCGAAGCGGCATCAACCCCGCGTGGGCGGCGCGGCTCGCGGACTTCGAAACGAAGGTGGTCAAACCCCTCTTGGGGGAGAGGACGATGCTTCTCGAAGCTGATTTTGCTCAAATTTCTTTGAAATTTGAACATTTCGAGGCATGGCAGAAGGACAAGGCTGGAGTGCTCGTCGAAAAGCTCGGAGAGCCACGGGTCCTCGAGCTCCACCCAGAAGAGGTGCGCAAAGAGCTCGCGCAATTGATCGCGGACGACGCGGCGAAGGAGCCCGAAGCCAAGGCGATCGAGTCGGTCGAGAAGCTCGTGCGCTTGCGCCGTGATCTACTGACGCTCGTGAACAACTTCGTCAGCTTCCGCGATTTCTATGCACGGAAATCGCCGGCGATCTTTCAGGTCGGCACGCTGTATCTCGATCAGCGCGCGAGTGAGCTGTGCGTTCGTGTCGCCGACGCCGCGCGGCACGTGACGATGGCGCCGCTCTCGAACACCTACCTCGTCTACGCCGACGCGAAGAACGCCAAGGGCGAGACGATGCAGATCGCCGCTGCGATGACGGCGGGTGATGTCGACAACCTCATGGTCGGCCGCAATGGTCTCTTCTACGATCGAAAAGGACAGGATTGGGATGCGACTGTGACGCGCATCGTCGATCAACCCATTAGCATCCGTCAGGCGTTCTTCTCGCCATACAAGAAGGCGCTCCGCATGATCGAAGAGCAGATCGCCAAGCGCGCTGCGAGCGAGGCGGAAGCGAGCGATACGGCCATGACCGAAACCGTGGATTCTGTGTCCGCGGGAACTGCCGAGGCGAGCCCGCCTCGCAGCCGATTCGATGTCGGGACAGTCGCGGCGCTCGGTGTTGCGGTCGGTGGGATTACGGCGGCGTTGGGCGCGATGCTCAGCGCGTTTTTCGGGCTCGGGCTTTGGATGCCGCTTGGTGTGGTGGGCCTCGTGCTCGCGATCAGCGGGCCTTCGATGGCGGTCGCGTGGCTCAAGCTGCGGAAGAGGAATCTCGGACCGATCCTCGATGCGAATGGTTGGGCGGTGAACGCCCGCGCGGTCGTGAACGTTCCTTTCGGCGAGTCGCTCACGAAGGTCGCCACGTTGCCGAAAGGAAGTTCGCGCGAGCTTTCGGATCCATTCGCGGAAAAGAAGAGGCCTTGGGGGGTCTATCTCGCGCTCGCGCTCATTCTCGCGGTTCTTGGGAGCTGGTATCTCGGCAAGCTCGATCGATATCTGCCGGAGGCTGCGCGGAGCTCCACCGTGCTCGGGGATGCAGCGCCTTCCGCGGTTCCAGTCACTCCGCCCGAGACGGCGCCGGCGCCAGCGCCTGCGGCGCCCTGAAAAACGAATTTAGGCCAATCGGAAGAAGGAAATGATCATGAGATATCTTTGGGGTTTGCTGGGAATTTCGATGGTGATGGCCTCGGTCGGAACGGTGTACGCACAGCCGGCGGCTGCACCTCAGCACGCGGAGACGACGGCCGCCCCACCGGAAGAGGACGCCGATGACGAAGTGTTCACGATTCAGCTGGGTGGAACACTCAACTACGGAAACACGCGCGCCGTCCAGGTCGCGGGCGCGACGCATTTCATGATCCACCGCGACGTGCATCAGTTCACGCTCGATGTGCAAGCGACGATCGGTCTTGCGGCTCTCCGCGATGCCAACACCCGTGTATGGGGTGATTTCGCCGACAACGCTCGGAATATCCTCGGCCGCATGCGCTACGATTTCTTCCTCGACGCCGACGATGCGCTCTTTGCCTCCGTTGGAGGACGACACGACACGTTCGCCGGCCTCGACTTCCGCTTCCAAGGGCAAGCGGGTTATATGCGCAATCTCTTTCGAGAGGGCGAAGGCAACTCTCATCGCCTTTGGGGTGAAGTGGGTTTCGACGTGACGGTCGATGATCGCGCGCCCAATCCGCTGCTCAACCCCGCAGCCGATCCAGCGACGTGCGGCATGGCGATGATGCCTTCGTGCACGTTGCCGAACATCGAAGATCAATATTCGGTTCGTCTCTATGTCGGTTACGACAACCACATGAACGATACCTGGACGTTCTTGACCGGACTCGAGGCGCTCTTCGACGTCATCCATGGAGACAACGTGCGTTTGAACTCCATCAGTGAGTTCCGAGTTCGTATCGCGGACAACCTGCAATCGGGTCTCCGATTTACCCTGCTCTTCGACAACGTGCCTGTTCCTGGCAATGACTCGATCGATACGACGACTGTGCTGACACTCGTCTACACCGCGCTCTGAAGCGAAATTGAGTGCGAAACCAAAGAAGCCGTCTCGCGCAGCGAGGCGGCTTCTTTGTTGGAAGCAGATCAGTCCTTGAGGGCGCGAATGTAGCCTAGGTCGACGAGATCGAGATCGCGAGCAAAAAGCTCACTCAATACATCGAAGCTCGTTCGGACCATCTTCATTCGATACCAGAGAGCGCGCGGAAGCGGAGGGGTTGTTCGACGTTCTTGACGCGCGCTTCTTGCCACTCTCCAAATCGCTCACGCCCGTCGAGCTGTGAGACGAAAGAATCCATACACAGAATCTCCCCACCCTTGGCGTGTCCCTGGAGGCGAGCTGCGTTGTTCATGCCTGAGCTAAATCCGGTGAAATCTTCGTCAGGGCCAAAGATGCCGACGAAGAGCGGGCAGAAGTGAAGCCCTGTGGCGACCTCCAGAGGTGGGTGACCCGCGAGCTCGGGTAGATCTTCGTGAGCGCTGAGTGAGCGCGTGAACTCGCGGATCTTCACCGCGGCTTCGAGCGCTGCGGTGCAAAGATCGTTTGGGCTTCGGTCGAAGAAGGGAGGACCCCAGAGCCCAATGATGCAATCACCAACCATCTTGTCGAAGACGCCTCCTGTCTCCCACAAGAACTCGACCACTCGGGTACTCCAGGTATCGACGAGGCGCCCGATCGCTTGTGGACGAATCAACACTTGTTCACAAGTTCTCGTGAAACCGCTGATATCGCAAAACATCACGACGCACTCACGCTCTTTGGGTGCGAGATACTTTTGTCGATAATCTTCTTCTCGCAGCAATCGTTCGCAGATGTCGCGCGGAAATGCCGTGCCGAGCTGCTTCCATTCGCGGTTGTAATCGACGATCCGTTGCCTCAGCGTGTCTGCGAAGCAATTGAGGATATCGCGATCGAAGGTGTTGAACTCGCCTCGGCGATTGGCCACGATGAGCCGGCCGAGGACCCGCGTCGAGCGCACGCCCGTGATGAGCACCTCCTCACGATGACGTCTGATCCCGAAGTGCTCGCGCACTTCTTCGTCATCTCCTTCCATGAGGCGGAACGCGCGAGAGCGAAGAAAGGTGTCGATCACTGGGTCGGGGCTCGCCATGGAGTCATGTGCGAGCTTTCCGTTTTGGATCACCTTGTAGTGGAGTGTTCGCCCCGAGAGATCGTCTTCTTGTCGGAAGACGAGCAGCATGTCGTCGCAGAGGACATTCGTTTGTAGAACGTCGAGCGCGCGCCGGAGCCCCAGATCGAGCACCGGATCTGCCAGCGCCTCGCTGATCGCTCGGATCACCAGTGTTTTTTCGCGCGCGATCGCGATTGCCGCGAGCGTGTTGTCGAGCTCTTCGCAAAAAACATGCAGCAGTCCGGCCACCCGTTCTTGTTCACGCTCGGAGAGCGCCGATGGAATGAGCACGGCGGCAGTGCCAAAGGTGTCTCCCGCCACGTCGATGCGTTGGGCGATGAGCGTCGCGTCTCCCATGACGCGACAATGACGGCCCATGTCTGCAGAGGCAGCGATCTCGTCACGAGACGCAGGGAGCTGTGCGCCTTCACCCGTCGAATGCACGAAATCGTGGAGGGCAAGCGTCTCATCGTACGTTCGGATCCACACGATGCTGGCGTCGACCGCATCGGAGAGCGCTGGCATGATGAGGCGCAGGGCATGATCGAGAGGAAGTCGATCGCGAAGCGCGATCTCAGCGAGCCGATCGATCTCGTCATTCAATCGAATGCGCTCTTCGAGAACGCGGAGCTTTTCTTCGAGCGCTGAGATTCCACGATCGCGTAGTTCCGCTTCCGACATGCGGGCCATTGTCGCTCTCTCTCGCGCCGGAACAAAGACAAAGATCAAATGGGTCGCATCAGGGGCGTTCGGTGCGTTGGGCGCTCACGAAGAGCGTCGCGGCGACTTCCTGATTGGGCTCGTGTGTCCCGACCCACACGTCGTACTGACCGGAACGCGGCTGATAGAGATCGACCATCGGCTGGTGATTGCGACCAGGGACCGCATCATCGTTACAGAAGAATCGACCGTTCGGGTCGTGAACGATGAGCGTGACGTCAGTCTCGGAGCGGACGAAGAAGCGCAAGAACGAGCCGGCACCCGAGAAGCGAATGATCGCGCTCGGTTGTGCATCGGTATAACCGCGGCAGCCTGCGCCGATGCGCATGGGGGCGACGTGAAGCGCTCCATGGGTTCTCAAAGGGAGCTGAAATGGATCGGGCGTGAAGCTGGCCGAGAGAGAGTGGATGCCAGCTCGGGCGTTCGGGCCGCTGACGACGAGCGCGGTTTGCGCAAAGGCTGCTGTGGTCAGCAGTGCCATCGCGAGCACTCCCGCAATCATCGTCCATCGCTGAGAACGCACGCACTCAATCTGAATGAGATCGAGGTCAAAGTCGAGCGCACGCCCTTTACGGGAGGGCGAGCATGCAGTAGCGCTAGGACGCTGATGCTGCCGATCGAAGAAGGCGATGGGTGGGTTCGGTTCGACGTGCGCGTGGCTCCGCGTTCGAGTCGTGATGCCGTTCTCGGGGAGTACGATGGTGCGCTCAAGATCGCGCTGCGAGCACCGCCTGTCGAAGGGGCGGCCAACCTCGCGCTCGTCGAGTTCTTGGCCAAGGAGCTCGGTGTCGCCAAACGCGATGTCGTGCTCGTGCGGGGTGAGAGCTCACGTACAAAGCGGATCGAGGTGCGAGGGGTGGACGCGGGAGCGGTGCGGGGATGGATCGATTGACGAGCTGTCATAGGATGGCTGACAGGATTCACGCTCTCCAGGACAGATTGTCATTTTTGGCATTCGAAGGCCGCAATCTCTTTTGAAAATGACCAAAAACTGCTGTGGCATGGTGCCTGCTTTTGAGCTTTGCCATGCAGTGGACACGACTTTCTGTCTGGGGTTTCGCGGCGAGCGTGGCGATTTTCGGGGTGGCGTTCGTTGCCGACGCGCTCGTGCAGAGTGACGAAGAGTACGTGGGCGAGTTGGCCGATGCGCTCGTGGGCCCACGTGCAGATCGCCGGATCGATGCGGTGCTCGCGTGGGTGGACCCCACCCGCGCTCCGTTGACGGTGCGTGCGGACGGCCACACGGATCGCTTTGGGGAGGCTGAAGATCCGAGTGCTCTGGTTCGTGATGTGCTCGCCCCGTTCGATGCGGAATCAATCGACGTCGTACAACGTTCCATACGTATCGAGGGAGATCGCGCTCGGGTGGCGCTCAGGGTGCGAAGCGAAGGCGAGATCGTGGATGCGCAATTCGCGCTGCGTCGAGATGGGCAATCATGGCTCGTCGATGAGATCCGGCTTCTGGATTGAGTCAAAAGCGAGGAGGCTTTATGGATATTTGGGCCCGACATATCGAACGCATGTGGCATCGAACAACGAAGTCCGAGATCCGTAAAGCGAGCGCGAGTGATGAGCCACGTCGCCGTGCCCATGCCGCGGGAAGGATCGAGCCAGACCGCGCTCGGATGCGACGAGGGCGGGGGCGCGTGAGAGGCGAACGTATCGGGGTCGAGGAGCAACGTTGGCGAAGTGCACCACGGAGTGCAAACATTTCGCGCCCGTCGCGAACTGGGTTTCATCGATCCGAAGGGTGATCGTCGATGTACAGTACGCGCGATGAATCGCGTCGTGTTGTTGCTATTGTCGGTATCGTCGATTTCGTTTGCGCTCGGTTGCGATGGTGGGGGCGCACGAGAGGCGAGCGCGCATGGCTCGAGGAGCAGCGGTGGCGAAGCGCGAATGCGTCACGCCCGTCGCGAGATGGGGCTTCGTGATCCAAATCGTGATCAGGACGAAGATGAAGACTCGGACGAGTTGGAGTTCGAGCTTGGGGGAGAACGCCTTCCTCGGATGCCGCACGAGGTCGATCCCGAAGGCGAGAACCTGAAAGAAGGGCTCGCGCTCGCCGCTCTCACGCTTGAAATGTCGCGTCCCGAGCCCGAACCCGACCTCGATCGACCCGGATATCAGACGTTCGTCGAAGAGGATTATGCGCGCTGGGTTTCGTCGCGGGCCGAGGCCCTTGGGCGAGCGCGCGCTGCGTTCGCGCGAGCGGAGCAGGGCGAAGCTGGGGAATACGCCGTCGCGTCTGCAGTGATCGGGCTTCTTTTTGCGCGCTTTGGCGAGGCGATTGCGAGGATGCCGATTCCGATGGCGATCGCGGAAGCGTCCGCAGATCGTCTTCGATTTCGGGATGCTTATGTGCGCGCGGCAAGGCCGCTCTTCGAGCGTGCGGCCGACGCGTTTGGCGCGTGTGCGAGCGCGAGCGCGCGCAGTCGCGACTCGACGCTCGGCCGTTGGCAGAGGTTCTGCGACGAGCAGCTCGAGCGACTCGAAGATGCGCCGCGGCCGATGGAGTGATCTTCAGCTGAAGATACGCGCGATGTCTTCGGTTTGTTTCGGTTGAACGATACGGCGGAAGAATGCGCCTTCGAGAACCGAATCGAAGGAAAGGATGTGCAGGGCGAAGAAGTACCAGAGAATCATGACGGGCAAGAGGACCACCGCGAAGATGATCGGCGCGAATTGATTCGTCCCGTCTCCTTGAGCGAGCGTCGAGAAGAACGCGATGCCTGCAATCGGCACATAGCTCACGATGTAAAGGATGAACGCGATGATGCCCCACACGACGCGCAGCAAGATCATTTGCAGCCGGTGTCCGCGGAGCAAAGAGATGCTACGGCCGAGAGCCGCTATGGGGCCCAGGGTTTCGTATTGTGCTGCGGGACCCGAGAGGCCGAGGAAAGAGCGAACCACGAGCATCCATACGAGGATTCCGAGATAAGCCAGAAAGAAGGCGGGGATGAACCAGGGCCCCGTGGTGAGGCCGAGCCAATTCGTCTCATTCAACGCGATGAGTACGGCTGCCATCGATCCAAAGAGCACGATGAAACTGACATCACACAAGAGGCGCAGAATGAGCGTCGCGAAGAGGGATGGCAGGCGCGAAGTGGCTTCCTTGAAAGACGCTCTCAAATCGATGACACGCCCCTGTAGATCGGCGTCGGTGAGGGCGAAGGTGATGCCCTGGTGCAGGGCATATCCAAGAAGATAAAGCGCGATCAGAAATAGATACAAAAGTCCCATGACGAGGATGATGGCGAAGGGAGGCTCCGGACTCTCACCGAACTGCAAAGCGAAGGTGCTCGTGGCGCCAAGGATCGCCCCCAAGATAGGGAAAAGAACGCACATGAGCACGCAGCTCGAAAGAAAGATGAGCACGAGAGAGAGCGCGTTGATCTTCATGTGAGAGAAGGGCGTCCTCCGGAACGAGCTGAAGGCATCGCCGAGCACATCGAAGATCGTGAAAGGAGCGCCACGATGAGATTCCATCGGGCGAGGCTAACACGACGTGTGTGTGCGATAGTGCGCGAACTGACGATGCCACGAACGAACTTCGATGCTGAGTATTACGAGCGCTTTTATTTGAACCGGAACAAGCGGGTGACCACGCTGGAAGGCACGGCGAGAGTCGTGGAATTCGTCGCGGCGTATCTACGCATGCTCGACGTGCGCGTACGCACCGTGCTCGATCTTGGTTGTGGTCTTGGATGGTGGAAGGCTCCGATGGAGCGAGTGTTGCCGGGGGTGCGATGGACCGGCGTCGAGGTGAGTGAGCATTTGTGTGACGAGCTCGGATGGAAGCGCGGCTCGGTGGTCGATTGGAAGGGCAGGCCTGCCGATCTCGTCGTCTGTCAGGGGGTGATGCAGTATCTGACGACGCGTGATGCGAAGCGCGCGCTCGTCAACATGAAGCGCCTTGCGAAGCGCGCTCTCTATTTGGAAGCGCTTACGGTCGAGGATTGGGAAGAGAACGTCGATCGCGAACGCACCGATGGCGAAGTGGAGCTGCGGTCCGCTGCGTTTTATCGCGATGCGCTCCGCCGCGAGTTCGTGCATTGCGGCGGCGGGCTTTGGGTGCGCAAAGGCGAGGCGACGCTGTTTGCGCTCGAGACGCCCTCACCAGGGTCGCATTGATCGGAGATCAAATCGGCCGAGCGATGCCATCACGCACTTCCGATGGTGACGTCGAGCCACTGCGTGAGCTGTTGGAATGAGACGCAGCGTTCGGCGACCTTGGCGGGACGTACTGTCTTCAGCAGAGCGCTCGCGTGCTTGACCTTGCCGTAGCTGCCCTTCGTCGTGTCCTTGGTGGCCTTTTCGATGGCGGCGTAGAGCGAGGGCTTCGGTTCTTCGTCGAGCACGTTGCGCTTCGGGAGCGCGTTGACTTTGAAACCTTTGCCGTAGAACTCGGCGACCTTCTCACGATCGGCGAACACCCAGGCCTCCATGCACTTCGTCATGAGGTGCACGTGTTCCGGCTTGGTCTTCTTGAGCTGCTCGGTCCAGCCGTCGCTTATCTCCAGGTGCTTCACACGCTCGGCGGGCGTGGGATGCGAGGGCGTCGTGGACGCGACCTCGTCCTCCGCGTCGACCACGAGCACGACGATGTCGGCGTCCTTGCGCTTCACCGCCTTCGCGAACTCATTGACGGTCTCGCTGCGACCGCCACAGAACACGGTATCCCACTTCATTCGTTTCTTACGTGCGGCCTCTTTCTGGGCACCGATGAGCATGTCGAACGCGACGCGCAACTCTCCGCGTCCGTCGGCATTCGTCTCACCGCCACCTTCGACAAAAATTTTGATGCTGCTCATGGGTTGCCCCCGAACGCGCCCATGCGCCACACCTCGCCGAGGCGGTACTTCTCGAGCCAGCTCTTCAGGTCATCGGCCTTGAGGCGGCGCACCTGCGTCCCGCCGATGTTTTCGCAGACGAGCACCGACTCGGGTTCGAGCGTCAAGTACGAGAGCAACGCGTCGGAGTGCGTCGTTACGATGAGCTGCGTGCGCTGGCTCGCGTCGACGAGCAAATCGGCGACGATCGAGAGCGCGTCGGGGTGGAGTCCGAGTTCAGGCTCCTCGATGCAGATGAGCGGTGGCGGGTTGGGCTGCAGCAACACTGCGCTCATGGCGAGGAAGCGGATTGTTCCGTCCGAGAGTCGCGTCGCCGGGACCGGCGTCTTCAAGTCGTCTTCGTGGAGGAAGAACTGGATGGTGCCGCCTTGGGTAAGCGTGCTCATGCGCTCGAAGCGCGGGAGAAAACGCTTGAGCAGGTCGTGGAATTTCTTGGCCTCTCTGCTGTGTTCGATCTGGTTGAGGATCAGCCCGAGATTGCTCGCGTCGGGGGCGAGCACATCCGTCGGCGATGTCGCGGGCTGGGGCTGGCGCACCGCCGCGTAGCGACCGAAGCTCCACTCGCGGAAGGTCTGGATGCGCGAGAACGAATTCGCAGCCCACGCGAGTTCTGGATAGAGGTCGGGCTCCTTGCGCTGCGAGAGCACGGAGGCATCGGGCACGAGGCTGTCGCGTTGAAGCTTGCGCTCGACGCGCTTGCCGTCATCCGACGCGACGTTCAGCACCGGATGGCCTTTCTGGAAGCGGTAGTAGAAGTAGACGTCCTTGGCTCCGTTCTTGTGTTTGTCGGCCTCTTCGAGCGCTTCGTCCGTGATCTCCACACGGTCGCCCGCCGCTGCGAACTCGAGCCGGTATCGGAGGTCGCTCTTGCCGCCGCGATAGAGGTGGGCGTCGATGGTGGCGGTTTTGAACGAGTCGCCCTTCCACATCCACTCACGAACGCCACCGCCGTCGCGGATCACCGAGACGAACCCTATCGGCGTGGAGCGAAGGAGCTCGACGGCCTCGATCAGATTCGACTTGCCAGAGGCATTCGGTCCGATGAGGACGTTGAGCGGCAAGAGGTCGATCGTCGATGTTCCCGGTGCGAAGGAGAGGAGGCTGTCTACTCGAAGCGATTTGAGGAACATGGCTTTTCCTTTAGCTTACCGGAGCCACTTGGTCCTGGAACGATTACCGCAGAGGGATCCTCCGGCCCTCTGCAGTGAAACTCACCACCTCTTGGCGCCCCAAAGCCGGCTTCGACCGGCTTCTGGGTCCAAATCAAAACGCGAGGGCGAGACCTGCGGTGACGTTCAGAAATGACGTGAGCTCGATGGAGAGGAAGCTGCCGCGAGCAAAGACTTCGAAGGTTCTTTCGAAGAGGAATCGCAAATCGAAATCGGCAGAGAAATCGAAGCCGGAGCCAGCGGCGCCTCCGATGTAGCCGAGCTGCAGCGTGACGGCTCCCTGGCATCGAACGATGCGATCTTCACAAAACCAAGCATGGCCACCGACGCGTCCGCCAATTTGATAAATCACGCCGCTCTGGCCGATCGATTGTGCGCCTCCAATGCCGACGAGCAAAAATTGCAAAGCCGCCGGTTGCCATTCGAACTCCTCGGAGACTCTTCCGTAGACCGCCGACGCGCCCGTCATTTGGATTCCCACACCGCCCCCCGCACGCACCCGAAACTCAGGGAGCTCGAGCGTGGGGGCCATCTCTTCTTCGAGCTCGGCGATCGTGGGTTCTTCTGCGGGAGCAGGTCGCAGCGTTGGGGAGGGAAGGGGTCGTACTTCCGCTTCCGCCTCGGCTTCCGCCTCCGCCTCGGCTTCCGCTTCCGCCCCCGCCTCGGCTTCCGCCCCCGCCTCGGCTTCCGCCTCCGCCTCCGCCCCCGCCTCGGCTTCCGCCCCCGCCTCTTGTGCGTGCACGACTCCGCTACCCAGCGTCATGAAGACGAGGGCCATGACGAGCGCTGGAACGTTCGTCCATTCCTTCATCGGGCGAACTTGTCCGAGGAAAGGCGAACGGACCAGCGAAATCACACGTCTCACGACTGCGCGAGAGAGCGAACCTTGAGGTCGGCGAGTTGTTCGGGCAGGACGGGGCCCGGTGCGCCCGTCATGAGGTCGCTGCCTTTCCCCGTTTTCGGGAAGGCGATCACGTCGCGTAGCGATTCGCTATCGGTCAAGAGCATCGTCAGACGATCGACGCCGAGCGCGATCCCGCCGTGGGGCGGCGCACCGTGACGAAGCGCGGCGAGGAGGAAGCCGAACTTCTCGGTGGCTTCGTGTTCGCCGATGCCAAGGACGGCGAACACTTTTTTCTGCACTTCGGGATCGTGCAATCGAATCGATCCCCCTCCGAGCTCGACGCCGTTGAGCACGAGATCGTAGCGATAACAGAGCACTTTGCCGGGATCGCTTTCGAGAAGAGGAATGGAATCGTCGTGCGGACGCGTGAACGGATGATGGGCCGCGGCCCATCCTTTGCCGTCCTCGGCTCGCTCGAAGAGCGGTGGTTCGACCACCCACAAGAAATTCCAATCGCCGGCCGCCCCGACCTGCGGGATAAGGCCGAATTTTTTCCCAAGGTGGAGGCGCAAATTCGCCATCACCGTGTGGACCATTTGCTCCGGCCCGAATTGGAAGAGGAGCAAGTCGCCTTCCTCCGCGCCAGTGGCCTCGTTGACGGAAGCGATGAACTCTTTGGTGGCGGTCTTGGCGAACGGTGATTGCGTCCATTCTTGACCATGAGCGACCTTCGCGCGCGCGAGACCTTTGGCGCCCATCTGCTTGACGAAGCCTTCGAGTTTGTCGACTTCGGTTCGTGAAAGACCGCTCGCGTGCGCAGCCGGAATGCGAATCGCTTTGACGATCTCTTCCGGAAGATCTCGACGATAGGTGCCGTCGGCGAACTTGTTCGCGATGCCTTCGAGCATCGGGATGCCACCACCGCGTTGCGCGATGATCAAATCCGTGAGGTCGATGTGCTCGAGGCCGAAGCGCATGTCGGGCTTGTCGTTGCCGAAGCGGCGCATCGACTCTTCGTAACGTATGCGCGGAAAGGCGCCGCCCGGATAGCGCGCGGTGAGGTCGACATCGAGGAGCTCTTTCCAGAGCCGCACGATGAGCTTCTCGATCACCGAGAAGACGTCGTTTTGTTCGACGAACGACATCTCGACATCGATTTGCGTGAACTCGGGCTGTCTGTCTCCGCGCAAATCCTCATCGCGGAAGCACTTGACGATCTGAATGTATCGATCGAAGCCGCTGACCATCAAGAGCTGTTTGAAGAGCTGCGGGCTTTCGGCGAGCGCGTAAAAGAGCCCCGGATTGAGCCGCGCCGGCACCAAGAAATTGCGCGCGCCGCCGGGTGTGTACTTGACGAAGATCGGCGTCTCGACGTCGATGAAGCCGTGTTCGTGGAAGTGACTGCGCGTGTGATGATAGATGCGCGAGCGCGTCATCAAGTTCTTCTGTAGACGCGGGCGACGCAGGTCGAGATAGCGATGCTCGAGGCGCTTTTCTTCGCTCGTGTCGATATTGTCTTCAATGGGGAAGATCGGAGTCTCGGCTTTGCTAAAGACAGTTGCCTCGAGCGCGACGACTTCGATGGCGCCGGTGGCCATCTTGTCGTTGACGTTGCTGCCGCGGGAGCGGACCTTCGCGCGTACGCCGATGACCCATTCACTGCGTGCGCGATCTCCGATGGTAAATGCTTCTTGGTCGACCGAAGGATCGAATACGACCTGCGTCATTCCGTCGCGATCGCGCAAATCGATGAAGATCAGCTCTCCGTGATCACGTCGCGAATGGACCCATCCAAAGAGGACGACCTCGCGGCCGACGTCGTCCGCGCAGAGTTCGCCGCACATATGGGTTCGCTTGAGCTCATCGATGAAGCGCGCCACGGAAATCCTCCTCCGTCAACAAGGGGGCGGAGGCTAGCACAAAGGGGATATCAGAGTGTCGAACCTGGCCAATCCGAACGGTGCAAGGCAGGATGCGCGCCGTGAGCGAGCAAGACGAGCGTCGGGTCATTCTGCTTTTGGCATGTGTTCAGTTCGTCAACATCCTCGACTTCATGATCGTGATGCCGCTCGGGCCCGATTTTGCTCGGGAGCTCGAGATCCCGCTGTCACAGCTCGGAACGATCGGCGGCGTCTACACGCTCTCGGCCGCGATTTCAGGTCTCCTTGGCGCTTTCTTTCTCGATCGATTCGATCGACGGACGGTGCTCGCCATCTCACTTTTGGGGCTCGCGATCGGGACCGTGGGCGGCGCGTTCGCCACAGGGTTCACATCGCTCCTGTCCGCTCGATTGATCGCGGGTGCGTTCGGTGGCCCGGCGACGTCCGTGGCGCTCTCGATCGTGGCCGACATCATTCCTGCCGAGCGTCGTGGACGTGCGCTCGGCACCGTCATGACCGCGTTTTCGGTTGCGACCGTGCTCGGGGTGCCGTTCGCGCTCGAGCTCGCACGTTATGGGAGTTGGCATACGCCTTTCGTTGCGACGGGACTGCTCGCCTTGATTGCGGCGGCGGCAGCATGGAACGTGTTACCGCAGCTCCGTGACCATCTCGCCAGGAAGACGCTCCCTGCGTTCACTGGATTTCGTGTGTTGCTGACGCGCCCGGTGACGCTCTTGTCCTATGCGATGACGTGGACGACGATGATGGGCGGCTTTCTTCTCTTCCCGAACATCGCTGCATTCGTGCAAGTCAATCTCCACTACCCACGCGAACATCTCGGGCTTTTATATGGCGCTGGGGGTGTGGTGAGCTTTTTGACTTTGCGAACCATCGGGCGCCTCGTCGATCGTTATGGTTCGTTTCTCGTCAACATGGTGGGCACGGCATTCTTCGTCTTGGTGATCTGGGTCGGCTTCATCTGGACGGACCCACGCGTCCCTGTGATGCCCGTGTTTGTGTTCTTGATGTTCGCGAACGGCCTTCGCAACGTGAGCTACAGCACGTTGGCTTCGAAAGTGCCGCCACCCGAGGAGCGGGCGCGTTTCATGTCGTTGCAATCGATGGTTCAGCATCTCGGCTCCGCTGCTGGAGCCTTTCTTTCGTCTGAAATATTGGTGGAGGTGGATGGCCAGCTCCAACATATGGATCAGGTTGGATGGCTGGCGATCATGATCATTGCGTTGATGCCGCCCATCGTCCTGGCGGTGGAGCGTCGTGTGCAGGCGCAACAGACGAGAGTGATCGCGGCGTGAGTGGCCCCCTTCGACGTACGAGCTTTCTCGTCTATCAAGTCGCGCGGCTCCTCTCCGTCCTTGCGATTCAGATGATGTCGGTGGCGGTGGGATGGCAAGTCTACGAGCGTACCGAAGATCCGCTCGCGCTCGGAATCGTGGGACTCGCGCAGTTTGCGCCGCTCTTTGTCTTATCGCCGATCACGGGAGCCGTGGCCGATCGATTCGATCGCAAGCGTGTGCTTGCGATTTGTTATCTCGTCGTTGCGTTGTGTGCGGGTATGTTTGCGTGGATTTCCGAGCATCCCGAAATCGATGTGAGCGCCATCTATTTCGTCCTCGTGCTCTTTGGATGCGCGCGGGCGTTCGCGGGGCCAGCAGCACAGGCGCTTCTGCCTGCGCTCGTACCTCCATCGGAGCTCGCGCAGGGCGTCGCTTGGGGCTCGACCACGTTTCAAATCGGTACGATTGCAGGGCCGGCGATCGGCGGAATCATCGTCGATGTCGCAGGAGAGACGTCCGTTTATGTCAGTTGCGTCGTGTTGCAGATCATCGTGACGGCGCTGCTCTTGGCGATGCGTTACGCGCCCGAGCGCCTCGAATCAGGAGGGGGTTCGAGCTTGTCGAGATTGCTTGCGGGCCTCCATTACGTGCGTACGCACAAAGTGATCTTGGGCGCGATCACGCTCGACCTCTTGGCGGTTCTGCTGGGGGGTGCCGTCGCGCTGATGCCGATCTACGCGCGTGATATTTTGCGTGTCGATGAATGGGGACTCGGCCTCTTGAGGAGCGCGCCCGCGATCGGTGCGGGTGTCGTCGCGCTCGTGCTCGCGTTTCGTCCATTGCGGCGGCGTGCGGGCTTGATGATGTTCGTCTGCGTCGCGCTTTTTGGAGTCGCGACCATCGTGTTCGGTCTGTCGACGAGCTTTCCGCTCTCGCTCGTAGCGCTCGTGGTGCTCGGTGCGACCGACATGGTGAGCGTGGTGATTCGACAGACTGTCGTGCAAGTCACGACTCCGCCTGAGATGCGAGGTCGAGTCGCCGCGGTGAATTTGGTGTTTATCGGTGCCTCGAACGAACTCGGCGATCTCGAGTCGGGGGTGGCCGCGTCCCTGCTCGGGACCGTGCCATCCGTTGTGTTGGGCGGCATCGGGACGATCGTGGTGACATTGATCTGCGCGCTCGCATTTCCAGATCTGCGCCGTATCGATCGGCCTGAGGAGCATGACGCGTCCAAGGATGCGTAATGTTCGATCCGGCTTGTGGATGGAACGGAGGGCCCCAGAGAAGGAGCTGTGAGGTGTGTTTTCGTCGCGTGTCTGACGATGATTCTGTGTGCGTGTGAGGGCACTCGAGCGGAGAAGTCAGGTATCGAGCTCACGTTTCCAGTGAGCGTGATGGGTGACGAGGGCAGGGTGCTTCGCGCGCAGCTCGATCGTTTCTCACGTGAGCATCCTGGAATTCGAGTCCGCCCGGTCGTGATGCCCGATGCTGCCGACGAGCGACATCAGCTCTTCGTTCAATGGTTGAACGCAGGCGCATCGGATCCCGACGTCCTGCAGATCGATGTCGTGTGGACCGCCGAGTTCGCGGCCGCCGGATGGATTCGCTCGCTCGACTCATTCACACCCGACACCACGGATTATTTTCCGAACGTGCTCGAAGCAGGAGTGCATGAGGACCGACTCTATGCGCTCCCGTGGTTCGTCGATGTCGGGATGCTCTATTGGCGCACGGATCTGTTCGAGCGTGCGCCGCGTTCGCTCGACGAGCTGAGCGCGATGGCGCAGCGCGTCGAAGAACAAGGAGAGACAGCGGTCGGACTCGCGCTTCCGGCTGCGCGCTACGAAGGTCTCATCACGGTGTTTCAAGAGATCCTTGGCGCGTTTGGCGCTCGCATCCTCGACGACGATGGGCGCGTCGTGATCGATTCGGATCGGGCCGTGCGCGCGCTCGAATGGCTACGAGACGCAATTCATAGAGATGGAATCGTCCCCGAAGACGCACTTGGCTGGCGTGAAGAACAAGCGCGCTTCGCATTTCAAAATGAGCGGGCCGCATTTCTTCGGAACTGGCCCTATGCCTATGCGCTCCTCGCCGATCCGAGCTCTTCGCGTGTCGCGGGCCGCTTCGCGATCGCGCCCATGCCCCGAGCCGAAGGAGGTGCACCCACGGCGGCTCTCGGAGGCCAACTCCTCGCGATCAACGCGCGCTCCGAATCTCCCGAGGCGGCCTTCGAGCTCCTGACCTATCTCACCGAACCCGAGCAGATGCTCGAGCGACTCGAGGTCGCGGGGCAGTTGCCTCCACGCTCTTCGCTCTATCGCGATGCACGCTTCGCCGCAGCGTCGATGATTCCAAGAGATGAGATTCTCTCCGTGATCGAGCATGCCGTCGCGCGGCCCGTGACGCCTATCTACAGCGAGCTGTCGCGCGCGCTTCAGATCCACGTGCACCGAGCTCTCACGAGGCAGGAAAGCCCACGTGAAGCGCTCACCACCGCAGCAGACGAGATGCGCACATTGCTCGCGCGCTCGACGCCCACCGCCGAAGTCGCGACAGGTCATGCCCCATACGTTGCTTGGATGATCTTGAGCCTCGCGATCGGGTTCGCGCTCGCCTTCGTGATCCATTCGCTTCGTCGTCGCGCTCCATCGCGCGAAGAGCGCCTCGCATGGATGCTCTCCTTGCCGACCTTCTTGGTGATCCTGCTCGTGGCTCTCGTGCCGCTCTGCGCGACGATTTTGGAGTCTCTTTACGATCATGATTTGCGCATGCCTTGGCGCGGCCGTCCGTTCGTCGGCATCGACAACTACGTCGAACTTTTCGCGAGCACACGCTTTTGGGAAGCGCTCGCGCACACCTTGCTTTTCGTGTCGAGTACGGTCTCGCTCGAGCTCGTCCTGGGCCTCGCGTTGGCGCTTTCGCTCGAGTCGATGACTCGCGGGCGCGGTCTCGCGCGAATGACCGCCCTCATGCCGTGGGCGCTCCCCACGGTGGTCGCAGCACTGCTTTGGCGTTTCCTCTTCGAGGGGGAGCGCTCGATCGCCAACGTCGTTCTCGTGAGTACTCGTCTGCGTGAGGAGCCGCTCGCGTTTTTTGCCCATTCCATCAGTGCGTGGATGCCGCTCATCGCCGCGGACGTATGGAAGACGACGCCCTTTGCGACGCTGCTCCTCATGGCAGGTCTCAGTGCGATCGACCCTTCTCTTCACGAAGCCGCGCGCATCGATGGTGCAGGCGCCATGCGCCGCTTTTTCTTCATCACGCTTCCGCTCTTGCGCTCGAGTATCCTCGTCCTCCTTCTCTTTCGTACACTCGATGCGCTTCGCGTCTTCGATCTCGTTTATGTGATGACGGGCGGAGGTCCTGGCACTGCGACCGAACCCCTCTCGCTCTTTGCGTTCCATGCGCTGCTCGATGACCTTCGCTTCGGCTATGGCTCCGCAGCTGCCGTCGTGATCTTTTCGTGCACCTTCGTCTTCGCTGTCCTTTACGTACGTCTCCTCGGCGTAAAGAGCGAAGAGTCATGAAATCGATCTCGCGTCTCGGTGCGATCTTTCTTTTCTCATCGTTCGCACTTCCGCTCGTGTTCGCTTTGTTGGCGTCTTTGACACCGGAGGCAGAGCTCTTCGACAGCTCCTTGCCGCGCACCCTCACGTTGGATCATTACCGAGCGCTCTTCGAAGAGCGCCGCTTCGCGATCTCGATCTTGAATTCGGTGATCGTGGCTGCCTCGACGACGGCGCTCGTCTTGCCGCTCGGCGCGCTCTCAGCCTATGCGCTCGCGCGAATGCGCTTTCGCGGCAAAGGCGTGCTCCTCGCGCTCGTGCTCTCGGTGTCGATGTTTCCGCAGATCTCCATCATCGCGCCGCTCTATCTCGTGCTTCGCGCGTTGGGCCTCATCGACACCTATCCGGGGCTCGTTTTGCCCTATCTCACCTTCGCGATGCCGCTCGCCGTATGGCTATTGGTCGCGCATTTTCGAACGCTCCCACGTGAGCTCGAAGAGGCGGCGTTCGTCGATGGCGCCAGTCGCCTGCGTACGCTCATCGAGATCGTCCTCCCGATCACCGCGCCAGCGCTAGCGACAACGGGGATACTCACGTTCGTTTATTGTTGGAACGAGCTGCTCTTCGCGCTCGCGTTCACGACCTCTGAAGAGCATCGCACCGTGCCGGTCGTCATGGCGCTCTTCCGTGGTCAATATCGCGTACCGTGGGGAGAAATCCTGGCAGGTGCGATGGTCGCGAGTGGGCCCGTAGTGCTCATCGTGCTCGCGTTTCAGCGTCGCATCGTGCGGGGCCTCGTGAGCGCTGGGGTCAAGGGGTAGCGCATGGCATCCATCACACTCGAACGGCTCTCCAAACGATTCCATGGTGGGACGATTGCGCTTCATGCGCTCGATCTCGAAGTCGCGGAGGGCGAGCTCTTGGTGCTCGTGGGGCCGTCTGGGTGCGGCAAGAGCACGGCGCTGCGATTGGTTGCTGGGTTGGAGGAGGTGAGCAGTGGTCGCATTTGGATTGGCGATCGCGAGGTGACGCAGCTCCCTGCGCAAGAGCGCAACCTGGCGATGGTGTTTCAAAATTACGCGCTTTATCCGCACAAAACAGTGCGCCAGAACCTCGCCTTTCCTCTCGAGGCGCGTCGCGTCTCGCGCGTGGAGATCGAACGCCGAATTCGAGAGACCGCGACCATGCTCGAGCTCGAGCCATGGCTCGATCGGATGCCGCGTCAGCTCTCGGGTGGCCAGCGTCAGCGTGTCGCGCTCGGGCGTGCGATCGTGCGCGAGCCCGCCGCATTCCTTCTCGATGAGCCGCTTTCCAACTTGGATGCGGCGCTTCGCACCCGCATGCGCACCGAGCTGCATCATCTGCATCGTCGCCTCGGAGCCACGATGATCTACGTGACCCACGATCAAGAGGAGGCCATGACGCTCGGCACGCGCGTCGCGGTGTTGCGCGAAGGCAAACTCGAACAAGTCGCGCCTCCCATGGAGATCTACGCGCGGCCCGCGACGGCTTTCGTTGGAAGCTTTGTGGGCTCTCCCGCGATGAACATTGTGAGAGGCGAGATCATGGACGGCCAGATTCGGTGCGAACGATTCGCGATCGACGCGAACGAAGTTCCGCTACCTGCATCGGGAACGCGCGTGCTGCTCGGGATAAGGCCGCGCGACCTCGTGCTCGTTCCGAAGGAGCGGGCCGACTTCTCATCGGCGATCGATGTCATCGAGCCGCTCGGCGATGAAGCCATCGTGCATCTCGCTCCAGCGCTCGTCGCATTGGTCTCGATGGACCAGCCCATCACGACGGGAGAAACGGTCGGCATTCACGTTCGACGCGATCGGATTCATCTTTGGACAGTCTGAAGATCGCTCATCGAGCAGACATGGCACATGCAGTCAGCGTCTACCAGCAAGAGCGGGCCGCTGGTTGCCGAGCATGAACCGCCCGCGGACGCCCCACCGACCACCCAAAGCCAAGACCCCGCTGAACGGGGCCCCGCACCAACAATGGAGTTGAGGGGAATCGAACCCCTGACCTCCTCGATGCCATCGAGGCGCTCTCCCAACTGAGCTACAACCCCAGGGAGCGCCGCTCTAGCAGTCCCAGGGCGCGCGGTCAAACAAAGTCGGTTTATTGACCACCGATTCTCGACCGCTGACATTCAGCCGGTGGCGGCCTTCCGGATTGCGCTTTTGGTTTTTCTTTCCCTCGGATGTTCGCGCCCAATCGAAGCCGAGCTCCTCGAAATCCATGGATTTGGTCCGGATCGGGTGCGCCCTGGGCAACGGATCGTCATCGATGGCGCTGGATTTCCGCCTGGAAGAGACGCGCGCGTCGAGTTCCAAGGCCAAGTTCATCGTCCAGCACAAGCCTCACGCACGCTCGATCTCGAGCTTCGAGGTCATGCCGTGTCCGAAAGTCACGTCGAGGTCGCGATGCCCGAAGCCGTCTTCCGCGAGTTTGGTGGTCGTGGAACCTTCCGAGGCACGCTTCGAGTTTCCTTTCACACAGGCGCGTTCGATCAGGGTCGGGTCGTGGGCTCCTTCCATGGCGCCATGCTCGATCTATTGCCGTCGACGCCCCTCGAAAGCGGGCCTCATCTGGGCGCCATCGTCGGGCTCGATCTCGACTCCCCCGACGGAGAAGAGCCTGGCCTGCCCATCGCGGATGTCGCGCCTGGCGGTCTTGCCGCCAGCGCTGGGCTCGCGAGCTCCGATCGAATCCTCTCCGTCAATGGTGTTCGCGTATTTTCGGAAGCGGATATCGCCGTCGCGGAGGATGCGCACTCGGCCTCGATCGAGGTGGCCCGCAATGAGGAAATTCTCAGTGTGTCGATTCCACTCGAAGGCATGCGCGAACACATGGAGCGCCGCACTGTGCGACTGGCGCAACTTGCGGCGCTCGTTTGGATGGCGACGCTCATTTGGTTCGGCCCCGGCGTTTGGTTGGATCGCCTGGCGCCTCGAAATGACAAAAAAAGGACGGCTCTTCCTTGGCTCCCCTTCGTGTTCGCCTGTCTTGGCGCCGTGTTGATCCGGCATGGACTCACCCAGGTTCCGCTGCTTGGACTCGAATCGATCCTGTGTGCGATCACCGCTGGGCGCATCGCGGTTCTCGTGCTTGCTGCAACCGAACCCAAAGAGCGCATCGAAATGGGTCTCCGCGGGATCTCTTCGCTCCTCGCGTGGCTCGCAGTCCTCGTCACTTTGACGATCTGCGTGGGCACGACACAAATCGCGGCATTGGAACGAGCGCAAGGCCCATGGCCTTATGAGTGGATCGCGTTTTCACATCCAAGCGGTCCGCTGGCCCTCTTGCTCGTGGCCATTGCAGCTGCGTCAGGTCCGCGCACACTCTCGGCGCGTGTACGTGTCGTCGATGATGTGTTCCTGATCGGCTTTGCGACATGCGCGATCATTGCGTTGGCTGGGGGCACGGCAGCGCACCAAGCCATTCGTGACGCCCATCCCGCCCTTGCTTGGCTCGGCACGATATCGTTTGCTGGTCAGACTGCTTTTTGCGTCTTGCTTCTTCGTCGAGTGCGCGATCGAGGCGCGGTGACTTCCACCCTCTTCCTTTTCGTGAGTGCGCTCGTAGCCGCATTCATCGCGACGATCAGCACGCTCGGTTGGCTCGAGCTCGACGTGTCGCGCTCGCTCGAACGGGCCATCGGGGAGGTGTGGAGCGTCGCCGTGCTTCTCATGGCAGCGCGTTTGATCACGATTCGACCCAAAGAGCCCGCCCGTCCGTTGCATGCGCTCCTTTGAGCGCATGCCTTCAGCCTGGATCGAGCTTGTTCAAAAATCGCTCGAGCTGTGCGCGCTGACCGTTCGAAACGGCTTCGAAGCGGACACCCGCCATCCAGGATCCTGCATCTTGTACAGCAGACCACTGGACGACGGCTTTGGCCTCGAACGGCGTTTCGTCGGGATCTTCGATTCCATCTTGCGTGAGAAAGAGGGTGACCGCGATCTCTGCGCCTTCTTTCACTTCGCGATCGAGCACGATCCCCACGCCGCCCGCGGACACGTTGTGCGTCGCAGCAGCCACCGTTTCACCGCGAATATCCAATTCGGCCGCGAGCTCGATGACGAAACGTTTGGCTTTGCGATTGTCGGCGACGCTCATTGCGACCTCCCTCACTCCTCCTCCATTTCATCTTCTGGAGGAGGGTTGGATTCCCTCATCATCAAGGAAAACGCACCATTCGTAAAGAGATCCAAGAGCGCTTCGACTTCCGCGATGCGCAGCTCGATGCTGACGTCGGTCCTTCCTGTCAGATCGCGTTCGAGTTGCAGTCTGCGACGTTCGAAATAGAGGTGCACGACCTGGGTCAGCATCGCGAAGCGGCTCTCTTCGAGCGCTCGTCGTTCCCGCAGAAGTGAGCCTTCTTCGGGTGCATAGAGGAGGCGATTGAGTTGAAACGTGAGACCTCCCGAGAAGGTCAGCGTGTCGTCGCTCGACCATAGGCTCCGCTCTCCGGTCGAGCTTTGGAGCGCTGAGAGATCGAGCCCCACTCCGCGCCGGACATCGGCACGCAACTGCGGGAGAAGGCCAGAAATACGGGCTCGTTCCAATGCATCGCGAGCTCGTTCGGGATCGAGTGCAGGTGCGGCGATCGCGGCACGAAGGATGACCTCGATGCTCGGCTCGGAACGATAGCGCAGGAGCACCGCGCGCACTCGAGCGGGCGTGACATCGCGCCCTTCCGATTGCGCAGAAACTGTCTCGACTCCGCAAAGTGCGATGAGTCCCGAGACCGCGGCGCACGCGAGCCAACCCATTCGAGGAATGATCATGGGTGATGCTCCTCGAGCAAGATGGCTCGTGCATGTTCGAGTGCGCGTGTGCGTGAGCGCAGCTCCCATGCGCAGACCAATGGGATGCGGCATCGCGTGTTCTGCATGCGAAGGGGAGCCGCTCGTTTCTCACGTGCGATGTTCGGCATCGAAGTCGGCTCGCCGAACGAGCCCATGGCGCCGACCCGAAGCCCCCAACTCCAGCTTTCATCGTCACGTATCTCGGATCCCGCGCGCCAATGCGTCGCGTTGGCTTCGATCGTGAGTGAAGGAATCGCGCTCGCGAGCTCAGCGCAGCCAGCTGCGCCGAGCATCATGATGAGCGCGACGACTCGAAGACATGTTCTCCCCATACCCGCCTCGTGCGGGCATCACATCGCTCACATCAGCCGAATGTTGCGTGTTCGATCGCCACGAATTCTCCGTCGGCGCCCGAAAGCCCGATGGCGACGACGATCTTCTCGTGATCTTTGCGTGGAGGAATGTGGATTTCCCCTTCGGTTCGCACCGATCCTCGATCGCCGCGCTCGACCCGCGGTTCGCGTTCGTGCTCGGGCCAAGAGATGCGAATGGTGCGCAAATGCATCTCTGATCCCGGCGTGGCCACGGCCTGCGCGCGTTCGACGTGGCTGGGGTGAACCCGCCACGCAATGGTCAGCGCATCGTCACCCTCGATATGGATCCCGTGAAAGTCACGATCGTCGAGGCGAGAGCTCGGCATCGGTGGGGTGGATGTCGTTTCTCGAGGCGCGAGCGGGCGCTCCGAACGACGTTCGCTTCCGGGCAATGCCGAACGCATCGTGTCCACCACACGACCAATCAGCGACCGGGCTCGGGAGAGCGGGCTCTTGTCTGATTCTTCCAGAAAATCCTCCAACATCCGAGATCATTCATCCATCGAACGGACGCGCTCGTTCTCTCGAAGAAGCTCACGAGCACGCTCGGCGTCTTTCGTGATCTGTGCACGAAGCGCGGCCATCGAGTCGAATTTTCGCTCTTCTCGGAGGCGCGAGACAAAAAAGACGCGAAGCCGCGCGCCATAAAGGTCTGCGTCGAAATCGAAGAGGTGGACTTCGACGGAGCGTCCGGCTGCGAACGTCGGCCTCGTGCCGAGATTGGCCACGCCCAAAAGGAGCGACCCTTTCGTGTTCGTGCCGTCACTCGAACGCGCGACGCGCGCGGCCACGGCGTACACACCATCGGCGGGCATCAAGATCGGATCTGGTTCGAGGTTCGCCGTTGGAAAGCCGATCGTGTTCCCACGGCGATGACCGAGCACGACAGTCCCTTCCACCTCGTGAAAACGGTGGAGCATGACCGCGGCGCGCTCGACTTCTCCTCTGGAGAGCGCTTCGCGCACACGTGTCGAGCTCACGCGACCGATGTCTGGCAGAGTGACGGGCGGCACTTCGCAGACCACGAAATCGTACGCTGTGCCCAGCGCGCGGAGCTGTTCGAGCGAGCCACTCCTTCCGGCGCCGAAGCGGAAATCGGGACCGACGATCACGGCCTTCGCGGAGAGATCGCGCACGAGCGTCTGGCGCACGAATCCTTCGGGTGGCTGCGAAGCATACGCTGCGTCGAAACGGGCGACCACCACGCGATCGACACCGGCTTGCTGCAAGAGCTCGATCATTCGTGCGAACGTCGAGATGGGCACAGGCGCGCGCACGTGAGCGAGCACGGTGAGCGGGTGCGGATCGAGCGAGAGCGCCACGACATCGAGCGAAGAGCGATCGGCTTGCTGACGAGCTTCGGCGAT
>CAYZTA010000004.1:0-48138 GCA_964481145.1 uncultured Sandaracinus sp.
GGTCGAACGGCGTTCGTCTCATCCAATCGACTTCGCCCCGAGCATGGCGAGCACGGCGAGCACCGCCCGCGCGAAGCGCGGGTCCTTGGCGCCGCCGAGCACGGCGGTAGACTTGAAACTCCTCGAGCGAGTTCCCCTTCCCCTTCCCCTTCCCCTTCCCTTCCGCCTCCGCCTCCGCCTTCCCCCTCCCTTCCGCCTCCGCCTTCGCCCTCCCTCCCGCCTCCGCCCTTCCCCTTCCGCCTTCGCTTTCAGTCGACTTCGACCCGAGCATGGCGCGAGCTCGAGGAGCGACTGTCGCCGCTCCTCGCCGGTCTCATCCGTGTCGTCCGACCCGCTCGAGACACGAAACGATGCCCGCCAAATGATCGCTCCAAGTCCGCAAATCACCGCCGCCAATTCCCATCGCGGCCGCGAGTTCGAGCCCTGACGAGATGCGCATGGCATGGCGGGTCGCCACTTTGGCACCTTCTGTGCGACGCCTCGCGTCCTGCTCGAGCGCAAGATCTTGCGCGAGCGTTTCGAGACGGTAAAACGCCGTCCGAAGCCAGATCGCGAGCTCGGGTTGCTCGCGCTCGAGTGACACGAGTTTTCCCGCGAGCTCTCTCTGAAAATCTCGCGCTGCAAACGCAACCGTCCGAAGCCCGAAATCATCTGGGAGCAATGCGCACGCTCCCGTTGCCGAATGAAGCGTGCTCATGCTGCGACCTCCTCGAGCTCCGGCGTGCCTGGAAGAAGAACGGCGTTGGCCGTGGCTGCCTGCACCGCGCTCTCCACGCTCGCGCGGAGCGTCGCGTCATTCAAGAGCGAGAGCCGCGCCTTCTCGCGGCCCTGACCGATGCTCTGCCCACCAAATGAGTGGTACGCCCCGCTTTTTTCGATGAGTCCATGGCCCACGGCGAGGTCCAAGAGGTCGGCCGTCGCATCGATTCCCTGTCCATATCGGATATCGAACTCGACGAGTTGGAAGGGCGGAGCCAGCTTGTTCTTGACGACCTTGACCTTCGTGCGATGGCCAACGACTTCTTCTCCCACCTTCACCTGGCCGGTGCGGCGCACATCGAGTCGTACGCTCGCGTAATATTTGAGCGCATTGCCGCCCGTGGTCGTTTCGGGTGAACCGAACGTCACGCCAATCTTCATCCGCAACTGGTTGATGAACATGATGGTCGTTCCCGTGCGATGCGTGATGCCGGTGAGTTTGCGGAGCGCTTGGCTCATGAGCCGCGCTTGCAAACCCATGTGCTGATCGCCCATCTCACCTTCGATCTCTGCCTTTGGAACGAGCGCCGCAACCGAATCGACGACCACGAGATCGACCGCACCACTTCGCACGAGCGTCTCCGCGATCTCGAGCGCCTGCTCGCCATCGTCGGGCTGGCTGACGAGCAACTGTCCCGTCGAGACCCCGAGCGCCGCTGCATAGCGCAGATCGAGCGCGTGCTCTGCGTCGATGAACGCCGCGATGCCGCCGGCTCTCTGACACTCCGCGATCGCATGCAGCGTCAACGTCGTCTTCCCACTGGCCTCGGGTCCATACACCTCGATGACGCGACCGCGCGGATATCCACCGCATCCAAGCGCCTTGTCGAGCGATGGAGAGCCTGACGGAATCACCGCCACCGGCTCGACCGCCCGCGGTTCTCCGAGCGCCATGATCGCGCCCTTGCCGAACTGCTTCTCGATCGCCGTCACCGCGGCCGCCACTGCCTTGAGCTTGTCTTTCATTGCTGACATGTCCTGCGTTTCCTTTGTTTTCATGGTTCATAACGACGCGAACGCGAAGCGCGCCCGCGAACTTTGCGAAGCGCTGCTACGGGGCGATGCGCGCGGATGAGGTCACGATGCGACGATCGAGGAGTCGATACTGAATCGCCTCTGCGACATGCTCGGCCGCGATGCGATCACTCGCCGCAAGCGTCGCGATGGTGCGGGCCACCCGCAACGCGCGAGAGAAGCCACGCATGCTGAGCCCCAGCCTCTCGCCCGCGAGGTCCAAGAGCCGGCGCGCCTCAGGTTCGAGTGATGCGAGATCGCGCGAAAGCACACGCGACGGATTCGGCGGTTTTCCGATCTCGATCCCATCCCCGCGCGCCTCCGCTCGGGCTCGCGCCGCAGCCACCCGCGCACGAACCACGAAGCTCGACTCACCTGGTTTGGCTTCGCCCACTTCGGCCAAACGCACGGGAGGCAAAGCCACGTGCAGATCGAAGCGATCCAGCAAAGGCCCGCTCACACGAGATCGATACTGTTCGACCCGACTCGAAGTGCAGGTGCACAAGCGAGTCGCGTCGCCTGCATATCCGCATGGGCACGGGTTCATTGCGGCGACGACCAAAGGCCGCGCCGGCATCGACACCCGCTCGCGCGCCCGCGCAATGCTCGCCATGCCCGACTCCATCGTCGTGCGCAGCGATTCGATCACCGCGCGTTGAAATTCAGGAAGCTCATCGAGAAAAAGCACGCCCGCATGCGCGAGCGTCACTTCGCCGGGCCTGATCGGATCCCCGCCCCCGATCAGAGACGCCGCACTGGCCGTGTGATGAGGCGCGCGAAAAGGTCGGCGCATCCCATCCCCCGCTTCGAGTCCCGCGGCGCTCGCGATCGTCGCGATCGCCGCACGCTCATCCTGCGTCGGCTCCGGAAAAATGGTGGGAAGCCGCCGTGCGAGCATGGTCTTTCCGGCGCCTGGAGGCCCGATCAAGAGCACGTTGTGCATGCCCGTCGCTGCAATCTCGAGAGCGCGACGCGCCGCCTCCTGGCCCCGTACGTCGCTCATATCGGCCTCTTCTGGGTTCCCCCTCGAAGCCGCACCCGAATCCGTTCGCGCTCGTGACAGCGTGCCTGTTTCGCAAAGAAACCGGACCACATCGCCGAGCGAACCCGCGACGCGCACGTCGAGTTCGGGCACGAGACCGGCTTCGGCATCGTGTCCAGCAGGCACGACGGCGCGTCTGAACCCACGCTGACGCGCGGACTCGAGCAACGGCAGGATCCCGCGGACCTTTCGCAGACGACCATCGAGCGCGAGCTCACCCACGAGCAACGTCTCATCCAGAAGATTCGGCGCGCACATGCCGTTGGCGCTCAACACGGCGATCGCGATCGCGAGGTCGAAGCTCCCCCCACGCTTGCGTAAATCCGCGGGCGCGAGGTTGAGCACCACATGGCGGGGCGGCAGCTCGAAGCCGCTGTTGGCGAGCGCGGCGAGCACACGCACGCGACTCTCGCGCACGGCCGCCTCGGGCAAACCCACGATGTCGAACCCAGGAAGACCCTTGCCCAGATGAACTTCGACTTCGACGGGGCGCGCCTCGATTCCGACGAGGCAACCTGCATGTGCACGAGCGAGCATGATGGCCTCCCTTTCACGTGGGATGCCGCCCGGCGGCGCTCGTTTTTGCAGGAGATCCAGGGGGGTCGATGACGGATTGGCGGGCGGAAGGGTGGCGGCCGCCACCCCTTCGACCTTGAAGACATTGATCTCCTGGGTGTAGCCGCTTAGGCTCACCATGATTCCAATGTTGTTCTGCCCGCTCTGCCGCATCGTTCTCGGAACGGGCGAGACGGTTTGTCCTCGCGATGGGTCTTCTCCGCTCGAACGCGAGCCGCAACGAGTCCCGCCCACGATCGCGACGCGTTTTATCGTGGTCGAGCCATTTGCGGATGGTGAGTCGGGCTCGCTCTATCTCGTCGACGACAAGCAAACCGGTCGACGCGGCCTTTTGAAGGTGCTGCGCGCCAACACGGCAGGAACGATATCGGAGCGCAGCCGGCTCAAACGCGAGTTGATGAAACAGGCCACGCTCACGCATCCCGCGCTCGTCGTGCCATTGGCCACGGGAGAAGCCGACGGTTGCACTTGGCTCTTCCGCGAATGGATCGACGGAGTCTCGCTCGCGGTGAGACTCGCTCGCGGAGGAGCGTTCACCTTGCCCGAAGCGCTCTCGGTCGCCGCGCAGATCGCGAGCGGTCTCGATGAGCTTCACCGCGCTGGCCTCTTGATGCGCGATCTTTCTCCAGGCCACATATTGACCACGGCGCAGCCCGGCGGTCTGCCCAAGGTGTGTTTGATCGACGCTGGTGTCGCGAGTCGAATCAGCACCGCCACCTCTACGGAGATCACCGGAAAGCCTGGTTACGTTTCTCCTGAGCACGCACGCGGAAAGCTGATCAACTTTCGGAGCGATCTCTATTCATTGGGCGTCGTGCTCTACGAGATGTTGACAGGCAAGCCCCTCACACAAGGCAGCGCTGAGGAGCAGCTCGAAGCGCAGCGTTCTCGTGAGGCACCCGCGCTCCGCGTCGAAGTTCCTTCGATCGTGGCCTCACTCGTGGCGCAGCTCTTGGTCAAGGAGCCACGTGAACGACCCTTCTCCGCGCAACAGGTACGTCGAACGCTCGAGCCTTTCTTACCCGAGGACACATCCAACGCTCAGCGCGTGCAAACAGCCGCGTTCGTCATCGGCGAACACACGCATGGGAGTGTCGACACCAAAGGGACCGGGACGCTGCGTCCCACACCCAAAAAGACGTTGATTGGTTTTGTCGTGCCCGGTCCGGCCGTGCCCACGCCCTCGAAAGAAGCCACACAAAGCGCGTCTTCCTCGGAGATGCGCGCGATGGCTCCCGTCGCGGTACCACCTCCATTTCGACGGAGCGTCGAACCCGCCCCCAATCCCCCGCCCGCCAAAGAGAAGGAGAAAGCTCCTCCGCCGCCTTTGCCAGAGCCTGCACAACCTGCTCCGGTCGTTGGGTTCGATCTCAGTCACGACGATGTCTCTGAAACCGTGCCGATCATGCGCAACGTGGTGCTCGAGCCCATGGACGAGCCCACCCCAAGGTTGGAAAACGACGTCGAGCCACATCCCACTTCAATCCAGCCCACTGTTCGCGGGATGCCCGTTTTCTCGGTGCCCATCGAGCCCCAAGCCGAACCGGCTCCCATCGCGAAGGCGGATGTTCCTCCGACTCAAAGCCGAGGACCCAATGCGTCTCGGTTGCGCGCCCCAGTATTGGCCTTGGCCGGAGTCACGGGCTTTTGTGCCATCGCTACCGGCGTCGCTGGCGCTTGGATATGGACGAACGCATCGACGCCCGCAGCAACGAGCCCCGAGCCGCCCGCCGCACAGCCGATTGCAGTGAGCCCTCCAACAACACCTCCGGTCGAACCGACGCCGCCAGCTCCAGAGCAGCCCGTCGTTCAAGCGGAGGAACCCCAGCCAGCCCCCTCAGAACCGGCTCCTGCCGAGATTCCTATTGCTGAACCGGCTCAGGCCGAACCAGAAGAAGCTGCCGTCGAAGAGGCGAGTGCAACAGTTCCAGCGGCGACCCCCCCTCCCCCCACGGCAAGCTCCACAAGCTCTCGTTCGGCGAGCCGCACCTCATCGAGACGAACCCAAGCCCCGAGTGCGGAGCAAGCCACGCCACCGGCTCCCGTCGCTCGTACCTTCGAGCAGTTACGAGACGACGCACGAGCGGCGTTTCAAGCGCGACGCTTTGCAGATGCGGCTCGCATCTATGAGCAAGCCGCGAATATGCGCCCTCGAGATGCAGCCGTTTGGGCTGGGCTTGGTGCCGCACGCCTTCAGAGCGGAAGTGCGCGCGGCGCCATCGAAGCATATCGACAAGCCATCACGATCGACCCTCGCAATCCGCGCTACCACGTCTCGATCGGCCGCGCGTTTGCGGCATCGGGAGATCAAGCCCGTGCGCGTCAAGCATTCACACACGCACTCTCGATCGATCCCAATCACCGCGAAGCGCGCACTCAGCTCGAGCAGCTCTGATCGGCGTCAATGCCCGCCGCCGCCACCCGATTCTGAACCACCCTGCGTTTGCTCGAGCGCCACGAAGTGCAGGTGTGCAAACTCGGCCTGCCCCATCGTGTAGATGATCTCGCTCAACGTTCGGAACGGCGTCCGCCGATCCGCGATGATCTGCACCTCACCGGTGAAGGGGCGCCTCGAATTGCGCTGGGCGATCAACTTCAAGCGATCACGATGCTGCTGCATCACGTTCGACAGAGGAGTGATCAAAAACCCGTTGGCACCGCCCTGCTTCTGACTCGGATCGACCAAGCCATTTCGGAGCTGAACGACCGCATTGCCATCCACGACGATTTCCGTTCGAGAGATCTGAATCGGAAGCGCCTCCGTGATCTGCTGCGTCGATGTCGTCCAAGGTAGCTGGAGCTCTTCGCCCTGCGTGATGTTCGCCGAGTCGTTGGAGACCGACTGGATCATGAACACCAAGAGGATGGTCATGATATCCATCATCGGATAGATGTTCAGGCTCTGTTCGTCGTGGCCAGGCATACGGCGCAGCTTTCGCCGCACCAGCGATTTGACCTGACCCATCGATGCCTTTTGGCCGTGCTCTGCCATTGTCTACCTGACACCTGCCGAAAGCATCACATCTGGGAAAAGCACATCTGTGCCATCCGCACGCAACGCGTCCATCGCTTGGATGAGGTGCTCATATTCAATATTTGGATCAGCACTCAGAATGACTTGCGTCTCATCCTGAAACTGACGGTGCACCCGCGCAGCGCAGCTGGTGAGCTCGTTCCACGGATAGGTTCCGTCCCCTCGTCTCGGCACCGTAACCACGCGACCGGCCTGCATCCGTTCACATCCAGGAGCAAGCTTGCCACCCGAACCAGAGACGATGATTCCGTTATCGACGATCGTCACGCTGAGGTTCAACGTGCTTCCTTGTTCGACAGAGCTCGATGCACGCCTACCCCGCGACAACGACGGAAGTTGCGCGTCAAGCTCGGCCACGATGAGAACCTGAGCAGTCGTTGCGAGCAAGAAGAGGATCAGATTCACGACGATGTCGAGGAACGGAACAATGTTCAGCTCGCCTGCGACCTCGCTCGGATCCGGATCGTGATGCCTCGTCCGCTTGCGGATATAAGCCACCTGACGCGGAGTGAGCTCCATGCGACCTCCCGTTCGATCTCTGAGCGCCGTCGCGTGGACGGCGCCAAGGAGATCAACGACCCTTTTGCATGAGCAGGTTTTCGAGCTTCATGGTCGAGAGCTCCATGTCCTGCTTGATCTTCTTCGCCTGTCCATGAAGGAACAAGTGGAAAACCATACAGACAACGGCGATGCCGAGACCAAGCGCCGTGTTCCACATGGCTTCAGAAATACCTGCGGCGAGCAGCGCGGCTCGTTGAGCCGGGGCGGCCGATGCGAGCGCTCCGAATGCTCGGATCAGACCCGAAATCGTTCCGAGAAGACCGACGAGAGTTGCGATGTTCGCGAGCGTCCACAAAGCGCCGATGCGCTTCTCGAGCTCGGGGTGAAGCTCGGCCCATCGCTCTTCCATCGACGCGATCACCGCTTCATCACCGCGGTTGACTTGTGTCAACCCTGCTTTGACGACTTGCAGCAAAGGAAGAGGTGCCGCTTCACACAACTTGATCGCGCGGTCGATATTGCCGGCCTGCACGAGCTTTCTGATCTGAGCCATGAACTCGCGGTTGTTCACGCGGTACTTGGTCAGAATGTAAACAAATCGTTCGGCGATGATCGCGAGGACGATCGCCAGAATGAAAATGTTGACGAATGAGAACGGCGCGCCATCACGAAGGGCATGCCAGATAGCTTCCATCTTAGGGGGCTCCTTGAGCTTCCTGCGCGATTTTCAAACGCCGCGCGAAGCTACTTCAGCTTGGTCGAGATTGTCAACGCACGTGCACAGAGTGTCTGTTGAAAGGCAGGTTTACTGAAACCAAAAAATCACGAACGGGCCGCAGCATACAAAAAAAGTCGGAACTCAAGTGAGGAAAAGACCTCTAAGAACGAAACCGCCGTTCCTGAAGGAACGGTGCGGGCCGTTTGCATATCGTAAAAGCACAAGAAAAATGGATCGAGATCAAGCTTGACCTCATGACCGGCCCTTGTATCATCGCTGACCGTTCCTCTCGGATGCCCCGCGCGTTCACTTGAGCGGTCAATTCGCGACGAAAGAACCCAAGGCGTGAGTGAAGCGGAAGTCTGAAGTCGAACGACCTTAGCGATCGAAGCTGAAGCCAAGGCGCAGAAGCTTGATAAGAAGTAACCCGGGGGTGAGTGCCCCTGGCCCCAGGAGGAATAGAGGCACGATGGCAACGCTGGCGCACCATTTCGAAGAGGGCGGCTGGGGTATGTACCCCATCCTCTTCTGGCAGATCATCGCAATCGGCATCATCATCGAGCGATCGATCTTTCTGTATCGCAGCTCGATCAATCGCGACGTGTTCCTCGCAACGATGCAAAAATGCATCCTCGCGGGAGACATCGGGCGGGCCATCAAGCTCTGCTCGGCGGCGAATGCGCCCCTCGCGCGGATCGTGAAGGCGGGTCTCATGAAAGTGAACCGCCCCGACGCCGAAGTACAGGCTGCGATGGATGAATCGGCGCTCCGTGAGTTGCCGAAGATCGAGAGCCGCACGGGCTACCTCGCACTCCTTGCGAACCTCGCAATGCTTTCGGGATTGCTCGGCACCGTCACCGGCCTCATCGCTGCATTCCAAGCAGTTGCTGGTGCTGACGCTGCAAGCCGCGCGATTTTGCTCGCCCGAGGCATCTCCGAAGCCATGAACTGCACGGCGTTCGGACTCCTTGCGGCGATCATCGCGCTCATCGGTTTCGCCGTTTTGAATGGCAAGACCCAATCGCTCCTCGACGACATCAACGGCGCGACGGTTCAGGTCATGAACCTGGTCGTCAACAACCGCTCGAAGATCAACCTCCAGGGCCTGCAGGCCGCCTGAAGGATCGGGCTCGAGTCATCGAGCCCATCGTTGCGGTATTCGATATAGAGTCGTTCCTGAATAAGCGCGAAAGCGGGAGAAGACGATGGGTGGCATCTCAGTAGGTGGCGGTCATGGCGGAAAGAAAACTCTCGACTCCGAGATCCCGCTCGTTCCGTTCATCGATCTTCTCCTTTGCTGCGTCATGTTCCTGCTGGTTACGGCCGTCTGGAACCAGCTCGCTCGTTTGAATGCAAACCAGCAAGTGCCTGGTCAGGCGAGTCAGATGGATCAGCCTCCCCCAGAGGAGGTCATCCGTCTTTATCTTCAGATCACCCAGTCTGGGTACACGATCGCTTCCACTGCAGGCGAGCGCATCGAGATCCCCAAAGCAGGGGATCAATACGACGACGAAGGATTGCGGACGCGATTGCAGGAGCGTCGGGTCTCGGAACCGAACCGTCGCGATCTGATCGTCGCCCCCGAAGACGGTGTTCTTTACGAGAAAGTGATCGCCGCGATGGATCTCGCGATTGGACAAGGCTTCCAAGACGTCTCGCTCTCTGACGGAGCCGCGCTCTAACCACGACGCCCGATAAGAATTCAAAGACGAGCTGAACATGCCGATTCATAAGCCCGATCGAGTCCTGCTCCACCATATTCCTCTCAAGTTCGTGGCCTCGAAGGTGGCGGGGGGTGGACGCAAAGGGGTGGACGCTGCAATTCCGCTCGTCCCGTTCATCGATTTCCTCATCACCCTCGTCGTCTTCCTTCTATCGTCGTTCAGCGCGAGTGGTGAGCTGCTCTCACAGCGACCCAATCTCGTGATGCCAGGCGCCGTCAATGCCGACGAACTCGAGATCTCGCCGATCGTCGAGATCGATGGGCGGATCGTGACCCTCGACGGGCGTCAGGTGGCCGACACCAATACACTTGGGGCCACGGCGGGCATGGAGCGTATCGAACCACTCATTCAAGGTCTCGAGACGTTGCACCGAAACTGGTCGGTGCTTCATCCGCGCGATCCCTTCCCGGCCGCGATCATCGTTCAGTCGGATCGCATGATCGACTTTCGTGTCATCAAGAAGGTGATGTTCTCGGCCGCACAAGCAGGCTACACGAATGTTAGTTTTGCCGTGAACCGAACGGGCGGCGAGTAGTCTCAACGTTGGTGTTCGGAACTCCGAAAGGGCCCCGTGCACGCAAGTGCCGGGGTCTTTCTCGTTTCGAGATCGCCCATTTGAAGAGGCTTTCATCATGAAAAACATCGAGATGACGTCCAAGCTCGAGCCGGCACGTCCGGATCCGGACGAGCTCGAACTTGGTCGTCCTGCATACATGCCGCGGTTGCCCTGGCGATGGATCCTCGCCTTTGGCAGTCTCTTCGCCCTGGTCTATGGTGGCTATCAGCTGCGAGAGGGACAACGTGCCGATGCGCTGCGTGGCCACGTGCTCTCGACCTACGATGAGAATCTGAGCTCGTTGTCTGAGCGCTACGACCGGTTCCGGCAGCGGCTCGAACGTTGGACGATGGAAGCCGCCGCAGGTGGCGATCCCACGCCTTTTGTCGACCCTCGCCTGAGGATCTCCGGCCTTCATTCGGGAGATGGCATCTACCTCCGCCTCCAAGCGGATCAGGCGACCTCCGTCGAGGACATCCGCAATGGAGCGCTGGCGATGGGACCGGATGCGCTCGTTCGTTGTCTTGGAATCGCCCCCGCTTCGGTGCGTGGACTTTATGCAACAGGCGATTTTTTGAATCCCGAATGGCGTGATCGGGTGATCGCGACAACGGATTTCATGCGGCTTCGCGTGCTGGATGAACAGCTCGCGAGAAACGTGGAGGTCGACGTTCCAGTCATCGCGAGCTTGCTCGAAGCACAGTATTTCTTGCTCGTAATTCAGCAAGGAGAGAGCCGCCGCGATGCACCGGTCGATGTGTTTCTCTGGGATTTGCGAGAGGAACGGCAGCTTTTGCGTACCCGCATTCGTGCCAACGGCATGCTCTTGCCGGTGCGTCTGCGCTTTGCAGGCGCCCCTTCACCACAACCGAGCGGACAACCCGAAATCTTCAGCGCGGGTGCGCACGACTGCTCGATCGCTTCGCAAATCAAAGCGATGACGGGTGAAGCACCGGTCTCGATCGAGAACGGAGCGCAACTCGAAGCAATTCATGCCGAAGAGCAGGTACAAGACGAAGCTCACGACTGAGTCATCTTCGTGCTCGGGTTGTGAGCTCGACTGACGGTGCCGATGCCCGAACTGTGAGAGGAAGGGCCCACCGTGACCGCTCGAGTCGATTCATCCATTGGGCTCGCTTCCACGATGCGTCTCGCGACGATCGCTGGTGTCGGCCTCGCCCTGCCCTCTCATCGCTACGAACAAGAAGAACTCGTTCGTGCGTTGAATGTCATCTGGGCGGGAAAGCACCACAACATCGAGCGAATCGGTCGCTTGCACGAGTCCGTCAGTGTGGGCGGCCGAAATCTCGCGCTCCGCATCGAAGAGTACGATGCGCTCACCGACTTCGGAAAAGCCAACGATGCGTTCATTCGCGTGGGGGTGAACCTCGGTCGACTCGCCATCGAACGAGCGCTCGAGTCCACGGGTCTATCTCCGAACGACATCGACGCGCTCTTCTTCACGACCGTCACCGGCTTGGCGACTCCGACCCTCGACGCATGCCTCGTCAATCGTCTCGGCCTTCGACGCGACGTGCGCCGCATCCCGATGTTTGGATTGGGTTGCGTGGGTGGGGCGGCTGGCATCGCCCGCATGAACGACTACCTCGAGGGACATCCCGATCACGTCGCCGTGCTCCTCTCGGTCGAGCTCTGTTCGCTGACGCTCCAGCGCGAAGATTTCTCGATGGCCAACTTGATCGCGAGCGGCCTCTTCGGCGATGGAGCGGCTGCGGTCATCGGCTTGGGTGCGCAACGAACCGCCTCTTCCGAACTCACGCACTCATGCCCGCACATCGTCTCGTCTCGCAGCGTGTTCTATCCCGAGACCGAATACATCATGGGTTGGGAGATCCAACCCTCGGGATTCAAAGTCGTGCTCTCGGCCGACCTCGGGCCGCTCATCGAATCGAATCTCGGTCGAGATGTCGATGCGTTCTTGAACGACCATCACCTCACACGAAGCGATATCTCCGCGTGGATCGCACATCCTGGCGGCCCGCGTGTGATCTCGGCGATGCAAACGGCGCTCGGGCTCGATGAATCTGCGTTTTCGTATACGCGCCGATCGCTGCGAGAGATCGGGAACCTCTCGAGCGCGTCCGTGCTCTTCGTGCTCGCCGATCATCTGAACGCGAAGTGTATCAGCCGAAACCGGCACGCCGTGCTCTTGGCAATGGGTCCTGGGTTCTGTGCTGAGCTCGTTTTGCTTCGCGGATGAACGATGGAGAAGGCGCGATGAGTCCTGATGTCATTCGCCAAATGCTCGTCGAGATCATGCACGACGAGCTCGAGTGGACCGGTCAGCTGCCTGACAGCGATCTCGCAAGCGCATTCGATTCGATGCAGCGCTTGACGCTCGTCGTGGCGATCGAAGATCGCTTCCACATCTGCCTCGATGACGAGGACGAACAAGGTCTTCGAACCATCGAGGATCTCATCGCGATGATCGGGAAAAAACTCGATGCCTGATGTTCCGATGCCCGCCGAAAGCCTCGCCGCGCTCCTTTCACACGCGAAGGCATTTTCGAGCAGCACGAAGATATGTTTCGTCGATCGACACGAGCGCGAAATCGCGCTCTGTTATGGCGAGCTCGAACATCGAGCGCGATGCGCGGCGGCGCATCTCGCTCGCATGGGCGTCACACGAGGCGATCGAGTGGCTCTCATTCTTCCTACCGCGCCGAGCTTCTTCGATGCGTTCTTTGGATGTCAGTTCCTCGGAGCGGTACCCACCCCTCTTTATCCACCTGTTCGTCTCGGGCGTCTCGACGAATATTTCGTGTACACGACCGAGCAGATGCGCGCGTCCCGCGCGGTCGCGATCGTGACGAATCGACAGATCAAGCGCCTCCTTGGAGAGTTGGCCGCGAGAACCAGGCCGCGGCTCGGCATCCTCGTGGCCGAAGACTTCGCGTGCGCCCCCATTCCCGATCGTGATGTCCATTCACCCGATCCAAACGATCTCGCGCTCATTCAATTCTCGTCGGGCACGACACGCGCTCCGGCGCCAGTGGGCCTCACGCATCGGCAGATCCTTGCAAACGTCGACGCCATCCTCGATGCACTTCCGGATACCGTCTTCACCGAAGGACAAGCCGGTGTCTCTTGGCTTCCGCTCTATCACGACATGGGCCTCATCGGCTGCCTCATGAGCGCCGTGCGCGCCGCGCGGCCTCTCATCCTCATTCCGCCCGAGTTGTTCCTCGCAAAACCTGCGCTGTGGTTGCGCGCGATCGCACGGCATCGTGCGACGATCTCCACGGCACCCGACTTCGGATATGCGCTGTGCCTCACCAAAGTGCGCGACGAAGAGCTCGAGGGCATACGCCTCGATTCATGGCATGTGGCGATGAACGGCGCGGAGCCCGTCGCGCCGAAGACGATGCGCGCGTTTGAGAAGAGGTTCGCGCGATTCGGATTGCGCTCCAATGTGATGACCCCCGTCTATGGCCTCTCGGAAGCCACACTGGCGGTGACGTTCTCCGATCCGAATCGACCTTTTCAGTCCCGCATTTTCGATCGCGAAGCCCTCGCCCAAGGCTCGGTTCACCAATCGAGCCATCCTTCTCATGGAGTGGAGCTCGCCTCCGTGGGGCGCCCGCTCCGCGGATACGAGGTGCGCATCTCCGACCCCACTCACCGCACTGTCCCCGCGAACGAAGTGGGCCGTGTGCTCGTGCGCGGCCCTTCGGTCATCCGAAGCTACCTCGATGAGCCGCCTGGTTCGGCTCCTCACGATGGGTGGTTGGAGACAGGCGATCTCGGATTTCTCCACGAGGGTGAGCTCTATATCTGCGGGCGAGCCAAAGACATCGTGATCGTGCGCGGACGAAACCACGCGCCTCACGACATCGAGCGTGCGTGCGATGTCGCTCCCGAAGTGCGTACGGGATGCGCGGTCGCGGTCAGCGACATTGGAGAGGAAGGCGAACGACTCCTCGTCTTCGTCGAGCTGAAGCCGGAGATCCATCCGGAGAGCCATGACGGGATCGAACATCGCTGTCGTGATTCGATCCGAAAAGCGACGGGCCTCTCTCCGCACCTCATCGTGTTCTTGCGCGGAGGCACGATCCCGCGGACATCTTCAGGAAAATTACGACGCGGAGAGACCTTGCGGCGTTGGGCTCGTGGCGAGCTCAAGGAAGCGCGTGCCGTGACACCTGCCCGGCTCGCCTCGGCGCTCGTGCGGAGCGCCATCGGCTATTTGCGGGCGCGATGAGCCACGCGGAGCACGCCGATGTGGTCGTCATCGGTGGAGGGCCTGCGGGCCTCGCATCGGCGATCGAAGCGGCCCGACGAGGATTCGACGTCGCCGTATTCGAACCGCACGCGTCTCCCATCGACAAAGCCTGCGGCGAAGGACTCATGCCGTCCGCGCGGGCACTTCTCTCTGAGCTCGGCATCCACGTCGATGGCATGCTGTTTCGCGGCATCCGGTACGTCGACGCCCTCGATCCGAAATGCGCGGCCGAGGGCACCTTTCCATTCGGACAGGGAATCGGTGTGCGTCGCACCCTCCTTCATCAGGCCATGCACGCGCGCGCACACGCGCTTGGAGTGCGCTTCATCGAGGAACGAATCGATCACGTAAGAGAAGAAAAACATCATATCTTTGCAGGTCGAACCCGCGCGCACTGGGTCATCGCCGCCGACGGACTTCACTCAACGTTGCGCACCAACCTCGGGCTCACGCTTCCGCCACGACATCCGCCCCGCTTCGGGGTGCGTCGTCATTTCGAGATCACGCCTTCGAGCGCGCATGTCGAAGTGCATTTCGCAGAAGGTTGCGAAGCCTACGTCACGCCCGTGAACGAGCACACGATCGGCGTCGCATTTCTCTATTCTCCACCGGCGCGATTCGATGTGCTCTCGCGTCGCTTCCCTCACTTGCACGAACGTCTCGCCCTCGCTCCGGTCCAAAGCAAAGCGCGAGGGGCGGGCCCTTTCGAGCAACGAGTGCGGACGCGAACCGTTGGGCGGATTCTTCTCGTGGGAGACGCCGCTGGATATCTCGATCCACTGACGGGTGAAGGCGTCGCCCTCGGGATCGCGGCGGCGCGCGCCGCCATCGACGCGATCGCTCGAGGAGCGCCGCATCGATACGAACGTGATTGGCAAAGGCTCACGCGCGCCCATTTCGCACTCACCCGCATGCTGCTCGATGTATCGAGAAATCGGCGCACGCAGAAAGCCATGATCCACACTCTCGCCCGAGTTCCGTGGCTTTTCGATCAGGCGCTCGGAATTCTCGGAGGTTCGTGTCCTGAGTCTTGACCTCAAATATGGACAACATCATGGCCATCACGCGCTGGTCCAAGGTATGGTGCACGGAACTATGGTGCGCTCGTTTCTTCTCTCGTTTTCTATTTTCGCAACGCTGATCTTGAATGGATGCGACACGGGCCGTTTTACGGCGAGCCAAAGCATCGGCCTCATCACGCGCGGCAGCGCCGCCATTGCGCAGCACTGGGACGTCGACCTCGTGGGCGATGGCATGCCGGGGAGCATCCTTCAGCTCGAAGGCCTCTACGCGACGCTCCCAGATGACGAACAGGTGGGACTCGAGCTGCTCCGCGCGTACGTCTCGTATGGACAAGGATGGGTGGAACCGAGTGCGGAGGAAGCCGAAGCTCGGGGTGATCTCGATGGAGCGCGGGAGCTCTTCGTTCGAGCGCGGCTCCTCTATTTGCGAGCGCGCAACATCGGGCTTCATCACTTGCGTCTGCGCGACGAACAAATCGACGCACGAATTCGGCAAGGAGGCGACTCCTTCGATCATTACCTCGCCGAGCGTTATACGTCTCGTGAAGACGTTCCCTTCCTGCTTTGGACCGGATACGCGTGGGGCTCAGCGATCAACGTATCGCGTGAAGATCCCGAGCTTGTCCTCGATCTGACCACCGTGAAGAGCTTCGTCGAGCGCGCGGTCGTGCTCGACGAGACCTATTTCGAATACGGAGGGCTCACGTTCTTGGGCGCGATTGCGTCGGCGACCCCCGAATCGTCGGGGGGCGACCCCGCTCGCGGCCGCGAGTTCTTCGAGCGCGCGCTCGCAGGCACCTCACGAACGTTCTTCACCGTGCAGCTCCAGTATGCGCGAAGCTATGCGGTCACGACCGGCGATCGCGCGCTCTTCATTCGTCTCTTGCGAGAGATCATCGACGGCGGCGATCCGCGCCCCGAGGTGCGCCTCGCCAATCGCATCGCACGCCGCAGCGCGATTCGTTTGCTACGCCGAGTCGACGAGTTCTTTTGAAGAGCATCTTGCTACATCACCGCGCCATCAGAAAGAACGCCACTCCGGCGAGTCCGAAGAGGACGAATGCGGCGATCACGATCGCGGCGACGATGAGCGGCGTTCGGTTGCGCGATGGAGCGCAGAGCGCGGGCGGCGGCAATGGCTGGGCCGGAACGTGCGTCATCCCCGCGATCCACGCGGCGGGAGACGGAATCGCCTCGAGCGCGGTGAGCATCTCATGCGCATCGCGAAACCGATCATTGGGCCTCTTCGCGAGCGCTTTCATGAGCGCCATTTCGAGCTCGGGAAGCACGACCAAGCCTTCGCGTTTGCTCGCGAGGGGCGGTGGGGGATCCATCAAATGCGCGCGAAGCATCTGCATTTGATCTTCGACCTCGAAGGGCCATGAACCCGTGAGCAGTTCGTAGAGCACCACGCCTGCCGAATAAACATCGGAGCGCGCATCCATCGTGGAGCCCGTTCCTTGTTCAGGCGACATATACGCAGGGCTGCCGAAGACCGCGCCTTGCATCGTGAGCTTTTTTGCAGGGCCCCATTTCGCATCGTCGGTGAACTTCACGAGCCCAAAATCGAGGAGCTTGGCGACCCACCCTCGCCCATCCCACGTGACGAACACATTCTCGGTCTTCAAATCGCGATGCAGCACACCGCTCTTGTGCGCGTGCGCGAGCCCGCGGAGCACTTGTTTGCCGAGCTCGAATCCCGTCTGCGGATCGGGCGTGTGCTCGACGACCATGTCTTCGAGCGTACGGCCTTGGAGGAGCTCCATGACGAGGAAGGGGAGCTCCAGCTTCAGATCGACCCCATAATCCCGAACTTCGAGGATGTTTGGATGTTTGAGCTCGAAGAGCGCTTCGGCCTCACGCCGAAATCGCTCGCGCAGCGCTTCATCCGACACGGCTTCGTCTTGAAGGACTTTGACCGCACACGGCACGCCACCCGCGTCGGTCGCGCGATACACCGTGCCCATCGCCCCTCCGCCGAGCCTCGTCTCGATGCGGTACTTTCCACCGATCACAGATCCAACGAGGGGATCGGACGGCTCGGGCGTGGGGGCAGGCATCTCACCGCAAGGGTACACGATGAGGTGCAAATCGAACACGATTCAGCGCCCACGCGCCGCAGCCACCGCTCGATCGAGCTGTTCACGCGTATAGATCCGCCCGACCAAACGCTCACGGGTTCGCTCTGCAGCCCCTCGCCACTCGGCGGCATGCTCGTTGGCGCTCACGGCCTGGATCCCATGCCGAGAGATCAGCGTATCGAAGTATCGCTGATCGTCGCGACGCACCGTGCGCTGCAGCACGTCATGGGCTTGGCGCGCCGTTCGTTCGAGCGCTTCACGCAGATCGGCAGGGAGCGCATCGACACGTTCTTTCGAGAGGAGCGTCGCACCCACCAGGATGGCATTCGAATCCTGCGTCGCATGGGTCAAGCGCTGATGCCATTGAAGCGCACTGACCGCAGTGGCCGAGGCCACGACGGTGTCGATGCGCCCGGCTTCGAGCGCGGCCCTCACGCCGCCGATCGGAAGGGGCACTCCTGTGGCGCCCACGACACGCAAGAACTCCGAGAACATCGGATCGTTTTCGAGCACCCAAGGATGGGCTTCCGCAAAGTCGGAAGGACGCGTGATGGGCCGGGTCGAGAAGATGCGCCCCTGTCCATAATCGCTCCACCCCATGAGGCTCATCCCGCCCTCGGCGAGCATCGCGCGCAGCTCAGCGTCGAGCGTCGCACGCGCGCGATCGAGCTGTTCGTACGATTCGAAGAGACCAGGAGCTTGAAGGACGAGCACAGGCCGCGCGATCTGACCGATGCCAACCGCCGTCAAACTTGCTCCATCGAGCTGCCGTGCTCGAAGTCGACGCACGATCTCCATCTCATCGCCCGCTCCGAGCGCTTCCACTTCGATCGCGAGGCGGCCCGCCGTCTCGGTGCGAAGAGAATTGCCCCAAGCGGTGAACACTCGATGCCAAGTCGAACCACGTGGCGCGAGCGTCGCGATCCGCAATGTTGTCGTGGCTGGCGGAGATTGCGCATCCGCAGGCCGGCAGAGCACGAACACGGTGACGAGGAAGAGCGCAACAATCGAGAGGACGCGACGAGACATAGGGCTCCGGACGAGGTGTGAGGTCGGAGGATTCATTTTCACTCCGGCAGGATCAAGTCCCAACGCGACCCCATCACCATAACTATTTGAAATTGAACAAATTTTTCACAATACCTGCTTCGAGGCCCAACTCGCGCTATGGGTGGAGCCATGGATGGGGAACAAGGCGGGTCATCGCCGTGGAAATGGGTCGGCATTGGATGCGGCGTGTTCGCGCTGATCGGTGCCTGTTTCTTCGGAACTTGTTTGGCATGCGGGGGCCTCGGAGCCGTCGGCCTCTTCGCCGCACTCGAAGCGCCTGCCCAGGAAGCCAAAGGTTTTCTCGCGGACGTTCGCGGAGCGCGCTTCGATGCTGCGTTCGCTCGCATGAGCGCAACCTATCAGTCGAGCCACGATCTCGCGGTATTCACCTCCGAAGTACAAGCCATCCCCGCGCTTTCTTCGATGACTGACGACACCATCTCACAGCGCAATATCATGGGTGCGACCGCGCGCATGAGCGGGGTGCTCCATACGCCCGAAGGAGATGTCCCGGTGACGTTCGAGCTCTCGCAATCGGGTCCTCGCTGGGTCATCGACCGAGTCGATGTCGGAGGCACCACGATCCCCATCGGCAGCGCGCTTCCCCCCGTGCCGGACATGCCCATGGCACCCCCTTATCCAGCCGAGCCCATTCCAACGCCCTGAGCGCCCATGGGCTATCGCGGGCGCTTCGCGCCATCCCCCACCGGACGCGTCCACTTCGGAACGGCGCGCACCGCGCTCCTCGCATGGCTGCGGGCGCGCGCTTCGGGCGGCGCGTTCGTCATGCGCATCGAAGATCTCGATACCCCTCGAGTGCAGAAAAGCGCAACGCGAGAGATCCTCGACGACTTGCGCTGGCTCGGGCTCGACTGGGACGAAGGTCCGGACGTGGGCGGCCCTCATGGGCCGTACGTTCAATCAGAGCGACTCGATGCATACCTCGCCGCGTTCGATGCGCTGCGCGCGCGAGATCACCTCTTCGCGTGCACGTGCTCACGAAAAGAAATCGCCGAGATCGCGAGCGCACCGCACGGCGAAGAACCGATCTACCCAGGCACCTGCCGAAGCGGGACAAAACATCCCGAACGCACGCCTTCATGGCGTTTTATGCACACCGAGCCTCCTTCGTTCGTCGATGCGATCGCAGGCCCTTCGCGCACCGGCACGGGCGCCGGCGATTTCGTGCTGCGGCGCGCCGATGGCGTGTTCGCATATCAACTGGCTGTCACCGTGGACGATCGCGCGATGGGCATCACGGAGGTCGTTCGCGGCGATGACTTGCTCTCTTCCACACCACGGCAAATCGCGCTCCATCGCGCGCTCTCCGACATCGATGGACACCCCACGGAGCCCGCTTGGATGCATGTTCCACTCGTCCTCGGGCCCGATGGTGAACGGCTCGGCAAAAGGCACGGCTCGATCGCCATCGCGGCCGCTCGCGAACGTGGGATTTCGAGTGGACACATCGTCGCGTGGCTCGCGCGCACCTTGGGCCTCGCAGAGGATCACGAAGGCGAACTCGAGCCGCACGCGCTGATCGATCGCTTCGATGTTCGCCGCATCCCTCGCGCTCCCATCCTCATCGATGAAATCGCTTGGAAGCTTTCGTAGGCTTCAGAACTTTCCCGTCACGGAGAGGAACGTCATCTTGTCGTTCGTCTCACGCAGACGCGCGCTCAAAATACGCACGAAATTCATGAGAATTTCGTAGGCGAGGTCTTTGTCCAAGAAGAGCAAATCCTCGAGCGCTTCTTTCGTCAAGACGAGCAACCGACATCGTTCGTGCACACGCGCATCGGCGCTGCGTGGGAAATCATCGATGAGCGACATCTCGCCGAATGCAGCCCCCGCACCGAGCACCGCGAGCGCTTCTTCGCCCATCCCCGACACCTCGCGTGAAATGCGAATTTTGCCTTCGAGGATCAGATAGAGCTTGTCTCCGACATCCCCCTCACGAAACACGACATCCCCGAGGCGATACGTTTCCTCGGAGCAAATCGAGGCGATACGCTCGAGCCCCGCTTCACGAATTCCATCGAAGAGCTGAATCTTGCCGAGCGCAACAGCGATATGGGAGGCCATCTCGGCACGATACTAACTCAATCTCGCTCCATCTCGCGCGTTGTCCGACATGAGCCCACGGTGGTCCTTGTTTTTTAGAGAAACTCTCTCGCATGATGCTTGTCGATGCATCCACGACGAGTCTCGCTCGCTGTCTTGTTCATCTGGCTCGCGGCATGCGAAGGAGCCTTGCACGACAGCCCCCCGAATACGCTGGACCTCGACGCAAATACATCGCGCGACAGCCTTTCCGATGCAGACACTCCGCGAGACGATGGCACGAGCACGAGCGACGCCAGCACGGTGCATGACGCAGGAACCATACGCGACGCGGGAACCATACGCGACGCGGGAACCATACGCGACGCGGGAACCATACGCGACGCGGGAACCATACGCGACGCAGGAACGTCGAATGGCGATCCGAACGAACGCACTGTCGCTCAAGTCTGCGAACGCTGGCAAGCCGATCACCGTATGGCGGCCACCTCGCAATCCGCTCCGGGCACCGATCGCTGTCATCCCGGCCCAATGACCCGCGACGCCATCGACGACACGCTGCGCCGCATCAATCTGTTTCGCTGGATGACGGGCCTCGAGCCCGTCACCCACGACGCCTCGCTTCATTCGAGGCAACAAGCGTGTGCCGTGCTCATGGACGCCAACGGCATGCTCAGCCATTCGCCGCCGAGCTCATGGAGCTGTTGGACGGAAGACGGCGCCGAGGGTGCAGGAGCCAGCAACATCGCGCTCGGCTACTCCACGAGCGCCGCATCGATCGACGGCTACATCGCAGATCGCGGGGTGGATTCTCTCGGACACCGACGCTGGGTTTTGAATGGCCCGCTGAGCCGCGTCTCGATGGGCTTCGTGGGCCGTGGCGGGTGTCTCGGCGTCTTCGACCGAAGCGGCACGGTGACCCGCAGCTGGACCAGTTGGCCCTCTCCTGGCCCCGTGCCGCTCGAGATCTTTCAGAGTGGACGGACACTCGAGTGGTGGTCGGTCCATTCGAACGATTTCAATTTCTCGAACGCCACCGTGCAGATCACCGATGAAACAGGTGCATCGTTGGCCATCGACCAACGCGTCCCCGCAGCGGGTTACGGCGCCCACGCCATCGCGTTCCGTCCGCGCGGCTGGTCGCCGACCGAAGGTGCGATCTATCGCGTTCGAGTGACGGGAGCGGGGCCCAACACGATCGACTACACGATCCAGCCAGCCCGCTGTCCCTAACGAATCAATGCACGATGAGGTCGTGTGTGGCGAGCCATCGCTCCGACTCGATCGCAGCCATGCACCCGCTCCCCGCGGCTGTCACCGCTTGCCGGTACACGTGGTCCTGCACATCGCCAGCAGCGAACACACCTTCGATGTTCGTACGCGTCGTGCCAGGCTTCGTCTTGAGATACCCGTTCTCGTCCATCTCGAGGACACCACGGAAGATCTGCGTGTTGGGCTCGTGGCCGATCGCCACGAAGAGCCCTTGCGTGGGATGCACGTACTCTTCGCCATTGAGTAGGTTCTTGAGCCGCAATCCCGTCACCGTATTCTTCGCGACATCGAGCACCTCCGTCACGACGGTATCGCAGAGGAACTTGATCTTGGGGTGCTTCTGCGCGCGCTCGACCATGATCTTCGATGCACGAAACTCTTTGCGACGATGAATGAGCGTCACGCTGCGGCAAAGCCCAGCGAGGTAGAGCGCTTCTTCCATGGCGGTATCGCCACCACCCACCACACTCACGGCCTGGTCACGAAAGAAATAGCCATCGCAGGTCGCACACGCGCTCACACCGCGGTTTTCCAGCTTGTGTTCGCTCTCGAGCCCGAGCCATTTGGCCTTGGCCCCTGTGGCGACGATCACGGCCTCTGCACGATATTCTTCGTCGCCGCACCAAATCCGAAATGGCTTCTGTTCGAAATCCACGCGATCGACGTCTGCCGTGACGATCTCCGTGCCGAAGCGAGCCGCTTGAGCACGCCACTTCGCCATCAGGTCAGGCCCCGTGATCCCATCCGGAAAACCAGGATAATTCTCGACCGTCGTCGTGATCATCAGCTGACCGCCAGGGATTCCCCCCACGATCGCGCCCTCGATGAGAAGCGGCTTGAGATTCGCCCGCGCCGCATAAATGGCTGCCGTCAATCCCGCCGGCCCCGACCCAATGATCACAACGTTGTGAGTCTTCATGCCGCGGGTCTATGTTTTGTGCGCGGCGCGAACGCAAGCCGATCAGTTCGGACGAGCGCGCCCCTCGGCGATCCGACAACATTCGACAGGCATCAAGAACGGCGTGCACAACGGCGTCACCGTCCCATCTCCGTTGCGAACGAAATCTTCACCTTCGACGCGGATCTCACGGATCGCTCGGCCGCCCCTCACCCCTCGCAACACACCCCCAGGATGAAGATCGCTCGGCTCGCGACGAGCACAGAGCGGCAGACCACAAAACCGATCGAGCGTCGCCGGACAACACGAGGAGCTCGGCGGCATCCGATAGGTCACAGTCTCCACCTCACCGCTCGTCATGGATCGCGCCCTCTGACACCCCGCGATGCCATGCCCCGTGACGGTCGCTCTCTCTGCTTCCTCAGGCGGATTGTCACGCACATCGACAACCGCAAAGCTGCCGGCGCGTCCTTGGCTCTCCAGCATCACGGAGCGTGGATCACCACATTCAGGAAAGCTCCCATCGGGAAGGAGCGCGTCGAGCTGATTGATGGCAGAAGCGCGATAATCCGTGTCCGGACAGCCGAGCTCGTTCGGGATCGACCACGCTTGTCCAGAGAAGCTGCCGCCGTAGATCACGAACCCCGTGTCCGTGATCTGTGAGGCCTCCGCCGCGCAGTCCTCGATGCACTGCTCCCTATCGCCGCCGACCGCCACGCAATCGAAATGACATCGTTGGGTCTCGTGGACGAGGGTGCCCCCCGCAAGACCGCTCAACACGCTCACATCGTAATTCCCAGTCGGGAGCTCCTGACAATCCGCCCAGCTCGCTTCGTAGCTCTCGCGAAGGTTTCCCGGCGCCATGATCGTCGCGCGACAAGCAGGAGAGAGCGGGTTGGTGACCATGACGCCAATGGGCGGCATGATCACTTCGAAATCGAGCAGCATCTTTCGCCCCATGGCCGAAGGCCTGATGCTCCCGATCATGCTCACATCGGGAAGTCCGAGCGCTTGCTCGACCGGTGTTCGCGCACGGCGCACCACGACGATGGGCGCAACCCAATTGAGACCTGCTCCGCCGAGGATGGGATGAGGGTCGATGACACCATCGAGATCGGCATCGACTGGCGTCACGGGAAATCCGTAATGACGGCTTCTCGATCTGTAAGTCGACGATTCGATCCCCGCCGCATCCAACGCTGCAACCCATGCTGGCCTGAGGTCCGGCACCTCTCGAGAAACGATCGCGTTCACGCGCATCTGGGTGAGCGCGAAGAGCGCTCGTTCTCGTGCGATTGGATTGGGGTCGACAGGAAGCGCCGCGGCGGAATCCAATGCCCGTGTCGTCTCGTCGAGCTCGAAGATGGGGCGCTCCATTTGAATCGTCGCACCCAGCGTCACCGTCACGCCCGGGATCGACTCACCGTGAGGACGCTCGTCCACGTGTCCAAACGAGATCCGCCTCGGTAGAGGCAACGGCGTCCCCACGTTCTCGAATGCTCCACCCGCGACGTCCTCCGCCGTTGGCAGATTTCGGACGGAGAAGAGCGGATTGAAATCGGCATCGCGATCGTAAAATGCACGGATTTGATAATCGCGCCCAGGACAATGAGGGGCGTCCGGATCGGGATCAGAACACGGCTGTCGAGAGAGCGCGAGCGCCGGCCAAGTGAACGGCGCCGACGCCAATATCGGCCGTCGGTCCTCAGGCGAGGGCTCTTCCGGCATGCAATCGGAGAGAGAAAACAAGTCGCGCCCTGGAATCGTCAAGAGGCTCTCCGCGCTCGAAGCACTCCCACTCGGCGGCGGAGGATTATTGAAGACGAAGAGCGTCATGATGACGTTGCCGATGACAGCCACCGGTCGACCGTCTTCGCCCCACCTGCACTCGGGGCGGGCTCCCGTATAGAACACGGTACCCTCGATGACGCCCGTCGGATCGGGCGCCGTGCCTCCGCGTCGACGGATGGAATCGCCCATGGGGTCATCACACCCGAGCGTCACGAGGCCCAACATGAGGAGTATTGCGCGCATGTTCTTCATGGCGTCAAAAGCGGACCGTCGCCGTGCCGAGGAAGCGGCGATCGATCGGTTGTCCAAAAGGATGCTCGCGATGTCCAGCATCGATCAGATTCGTTCCAATGATCGCCAACTCCAGCTGATCATCGAAGAGTCGATACCCGATGCGCGCGTTCAGCGTCGTATAGGACGGCAACCTGAAGCGCTGAAATGCAACTCCGCCACGCTCGGTGTCGATGACTTGCTCGTACCAAGTTTGCGAACTCTGCCACGACACATCGACCGATATATCGAGACCGAAAGGCGCGCGGTATTGCACACCTCCATTGACCATATGCGTGCTCGTGCGCGCATCGTTCGTCAATGCACCTCGAGGACCACCCACATGGCTGGTCTCTTGAATTGCATAGTTGGCGTACACATCGAGCCCTTGGACCGGAAACACGCGCAGCCCGAATTCACCCCCGATCTGCTGGAATTGTTCGGCTTCGTTGGCGAATTCGAGCTGTCCGAGCGGATATGCCTGAAACTCGGGGTGGTAATGAGCAAGCCCGGTATCGTTTCGAAAGTCCCAAAGTCGAAATGTCCGATTCTGAGTCAGGAGGATTTGATCGATGACGAAGTTGTAATAGCCATTCAACTCGAGCGAAAAATACTCCGTCATCTGATTCATGTATCCAAGCTCGGCCGAGAAGAGCCTCTCTGGATTGAGCGTGGGATTTCCAACACCAAACGTCGTCACGCCGCGAAGCGGAGTCTCGTTCGGCACTTCGGCATAAGACTCGACGAAACTCGGGCTTCTGAATGCAGCGCCTCCCGTGAGGCGAATCGTCTGACCTGCCGTGGGGTGAAACAAGATCGAACCACGTGGCGACACTTGAGGGCCCGCCAGGGGATGAAGATCGCCGCGCACGGAGAGGACGACCTGCGCCACATCGGAAAACCGCATGGTGTCCTGGAGAAACACCGCCCCGTGGTGTTGCATTTGGCTGCCGTTGGCGAGCCAATCCCAGCGCACTTCCTTATAGCGATAAGAAACTCCAGCGATGAGTCGGTTGTCGATGCCGAGCAAATCGAAGTTCTGAGACAACACGATTTCGCTGTCGACGATATCCGAGCCCATCGTGCTCTTTTGCGAAAGATCGAGCCCGCCCGGAACGAGCCCGATATTGTGACCCGTGAGATCGAGTCGATTCCAGAACACGCGCGCCGAAAGCCCCCATGGGGTCTCGAAGCTCGCGAAGGTCTGCGCAAACAACCCATCTCGTCCACGAATCTGTCGCAACCGACTGAGGCCCTGAAACGTGACCTCTCCATCCACGATGCCCGTTCCTGCACGGATGAGATATCCACCGTCGAATCGATAACTCAGCTCGCCATGGAAATAGAGCCGCTCATAGCCGAGGTTCGGATCGCGTCCCGAAGGCTCGATATCGACGCGTCCAGGCACGACTTCGAGCGCAAACATATTTTGACGCTGATATCCACCGCCCACACGGAAGCGAAATCGATCTGCCCGGGCATACGCGCCCGTGCGAAGGAGATATTGTCCTCCATCGCCCATTCCGGCGGTCACATAACTTCGACCTTCGCCGAGGGGACGCGTGATGATGTTCACGATGCCGCTCATGGCATCTGCGCCGTAAAGCGCGGACGCAGGACCTCGGATCACCTCGATCCGCTCGATGTCCTCCATGCTGAGCGGAAGAAAGTTGTAAAGCGTGGTCCCGAGGAAATCGAGATAGACCGAACGCCCATCGACCAGCACGATGGTGCGATTGGAGAGTCGACCGTTGAGCCCTCGAATCGAGAGCTGCTGATCACCAGGGCTGTTCGAGAGGATCGAGACACCAGCCACGCGGCGCAGCACGAGGCTTGGAGTCTGTAATCCCGAGAGGCGCACATCCTGCGCCGTCACGATCGTGGTCGAGTTCGGCGCATCGAGCGGAGATTCCGCCGAGCGAGACGATGTGAACACCGATTCTTCATAGACGTCTTGTGGACGCCCTTGATCGAGGCTCAGCGAGCCTTGACCATCGTCTGGAGTTTCAGATGATTCCTCGCCCGAGACTCCAGCGCCTTCTCGCGAAGCGCGCCGTCGCGCCTCAGCCATTTGTCGCAGCCGTTCGGCACGCGCACGCAGCGCATCGCTGTTCGTCGCTTCCGCGAGCGTTGCGATTTGAGTGGCGGAGTCATCGAGCGTCTGGATGTCTTCGTCGCCTCCCGACGTGGTTTCGCTCGCGGCCTCGGCCGGCTCGACCTCTCGCGCCCTCTCTTGCTCCGTCGTCGCGATGCGCTCGCGCAGCGCTCTCAAAAAGCCGAGCACTTCATCGCGATCGGGTGGATCACTTTCGAGGTAGCGCTCGAAGTATTCGATGGACGCCTGATAGCGACCCGATTCTGCGTATGCCCTCGCGATATTGTAGATGACATTGGGGTGCGGCAGGATCGCGTAGGCGCTCTCCAACTGCGCGACGCCCTCATCGACATTCCCCTCTGCAATGAGGGCCATCCCGCGTCGAAAAAATGTGCGCGCCTCAGTCCGCACGTCGGCGCGAGCCGTGCTCGACGCAAATGCGAGGACGAGAACCATCACCGACGAAGCGGCAACGTGGAGCACAAGGCGATTCGATGGACGGCGAGGCAAGCAACAAACTTCGAGATAAGATCCAATGACGGCGGGCCTGGCGCGCATCATCGGCGAATTCTTCAGTAAGGATCCAGTTTATAACCTCGAACGGGTCCCACCGGACCGTCGCTCGACTCCGTTTCCCCCTGGCGTGGAGGGCGAGGACGCGAAGGACGAGCGCTGAGATCGACACGCACGTCCATTGTATCTCCGGTGATTCTTCGAATCACCGTCATGTCGTGGTGCCCTGGAAGCTCGAAACGAAACGCGACTTCGCGATCCAGCTCGGCTTCTGAACCAACCCATTCGAAATCGACTGGGGTGGGGCCATATGAACGGGAGTTCGCATCCAACCCGCTCACCGTCACCATGGCACCCGGCGGTGTGGAACGCAGGGTCACGCGAACACGAGGCGCCGGCGCCTCGACGGGGGGCACAGCGATCTCGCTCGCCGGCTCCGGCTCGTTCTCGGGTGGGGCGGGCGCCTCCGACCGACTCGGTGGGATCGTCGAGGGCTGGTTGGACCGCGCCGTCGCCGGAAGCTCCTGAGTCGTATTCCGCAGGAACGCAAGGACACCCACCCCGACAAGTATCGCAATCGATATAGCCCCGATCGTCTTCGACGTGCGATGTTTCGACGTGGGCAGAGGCCCGCTGACGAATATGCTTGGTGTCGGATGTGATGCTCTGGGCGGAATTTCACTCTCGCGGAATTCACCCGAATTTGCCAAGCTGATACGTCCGCTGAGCTCGGGATTGATGAGCGGATCTGCGATCTCTTTGAGCGCACTGAGCAGTGCGTCCATCGACGCGTAGCGATCTTCGGGCTTTTTCGCCATCGTCTTCATGACGACCTGCTCGAGCAGCGGCGGAATCGCGACGTTTGGATTGATGTCGGCCATGCGCGGCGGCTGCTCGTGCACATGGGCCATCAAAATATTGACGGAATTCGTGCGATCGAACGGCACTTTGCCGGTCAGCATCTCGTACATGATCACACCGAGCGAATAGACATCGGCGCGGCCATCCACGCGTTCGCCCCGAATTTGCTCGGGCGACATGTACTTGGGCGACCCCATGAAGAGGCCGGTTTGGGTGAGGTCTTCGCCCGTGTCTTCCAAGCTCTTCACGAGCCCGAAATCGAGCACTTTCACGAACTCTCTCTCATCCCCATGGACGACGAGATAAATATTGGCGGGCTTGAGATCGCGATGGATGACGCCGAGCTCATGGGCTTCGCGTAGAGAGCGGCAAATCTGCGCAACGATATGGAGAATTCGCGCTGGGTCCATCGGACCCGATTCGCGAAGCGCACGATGGAGCGTCTTTCCGTCGAGCAACTCCATCGCGATGTAATAGACATCGTCCTCGGTGCGACCGTAATCGAAGATCGAGACGGTGTTGGGGTGCGTGAGCTTGGCGGTGGTCGATGCTTCGAGGAAAAAGCGTCTGTGAAACTCAGGATCGCTATCGCCCGAGTAGCTCGGATGAAGCACCTTGAGAGCCACCTCCCGCCCAAGCGGCACCTGTTCGGCGCGATAGACTTTGCCCATTCCGCCCCGCGCGATCATCGAAACGATTCGAAAACGATCGTTGATGATCCGCCCGATGAGCGGATCGGGACCGGAGGGGCGCTCCGACACGCCTGGGCGTGGCGGAATCGAGACACTTCGGGACGAAGTACTGGGCGGCAGTGGAGGAGGAAGGCTCGAGCGAGGGGGTGGGGGTGGTCCGCTCGGCAAAAGCCGCTCCTCGCCGCTCGGAGAACGCTCCGGCAACTCATTTTCCGCGGAAAGCCCCCCGGAAGCGTCCGCGGACGCTCCGCTCGAGCGTTCAGCCGCCACACGGCCTCCACGGCTCATGCCGCATCAGCGTGGGCAACTTCGAGACGGACTGCACGATCGCACCTTTTGCTTCATTGATCCCCGGGGCCCGATAGCATGTCAATGCCAGAACCCAAATGTCGAGCCGACAATACCCTCCATCCACCCCATGACGGCGATTTTGACCTATGGACCCCCGGTGGACGTCCCTATCTTGGGATCTTCACACCACCTCGGACGGATCATGCAGTAGAAAAACATCCGCGGAGCGCTGTGCGGACCGACGAATCGAACCGCAAGGCACTCCGCGATATTGGATGTGGCGCGCAGCCGCTCAGGAGAGCTGAGCCGAAGTGCGCTCGTGCGCAACGCTCCGAACCGTCTCGGCGACGCGATCCCGCAGGTCCTCACGGAGCCGCTCGCGCACCGTTTGCGCCACGCGCTCGCGAACGACCTCCCCCACACGCTCCCGCAGAAGCTCGGCAGCCCGCTCCGGCTCGTAACCACCCTGCATGGCCGTGCGAAGTGTTTCGGTGAGGCGCTCACGGAGACCTTCCATCACGCGCTCACGTGCGCGGTCTGCAATGCGGTCTGCGATCTCTTCCCCAAACCTCTCGCGAAGTCGATCCCCGATTCGCTCTGCAAACGCCATCTGGCCACCACCGCCGAACGCCATCTGGCCACCACCGCCGAACGCCATCTGACCGCCGCCGCCCCAAGCGGATTGCGGCTCGTTCATCAGCGTGTTTCGCACCGCTTCGTGGATCTTCTCGCGAAGCGTGCTGACGAGACGCTCCCTCAGCACGTCTTCGAGTCGATCTCGAAGGCCCGGCACGACCCGCTCCTCGATCGCATCCGCGATCCGCATTTGGATCGCTTGCTGGCTGCCCCAACTCCCCTCCCCTTGCATCATCGCCGTGCGAATTCCGTCGACGATGCGCATCCGGAGCCCCTCGAGCACACGGTCACGGATCATCGGGATGATGCGATCTTGAACGGCACGCTCACGAAGGCGATCACGAAGCTCGTGCGCGATGCGATCCGCCAAGATGCCGTTCTCGCTCGGGACGATCGACGACACATGCTGGCGCAGCCGTTCCACCAGACGCTCGCGAAGTTCCTCCCGAAGGTCCTCCCGCAGCGCCTCTTCGATGCGCTCACGCACCATATCCACGATTTTCTGAGCGATGTGCCCTTCCGACATGCCCGTGAGGAACGCCGCGCGCACACCCTCACGGATGCGCTCACGAAGACGCTCGCGCAGCGCCTCGGCGAGCCGCAACGAGAGGTTCTCGCGGATGCGCTCCGAAAGACGCTCGGGCAGTCGCTCGAAGAGATCCATCCCGCCTTCTTGCCCATAGCGGCCCATGCCGCCCATTCCACCCATGCTGCCCATCATCCCCATGCTGCCCATCCCCATGCCGCCCATGTGCCGGCGCGCAACCATCGAGAGCATCTGGTCCAAGCGGTTCATTTCCTGCTCGCTCACGTGATCCATCGTCATCTGTCGTTTCTCCTCTGCATGGCCGTTCTGATATTCGTGTTTTTCCATGTGCCGAAATGCTTTCGCGAAAGGCGCGCTTGGATGTGCGCAGATCACACCCACAGACACGCCGCCGGCTCGCCCCCCATCGCACTTCCCACTGGCGAACTCGCCGTGACCTAAGGGCCGCGACAGGGCCCCCAAGTCCGTGTTGCGGAATCACGGGAAGGTGAGCAGTACGCCGTTGACCGGCCCCGTCCCCTCGGGCATCGTGGCCGTGTCCATGAGTGAACCGGCCACGCCCGCATTCGAAACGATCATCACCCGCCTACAGGAAGTCGTGGGCGAGCTCGAGCGCGGAGATCTCCCCCTCGAGCGCTCGCTCGCCTTGTTCGAAGAAGGCGTTCGTCTTGCCCGCGAAGGGGGTTCGCGTCTGGATGCCGCCGAAGCGCGCGTCGAAGAGCTGCTCTCGGTCAACGAAGCCGGTGTTCGCGCACGTCCTTTCGAGATCAAATCAGAGAGAGAGCCACGATGACCCAGGTCCTCACGATTCCGACACCGTTCAACGATTTCAGCGAGCTCACCGAAAACTTCTCCCAGCGCGTGGATGAAGAACGGCTGATGCTGCCGTGCTCAGCCGCCGTTCCGGAAGGCGAATGGGTGCAGTTCAACGTGCTTCTTGGAGATGGGGAGGTGGCACTGGCTGGCATTGGTCGAGTGCAAGGCGCGTTCGACAATGGAGAAGAGCATCCACCCGAATACCGCTTCGATGTGGTGCTCGATACGCTGCAGTTCGAAGGCATGCACGAAGTGATGTTCGAACGGCTGCTCATGGCGCGTTCATCGATGATGGGCGCAGAGCCAGTCACGGGCGAAGTGTCGATCGCAGAACTCGAAGATGCAGATCAAAACCCGGTCTCCGTCGAAGCGAGCGCGGAACCCGAAGAATGGGAATCTCCAACTGATTTCAGCGGAGAGGTGATCTCCGCGCCGCCACCCAATCCCTTCGAGGGGGTGGACGTGGAAGATGTCGCGGAGCCAGCGCAAGACGCCTCCGCGTTCTCGTCTTCGGACAGCTTCGAAGACGTCGACGCACATGCCGCTGCCACGGGCGAGTCGCTCCCCGAAGATCCGATGGAGGTGGCGCAACACGAATCGGAAGCCCCAGCCGCCGCGCCCGTGAACGATGCACCACGGGCCGCCAAAGCGCCGACGAAGGCGTATCCGACCCGACATCATGAGCCGGGCCAGCTCCCTTCTCCTCATTCGTTCAGCGACATCGTGCTCACTCGAGAGGTGCTGCCAGCCCCGTGGGAACCCCGGCCGAGTCCGCGTCCGGCGGCTGCGCAGTCGAGTGGCTCGTTCGATTACGGTGGGCCCATTCCGAACCCGACCAAGCCGCCTCGGCCTGAGCTCGATGAATCCCTTCGGGTTCGTTCTGCGCCGCGTCCAGGAGCCCCGTGGCCCCGGCAAATGGCACAAAACAGCCATGAAACACCGACGGTGCCTCCCATGGAGTTGCTCGAACAAGCGGAGCCGATCGCCGACCACGAAGAGTGGTGAAACGAAGCGCTCGAAAGGTTGCTCACACGTTTCTCGGGGCTCAAATGAGCCCCGAAACGTGATCGGCTCTTGCCAGCTGTGGTAGAACCCCGGTGTTCCGCCCACGAGGAGCATTGGATGCGACCTTCGACCTTGCTTTCTTTCCACGCACGAACAGCCTTTCTCGCGTTGTCGATCGGCTGCTTTCTTTCTGTCCCAAGCACCTCGTCAGCGCAGGATTTCGACGAGTTCGACGACGAATTCGAAGACGAGCAACGTCAAGCTCCACCGGCAGCGACCCCCCGCAGCACCGATGCGGAGTTCGACGACGAAGAGAGTCTGGAGAGCGAACCCGAGGCGGATGAGTTCGGTGAAGCGCCGCGCGAGACATCTGCGCGCTCAGCCGCCGCACCGGCGACCGCGTCACGCGGACGCACCGGCGACCTGTTGTCGGATCGCGCGAGCGACGATTGGCGAAATCGCCGATTCGTACTCCACAACACCTGGGGCGGTTCGGTCGGTGGTATCCACGTGCTCGATGCGGGTTCGGGACCGAGCGAGAGCTTCCGCGTCCAGCTCCTCACGGACTTCTTCTTTGCCAATGGGTTCCTCAACCCGGGCGATGACAACCGCCATATCGGCGGCTCGCTCTCGCTGAGCTGGAGCCCTTGGGATTTCATTGAGATCTATGCTGCGATCGCGAGCTACGCGAACTCGAACGCGACCGAAAGCCCGGCGCTCTTCCAGGTGCTCGGTGACACGCTCCTCGGCATCAAAGGCTACTACGAGGTGCTACCGTTCTTGACGTTGGGCGGTGATGTGTCGGTCGCGCTGCTCAATACGGTCGGCGACATCGGCCTCGTCGGAGACAGCACGAGCATCGGCATTCGCGGCAACGCCACGCTCGATTTGCGCGGCCTCGACTCCCCGATTCCCCTCATCGCACGTCTCAACCTGCAATATTATTTCGACAACTCGCAGGCGCTCATCGGTGGTGTGGAGCAGGCTCGCTATGATGCTCTGCCGACCACCGGACCGGATGCCCGTGCGCCGGCGTTTCAGGATGAGACGCGTCAGCTCCTGACCCGCGTCGAACGCTTCGCGCTCGGCATCAACCGCACAGACTTCTTCAACATCGGGATCGGCTTCGAAGCGCCGTTCACCGTGATGCAAGACTTCACCATCAGCCCCGTGCTCGAATGGCAGCTCGGGATTCCTGTCAATCGTCAGGGATACAGCTGCCTCGACCCACGTGCCCCGGGCAGCGAAACGCTTCCTCTGGGTTCGGATGATTGCCTTGCGCGCACCGATATCAGCGCGTTCCCCAGCACGCTTACGCTCGGCGTGCGTGTGATGCCGCCCTTCCGTGGGCTCTCGATCACGGCCGCGGTCGATATCGGCACGACGGGCATGTCGACCTTCGTGCGCGAGCTCGCGGGCAACGCGCCTTACAACGTGATCCTGGGGCTCGGCTATGCATTCGACACCGTCCCGCGCGTCGAGACGGTCGAACGTGAAGTGGAGCGTCGAATCGAAGTGTCCGCGCCGGCACCGATTCGTGGGCGTGTGAATGGCACCGTCGTCGAAGCGGGCACCGGAACCCCCATCAGCGGCGCCACCGTGACGTATGTGGGCCGGGAGCTGACGAGCCAGTCGACCGGTGGTGATGGTCGCTTCGTGAGCTACGAGCTCGAGCCTGGCGAAGTGGTGATGGACATCAGCCACCCCGAATACAACGCCGGCCGCTGCAGTGCGACGATCGCCGAGACCGGCGATGTGGAAGCTCGTTGCGAGCTGACCGCGCTTCCGCGGGTGGGAAGCGTACGTGGCACCGTACGCAGCGATACCGGAAGTGCCGTGGGTGGCGCGCAAGTGCAGGTGAGCGGACCGCAGACGTTCTCGGTCGTCACCGATCCGAGCGGTCAGTTCATCCGCAATGATTTGCCGCCCGGCACCTACAGCGCGCGTGTGGACGCCGAAGGTTTCCTCATCAACCAGGAGAGCTTCGAGGTGCGTCCGCGCGAAGCTACGCAGCCCGAAATCGTCGTGATCACCCGGCCTCGCCGCTCGCTCGTCTCGCTCCAGGCGCGCGAGATCATCATCCGTCGTCAGGTGAACTTCGCCACGAACATGGCGGAGATCTTGCCGGACAGCACTCCGCTCTTGAGCGAGATCGCAGACGTGCTCTTGCGACATCCGGAGATTCGCCGATTGGAGATCCAAGGGCACACCGACAGCAACGGCGATGATGCCCACAACATGGACCTCTCGCAGCGTCGCGCCGATGCGGTGCGCGAGTGGCTCATCAGCGCGGGCGTCGAGGCGAGCCGATTGGTGGCGCAGGGATATGGTGAGACGCGTCCGCTCGTGCCCAATATCACGGCGGGCAATCGCGCGCGGAACCGTCGAGTTCAGTTCATCATCACCGAGCGCGAATAAGCGGGCCCCCTCTCTCGAGGAGGCATGAAGCCGGACCCCCCAAGGGGTCCGGCTTTTGCCGTTTGTGGCCCCATCGTTTTTCTTACCGACCGGCTTCGAAGCGCTATTCTCCCGCCCACATGACGTTGCTCGTCGAACGTTGGCCGCGGCTCTCGGCCCTCCCGCACCTCACGATCGGAACGTATCCCACGCCGCTCGCCCCCCTCCCACGGCTCTCCGCCGCTTTCGGCGCCGAACTCTGGGTCAAACGAGACGACCTGACTCACCCGACCTACGGAGGAAACAAGATCCGCAAGCTCGAGTTTCTCTTGGCGCAGGCCATGGCCGAGGGGGCCAACACCATCGTCACGACCGGAGCGGTCGGCTCGCACCACGTCCTTGCGACTTCGCTCTTCGGAGCGCGATATGGCTTCGAAGTCCATTCGGTGCTCTTGCCGCAGATGCGCTCGCAGCACGTCGAGAACAACATTCGAGCAGGGTTGGCCGCCGGCGCGATCATTCACCCGCTCTCGCATGTCGCGATGTTCCCCGCGGCCGTCGCGGCGCTCGTCACCAAGCTCAAACTCCAGAGGAAGCGCATCTTCGTGATCGGTCCCGGCGGCAGCGATGCGTCAGGCGTGCTCGGATATATCGACGCTGGGCTCGAGCTCGGACAACAGCTGCTGCAGGCAGGCACACGCGAGCCCAATGTGATTTACGTACCGCTCGGCACGGGAGGAACCGCCGCAGGTCTTGCGGTGGGGCTCGCCGCAGCGGGGGTGATGGCTGAAATCGTGGCCGTCCGAGTCACCCCGCGCTCCCTCATTCGCAAAGGGATGCTGAGCGCGTTGACGCGCGGTTTGGTTCAAAAGCTGCGTGGAATCACCGATCGCTTCCCTGGCGTGGCGGAGATCGCGATGAAGAACCTCACCATCGAGGAAGGTTTTCTCGGCGAGGGATACGGCATCCCGACGGGTGTGGGACGCGAAGCGACGCGCGTCGCCCTCGAAACGGAGGGGATCGTATTGGACGCGAGCTACACGGCGAAAACGATGGCCGCTTTGATGATGCACGCCCGCGGGCCGCGACGTGGACAGCGGATGATCTACGTGCACACGCTGAACAGCGCGCCGATCGCTCCCCTGCTCGCCGGCGCACCGCTTCTCCCGAAACGGATCGAAGCGCTGCTCGGATAGATGCGCCTCAACGAGGATCGATATACGCGACGAGTACGATGCGCAAGCGATCGGCAGAGTCGGCCGAGGGCATGCTCACTCCGGGTTCGCGTACATGCACGCGCTCCGCTGAAATCCCCGCGGAAATGAGCGCGCGGCGCGCCCATTCGGCGCGCGCTCTCGAGAGCCGAGTCGCCGACTCACCCACGCCAGGAACATCCACTTCGATGGCCACTGGTCCATGTGGATGCATCCGCAGAAGCGACGCCGCCTGCGCGATTCGCCGCTCCGCACCCGGCGATGGTTGCGTGGTCGTACCGCGGAACATGGAGCCAAGCTCCAACCCAAGTCCTCGCTCGAATTGCATGACCGAAAGCCCCGTTTCTCGAGCGGCCTCGAGCAAGGACGCGATCTCTTCTCGGGTGGGAGCAGGGCGCATTCGACGTGCGCTGGCAAGCGCATCACGGGCGGCTTCATGGGCCTGTTCGGCCAGTTCGAGCGCTTGTCGGGGACTGCCGTGACCAGCCGACAGACCGGCGAGCTCTTCGGCGCGTGCGAGGACGATGGTCTCCGCGCCCATCACCCCCGCTGCCGCGATGAGCAAACGCGCCCGTTCGCGAATCGCGAGCGCTGCGCGTCGCAGCTCTGCATCATCGGCGATCGACACACGCGCACGCCGCACCGGATGAGCTTCATCACGCTCGGCAAGCTCGAGGGCGCGCTCCAACTCCTCGCGTGCGGCGCGGGATGCGCGAGCTCGCGCCATCTCGGCTTCGATCGCGCGCGCTGCGCGCTCGTCTTCCACCGCGCGTTCCTCGAGAACGATCGCCTCCTGTTCGATCGAAGCCCGCTCGTGCTCGATCCGCGCCCGCTCGTGCTCCGCCAAGGCCGCCGCCGCTTCGAGGCGGGCCCGTGTCGCATGATCTGCAGACGCGTCGAGATCTCCGCTGGCGAAGGCACGTTCGGACTCGTCTGCCGCGGCATATGCCGCGGCCACGAGCTCTGGCGCGGTGGCGCGCGCATCCTCGATCCCCATGTGGGTGAGGTCGCGACGCACGTCTGCCGCATCTCGAACAGAAGGCCCGCACCCCAACACGACGCATATCGCGCCAACTGAACTTACAAACGCTCTCACGATCCGTCCCGTTCTCGCTCGTGCTGCAAACGCGCCAACGCCTCTGCGGCGGCCTGGACACGCAACTCCATCTGAACTCGGCGTGCGCGCGCCATCACGAGCTCCGAACGTGCGCGATGGGCTTCGATACGTCGCTCCGCAGCCCGTAAAGCCGCGCGCGCGATCGCCTCCGCACGCGCAGCTGCCTCCGTTTCGCCGTGCGTCCTCCGCCGATCGGATTCGCGCAACGCTTGGCGCGCGTGCCCGAGAAGTTCTCCAGCATCGGCGCGCTCCGCCGCCTCCTCGAGCTCGCTCACGCGAGAGCGAAGCGAAGAGACCTCCATCGGCTCTTCTGCCTTCCCTCGCGACACACTCGAAAGCACGACGAGCGCGCACACCGCCAAGATTCGCAAACGCTCATGCACTGGCGGACTCGATCGCACGCACGGCTTCGACCACCAGCTTGTCAAAGTTTCGCCACCAGTTCGTCCGCGTCGTCGGTTGAAATTCATAAAGTGAAAGCGCGCGTGCTTCGAGCCATTGTCCGCGTTCGTCTTCGATCTTGAGTTTTCGTCGCAATTCTCGGAGCAGCTCGGTCTCCTCGGGCTCCACGGCGGCATCGGCCAACGCCATCCAAGCCGCACACAAATAGACCATTTCGCGATCGCGCGCATCGAGCTCCCCTGGATCAATCTCGTCCAAGTGGAGAGGTCTCCTATCAGCAGACGTCAGCTCGCGATCGCTCGGCAGGACGAGTCCCATCGAAATCGCGGCTCCTCGTGCGGCTTGATGCTCCTCGGGGGCGAGCTCGCGATCAGCCCATGCCATCGACATCATCACTTCGAACAAGACCCTGCGCGTCTCCATCCCGATCACGTCGATTGCCGCCATGCATCTCTCCTCGGTGCGGCGAATCCTACATGACAGAGGGCAGGATGGGCCAAGCACGAGCGATCGAACGAGGGAGAGCCCCCGAATTGAGGTCCGCGATGTGAATCGTGGATTTCGGGCGGGTGATCGCGCACACTCGTCCATCCTCCGACGATGTCCGCGTATCTCGAGCGTGCAGCGCTCCATCAGAGCCGATTCCGCACTCCAGGTGTGTCGCCCGATACGCGCGGCGTGGTGCTCGGACCCAAGGGATTGCTCCTCTTCCCATCGCTCGATCGCGTCGTTGCATTCTTTCGTGCGTATGGCGAGACGAGCTCACTCGACGAGGTCCTTCCAGCCCTTTCGATCAGGCGCGTCGTCACCCCGCTCCGAACGCGCGAGCTTCTCGTCACCCTGACGGCCGAATCGTCGTACCGCATGGATCGCGTATCGGCGATCGCGCGCCTGGCCGGCGGTCTCGTCTTCACAGGCACTTCGAGACATTTCGTGAAGTATCGCGACGCGGCCTCACCCCTTGGATACGACGTGATGGAGCTCTTGGACGAACCCGCCGATGTCGTCCTTTATCACGACGAATTCCGACAAGTGTACACATTCGAGCGCGAGCTCTCGTTCCGAGAGCTCTTGCTCAAGCTCGAACCCATGCGGGCCCCGGCCGCAGCGACAACCACTCCGCCCCGTCTTTGGGTGAGTGCAGAGACGGGCCTTGGCCACGCGCTCATTGGCTATCTCTTCCGCTGGAAGTCGCGAGCCCGAGTCACACTCGTGGAATGGCCGAGCCAGAGCGCATTCGAAGACGCCCCCACCCGCCTCCATTTGTTCGAGTTGGAGGAGGCCTCGACGCGAATCGTCTCGCTCCTTCGCTCCCTTCCCGGAGTGCACGTCTTTGCGCCCATCGGCAAAGGCGCCGGGATCGAGCTCGGGTTCGAACATCCGATCGCGCTCGACTCGTGTCAAAGCCTGTTCCCAGGAGGCTCACTCACCCTTTTTCGAGGAGACGGACACGTCACGATCATCGACCCGCTCCCCCCTCTCGCACCGGTCGGTTCCCTCGTGCGTTCTTCCGTATCGCTCGAGACCCCAGGCTCGATTCCGCGTGGATACCCCGTGGGCGACGCCCAAGCCGTGGCCCTCGATCTGCGGCTCGCAGCCACGCAAGCACCCTTTCGAAACATCGTCGCGAGCATCATCCCCACCTCGCAGCGCGAATGGTTCGTGAAACTGCTCTATTTGCTCCCAGAACGCACCCTCGATTCACTCCGCGTCGCGATCACGGACGAAGCTTTCTACCTCCTCGACCCAGCCGGCATCGAAGGCGTGCCTCTAGGTCGATTCTATAGTGAATTCGCACCACGTATCTATGTGCCAGCAGGGTTGACGCTCATGCCTGCCATCTCACCACCCGTGCTCGAAGAGCTGTTTGGTCAACGCGGTGGGGCGCACGTCTTCTTCGAACCTGAATCTCCCCTTCCTCGTGCGATTTCGAACGACAGCTTCGGAACCATCTCTCGCCAGATGCTGAGCGAAATCGCCATGGAGAACATACACGCCAACGCGCCACTCAAATACGACCCTCCACTGCCGCACATCGAATACGGCCCCGAGACACGCTTTCCACTCTGGGGCGCTCCTGGCCGCGCCGAATCGGAATCGAAAGAGGCACTCCGAGAAACGGAAGACGTTTGAGCGCAGACCCGCGAGTCGCTGCCAAATTGCAGCAAGCGTACGACGCGTTGATCACGGAGTTCCTCGCACCGCTCCTTTCCGGTCGCGACGCTTCACTAGGGCGACCTCTCGCTCCCGGGGCCCTCGACTATTTCGCGAGAGCACAAACACACTCCGCCCAAGCCGAGCTCGACATCATCCACGCGCTCCATCGCGGCGGGTCCGAAATCACCATGATGGAAGCCGTGACCTGGCCCACGCGCGACCTCGTGGCCATCGCCATGGTCCTGCACAATCTCCTCTATCTCACCGATCCCAGCCTCGATCGCATCTTCGTGCGCGGCGCGCGCAATGTCATCCTCGAATGGATCGATCAACTGCTGAGTGAGATCGACGCGCCCGCCACGCGCGCCGAAGCGCTCGCACGCCACGCCATGGTCAGCGCCTTTCTGAAGGCCGTACGACGCGACACCGTCGTCACCAACTGGGCCTACACTTATCGTTTCTATGGACGACCTCCGCCTCCCAACGTCGTGGCCTTCCCGCGCGTCCGGCTCGTTCACGAGGAGCACTCGGAGATCGAGCTGATGGCCACATTCTCCAAGCTCGATGAGCAACACGATCTCGGCCTCACGTTGCGCCTCCGTGACCTCCTTTCGCGATCCCCCGTCACCGAGCTTTGCTGTCCCGATCGCGCGAACCCACTGCGCTTCGGTCTCGCGATCCTCAAGGTCCTCTCCGATCGCGCATTGCGCGGCGGAATCGCACGGACCATCGCGGGACACGATGAGTGGGCCCACGCCAGTGTGCTCGGCGCTGCATTGGCGGCACCGGAGCTTCGCCATGCGAAGCCCGCCCTCCTCGCGCCGCTCTTCGATTTCCTCCTCGAGATTCATCTGACCGCCACCCTCGATACGCGACGGGAAAAGCGATTGCCGGCGGCCATCCCAGTTCATGCGGCACGATATGCGGCGGTGCTCTTGGCGTGGCTCGATGCCCCTGCTCTCCAGGCCCCCTTCGACTTGCTCGACAGCCCGGATCGTGGGCTCGTCACGAACCGCGCACATGCCTTGCGCAAACTCGTCCCTCGACAACAGCTCGCCGAAGTCCACGCGCTTTTGTCTCGCGCGCGGTTCGCTTTCACGGAATGATTGCACCGATTCGAGGTACGCGAGTGACCGCCCATGAAAGCCAAATCGTAGAACGACTCACGAGCATCGCGCACGTGCTCGAGCGCACGTTCTTGGGAAAAACAGAGACCGTTCGTCTCATGCTCGTGGCCGCGGTCGCGGGTGAACACATGCTCCTGGTGGGCCCTCCCGGAACCGCGAAGAGCGCGATCGTGCGCATGTTCGCGAAGCTCGTGGATGCACGGTACTTCGAATACCTGCTCACTCGATTCACCGAGCCCAACGAGATCTTCGGGCCCATCGACATTCAAGCATTTCGCTCAGGCACCTATCAACGACGAATGGAAGGGATGCTCCCAACAGGAGAAATCGTCTTCCTCGACGAAGTCTTCAAAGCCAATAGCGCCATCCTCAACTCGCTCCTCAGCGTACTGAACGAGCGCGTCTACACGGTCGGCGGCGCGGCGCTCAAGGTCCCTCTGATCAGCGCGTTCGGCGCGAGCAACGAGATTCCCAATGATGACGATCTCATGGCGATCTTCGATCGCTTTTTGATTCGTCTGCGGAGTGACAATCTCGACAGTTATCATTTCCATGATTTGCTCGTGCGCGGACTTGCCCACGAAGCCGCAAAGATCACGGGCGAATACGATCGCATGACGCCCCTTCTCTCCGCGCATGATTTGACGAACCTGCATGCAGGATTCGGCGAACGGATGCGTCGAATTCCCGAAAATTTCTTGGCCCAATACAAAGGACTCATCTTCCAGATTCGCGCCGAAGGCGTCTCCATCAGCGATCGGCGCGCGGTGAAAATGTTGAAGCTCTTTTGTGCGAGCGCGCTCATCGACGGTCGTTCGGCGCCCGACCAGAGCGATTTCTTCCTGCTCAAGCATGTCTGGAACAGCCTCGACCAGTCGGAAATCTTAGACGGAATCGTCGGCCCCGTACTCGAGCAATGGTATCGAGACCACCCTCTCGCGCGCCGCGCCACCGCCACTGAAGTCGGAATCGATGCGCTCCTCAAAGAGATGAATCGTATTCGAGATCTCATCACCGGAGATCGCCCTCTGAGCGATATTCAGCTCTTCTCTCAACTCAAAGCGCTCCAAGAAATTCGCGCAGCGCTCCAGGCCATCGGCACACGTCCCGCCGTCGACGCCGTCAGCCGCGTCGACCAGCTCCTCGGACATGTCTATCAATCCGGCAAATTCAGCCAGTGACCATTTCCCTCGGCACGGATCAAGCACGCGAAATTGGCGGCCTTCTCCTCTCCTCGGTGCAGACGGAGAACCCGATGCTGATCCTGCGGGCCGCGCATCTCCGGAACACGCTCGCCAAAGTGAATCTAGCGGTGCCGTTTTGGGTCGTTCACGATCTCGGAATCTTGTTCATCGCCGAACCCAACACCATCGGTGCCCGGCCTTCTTTTTCTGAGATTCAAGTCCCGCGTGCAGTACGAGAAGCACATCGCGAGTGGATCGAGACGCTCAAAGAAATCGCTCAGAGCGAAATCGTAGAGCGCACGCGCGCATGGCGTCTTTCAGACGATCTCATTTCGGTCATTCTATTGCGGGTGCTCGGCCCTATCCACGAGCGCCATCTCGGACCCGGCAGGCGCCCGAGTGTCATGCCTCTGCCGCTCGATCCCGAAACCTATCAGGGCTTGCCCCTGCGATTGCCGAAACTCTTTTCTGAATCCGACCGTAATTCGGATGGACAGCTCCTCATCCATCTCGCACGCGAGCGATTGCGACTCGTCACCGCAATCGAACAAATCGATATCGAGACTCTTCGGCTTCTCGGCATGATGGGCGCGGAGGCGAGCGCCGCGGGCGCCTTCGGGATGCTCGATTTGCTTCATGTCTTGAGCCGCCCAGAAGCCAATGATGTGGCAAATTTCTCACTGGACCTCTTGCCCAGTGTGCTCGAGACGAAGCGCGCAACTGGCAGTCAGACTTTCAGCGTCGATGGATATGCGGGACTCGCGAGACGAGGCGCCATTGATTCGCTCGTCTTGAGTGAGCTCGCGTGGGACATCGACCTATTCGAACAGCGATTCGTAGAAAACGAAATTTTTTATTACGCGCGCGAAAAGGAACGTGAAGAGGAGAGAAACCTTCACTATATCGTGTGCGATGCCACTGCATCGATGCGCGGACAGCGGAGCGTGTTCGCGCGCGGACTCGCACTGACACTGATCAAAAAACTCATTCTTCGAGGAGAAGATGTCTTCTTTCGATTTTTTGACTCTCGTCTTTACGAGACACAACACGTACGCGCCAAAAGGCGCGCCGACAGCGGCATCGACGTGCCTTATGTGCTCAGTTTCAAAGGAGAGCATGGACGCAATTACGCCAAGGTCTTCGGGCTCCTCGAAGGTGAGCTCGTCCGAGTCGCCAAACGCGAGCGCAAAGCGCCCATTCTCTACATCTTGACGCACGCCGAATGCCACGTCCCGCTCGGCACCATCGATCGCTTGCGTGAGATCGCCACTCTTTATGGCATCTTCATGTTGCCCTCGACGGGAAAGCTCGACCTCGAATATCTCCATCGCTTGCATACGGTTCAGGTCGTCGATGAGACGGTGCTCGAGCAACGCGAATCACGGGCAGATCGAGCGCTCGCCATCATCGATGACGCCGCCGGCAAGGAGCGGCACAGCGTGGCTCCCCCAATGGGTCCGTCGCGACCGGGCGAACATCGAACCCACCCGTCCGACCTCGAGCGCGCAGAAGCCGAGCTCGAGGAATATCTGCATGGTAAGCCGAACACAGACGACGGGTAGAACGTGGCCATCGCCGGAATCGACAAACGTCAGGTGGAGCGCGAGACGCTGGAACTCGTCCGCGCAGGGCACCACGAAGATGCCCTCGTCAAGCTCTGGTTGCTCATCGATCGTTCGCACGTCATCGACGACGAGTTTCGCAGCCATCTGAGACAAATGGCCGCGTGCTACGAGCATCTTCGACGGCACCGAGCCGCCGGTGCGGCGTGGCGTTTTCTCGGCGACCTTGGGCGCGCCACCGAACTCGCAAGGGACGAGCCGCTCGATCTCGCACGATGTGCCGTCGTGAAAAAAAATCACGCCGAAGCGGCGCGACATTTCGAAAGCGCAGGATGGAACGGACATGCCGCCATTCAACTCGAGCTCGCACAGAACGATCGCGGCGCCCGCGTCTTATGGGAGCGATTGGCCAATGATCGTCGACTTCAAGACGATCCCTACACCCAGGGTCTCGTGCGCTTCAATTTGGGGCGCGCCTGCACACGGTTGGGAGACGCCGAACCTGGTCGACGCGAAATCGTTCACGCGATGCATTTGTTGACCGCGGCCGCGGACGCTTTCGAACAACGAGGGCAACGAGAGCGAGCCTTCGATTGTTACGGAGTTCTCCTCACGATCGGACGAGAGGGGAGCTTCGAAAATCTCGCCGAAGGCTATCTCAACTGCATTCGCATCCTTCGCGAAGATGGACTCAAATACTACGTCCTTCAGTATTTCGAAGATTTCCAAGAACTCGCAAAGCGGATGGGGGAGCTCCACGCATGTGCGACGCTCTATCGCGAAGCCGCAGAGTACGCACAGCGTCAGAACATGCCCTATGCGCGCCATTATCGCGCTCGGGGTGCCGAAACCCATCTGCTCGCTGCAGAGTGGATCGCGCAACGCGGAGGTTCCGCGGAGCTCGCTGAAAACAGCTACGCCGCCGCCATCGATGCCTACAACGAGCTCGGCATCTATTCGAAAGTGCGTGAGATCTACACCGTATTATCGAAACTCGCGCTTTCCGAAAAAAGGCGTGCACGATATGCACGACTCGCGGCTCGCCTCGAAAACATGGCCGATGACGACACCGCCATGCCAAGTTTTCCGGATTATTTGCGAGTGGACACCGCTTATCCGGAAATCTGGCGATTCGATGTGATCGAATGGGAGCAGGCCGGCGATCCCGCAGAGACGATGGCGGAAGTCGCCATGGACCCCAAATGGCCAGACTTCACGCGAAGGCGAGCGCTTCTCTGTCAGCTGGCAGAGTTGGGTGCGAAGGATGCCCATGCGCCTTTGCCCACGACCTGGATCGGATTGGCAGGGCACCTTGGACGCGTCGAGATCTACGCCGCGCTCGCACCGCTCGAAGCATTGTCATTTCACGAAGACCCGCGAGTTCGAGCGGCTGTCATGCGTGCCGTGCGCCAGCTCTTCTTCAAGCGCTCCTTCACCTCCATTTTTCGTGGATTGCGCGATGAAGACGCGACCGTACGACGAGAGGCTCTCGCCGCAGTGCAAAGCCTCCATTTTGGACATGCTTTCGATCCACTCTCGCGGATTTATCGAGATGCTCAAGATCCCGAGACCAGGCGAGCGGCCCTCACTTCGATCGGAAAAATCTCGAGCGTCGAAGCCGCCGAGCTCTTGATCGATGTGGTTCGTCATGGTGAGAGAGGCGAACGAGAGCTCGCGCGAGATTTGCTGGTGCGCGCAGACCATCCCGACGCGGTCGCGCTTTTGAGGAGAGCTCATGCGACAGAAAGCGGCGCGATTCGAAATGAACTCGAACGCATCCTCCGAACGCGCGGTGCGTAATTCGTGCGCACTCACGTTCTGTATTCTGATGATGCTCGTGTCCACAGGCCACTCTGGGGTGGCGCAAGATCGAGAGGCTCTCGTTTTTCCGCTTCGCCTTCATGTCGCGCGGCGCGCGGGCCAGAGCACCGCTCCGATCGTTCATGATGCTTGGCTTCGCGAACAGGTCGCCACAGCGAACATCCTCTTCGCTCCTCATGGAGTGGAGTTCTGGGCCGAAGAGCGTCTTCGATTGTCCGATCGACATGCCGAGCTCGAAACACGAGCCGATCGACACGCGCTCGGCGCACTCCTCGACCATGCACGCATCGACGTCTTCATCGTCCGTTCTTTACGCGACGTCGATGACCCCACTCTCATGCGTCGCGGAGTCCACTGGAGACCCGTGGGACGCCCAGGGGCGCATTTCGTGGTCGTCTCATCGATCGCCGGGAGCACCGTCTTGGCGCATGAGCTCGGCCATTATTTCGGCAACCCTCACTCACCCACAGCGGGCAACATCATGAGTTACGAGAGAGGCGATGGACCGCCCTTCTTCGATTCGGCACAAGGCCGCCGGATTCGTCGTTTCGCGAGAAACTTTGCACAGATGCGATCACCCATGCCTTCATCACGAAGTGCACGTGACGAGTTGCCCGCCGAAATCACCCTTCCATGAGAACGATCAATCTGCGCGACGCAATCGTTCACGCAAGCGCTCGATCGACTCAGCCTCAGAAGGGGGAGATACCGGCGCAGGCCGACGTTCGATGATTTCGATTCGCGATCGCGACCGCGAGCTCGGTTCGATCGTCACATCGAGTCGGACTTGCCCACCCCGCACGTCACGCGGCAACGCATCGACATACGTCGCCGCTCCGTTCGGATGGGAATCGACCTGGCCTGTCACCAGCCGAACTCCGAAATACCGTTGCATCTTCATCAGAGGAATCGAGCTCTCGTAGACGTGACGCCGTTCTTCATCCAGCACGAGTTCGACGCCACGCGGCAACACGAGCCCTGCCACCCTGGATGTCGACTCGAGCACATCACCATTGGCGTCGTAGAGCGACTCCTCGGGACTTGCGTGCTCAGACGGCAATGCCGGAGCCGCGGCGATTTCCACCGGCAATTCCTGAACGTCCGATGGCCCACATGCGCTCGCTACAACCGCGCACACGAGCCACGCCCCCCATTCGATCGATCTCATTGGTCCGCTTGAGGCACCCACGACAGCACCCGAGTATATGCGGCTGGCGCAGGCAATGTCTGCGAAATGGTGCGCACCGAAGAGCTTCCGGCAGCGGCTGCCCTATCGCGGCCGCTCACTTGAGCCGTCAGCTGAAACTGAGCCCCACCTGTTCCAGACACTTCGTATTGCATCCCGAGATACGGATCCGAGCTCTCGGCGCCGAGGACGCAGGTGATCTGTTGATTGACCTGGACCCCCATGACGATCTGGTTTTCGTATGGGCCAATGAAGTGAGCATCGAGCGGCCCCCCTTCCATCGATTGCATTCGAGGCGTTGGAAATCCTCCCGACACGACGGATACGTATCCTGTCGGAGGAGCGCCTCCTCCCTCCATATAGTTCACGCCCCAAATGCGGCTCCGACCATAATTACAAGCACTCGTTCCGGTATTCGATTCGAAGGATCCGAAATACGCAACTCCTTCATATAAATCGAGCGGACCTGTCACTTGTTCACCAGGCCGCAAACGAACCTCCCAGTTGAGGGCCGCGCTCACACCCGTCGCACCGGTCGGACAACTGCTTGCCGAAAGGGCAAATGCAGGGTCGCACTCCATCAATGACACCACTCGATTGAGCGCACTTCCGTCGAGCTGATCGACATTTCCCGTCGCTTGGAGAACCACGATGTTTCCATTCACATCCGTCGAGAGGAGAGGCGGCTCATACGCCGGTTGTCCCGCCGTGGCTTGGCCATCCCAGAAAATGTCGTGGAATGGTCGAGCGCTCCAATCAGAAGGGCGACGACTCGAAAAATCGATTCGCCAGATCACCCCATCTTCGTCAGTCGCAAACGCACGTGTGGCGATTGTCCCGGTGTCCCCTGTGTAAAGAGAAACACCGCCAGTCATGGGAGCATTGAACACAGTGCTGCCAAAAGAGGAAACCGTCTCCCCCGTCACGATGTCGATCCAATGCAGCTGACGACCCGCCAGCCCCCAACACCGCTGACGCGAACGTACGCTCGTCGTCCCCGTCGTCACCGGAGGTCGACCGATCCCTTGAGGCGAACATCCCATCGCCCCCGCGGTTCGTTCAGCATCCAGATCGATGTCCCCCTGCCCTCCGGGCAAGAGCGCGATCGCGCGCTCTTGGAGCACACCACCGATCTCCACCAACACTTGTCCTACGCCAGGACGAGCAAAGGTGCGCCCCATATAACGATCGGTAAACTGCCAGAGGAACCGAGGTGTCAGAGGATCTGTGACATCGAGTGCGAAGTAGTGATTGCCCCCTCCTCGCAATCCCATCACCAGCACGGTGCGATAGGACGCCGGGTTCGCGGCGTCGGCCGTCGGCGACTGCCCCGGAGTGCGCATATAAAACACATCGCGCACGACCGGCGGTCCGTCGACCAACACCTGATGGGAAACCGTCGCGGATTCGAGCCGAGCGAGAACCGCTGGCGGCACGAATCCCCAAATCTCCTCCCCCGCGCTCAGTGTTCGCGTGCCGACACGGAAGTCCTCGGTCGCAAAGGCATGCAACACACCGTCGTTGGTCCCCACATAAACGACCGTGGGTCGAGTCGCCACATCGGGGCGACGACGAAAAAGATTGAATGACTCATCCGCGATATCACTCCGAGGAGGACCGACCACGACCGGAGTCGAATGGTAGATATCGCCGAAACGATTTCCATTTCGCACGGTTCCCGGACGCCCATGAACCCAATTGATGATCGCATTTCGACGCGTGGTGAGCGACGCCGAAGTCCCTCCACTCAAGCCGAAATGGGCAGGGGTCAATGCCGCGTTGGTCGTGTCGAATGCCGAAAGGCCAAGCCCACTGACCACCGTGGGGGGGGGGGGAGGAGGGGAAGCGCCCCCCCCCCAATCCCACGGGGCCAAGGGTAAGTAGAAGGCGCCACAAACCG